>JAIBAY010000002.1:0-600000 GCA_019694975.1 Chitinophagales bacterium
CCGATGCCGACCAGGATGGTTTTGGCACTGCTGCTGATGCCGGAACTGCCTATTGCAACCCGCCTGCCTTCTCCTCCTCTTCCAACACGGATTGTAATGATGCCAATGCAGCCGTCAATCCATCAGCACTGGAGATATGTGACATGGATCAGATTGATGAGGATTGTAATAGTTTATCTGACAATTCCGATCCTGCTGCAATCGGTAAAATGATATATTACACGGATGCAGACAATGACGGATTTGGTGCAGATACTGCTGCAGGAATCGCCTATTGCCATCCTCCCGCCGGCCTGATTAATAATAATGGTGATTGTGATGATGCAAATTATGAAGTCAACCCTTCAGTGGTTGAATTCCCTGATAATAATATCGACGACAACTGCAACGGATTGACAGATAGCGCCGATTCAGGAACAGTTGTCCTTACACTTTATTACTTAGACATCGATCAGGATGGATATGGAGATGCCAGTGATCCGGGGATGCTGTATGTCAATCAACCGGCAGGCAAGGTGGAAGATCATACAGACTGCAATGATACAGATAGCTTCATCAATCCGGGCAGAGTTGAAATCTGTGATGCCAATGAAGTAGATGAAAACTGCAATGGATTATCAGATGACATTGATCCTTCCACAACCGGTAAACTGGCTTATTTCATTGATGCTGATCAGGATGGTTTTGGTGCTGCATCTTCAGTTGCATCCTATTATTGTCATCCACCGGCTAACCAATTGACCGACCACACAGATTGTAATGATGAACTGCCGGCAATTCATCCCGGCGCTATAGAGCTGTGCGATGCCAATAATGTGGATGATGATTGTAACGGCTTAGCGGATGACGCAGATTATGCAGCATCAGGCAAGAATACCTATTATACTGATGCAGATCAGGACGGATATGGCTCCTCTTCCGTTGCAGGAAATTACTATTGTCATCCTCCTTCAAACATGGTCAGCGATCATTCCGATTGTAATGATGCGGCTGCCGCCATCAATCCTGCAGCTTCAGAGGTGTGCGATGCAAACAATGTGGATGAAAACTGCAACGGACTGTCCGATGATAACGATCCTGTGGCATCAGGAAAACTGATTTATTATACAGATGCAGATCATGATGGTTATGGCTCAATATATGCAACCGGCATAGCATTTTGTGATCCTCCGGCTTACCGCACAACAGATCACACAGATTGCGATGATGCTTCGGCCTCTGTTAACACAGGCACATCCGAAATTTGCGATGCTAACAATGTGGATGAAAACTGCAATGGCCTGTCTGATGATAATGATCCCGGTGCCGCCGGTAAATTGCTTTATTATACAGATGCCGATCTTGATGGATTTGGAGCTGCCACAGCAACCGGCGTCGCTTACTGTGATCCGCCGGTTAATATCGTTGTCAGCCATAATGATTGTAATGATGGAAATGCTGCAATCAATCCATCTGCAACAGAGATATGTGATGCGAATGATTTAGACGAAGACTGTGATGGCTTCTCCGATGATGCAGACCCTTCGGCAACAGGAAAAATACTTTACTATCCGGATGCTGACCTCGATGGCTTCGGAGCAATCAATGCAACAGGTGTTGCCTGGTGTAATCAACCGGTTGGCAAAGTAAGCAACCACACCGATTGCAATGACGCGAATTATTCCATCAAGCCAGGTGGAACAGAAATTTGCGATGCCAATAATCTCGACGAAGATTGTGACGGTCTTTCCGATGACAATGATCCGTCTGCGACGGGAAAACTGAATTATTATACCGATGCAGATATTGACGGTTATGGCTCACCGTCATCTGCAGGAATCCTTTACTGTGATCCGCCTTTAGGAATGGCCGGTAACCAATCTGATTGTAATGATGGCAATGCCGCCATTCATCCGCTTGCTCCGGAATTTTGTGATATCAATGATGTGGATGAAAACTGTAACGGACTGGCAGATAATAATGATCCGACCGCTATTGGTAAGGTAGTCTATTATGTTGATGCAGATGGCGACAATTATGGTTCATCTTCCCTGCCGGGAATCGCTTATTGCACACCTCCTTCCGGTGTTGTTACCGGTGCAGGCGATTGTGCTGATAACAATGCAGCCATAAAACCAGGCGCAACAGAAATCTGTGATGGAATTGACAATAACTGTAACGGGCAAATTGATGAAGGCCTCAATCCATCGAATCCAATGCCTGTGCCTGTCATCACACCGGTTGGATCAACTTCTTTTTGTTATGATCAGAATGTAACACTGAATGCACAAACTGGATTTAACACTTATTCATGGTCTAACGGCAAGACTGGGCAATCCATCACAGCCAACACGGCCGGTTACATCACAGTTACCGTAAAAGATGCCAATAACTGTTATGGCACTTCAGCACCGCTGAACCTCGTCGTGTGGGAACCTGCTGAACCTACGTTAACTTTATCAGGCCCTTCGACATATTGCGCAGAAACACCATCTGTATTATCAACTATTCCGGGTTACAGTTATCAATGGAAGAAAGGGTCTACGGTTTTAACAGGTGCTACAAATCAGACCTATGCTCCTACGTCAACCAGTACTGCTTATAAGGTAACTATTGCAGATGAGCATAACTGTACCAAAACATCCGATAATTTCTCTGTTGTTGTAAACAATGCAGCAGTGCCGATTATTACGGCCGGCGGCACCACTTCTTTATGTGCCGGCCAAAGTGTTACGCTCACCGCTACTGCAGGATACAATTCCTATCAATGGTCATCAGGCCAGACCAACTCCGTCATCACTGTTGCTGATGCCGGAGGTTATACGGTAACTGTAGTTGATCAGAATGGCTGCTCCGCTACCTCTGCGGTCAAAACAGTAACAGTGAATCCTTTGCCAACACCGGTCATCGCCGCTGCCGGACCGATTCAATTCTGCGATGGTGGCAGTGTGGTACTCGACGCCGGAGCAGGTTATCTTTCCTATAACTGGTCAAATGGCAAAAACACACAATCAACCACCATCAGCTCTTCCGGAACATACTCCGTAACGGTAACCAATGCAAACTCCTGCAGTGCCACCTCAGCACCGGTCACCGTTACTGAATGGATACCCGTTGTGCCGACCGTAACCACGAGCACAGGATCATCATCATTCTGTGCCAATACTGGTGTTTACCTGACTACAAATAGCGGCATCGCCTATCAGTGGTCAAAGTCAGGCACCGATATCATAGGTGCTACAGGCCAAAACTATATTCCAACATCCGGTGGAAGCTATAAAGTGGTGGTAACTGATGAACACGGCTGCCAGGCTACATCTGCCGCCTTTTCAATCACTATACTCTCGAACCCCGTTCCTGTGATCTCCGGGCCTTCCGTCATCTGCAACGGATCCACCATCAACTTAAGTTGCGGCACGTACAGCAACTACCTGTGGTCAACTGGTGCCACCACTGCCAGCATCACTACAGGAACAGCCGGCGATTATACTGTTACTGTTACGGATGCGAATGGCTGTGTAGGCACTTCGGCTAGTAAAAACACAGCCTTAGTTCCTTTGCCGACACCGGTCATTACCGCTTCTGGCCCGATTCAATTCTGTGATGGCGGCAACGTCACGCTGGATGCAGGTTCGGGATACTCCTCCTATAGTTGGTCGAATGGTAAAATAACGCAAACCAATAACATTACTGCTTCCGGAACCTTTACCGTTACCGTCACCAATTCCAATAACTGCTCCGGTACTTCTGCACCTGTAAATGTAGATGAATGGATTCCGCCAACACCGGTGATTTCCACGAGCAATGGTGCAACTACTTTCTGTGCCAGTGCCAATGTATATCTCACTACGGTTGGAGGTTATAGTTATCAATGGCAGAAAACATCCATTGACATTGCAGGAGCAACCGCTCAGAATTATTTACCTACTGCCAGCGGAAGTTACAAGGTGATCATCACGGACATTCATGGCTGTTCCAAAACTTCAGCATCATTTAGTATCACCCTGCTGTCCAACCCCGTTCCTGTGATCTCCGGGCCTTCCGTCATCTGCAACGGATCCACCATCAATTTAAGTTGTGGAACATACAGCAACTACCTGTGGTCAACCGGCGCCACCACTGCCAGCATCACTACGGGGACAGCAGGCAATTATACTGTTACTGTTACGGATGCGAATGGCTGTGTCGGAACTTCGGCTGTTAAAAACGAAACGATAGTTCCTTTGCCGGCACCTGTCATCACCGCTTCTGGCCCGATTCAGTTCTGTGATGGCGGCAACGTTACACTTGATGCCGGCGCGGGATACACTACCTATAGTTGGTCGAATGGTAAAATAACGCAAACCAATAACATTACCGCTTCCGGAATCTATACTGTTACGGTCACCAATTCCAATAACTGCTCCGGCACTTCTGCCCCTGTTACCGTAGATGAATGGATTCCGCCTACACCGGTGATTTCCACGAGCAATGGTGCAACTACTTTCTGTGCCAGTGCCAATGTATATCTCACTACGGTTGGAGGTTACAGCTATCAATGGCAGAAATCTTCCGTGGATATTGCTGGCGCAACGGCTCAGAATTATTTACCTACTGCCAGCGGAAGTTATAAGGTTATCATCACAGATATTCATGGCTGTTCTAAAACTTCAGCAACGTTTACCATCACCATACTCTCCAATCCCGTTCCTGTGATCTCAGGACCTTCTGTCATCTGCAACGGATCCACCATCAATTTAAGTTGCGGAACATACAGCAACTACCTGTGGTCAACCGGCGCCACCACTGCCAGCATCACTACGGGGACAGCAGGCAATTATACTGTTACTGTTACGGATGCGAATGGCTGTGTCGGCACTTCAGCTGTTAAAAACGAAGCGATAGTTCCTTTGCCGGCACCTGTCATCACCGCTTCTGGCCCGATTCAGTTCTGTGATGGCGGCAACGTTACACTTGATGCCGGCGCGGGATACACTACCTATAGCTGGTCCAATGGTAAAACCACGCAAACCAACAACATTACTGCTTCCGGAATCTATACTGTTACGGTCACCAATTCCAATAACTGCTCCGGCACTTCTGCCCCTGTAACCGTAGAAGAATGGATTCCGCCTACACCGACGGTAACCGTCGTCGGGCCCGCTACCTTTTGTGTAAATAACAGCACTACCTATCTTACAACCTTATCAGGGCCTTACACTTATCAATGGATAAAAGGATCAACCGATCAGGCCGGTGCCACCAATCAAAACTATACGCCGACAGCCACAGCATCCTATAAAGTAAAAATTACGGATACACACGGTTGCAGTAAAACGAGCAGCACGGTCAGCATCACTGCAAACAGCGCCCCGACCGCTTCGATCAATATTTCCGGCAGTGCTACTATTTGCGCCGGACAGACAAAGACCATCAATGCCAATACTGGAACCGGCCTAACCTATCAATGGAAACGTGATGGCAATAATATTTCCGGAGCGACGGCATCAAGCTATGTGGCTGGCATTGCAGGTAACTATACCTGTGTTGTCACGAATTCAAACGGATGTTCCACTACCTCCAATTCCATAACCATCATAGTTAACTGCAAAGAAGACCAGGCAGTTACTGCTTTTACCAATGAAGTGGAATGGCTGCTGTATCCTAATCCTACGAATAATGAACTGCACATCAGCGTAAATATGGGCTACCTGGAGAACGGACAGTATGAAATCGAAATCAGAAACATGCTGGGGTCTGTTGTCTGGCTTAATAAATCGTCGTTTACAGATCATGTAATATCAGAAGACCTTTTCCTCGATGACAAGCTCGCCGGCGGTTTCTACCTGGTCATAATTAATGTGGACGACAACATTTATCATTCAGAATTCATACTTACCAGGAAATGATTTCAATAGCAATACGAGAAGACAGCATGTTGATGAAGCATGCAGTCTTTTTCATTTATAGTGACTAAGCAAATTAGTGAGCCGCCTCACATTAAAAAGCGAATAACTCCGCTAGGTTCTTATGGATAATCAACCATGACAACAACACCTGATATTGGAAAAATCACGCATTACTGCTAAATAGCAATCCGGAATTCAACGTCGAAACTGCCGGATGAATGCGCCTTTTGATATTAATCAGGTCAGCAGCCTGTGGAAAATACATGCATAACAATTATGTCAGCACCAATCTACAGGATTCCATGGCTGAAAACATGCCTTCAGATTATATTTCAATCTCATATGCAAGCTCCAAATCCGGTTTTGGTTTAATATGTTTGCCGACCAGATATCCACAGCTTGAATTCATAGTGCTATCCACAATATTAACATTCATATTTTGTGATAAAATTCAGCCTATCTTACTGATTTGAAACAAATTAGCAGAACGCTACGTAATTTCCCCAACTGTCAACCAAACCCAAACCAAGATGGCATTTTTTTTACCTGAACTTCGCGGTTCGATTGTCACCTTTCTGCTTGTTATTACCTTCTCTTTTACCGCCACAGCTTATACCGTTACTGAATTGCAGGCCGTTAAATACAATGGTCAGGTTTTCCTTACCTGGAAAAATGCAACCGCCACCAATCTGCAGTATAACGTTTACCGCTCCGCTTCCCCAATCACTTCTGTATCCAACCTGAACGGCAGTACCTATCTCGGCTTTGTGAGGGACAACTCAGCAAAAAATATCCGTAAGTCAACTTTATATGGGGGAAATTACTACTATAAGATTACTTCCACCGCAGCACCACTCGCCAGTGACCGCGGGTTATACGTAGCTACCTGTACAAGCAATGGCAACTTCTATTACGCAGTAACCGTAACCAATCTCACCACAGGCCAGGAAGATAAATCGGTACTGAATTCCGCTAATTCACTCGTGAGTCCGGTCGCAGAATCAATTGCCAATCCGCAACCCGTTCTGCAATACCAGGGTGTGGAAAATGACGGCACCTTAAGATATGAATATGCGCAATGGGGAAACAATCAGTCTACGGCACAGTATCCGGCATTCACCAATGCCGGTTCTTATGCCTGGAATTTCACGGTTTTTAAATCAGGCAACAGCACCGGAAAATCTATTTATATGCTGTTTAAAGATGAAGATCCGTTTTCCGTTTCCGGAATTAACCTCTGTACTGATTGCAACGTGATAAAGATAGACGACCGGTTGCCAAACGGTGTGGATACTTACTGGAGCGGTTGGAACGACAGCTATAACATGTATTCCACCACCAATACAATCCCTTCATCAGGCACAATCAAAATGTATACGCAGGCCAGGCTTAAGGAAACATTGGAATGGGTCAGGAAAAATATCGGAGCCGACAGTAATAAGGTTTATCTGACAGGTATTTCACACAATGCTTTCGGCGCGTTGCTAACCTCTGAAATGTGGCCGCAGATGGTAACAGCTGTATTTGCCAAGAATGCACCTATCCTGATCAAAGCGCTCGGCAATACAGACAGGCAAGAGCAATGGTGCAACAGTTCAGACAACTTCGATTCCGATTATCCTGATCCGGTTACGGGTGTAGCTATTCCCATCTGGGACCTTTTTGATATGCGACATATGTACCTTGTAAATGAGAATCGTGATATTCCTTATACATGTGGTATCAATGGCAAACAGGATGTGACCGTTGGATGGGTGCAAAAATACTGGTGGTACGATACTGTTAACTTAGCAAGGCATGGAGGTGCCTGGTATTGGGATCAGCGAAATCATACGAATGCAGGGGCCACATTTACCGATGATGAGGTGACACCAAACTATGAGCGGTTTTCTATTGCCAAGTCTTATCCTGCCTTTTCCTACTGTTCCATTAACCAAGATCCTGGTACCGGATCACCATCATCCGGCGATGCAATTGGTGCGCTCAATGGCTACCTTGACTGGAACGATGCTTCCATTACAGATAACCAGAATGATTATAGTGTTACCTGCTTCGTGAAGTCAATGATTGCTAACGGGGTGCCTGTGCCACAGCAGTACGATTCATGCACCTCAGATGTGACGTTTCGAAGGGTACAGAAATTTAAGCCCAATGTCGGCCAATCCATATATTGGAAAGTTAAAAAGAACAACAATGTAATCGTTCAGCAGGGTTCATTCGCCTATGCGGGTGGACCGATCACCTTATATGGTGTAAAAATTTACAAGACCAACAGTCTTATTTCGCTGTCGACAACGCCTTCCTGTACTACGCTTTATTATGCCGATGCAGACGGAGACGGATATGGCGCTGCTGCTGATCCCGGAACGGTTTATTGTACTCCTCCTTCCGGATACGTAATCAATAACACTGATTGCAATGATGCCAACGCCGGTATTAAGCCGGGTGCACAGGAAGTCTGCGATGCAGGTGATATTGATGAAGATTGCGATGGTCTGAATGATGATGCTGATCCATCTGTTACCGGTAAAATAATGTACTATGTGGATGCCGACCATGATTCCTACGGATCAGCTGCAGCGGCCGGTACCGGTTACTGCAATCCGCCTGCATGGTACACCACCAATCACACGGATTGCAACGATGCCAATGCAGCCATAAAACCGGGTGCGCAGGAGATCTGCGATGCCAATGATGTGGATGAAGACTGCGACGGCCTGGCCGACGATGCAGATGCTTCGGTGACCGGTAAATTGAAGTACTATATTGATGCGGATCATGATGCTTTTGGAACAACTGCCGGTTCAGGAACATATTATTGCAATCCGCCAGCATGGTATACCACCAATCACTCTGATTGCAATGATGCCAATGCCAACATAAGGCCGAATGCACAGGAAACTTGTGATGTCAATGATGTGGATGAAGACTGTGACGGCCTGTCTGATGATGCGGATCCTTCCGTAACCGGCAAACTAACCTATTATCCTGATGCCGACCATGATAATTTTGGATCATCATCTGCTGCAGGCATCGCGTATTGTAATCCGCCTGCGTGGAATCTGACGAATAATAGCGATTGCAATGATCTTAGCGCAAGCATTTTTCCGGGAGCAGCAGAAATGTGTAACGGAGTGGATGACGACTGCGATGTTTTGATTGATGACAATGCCGGTATTCCCTATTATGCCGATGCCGACAATGACAGCTATGGCAATGCTGCCATGTTTATAATTTCCTGTTCCGCTCCCAATGGCTATGTAGCGAACAGCGCTGATTGCAATGATCAAAATGTTTCGGTTAATCCAGGAGCTGTTGATATCTGTGACGGCATTGATAATAACTGCAATGGCATCGTGGATGAAAATGCCATTTCGGTCTCCGTAACAGCATCAGGCCCATTAACAGGATGTAAGAGCGATATGATCACACTTACCGCTTCCGGCACCAACATCAGCACCTTCAAGTGGTATAAGGGAAATTCCGGAAATCCGGTGAGTGGGCAGACAAATGCCACCTATGCACTGAATTATGATAATACAACCGTCACCGCCATTGTGTCAAATGCTTTTGGCTGTTCAGCTACTTCCAACATCATCACGCTGTCAAGCATAGCAAATCCTTCCGCTTCCATCACGGTACTGAATAATGGCAACCTCAACCTCTGCCAGCCGGTTGAACTTGCTTCATCCGGAACCGCCAACTACACCCGTCAATGGCTCAGGAATGATATTTTTATTACCGGTGCAACTGGCATTAACTATTCACCGCAAACCGGCGGTAGTTACAGCGTGATTATCACCAATGCATCCGGCTGCAGCAAACTTTCCTCCTCCATCACCGTGATCGATCCAGTTTATTACTATTCGGATGCAGACTCAGATGGCTTTGGATCTTCCGCTGATGCCGGAACGGTTTACTGCGATCCACCTGCAGGAAAAGTTATCAATAACAGCGATTGCAATGACTTAAACAATAAGATCTATCCCGGCGCTCCGGATATGTGTGATGGCATTGATAATAATTGCAATGGAATAGCCGATGATAATGCGATCACTGTTTCATTGAACCCTCCCGGACCAATCAATGGTTGTAAAAATGATTTTGTCACCATAACCGCCACCGGAACCAATATTGAAAGTTATAAATGGTATAAAGGAAATAATCAGAATGCTGTAGCAGGGCAGACGAATTCAAGCTATACTTTAACTTATGATAATACCAGCGTAAAGGCCGTGATATCCAACAGTTTTGGCTGTACTGCCACATCGGCGAGCACGGTTATTACCAGTACGCTGAATCCGACTTCTAACATTACTGCAGTTAACCTGAATCTGTGCGCTGGCCCGGTTATTTTAACCGCTTCGGGTGGTGCAATCTTGAGCTGGCAGTGGTATAAAAACGGAATATTGATTCCGGGAGCCGTGACCTACACCTATATCGCCACCGAGCCGGCCTACTATGAAGTGAATGTGACTAACACCAATACAGGATGCGCGAAGCTATCTCCACCGGTTACCGTGATAAATTCCTGTAAAGAAACCGGTTATTCAGAAAGGGAATTCACCGCTTCCTTAAGCATCTTTCCTAACCCTTCCAGGGGTCAGTTTCATGTGACAATCGATAACCTCCACAGCACATCTGTTACGCTCCGATTGTCTGATCTGACAGGACGGCGGATATCCAGTTCTAATGAAGGAATCGTCCAGGACCATTACGAGACCGATATTGACTTACGGCCGTATGCTCCGGGAGTCTATAGCCTTGAAGTAATTATGGGAGAACAGGTTATACGGCAACAATTGATCAATCAGTAAACGGCTGCTCAATCTGTTTTATCAAAGTTTATGCTCCATAGTCCTGGATTGCAGCAATGTGCTAATTCAAGGAGTACATGAATTACCGCTAATGCTGCATTCATTACTTCAATCAATCCATGATTGTCAGCAAGGTTAGCGAGGATATCTATACAATTAATAGCTCATTGAATGCTGAAGAGTTTTGTATTTGGCAGGAAAAGCAGCCCTGACCATATTGCATTTGAGCCCTTTTTGCATGCCTCAGGGTGCCGTCAAAATTTATTGACGAAAAGCCACTCAAACGCCGGACAAATCAGGGAAACTTATCGTTTACTCATGATGCTTCAGAAAACCACCGGAGCATACTCCGCAATAATATTTCGAACACTCTCGTTTTCATGATTTTACAGTATCTTTGCCCGCCCATGAAAAGCTGGAAGCACTTATTCTATAGCCTGATAGCTTTCGGACTCATTGCACTAACCGGTTGCAGTGAATACCAGGAAGTACTAAAGACTACTGATCCCAACCTGAAGCTGCAAAAAGCTAATGAATATTATAATGCCGGCCAGTATTATAAAGCACTCCCTTTGTATGAGGATTTAATCAACCTTTACAAAGGGACCAAGGAGATGGAAGATATTTCCTACCATTATGCCTACACACATTTTTACCTGAATGAAAACCTGCTCGCTGCTTATTATTTCAAGAATTTCGCCACAACCTATGCTGCCAACGAGCATGCGGAGGAATGTCTGTTTATGAATGCGAAATGCTATTACATCCTTTCGCCGGATATTCAACTAGAGCAGTCCTATACGGAAAAAGCTATCGGTGAGCTGCAGCTTTTTGTCAATCAATATCCATCCGGAAAATATGTGGCGGATGCAAATCAGATGATTGATGACATGCGTCGCAAACTGGATCTGAAAGCATTTAAAAGCGCTGAGTTGTATTTTAAGATGGGCCGCTACAACGCATCAGCTGTAGCTTTTAAAAACCTGCTGCATGATTACCCCGACAGCCCTTACCTCGAACGCGCTATGTTTATGGTTATCAAATCCAATTATTTGTATGCATTGAACAGTGTTCCGGCGAAACAACAGGAACGATACCAGACAACAATTGACAGCTACCAACTTTTTGCCGGTAAATACTCCGGCAGTGCCTACCTGCCTGAAGCCAAAGACCTTTACGAATCATCCGCTAAAAACTTAACCAAAATCAAAACTGATGAGCAAGAATAAACGCAATGGAAACGGTACCATCTCCCCGGTGATGGAAACCAAGAACCTGTCTGAGATGCAAAAAAAGACCGGTAACCTCTACGAATCTATCGTCGTTATTGCCAAAAGGGCAAACCAGATTTCTTCACAGCTGAAGGAAGAATTGCACAGCAAACTTGAAGAGTTCGCTACCACAACGGACAATCTGGAGGAAATTCATGAGAACCGTGAGCAGATTGAGATCTCCAAATATTATGAAAAACTGCCGGATGCCACGTTGATTGCCACGCAGGAATTTATGGAAGACAAGGTGTACTTCCGTAATCCGGTCAAAGACAAAGGTGTAGCGTGATTTAACTGACCCCTGCATTGGAGGTCGCGCCTTCTTAAACACAGTTGGCATCTCTCCTGCAGGCAGGTTGCATGCATCTTCATTAAGCAGCATACCGTGCTCAGCAAAGCCGGTTAATAAAAATTGATTTCAACCTAAACTTTTGCCGTGAGCGCACTCTCCGGAAAAAAAATTTTGCTTGGCATCACTGGCAGCATTGCCGCATATAAAAGTGCGTTGCTCGTTCGTGAACTCGTCAGGAACGGCGCGGCAGTAAAAGTGGTGATGACCAGCGAGGCGACTCATTTCATCACACCATTAACCCTTGCCACACTTTCGAAAAACAAGGTCTTAACAGATCTCGTGAGTGAAAAGGAATCGCTTTGGAACAATCATGTTGAGCTGGGTCTCTGGGCCGATATGATGGTGATTGCTCCGGCATCCGCCAACACTATTGCTAAATTTGCCACCGGCCTTTGCGATAACCTTTTAACGGCAGTTTATTTATCCGCCCGTTGTCCGGTGGCCATCGCCCCTGCGATGGATGAAGATATGTGGAAACACGCTGCAACACAATCCAATATTTCAAAGCTGTCAGCCTTTGGAAATATTATCATTCCCGTTGCGTCCGGCGAACTAGCCAGCGGCCTCACCGGTCCCGGCCGTATGGCAGAGCCCGTCCAGATTATTTCAGTACTGGAATCGCATCTTGCCGGCAAACAGCCAGATAACTTAAGCAAGGGATTGTTACAGGGAAGAAAAGCGGTGGTTACTGCCGGCCCGACGTACGAAGCCATCGATCCGGTAAGGTTCATCGGCAATCACTCATCAGGAAAAATGGGTATTGCCATTGCCGACGCCCTTGCAGCAGAAGGTGCAGATGTGGAACTTATTCTTGGACCTACGGCTTTCAGGCCAAACCATCCTAAGATAAAGACAACTTTGGTCACCACTGCCACGGAAATGTATGATGAAGCCAACAGGGCTTTCATCGGATCAGATATCACCATCATGGCTGCAGCCGTCGCCGACTATGCGCCGGAACACACTGCCGGCGAAAAAATCAAGAAGGGCAGCGATGCCTTTTTGCACCTGACCTTAATTAAAACACCGGATATCCTGCGGTCATTAGGCGAGCGGAAAAAGCCGGGACAACTACTTATCGGATTCGCATTGGAGACAAACGATGAGATCACACATGCAAAGGAAAAATTACGGAGCAAAAACCTTGATCTGATTATCCTGAATTCGCTGCGTGATGAAGGCGCCGGATTTCAGCATGACACCAACAGGATTACCATTATCGACAGGCAGGAAAAACTGCATCGGTTTGACTTAAAAACCAAGCGGGAAGTTGCTGCTGATATCATTAAATTTGTAACAGGGCTGCTGCCTGCAGCAGGACTGGCTGTTGTTGCCGCCAAAGTTTAGTAACTACCGTGCTGCTGCAGTCATTTTAAGCTTCAATGAAGTCAACATCAAACATCATGAGAAAATACCTGTTCGCTTTAGCATTATTATGTTCCGCTTCATTGGCCCATGCGCAGGAATTGAACTGCACTGTCAAGGTAATCACCGCTCAGCTGCAGACGGCTGATCCTAAAATTTTCCAGACGCTGCAAAAATCTGTCACCGAATTCATGAACAACCGGAAATGGTCGAATGATAACTTCACCGCGGCGGAAAGAATAGAGTGCAGCATATTAATCAACATCACGCAGGAAATATCATCGGATAAATTCGGTGCACAGATTTCCATTCAAAGCAACCGTCCCGTCTTCAGTGCCGGATACAATTCCACGCTGTTAAAATGGGTGGATAAGGATTTTCAGATTCAGTACACGGAATATCAGCCGCTGGAGTTTAATGATAACAATTATATCTCCAACCTTACTTCCGTTCTTGCCTATTATGCTTATACCATCATCGGATTTGATTATGATTCCTTCTCTCCTTCCGGCGGAACTCCGTTCTATCAAAAAGCGCTCAGCATCGTCAATGCAGCGCAATCAAGTGCTGAACCGGGCTGGAAATCATATGAGTCACTCCGCAACAGGTATTGGCTGATCACCAACCTGCTCGATACAAAGTTCTCCGACGTAAGAACTGTTTTATATAAGTATCACCGCGAAGGGCTTGATAAGATGTATGAAAACACCGACCAGGGACGCAAAGCCATTAACGATTGCCTCAGCCTTTTAAGCAAGACCAATGAAAACGCTCCCAACTCTATGATTATGCTGGTGCTGTTACAGGGCAAGTCAGATGAACTGGTAAATATCTATTCCAAGGCAACACCACAGGAAAAAGCGAATGCGGTGCAGATTCTGTCAAAACTGGATGCTTCCAATGCAACGAAGTACCAGTCCATTATGAAATCGAACTGACGAAGGAATCAATTACCGTTATCCGTCAATTCCTGCCATAAGATTATTAAAGCAGTCACGAAATATCAGGAATAGATTATATCAGACTGAAGTTGCTTTCACCCTGTGGAAAAGTAGCAGCTCAAAACAGTAAACTTCTGTGGTATCACTTTAACTTTGATTTATGCTTCAAAAATTATCGATCCGCAATTATGCCATCATCGAACAACTGGAGCTTGTTTTTTCCGGCAAACTCACAGTGATAACAGGTGAAACAGGTGCAGGCAAATCAATCGCCATTGAAGCGTTGTCCCTTGTGTTAGGTGAACGTGCCGATGCATCCGTCTTATTTGACAAAGAAAAAAAGTGCGTGGTGGAAGCCACATTTGAATCACTGCCGGAGGGATTAGTTGACTTTTTTCGTCAGCATGACCTTGATTTTGAAGACACCCTCATTCTCCGGAGAGAAGTGCTTACGGCAGGCAAATCACGTGCATTCATCAATGATACACCGGTAAACCTGTCGGTGATGCGATCATTGGGTGATCAGCTCGTAGATATGCATAATCAGCATGAATCACAGGAGTTAAGCTCCACACAATTCCAGATCACGCTGCTGGATTCAATGGCAAAGCAGGAAGCAGAGGTGATGCGATACCGCATACGTTTTCATGCTTGCCAGGAAGATCTGAAAAAAAGCAGGCAACTCAGGGATCAGCACCTGCGCGAAACGCAGGAACTGGATTACCTCTCCTTTCAGTTGCAGGAACTCACCGCTGCATCGCTGAAGGATGGTGAGCAGGAAACATCAGAACAGGAGCTGCAGCAACTCGAACATGCTGAAGATATCAGGAAACTGCTTTCCGGCGCATTCAATTTACTGGATGAAGATGAACAGGCTATAAAATACAGGCTGAAGGAAGTTATCAGCCTCTTAAATCAGGCGAAGAAGTATTTCCCGCAGGCAGCATCACTGGCCGGCAGGCTGGAGAGTTGCCGCATTGAGCTGGATGATATTGCCGGTGAAATTGAAAATATACAGTCCACGCTGCAGCTTGATCCTGAACGGCTGGAAGAAATCAATCAGCGGTTGAATGTAATATACCGGCTGGAAAAAAAACACGGGTTGAATTCAGTAGCGGAACTTTTGCAACTCGCAGGTGAACTGGAGGCGAAAATTCAATCCATCAGTATCCATACAGGTGAACTGGAACAACTGGAGAAAAAGACGGCAGCTGACAGTATTGAACTGGTGGCCATTGCGCAAAAAATTTCGCGGGAAAGAAACAAACAGGTTCCCGTGGTACTGCAAACAGTGAACAAGATGCTCAAAAGTGTAGGTATGCCGCATGCTGCAATCAGCATTGAACATGAGCCCTTGCCTGCAGCATCACTGAACAGCAATGGCATGGATCATTTCCGTTTTCTTTTTGCATCCAATAAAGGCAGTGAGTTCCAGGAGATAAGAAAGATCGCGTCAGGTGGTGAGTTGTCACGGCTGATGCTCTGTATCAAGTCGCTGATTGCGGCATCTGCTGATCTTCCCACTCTTATCTTTGATGAGATTGATACCGGCATTTCCGGTGAAACTGCGATGAAGGTATCTGCCATCTTAAAGCAGCTTTCAGCGCATCACCAGGTTATCTGCATCACGCACCTTCCTCAGATTGCTGCTAAGGGTGACCTTCATTACTTTGTGTATAAGGAAACTTCTCAGTCACGCACCTTTACCCGCATCCGTACGCTCGACCGGCAGGAAAAGATTAAAGCCATCGCGCAAATGATCAGCGGTGAAAAAGTCACACCGGCAGCATTAGAGAGCGCACGTGAACTGCTGAATTGATGACAACTGTGCTGCGCGAATGATCACCTTTTTGATGACCTTATTCTGTGGGCAATTTTACAGGCTCATCCCGTCAAATTCCAAATTGATAATTACATTTGTCAAAACGAGCTACAATGGCCCATAACCTATTGAAAGGAAAGAAAGGACTCATCTTCGGTGCACTGGACGAAAGTTCCATTGCCTGGAAAGTTGCCATGCGCTGTCATGATGAAGGCGCAACACTTACGCTATCCAATGCACCGATTGCGATGCGAATGGGGAAAATAGCAGAACTGGCCGCTGCGGTGAAAGCGGAAATTATCCCGGCTGATGCTACCAGTGAGGAAGATCTCAATAAACTGGTGCAACGCATGATGGAGATTCATGGCGGGCCTGTTGATTTTGTGCTGCACTCCATTGGCATGTCACCCAATGTGAGGAAAAACAAACATTATACGGAGCTTAACCATGAATTCATGCTGAAGACAATGGATATCTCCGCATTGTCGCTGCATAAGATTATGCAGAGCTTTTATCAGATGGATGCACTGAATGAAAACGCCTCCGTGCTGGCATTAAGTTATATCGCAGCACAGCGTGTCTTTCCTAATTATAATGATATGGCTGATGCGAAAGCATTGCTGGAATCAGTGGCAAGAAGCTGGGGCTACCACTATGGCATGAAGAAAAAGGTGCGCGTGAATACCATCTCACAGTCTCCTACATATACTACTGCTGGTTCAGGTGTTGCTGGTTTTGATATCTTTTTCAACTATGCCGAAGCTATGTCACCATTGGGTAATGCCACTGCCGATGAATGTGCCGACTACTGCGTTACCATGTTTTCTGATCTTACGAAAAAAGTCACGATGCAGAATCTCTTTCACGATGGTGGTTATTCCTATACCGGCGTAAGTGAAAAGATGATGGAGCTGTTTAGGAATAAGGAAGGATAGTTGAATGGTGAGGGGTCAATAGTCCTCACTCACTATTCACTATTCACTTTTCACTATTCACTACTCACTACTTAAAAAGAAACGGTGATGGAATCAAGCCATCACCGTTTCTTTTTGCATGCTGAGCTTGCTAATGTAGCAATCGTTTGAAAATTCCCGCATACTGTCAACGCATCATTTGCACGGTTAATTTAGTGCATGACAGGACGCTATGTTATTTCACAATTTCAATTTTCTGTACCTCCGTTTCTTCACCGCGTTTTACCTTTACAAAGTACATTCCGGGTAACAGCGTTCCACCATCCACCTCAAATTCAACATGACCGGTTTGTGCCACGCGACCAGACTTCCATACCTCGCGGCCGGTTATGTCAAAGACGCTGATTTCATAATTATCATCACAGTAGAATGAAACAGTAAAGTTGCTTTGCGACGGGTTCGGATAAACGCGCATGCCTTGATCGGCGAACAAATCAACACCATCCTTGCAGGTGATATTCACGATGCACTCCTTCGAAATCTTATTGCAACCGCCGGGATTGGTTGTTTTAACGGTATAACTTCCTGCTGCAGAAGCAGTATACGTGCTGTTGGTAGCCCCGCCGATATTGCTTCCATTGAGCTGCCATTTATAAGTATAACCATCTCCCGTTTTCGCAGTGAGCACCACTGTTTGCCCCTGGCAAATATTTACAGGGGAATTATTGGTGATTTTAGAAATTGGTGAAGGATTTACAGTAACCACCACAGGAGCGGAAAGAGTAGAGCAACCGTTCGCTGTAACAACGAGTGTATAGCTGCCTCCTGTTTTTGCAGTATAGTTTTTCTTGGTCGCACCTGCAATATCCACCGTATTCAGTTCCCATTGATAGGTCAAGCCATCTCCGGTATTGGCATTCAGCTTCACCTTGGATCCGTCACAGAATGTGGTTGCGCCGGCCGGAGTTATTACGGAAACAGGGCCGGCTCCGGCTGTGGTCGAAATGGGCGATGAAGTACCACTGCATGCATTGACATCTGTAACAGTCACGGAAAAGCTACCGCTGCTGCTGACAAAAATACTTTGCGTGGTGGCACCATTGCTCCACAAATAAGAAGCAAATCCCGCAGGCGCCGAAAGCGTCACACCGCCATTGCAAAAAGTGGTGGGGCCGTCAGGCGTGATTACTGGAGTAATTACATTGCAGGGTGCAGCCTGGCTGCCGGTTAATGCCGGTATCAGATATGCAGTGTAGTCGGATGTTCCATTGTATTCCAGCACTGCGAAATAATAAGCGTGATTGGGAAGCAGGTCGGTTACTGTTACGCTGCTGCCTGTTCCATCATAAACTGCATAGCATGCATTCCCGAGATTAGAACCGGTTTTAAACGCAGCACTGGCATTATACGATTGTCCGTTCATGGGCAGATTGTTTACGCCACTCCCTTCTTTAACAACCACTATTCTTCTTTCACCTGTTCCGGCTGTGAAGTTTGCCTGAATAGATGTTGGTGTGATATTCGAAAACTGCAAGGCAGCGCTTTGCGTAAGCGGAGCTAATGTAGAAGCAGCAAAGTAAGGGCTTGTACTTGCACTATTGTAGGTAAGATCCCAGGTTCCTCCGGCAAGCAACCGGTTATTGCCGGTTTGAATACACCACGCACTACCGTTTTTGGGTTGAGGATCATAATCCAAAAGGTTTGAAGAAGTAATGTCAATAGATGCAATATTCCCACGATCCGAACCATTAATATTCATTGTTGAAGTATTAGCACTGAAAAAAAGTGTATTGCCCCAAAGTGCTATGTCATATACACCCTGGTAAGCAGGGAGAATTACAGGATGCAGGGAAGTAAGAGTTCCGCTTGCCAGATCGAAAGCCGCAATGGAACTTCTCGCCTGGCTGGAAATATTTTCGAAATTACCACTCACGAATAATGTAGACGCATTTGCCGCAAGTGACCAGCAATAAGAATCAGGACTTGGGTTCCAGTTGTTCAGGTTGCCGTTTGTATTATTCACCTTTGCCAGATAATTTCTTGAACTGCCTTTCACGGTAGTGAAATATCCGGCCAGGTAAACATCACTCCCAATAGTAAGAATATCTTCCACAGTACTATTTGGATTGGGTTGCCAGTTAGTGACTGAGCCGTTACCAATAGTGGAAACTGCAGCCGCATAATTCCTGCTTTGTGACTTGATCGAAGTGAAGTATCCGCCCACATAAAGGGTAGTGCCACTCATTGCGGCAGCCCAGACATAGCTGTTGCAGTCAGCATTCCAGGATGTTGCCGTTCCATCTGATGCATTTAATGCAGCAAGATAGAGCCTGCTTTGCCCGCCGATATTACTGAATTCACCGCCTGCATACACTGTGCTGCCGGACGATGCCAATACATTGACATTTCCATTTGCATTCGGATCAAATGCTGTGACTATTCCAGATGTGGCGTCTATTGCTGCAATTCTGTTTCTTGTCACAGATCCCATTAATGTAAAGTCACCGGCAAAAATCAGGTCGTTGTCATCACCCAGCATGTCATACACGAAGCCATTGGGAGCATAATCCATATCGGAGAGCTGAAAATTGCTCAGGTCATACGCAGCCAGATTTTTCCTGGGAATGTAAGAGCTTGTATTCCAGTCATAAAAATTGTTGAAGTAACCGCCGACTACCAGTTTTCCATCGGCTACTGCCAAAGCTGTTACCGGTTGATCAGGATACTGATGGAGTGAATGCGACAGCTCGCCTGTCTGATCATCTAAGGAAATCAGGTAATAATCATAATAAAGACTATCATAGTAATAGAAATATCCGCCTGCAAAAACATCGGTGCCATGATGCAGGATTTTACCGATGTAACTCACACTGTAAAATGATGGAACCGGATTCCAGGCTGTGAGTTGATTGTTGCTGAGATCAAAGCATGCCAGGTGATTTTTGCTGATCAGATGATCATAAGCGAATATGCCACCGGCAACAACAGTGCTGCCATTGACCGAAATGGCACTTACCGCATCACTCAGGTTTCCCTTCCAGGTAGTATCAATAAGGCCGGTGGAAAGATTGATGCGTGAAAGGTAATTGGTACTCACTCCCTGCAGTTCTGTAAAATAACCACCGACATACAGGTTATTTCCGGCTAAGCTGAAAATATTAATGGCATTATTGGCATCCACCTGCAGTGATGTGGGTTGTGTTGCACCTTCGGTTATAGCGGCAAAATATAGTCTCGAGGAACTTCCTACCTGCGAAAAAATTCCACCCATATACAACGTAGTGCCATTGAGCAAGAGTGTCCAGACTTCATTATTAACGGTTGGGTTCCAGGAATTCACATTGCCATTGGTGCTGTTCACCTTGGCAATATAATTATGCGTTGCACCCTTTACCGTGGTAAAACTTCCACCAAGATACACGTTGCTGCCTGTTCCATCCATAATAAGCGTATAAACATAATTATTTGTACTTGGTGACCAGCTTTGCAGGTTACCGGTACCGCTGCTACTGACTGCGGCTGCGTAGTTGCGGGCTGTGCCTTTCATCGAAGTGAATCCTCCTCCCATATATACATTAGTTCCGGACAATGCCATGGCCCATACACTACTATTTGCATTAGGATCCCAATTGGTCAGTGTGCCATTGCTGCAGAGTACGGCACCGGCCTTGTTCCTCGTCACTCCGTTTATTGCGGTAAAATCGCCCCCTATGAATAAGTTAGTGCCATCAGTTGCCATGCACCAGACAGTAGAATTGGTGCTTGCGGTAAAATTCGGATCCACGGTACCGTCAGCAAGGATATGCGCCAGGTATTGATGTTGTTCACCACCGACATGGGTGAAATAGCCACCAATAAAATTACCTCCACTGCCATCCTGTACCATGGTATAAACGGATCCATCCGTCTGCGGGAAATTGGCAACGGGATTTGTACTGCTGGTAGACATCTTAGCCAGTCCTCTTACAGGAGTTCCTATACTGTTAAATGTTCCTCCCACATAAAGTTGATTCCCGTCCGATTCTATAGTGTTGATAGCGCCGTCGCCAACGGGAAAGGATGTATTCACCTTTCCGGTAACAGCATCCAATGCAGCAAAATTTCCCGGCAAGTAATGATTTCCTACATAAGAGAAAGATCCCTGAATAAACACAGTTGTGGGTGTTGCGCGCACAAGATTTAAATATTGGTCTGGGGCATCAGGTATCCATGGCAGCGTAGCTCCGGTTGCTGCATCAATGGCGGCAAGGTTCGTGCGCGGATCGCCGTTCACAGCGGAAAAAGAGCCGGCGATATACAATTTATCATCCAGCTTTGAAATGCCATACACTTCGCCGGTGACCGATACATGAAAAGCAGTATCAAGCGAGTTATCGTTCAGCATGTGAAGGATGTTGGATGTTACGGTATTGCCGTTAAAGTAACCGGTACCTCCGGATGTGTAATAACCGCCGTTTCCATCCGGTTCAATGTCATAAACCGGCCCGCCACCAAGTTGCGGAAAGCTGTTGTCCGGTCTGGTTTCCCCGGGTTTGAAACGGGCAATACGGTCGGCAGGCCAGCCGACGTGGCTAAACTCTCCGCCCAGGTAGATGGTATTGCCATCCTGAATGGTGGTGCGCACCGTTCCGTCGGTGGTCATCATATTCCTGTTGATGGTTTGTGCAAAGCCGCTGAAGCACCAGAGGAGCAGTAACAGCGTGTGCAGCATGTTGCCTTCGACATGGCGAAGACAGGTGAGGGATTGTAGTGGTTTCATTGGTATCAGGTTTTAGTGAAATGAATACCACAAATCTTCACGAATGCAAGGTGGCAGAGAACACCGGAAATGGTGTTTTCCAAATATCACGGAAAAGGGTTAGATGATTTATAGATGAAATGCCAATAGCGGTAGATTAAATGAAGAAATTCTGTTGAATTATTGAATCAAAGATCCCGAAATAAATTCGGGATGACGTGTGGGTAAATTTTATCTCCGTATCAGCCGGCAAGTAATGTTAGCTTTGAATGAGAGAGCTCATATTAAACTTAACTACAAGTGATCATGCTGAATTCAGCAGCGAAATGTCATCAGGAATTGTGCAGCGAGAGGTCATGCTGAATTTATTTCAGCATCTTATTGCGAATCCTTTGGAATTATTCATGCCCTGCTCCGGTGCCGTACTCTTTTGAAAGAATTATCCATGCCGAAGTTAAATCGGTATATGAAAGATCCCGAAATAAATTCGGGATGACGTGTGGGTAAATTTTATCTCCGTATCAGCCGGCAAGTAATGTTAGCTTTGAATGAGAGAGCTCATATTAAACTTAACTACAAGTGATCATGCTGAATTCAGCAGCGAAATGTCATCAGGAATTGTGCAGCGAGGTGTCATGCTGAATTTATTTCAGCATCTTGTTGCGAATCCTTCGGAATTGTTCATGCTCTGCTCCGGTGCCGTACTCTTTTGAAAGAATTATCCATGCCGAAGTTAAATCGGTATATGAAAGATCCCGAAATAAATTCGGGATGACGTGTGGGTAAATTTTATCTCCGCATCAGCCGGCATGTAATGTTAGCTTTGAATGAGAGAGCTCATATTGAGCTTAACTACAAGTGATCATGCTGAATTCAGCAGCGAAATGTCATCAGGAATCGTGCAGCGAGAGGTCATGCTGAATTTATTTCAGCATCTTATTGCGAATACTTTGGAATTATTCATGCTCTGCTCCGGTGCCGTACTCTTTTGAAAGAATTATCCATGCCGAAGTTAATTCCGTATATGAAAGATCCCGTAATAAATTCGGGATGATGTGTGGGTAAATTTTATCTCCGCATCAGCCGGCAAGTAATGTTAGATTTGAATGAGAGAGCTCATATTGAGCTTAACAACAAGTGATCATGCTAAATTCAGCAGCGAAATGTCATCAGGAATTGTGCAGCGAGAGGTCATGCTGAATTTATTTCAGCATCTTATTGCGAATACTTTGGAATTATTCATGCTCTGCTCCGGTGCCGTACTCTTTTGAAAGAATTATCCATGCCGAAGTTAATTCCGTATATGAAAGATCCCGAAATAAATTCGGGATGACGTGTGGGTAAATTTTATCTCCGTATCAGCCGGCATGTAATGTTAGCTTTGAATGAGAGGGCTCATATTGAGCTTAACTACAAGTGATCATGCTGAATTCAGCAGCGAAATGTCATCAGGAATTGTGCAGCGAGAGGTCATGCTGAATTTATTTCAGCATCTTATTGCGAATACTTTGGAATTATTCATGCTCTGTTCCGGTGCCGTACTCTTTTGAAAGAATTATCCATGCCGAAGTTAAATCGGTAAATGAAAGATCCCGAAATAAATTCGGGACGACGTGTAGGGAGACAGGTACCTTTCAACAGCAATTTAAAAGTTAAATTGCTACTGCTCTGAATCCAGCAGTCCATTCTGTATCGCATATTTAACCAGGCCCGCCGTATTTTTAAGATTCAGTTTGCTCAGCAGATTCTTTCTGTGAGTCTCAATGGTATTGATACTCAGGAAAAGCCTATCAGCTATCTCCTGCGAAGTAAACTCCTGCGCAATCATTTTCAGCACTTCCTTCTCACGCTCAGTCAGTTCCACCACGCCATCAAAAACCGTCGCTTTTCTGCCTTGCATACTTTCCATAATTCTCCGCGTAACCGCTTCGCTGAAATAGGTTTCTCCATTTTTCAGAGCATAGATTGCTGCCAGCAATTCTTCCTTGCCGGTATTTTTCAGAATATAACCGGAGGCACCAGCAGCCAGCAAACTGGCAACAAATTCGCGGGTGTTGTACATGGTTAAGGCCAGCACCTTCACATCAAGATGTTCTTTCCTTATCTGTCGCGTTGCCTCTACGCCATCCATGCCCGGCATATTAATATCCATCAGCACGATGTCGGTTTTCACCTTGTGTAGGATATCCATCAGTTCTTTCCCGTTCAAAGCCTCCCCGGCAATGATTATATCTTTGCGGCTTTGCAGGAGCGATTTGATGCCATCAATAAACATCTGGTGATCATCGGCAATGACGATGCTGATCATGGGTTGTAAAGATTAGGAGATTCATTCATTTTCATCAGGCATTGGAATTTCTATGATGGCTGTAGTGCCCTTGCCCGGTGTGGAATCAATAGCAAAAGTACCATGGAGTTTCCGGGCACGCGCATCAATGTTCTTCAAGCCCATACCGGTTTTTGCCTTGCTGGCTTTCACATCGAAACCAATGCCGTCATCTTCGATAACGATGTTCAGCTGCCGCTCCAATTTATTCAGTTGCACGGTAATATTTTTCGCGGCCGCATGTTTGAGAATGTTGCTTATACATTCCTGTATGATCCTGTAGATGCCAATCTCCAAAGGCTGATGCAGCCGTTCCGGCAGGCCATAAAACAATAGTCTGGTTTTGATCTTCCCGCTTCCCTCAATGCTTTCCATCAATTCACGCAAGGCAGCCTGCAAGCCGAAATGCATAAGCATACCGGTATGCAGATTATGGGATATTTTGCGCACTTCATCGCATGCTTCGTCCAGCAGTTGATTTGCCCGTTCAAACTGAATCACGTTTTGAGACTGATAATTCTCCACCTTTTCTTCCAGAGCATTGAAATGCATTTTCACGGTAGAAAGCATGCTGCCAAGCCTGTCATGCAGGTCTGATGCAATGCGCTTTCGTTCTTCTTCCTGTCCTTCCATCATGGCATTGTATGTTTTGAGCTCTGAATCTTTCAGCAGGTCATCCACTTTTTGCTGCTCAATCAATACATTTTTCTTGTGCAGCAGCGCGCGCTGACGATAATAGCTCAGGAGCAGGAATGCCATCAATACAATCAACAGCAAACCACCTGTGAGGACATTTCTTTCCCTTGTCTTTTTTAACAATTCAAGGGTCAGGATTTTATTCACCTGTTCCTTTTTTTCCGTTTCATATTTCTGTTGCACATCGGCAATCTGCTTTGATTTTGCTTCATTAAACAGTGTGTCTTTGAGCCTGGAATAACGTTGATAATACGAAAGGGCACTTTTATAATCATTCATGTTCCAATAAACATTGGAAATATTATGGTAGAGCGATTTCTGTTTGTCTTTCCGGAGATTTACTTGGATGGAATCCAGGAGGTTCAGTGCACGGAAATACACTTCCAGCGATTGCCCGTACATCTTGGATTTGTTATAGGCGGAGCCCAGGTTGGTCAGCGTCCTCACTTTTCCATCGAGGTCATGAACCTTTTCACGATAGGCAAGCACCTCATTGAAATATTGAATTGATTTGCTGTAATCGCCCAGGTCTTTGTATTTCAGCCCCAGGTTGTTTTTCACATCCATCACCCCTTCCGTATCTCTATTCTCCTCAAAGAGCCGCAGCGCATTGTTCCAGCAATGTAGTGCCGAATCAGACATATCCTGCAAATCGAAATCAATCCCGAGGTTGTTCAGCATCATGGCTTGCAGCACTTTGTTGCCGGTTTGAATAGCTGATTCAAGGTTTTTGCGGTGGAACTCTTCGGCCTTATTTCCATTCTCCATCTGCTGATACACGATACCAAGTTCAGAACTTACTTTGATGACCGGTGCTTCCATATCCTGACTTTCTGCAATTGTCAGGGCACGGAGAAGATGGATGACGGCGGAGTCGTATTCGCTTTCGTATGCATAATACCTTCCTCTATCAAAAGCTATCCTGTACGAAAAACGCGGATCTGGAGGATTATTTAACGAGTCAAGTCTTGCAATGGCGTGATAGGCCTGCTGTGGCAATGACAAATTAAACAGGACATCAATCAACTGCACATATCCTTCTTTTACTCCTTGATCATATTGTAGTTTCGATGCAATATGCAGCGATCGCAATATTTGGTTATGAGCATATTTCGGATTGGCTTCTATAGAATCCTTACTCTGCCGCAGCAGCCGATTAACGAGGGATGTATCCTCCATGTGCTGCGATTTGCCCGGAGAAGTAAATAAGATCAGCATTAGACTAACAACATATGCAAGGACAATGCTCCATGAATTTTTCATCATGCTGGTCTGTTCAACTGTTCCGTCAAAACCTCAGCGCCCTGAAAATACGCATGAGCATTTCTAAAATGGATTGTCGCGGATGTGATGGATCGTATTTTTTTTCATCATCATCGTTAGTATCCGTATTATCTACAATGATCTTCGTGATAATATATCCTGACCGGGTAACGCTGAATTTTGGAGATATCACAGACCGCTGGCCGCCTACAATTGCAGTTTTTGTCAGGTAGATGGTCCACCGCGCAGGATTTACCGTGCTGTCAAGACTTTGAGAAACACAATACTGATTCATGCTCCAACTCGCCTTCATAGTCAGATTGTCATCTGATTCGGTATAGGGTGGTGTAATTAAATAATTCCTTGATGTAGTTCGTCCGGGATCAAATACTACCTTGGTTTCCAGCATCCTCGCAAAAAGTAACTTTACAATCCTTTCCAACTGTTCATTACCGGAATTACTTTGAGCGAACTCAACAGAGACCTGCTCACTGTTCATTTTCAGTTCCTCAGGATAGCTGATGTTTATGATCAGTAGTTTGGAAGGATCCACTTCGCTTTCCACTGCAAAATCAAATGAAGCCGCGATCAGATAGCCAAGCGGATCTTTACCTTGCTTAACCTTCACTTCCGTATGCCAGTTACCGTCCGGCATTTTTACCGGACCGGAGACGGAATCTATCACGAATAGACGATCTTCATCTTGTATGAAACAGATAAAGGAATATTTTTTTGATCCCTCATCCAGTATTAAAAAGGGCTCATTTCCCGGCAGCAGGTCAGCGGTAATACGGACTGAATGTTTTTTTCTTTTTTTGGATGTTGCCATGTTTGTTTGCTTTAGAATTTAGTATGAATCAGATTGCCGGTTCCGGGTTAAATCACCCGCCGTATTACATTTGTCAGTTTGCAGATGAATTTATTGTGCACCACTGCTCGGTATCTTATTCTGTTCTTTGGTAAATCCAAAACTGAAAGTCAGCCCCAGGTATCCGCCAAATTTGAATTTATCATATACCGGTGGACTATCGGGCAGGTTTACAGGGTCGTATAGTCTGTTGATGGTATAGTCGGCTGACAGTTGTTCCACGGCACCATAAGCGAGGCCTGCATTGAGTACAAGACGTTCCCTCGATCCGAAAATCAGGCTGCCTCCGGCAAGGAATCTCAGTTTCCCGCTCAGGTCAACCATTGCTCCTAGTGTTGCCGCCGGATAAAATGCATAACCACAGCGCCATCCGATGTGCATCAATGCCGCAATGCCGACATCGGGAAGAGCATTTTCCTGCTGCCTGATTAGTTTTTGCTGGTAGCTGGAATCCGGTTCCGACACCACAATAGTGGAATCAAAATAAGTAAAAACCTGGTTCATTAAGCCCAGGGAAAGCACAGGTCCGGAACTGAAAATTACCTTGGTTCCTCCTTTTACCCAAACCGGATAATCAAGTTTTAAGGAACGTGCCGGTGTGTTGTATGCAAGCCCTGTTTTAGGAGCAATGCTGAGACTGAAAACGACCTCATCTTTCTGTGCAACTATGGGCGATGAGCGTATCATAAAATTCTCCTTATTGAGCCTTGTATAATTACCAATTATTGAATTTACAACATTTAAATAGCCATTCGTTGCCCAGTCATTTGCTTCCTTAACAAGCTTCTTCAGTTCATCATAGAATTTCTTATCAGGATACAATTTATTTGCCGCGACTTTTTTTTCAGCATCAACAGAATCGAGAATCCGTATCATCATATCGCAGGAATCGCTCAAGGCTGCATAAAGTTTCCGGATGGTATCTTTTCTGCTTAACAGGTTCTGATAGATAAGGGCACGGTTGAGATCCGCTGATTGCCTGCCAAAAAAATTATTCAGCGATTTGTCTACTCTTGCTTTAATGGTATCATACGTCACGTAGTCTTCCTGTGCAATCATCAGAATGGTTTTGTCCAAATTTTCCGCTGCCTTTAATGAATCATAGCGCGGCTTAAACATCGTGTACATCGTTGCAGGGTTGTTAGCACTGCTCAAATACCGACAAAACCACTTTCCGTGTATTGCAGGATCGCATCCCACTCCGGTCGGCAACACAGTATTAATTTCCCAACCTCCGCTAAGTTTTGCTATGTAGTCCAGGTCCGGTAACATGAATGAAGTGATCCCTTCCGGCAGAGTTGACTTATACTCCACAATAGTTCCATCAATAGTAGTCGTGTATAGAAACGGATTGACATTGTTGACCTGGAATCGTGCAATATCTCCATGATGAATGAAATTCGACTTTGTGTTGCAAAAGTTTTCCGGAAGGTTATCCGGATCGGAAAAATCATAACAAAAGGTTTTTACACAGGACCTTGCCGTATCCGGGCAGGAACTGATTTTATCTGCAGCTTTGTCTTTTCCCTTTTGAGCAGATAAAGCAGGTGCGGCCTTATTTGGTTTATTATTGTTGTTTTTGAGAGGATGGTTACCGGTGGTATCATGTAATGCTAGCTCCTGCCCATAAACGGGTGATTTCAATAATAATAAGAGTGTGACGAAGCAACAAAGGGAACTATTACGTATAGACGGGAATTTCATGGAGTTAACATTTTTAAAGCGGTTATCAATATGTCAAATGAAACTGTTCATACAAAAATGATTCATCAGGCACCGATACACCAACACCATTTTCCGTCAATTCTCAAAATCACCGGAAACCGTGACTTCAATCCTTACCGAAATATATGCAAATAATTCAGAATAACACTACTGTCCGAAATGTTTTATGGGATTCCACTTTGGGTAAGTCACCACACCTTTGCTGAAGAAAAGATTGCGATAGAAGGCAAATAATATGCTTCGGATCATCCGATACACTGAGAATAATTGTGACTGCCTAAAAAACTTCCCCGTCTCAATGGTTGACTGAGAATAAAAGTCCATAAAATAACAAAGCCCCCTTCCGGAGGCTTTGTCAAAAAAATGTTATAGATAAGCCTTGTCAGGCGTCCATCTTCTCTTCCTTAGGTTGTTTTTTGATGGAAGCTTTCAGCTTCTCTGCATCAGCCGGATCAATATCTACAAGGATGGTATCACCCGGCTTCATGGAAGCGTTGAGCAACTCTTCTGCCAACGGATCTTCGAGGTATTTCTGAATGGCACGCTGCAGCGGACGTGCTCCGTATTTGGAATCATAGCCACGCTCGGCAATGAAATCTTTTGCGGATTCGGAAATGTCCAGTGCATATCCAAGGGTGCTGATGCGCTTGAATACTTCACGCAGCATGATGTCAATGATCTTATGGATATGATCCTTGCCAAGCGAATTGAAGATGATCACATCATCAATACGGTTGAGGAATTCCGGTGAGAAGGTGCGTTTCAGCGCATTCTCAATCACCGATTTTGAATGTGTATCAGCCGCCTCTTCTCTTGCGCCGGTGCTGAATCCAATGCCTTGCCCGAAATCTTTCAACTGCCTTGCACCGATGTTGGAGGTCATGATTATGAGTGAATTTTTGAAGTCCACCTTCCTGCCCAGTCCATCGGTCAATATGCCGTCATCAAGCACCTGCAGCAGAATGCTGTAAACATCCGGATGTGCCTTTTCAATTTCATCCAGTAATATTACGCTGTAAGGCTTACGGCGGACTTTTTCCGTCAGTTGTCCGCCTTCTTCATATCCAACATATCCGGGAGGAGCGCCAATCAGCCTCGAAACGGAGAATTTCTCCATGTATTCACTCATGTCAATTCTCACTAATGAATCTTCACTGTCGAACAGGTAACGCGCCAGCACTTTTGCCAGCTCTGTTTTGCCGACACCGGTGGGACCAAGAAATACAAATGAACCGATAGGCTTGCGCGGATCTTTCAATCCTGCACGGTTGCGCTGGATAGCCTTCGTGATTTTCTGAATGGCTTCTTCCTGTCCAACCACGCTGCCCTGCAGTTCTTCTGCCATATTCAGCAGTTTCGTGCTCTCACTCTGCGCTACACGTTTCACCGGAATACCGGTCATCATGGCCACTACTTCCGCTATATCTTCTTCCGTTACAGGATAGCGCTTCACCTTTGTTTCTTCCTCCCATGCAGCTTTTGCCTGATCCAGTTCTTCAATCAGTTTCTTTTCCGAATCACGCAGCTTCGCTGCTTCTTCATACCGCTGACTTTTCACCACGCGGTTTTTCTCCACTTTCACATCTTCAATCTTCTTTTCGAGATCGATAATGCTCTGCGGAACGTGAATGTTTTTCAGATGCACTTTTGCGCCCACTTCATCCATCACATCAATTGCTTTGTCGGGCAATAAACGGTCGGTGATGTAACGGTTGCTCAGTTTCACGCAGGCATCAATGGCTTCATCCGTATAATTCACATTATGAAAATCTTCATACTTACTCTTGATGTTATTGAGGATCGTCATTGTTTCCTCCGGTGAAGGCGGGTCGATGAGCACTTTCTGGAAACGGCGGTCGAGAGCACCATCCTTCTCAATGTACTGACGGTATTCATCCAGCGTGGAGGCGCCAATGCACTGCAGTTCACCGCGCGCGAGTGCGGGCTTGAAAATGTTGGAAGCATCAAGTGAACCTGTAGCACCACCGGCACCAACAATAGTATGTATCTCATCAATAAACAGAATGACATCCCTGTTCTTTTCCAGTTCATTCATGATGGCCTTCATCCGTTCTTCAAACTGTCCGCGGTATTTCGTTCCTGCCACCAGAGCAGCCAGATCGAGCATCACGATGCGTTTGTCGAACAATACGCGCGACACTTTGCGCTGATGTATTCTTAATGCCAGCCCTTCCACGATAGCGGTTTTCCCCACACCGGGTTCACCAATCAGAATCGGGTTGTTCTTCTTTCTGCGGCTGAGAATCTGCGATACTCTTTCGATCTCCACATCACGGCCTACAATTGGATCAAGGGCGCCTTCTTCCGCCTGCCGGGTGATATCGCGTCCGAAGTTATCGAGCACAGGTGTCCGTGATTTCACGGCAGGCGCCTTCCTGGAGCCGCTTCCGGGTCTCGCCTTTTCTTCTTCAAAACTCTCATCTTCATCAGGATGATCATGCGGTGATTCCGATTTCATCTCCTGCTGCAGAAAATCCAGTTCTGCTTTAAACGCATCATAGTCAATTTCAAAACGCGCCAGCACTTCCGTTACTACAGCGTCTTTATTTTTTAATATAGAAAGAATCAGGTGCTCAGTGCCAATCGTATCCGACTTCTGCACCTTCGCCTCCAGGATGGTGATCTTGAGCACTTTTTCTGCCTGTTTTGTCAGTGGAAGGTTATTCACATTGACATTATGATGGTGAATTGCTTTATCGCGGATAGAATCTTCAATTGCTTTGCGCAGCAAAATGATATCAATGTCCATCGACTTCAGCACCTTGATGGCAAGCCCTTCGCCATCGCGGATGAGGCCCAGCAGCAAATGCTCTGTACCTATGAAATCATGGCCCAGCCTAAGAGCTTCTTCCCTGCTGTACGATATTACTTCTTTGACTTTCGGTGAAAATTTTGCTTCCATAATCCGTTTTTAAACAAAGGTTGAACCAACAATCTGAAATGTCCAAAATGTCAGTTTCTGCGTTAAACTTAACAAGAGTTAAAGTTATTTACAAATTTCTGCCTTGAATTGAATTTGTTTTCAACAGGTGAAATGAAAATTGTCTGCTTGCAACATCACTGTCTCCAACGTTCAAACCACACATGCAGCGTAATACAACAAAGGATGACGATTCAATCTTACGGCTATTTTAAGGCGACACATTATATTTCAAAGCAACATGATGATTAACAATTCCGTGTGTGATAACAGAAATATCTGTAATTAATTCACTCATGCTGATTTTTTCTTGTATGATTTAATGCCGGCACTATTCATTTAACACTTCCGGTTCAAAAGTGTTTAGCGGTTGTCGCCGAATTATTGATCTGGGACATCATATCGGAATATCACATGCGATGTCCTGACCTCTCTTCGAGCAAAAGATCCACAATACCTTTAAAGTGTCTTTTGATTTCTGTGACCACCTTACATATATTTTTGGTTATTTTACACGCAAATAATTAAGCATCGCATGAAGTTCAGTATTGATAAGCAGGAAAAATACAGTGTATTCACTTTGGCGAATGAGAAGCTGAATTCTCAGATTGCGCCATTGCTGAAATCAGAAATGATCCTGTTGAATGCCGAGGGTATCAGGAATATCATTTTCGACATGGGCATGATAAAATTCGTGGATTCATCGGGACTGAGTTCCATTCTTATCACCAACAGGCTTTGTAAAAATGCCAATGGCACCTTTGTATTAACCGGTGTGAGTGATACCGTAATGCGGCTGATCAGGATTTCACAACTCGACACCATCCTTCAGATCGTTCCCACCATACAGGAAGCAAAGGACCTTGTGCTGATGGAAGAACTTGAAAGGGACATCAATGACGAAAGTGAAGCATGACGTTTGAAGTTACCATCCTGGGCAGCAATTCGGCTTTGCCGGCACATGGCCGTCATCCCACCGCTCAGGTACTCAATCATAATGAGAAACTGTTTCTGCTTGATTGTGGTGAAGGAACACAGATTCAACTGAGCAGCTATCACATCAGGCGCTCAAAAATCAACCATATTTTCATCAGCCATCTGCATGGCGACCATTACTACGGCCTCATCGGCCTGTTGACGTCTTATCATTTATTGCGCAGAACAGAACCGCTGCATCTGTTTTGCCCTAAAGGATTATCTGATATTCTTCAGCTGAACTTTAAATACTCCGACACGCGCCTGATCTATGAGCTGATTGTACATGAGATAGAAAGTTCTGTACATCAACTGATTTATGAAAACGAACATATTACGGTGCACACTATTCCGATGCGTCATCGCATACCCTGTTGCGGATTTCTTTTCCGTGAAAAAAAACGTGACCGCCGCATCTTGCCGGAAAAGCTTGAAGCCTTTGGCATTCCTGTCGCAGATATTCACGCTTTAAAGGAAGGCAAGGATTTGGTGATTGACGGAAAGCTGATTCCCAACAGTGCGCTCACAACCGATCCTCCAGCGGTCAGGTCCTATGCTTTTTGTTCCGATACACTCTACACGGAAGAATTGACCAGTCAGATCAAAGGTGCTGATCTCTTGTATCATGAAGCCACATTTATGGAAGAATCTTCAGAAAGGGCTGCCCTTACCTACCATTCCACCACATTGCAGGCAGCGGCGATCGCACGAAAAGCCGCCGTTAAAAAACTCATGATCGGCCATTTTTCTGCCAAATATGAAGACCTGAATCTTGTTCTGCGGGAAGCACAAACCGTTTTCGCGGATACGATGCTGGCCGTGGAAGGCAGTACCGTCAGGATTGGTGATGGAATACAGCAATAAGACAATTATCTGATGATCATCTGAAAATGCCCCATCCTCGTCTGCAGGCAGCCGGGCACAAGCAGTGAATTATCTATATACAACACTTCAAGGTTATGTAAACTGCATAACGATTCCGGGATACGCACCATGGCCCCGCAATAAGCCAGATCAAGTTCATTCAAAACGGATAATTTGCCGAGTGAAGCAGGCAAATCCTCCAAAGCATTTCGTCCAAGGAATAAAAAATGAAGATTATCCAGGTTGCCTATCTCATCGGGCAAAGTCACAAGGCGGTTTTCATTGAGGTAAAGAAACTCAAGGTTAGTGAGTTTACCGATTGATGATGGCATGGATGCGATGAAATTATTCGAAAGTTTCAACTCCTGCAGGTACACAAGGTTGCCGAGTTCGCGTGGCAGACTGTCCAGTTGATTATATTCCAACGACAGCCGCGTGAGCTTTTGCAACATGCCTATTTCCGGTGGAATTTTATGCAGCCTGCTGGCCGTTACGGACAGGTATTCCAATTCCTTTAACTGGCCAATCTCAGCAGGCAGAGAGTCGATGTGAACACGCGTCAGTATCAGTTGTTTCAGGTGCGACAATCTGCCGATTTCCGACGGAAGCGAACCAAGATCTTTATTAGCGATTTTTAGCCGCTGTACAGCCTGTGGATTGTCAAGAGCCTTGTCGAGGCTCGTATAAGTCCTGTAGGTGCTGCAACCGCAGCAGCTGATAACGATGCAACTGACTATGATGCGGAGTCTGATCATTAACCTTTGTTCAAGCCGATGGATCAAATTTCGGTTATAAATTTTAATCACAAATTGATCAAGTGGTACTATCTGAAGATCAAAGCATATTCAATGCTGCGTAAAACAAAATCTGCAAAACCAGTATTGGAATAGCCACCTGATTCTCCTGTACGGGCTTCACCCTGTTTAAAAAGAGCTGCAGCAGGAAACTGATGTAAAACCATGCAACAAAGTTTTGAACGGGTATAATGCCATCCTTCCATTGCCAGAGATCATATTGCATGGCTACCGGTTCCGCCAGGTAGTCGATTGCCGTCATTAAAGCAGCAGCAGTCAGTTCAATCCATGGCCTGGCAATTCCGATGAGCCGCACGGATACATGCGTGACATATACGAGGATGAACCAGTGCAGTCCAATTACAATCGGTGTATTCATGATCTTCCGGCCCAAAGCACTTCCGTATGCATATTCGCCAAAAATCAAACCGGTATGCGCTCCTGCATATCCGATGCAAAGGCCTGTCACCATCAGCAACAACAGGATGAAGATAGATTTAGCGGTACGTGGCTGATGGAAGATCAATAATACCATTACCGAAAAAAGTAAGGTGAATGGAATGGCCAGGTTTAACAATGGCGAAGGAATAACGCCCGTAATGCTAATAAAGCAAATCACATATGCCACAGCGAGCAATGCCATTGCTATAATCAGCCTGTAGTTTTTTTTACACATCCGGTTTAATGCTGCAAATGAAAAAATTCTGTTACCCGCAACAATGATAATCATTACTTGCCGGCTGTCAGCGAAAGGTTGTACCGGTTGAAAAGGATGCACGCTAAAGCACACGCCTCTCATGGATATGGCGTGATTTCTCAAAACTGCGACGATAAATATTTTATGTCTTATTTTGGCTGCATGAACATACTCTTGCTACTTGCGCTGCTTTACATGCCATTCAACGGGCCGCCTGATACCAGTGATGATGATGAAATCAGGTGGACTGACCGCAGTGAGATAACATTCGACGACTTTAAAGGCAGTGTGCCGGAATCTTCCCCATGGGCTGCCCTGACTGCCAGCTATATTTATTTCAATTACAGCACTACCAATGGCCGGATCAGTATGATTAAAGTTTATGCATCGTTCAAGAAGAATGAATCATGGATGAAGACCAACCGCGATGATGTGCTGGGTCATGAGCAGTTGCATTTTGCCATCACCGAATATTTTGCCAGGAAACTCTATGCGGAATCGCAGGCGCTGAAAGAAAAGGCCGGCGATCCTTCTGCTGCGGCGAATTCACTTTTCAAAAAGATCAATGAATCCTGTGACCGGTTGCAGGCAACCTATGACAGTGAGACAGAACATGGTATCAAAACGGAAGCACAGGCACAATGGAAAGCAAAGCTGGAGAGCATGCTCAAAGAGTATGATGCGTATCCGGCAATGACCGACTAAAATTCACCCGTTCAAAGCAATTGATTGCAGGACTATGCCGTAATGCACAACCTTGCGGATTACGCCTGAACCTTTACAACACACAACCGCTCAAAAAATTTCAGCAGACAGAAAAATAAAATCATACAATGGAATCATCCATTTTCGGAGCACCGGAAATAACCTTTCAGCAAGTAAAAGAAATTGACGCAAATGCTCCGCAGCTTATTATGTGGGCTATTCCCGTTATGGTGTTTTTTACAGCTGTGGAATACTTCGTGGCAAAGTATCAGCACCGCGACGATGTCTACGATGATACTGAATTGCGCGGATCCGTTTTGGTTGGGCTCGGTAACCTGATGAGCAACTACGTATCCAAACTTGTGCTGTTTATCCTGGTTGCTTTCTTCTATAACCTCGTACCCTGGAGAATGGAATTCCGCTGGTGGCTCTTCATACCCTGTTATGTACTGCTCGATTTATGCAGCTACTGGGCGCACCGTATTTCCCATCATCAGCGATTCTGGTGGACCACGCATGTGCCTCACCACAGCGCCAATAATTACAACCTTGCCGTATCATTCCGCCTGTCGTGGATACAGGAATTCAAGGTGCTATTTTTCATACCGGTTACCATTGCTGGTTTTCACCCCATGATATTTTTTGTGGTGAACCAGGTAGCGGTGCTTTTTCAATTCTGGGTGCATACCGAATACATCAAAAAACTGCCCCGCTGGATTGAATATATATTTGCCACACCTTCCAATCATCGTGTGCATCACGGATCGCAGGAGAAGTATCTTGACAAAAATTTCGGCGCCACCTTCATCATCTGGGACCGCATGTTCGGCACCTTTCAGCCGGAGGAAGAACGACCTGTTTACGGCATAACAACCCCTGTTCACACCGGTAACCCCTTCCGTCTTGTCTTCCAGGAAGCCATTGATATGATACAGGATGCGAGAAAAGCAAAATCATGGAAAGAACGGATCTGGTACCTGTTCGGAAGCCCGGTAAGCATTGCGAAACACAAACGCGAACTCGCGGAGAAACAGGCACAACCGGAAATACAACCGGAAGTAAAAATAAAACCACAATTGATCTCTTCCTGATAGCTCGTTATGGTTTTGCCATCTTGGAACTTTGAGCGGTTATTGACCTGCACCGTCAATGGAATTCTATCTGCACAAAGTCGCCTACGCTGAGGTTGAGCAGGCCCATTGCATTGCCTTTGTGGATGGCAATTTCAAGATATCCGCTGCTGTTAAAGAGGCATACCTTCTCACTTTCCGGCACATCATAATAATTTTTGCTGATGGTGTCCACATCTTCATATTTTTTAAAATATACGAGGAACGGACGGTTTTGCCGTATCTGTTCGAATTCCTCTTTCCTGATATTCACCACCGCATTTTCGAAACGGTCGAAGTAGATGATGGAAGCTTTGATATAACCTGCTGCCACAATAGGTCTCCCTATCGCTGACTGCCGGAAGGAAGAAACCTTTACCCCTACCGCTTCAGGCATGCCGCCTTCTGCAAGATGTTTCAATACCCTTACATACAGATCTTTCATCGGCAGCGTGCTCTCCGCTTCTTTGCCCTGCACTTTCAACTGATACACCCTGTCCGGTACCACCCCATCCCATAGCAGTCCGAAGATGCCATTATCAGGACCAATGAAAACATAACCATCCTTCATCACGGCAAGGTGTACCATGCCCTCTTCGCTGTTCATGTTCACGCCAATCAGGTGATAGGTGCCTGCCGGAAAATGATGGTAACAATTCTTCAGTACAAATGAACCATGCATAATATTAAACGGTGCAATATCATGCGTGATATCCACCGGCACAGCTCCGGGAAGCGCTTTCAGCAATTCACCCTTCACTGCAGCCGCATAGTGATCGTGCGAGCCAAGGTCAGTGGTAAGTGTGATTATTGCCATGCAGATCAGGTGCCTCCCTTTTTATGGTGAAGCAAAAAGTTTTGCAAAATAACAGCATTAAAATCAGGATGCCGCTATTCGCTGAAAGGATTTGTAAACGGATGCCCTGCTTTATCGGATTCCCTTCCTTAAATTTTCCTGTAGCAGCTTTTCACAAAGTGCCGGCCATGCACATTATCCACAATCAGTGCTTAAACCCGCCACACTGAACTGTTTGCAACGTGAATTTCGTTTAGGTGCTGACCTTGTCTTTTCTTTAATTTTACAAAACAAAATACTGTAAAGCTTTGACTGAACTGATCATTCACCTCGACTCCATCGAACCAATCGATTTGCTGGGCATCAATAATTCACGCCTGCAGATTCTGAAGAATGCTTTTCCTCGGGTAAAATTCACCAGCCGCGGCAACAAGATAAAAATCGAAGGCAATAGCGAAGACCTTGAATTGCTGGAAGACAAGATCAACAGCCTTGTACATTTTATTGAAAAGTATGGCCGGCTGACGGATAAAGCCGCGGAAGACCTGCTGGATGATGTGGATCCGTTTGATGTGCATATGCCAAAGGCCAATGATGATGCCCTTGTGTACGGCCCCAATGGTATTGTGGTGAAAGCCCGTACGCCCAACCAGAAAAAAATGGTGGAACTATCGGAACATAATGACATCATTTTTGCCATCGGGCCGGCCGGTACCGGCAAGACCTACACCGCAGTGGCATTGGCTGTGAGAGCGTTAAAAAACAAAGAGATCAGGAAAATTATTCTCACCCGCCCGGCAGTGGAGGCCGGCGAAAACCTCGGTTACCTTCCCGGTGACCTGAAAGAAAAAATTGACCCGTACCTGCGTCCTTTGTATGATGCGCTGGACGACATGATTCCGCTTGACAAGCTGAATTATTATATGACCAACCGGGTGATAGAAGTGGCGCCGCTCGCTTTCATGAGAGGCCGCACCTTGGATCATGCCTATATTATTCTCGACGAAGCACAGAATACCACCGATTCGCAGCTAAAGATGTTCCTGACCCGTATCGGCGCTTCCGCCAAATGTATCGTCACCGGTGACATTACACAGATTGACCTTCCAAAGTCGCAGCGCAGCGGGTTGTTCCGAGCATTAGACATTCTATCTGAAATTAAGGGTATAGGAACGGTTAAACTCACCGAGCAGGATGTAGTTCGTCATCCTTTGGTGAAGAAGATCATTACGGCTTATGAAAATTCAGATCCGAAAGATGATCGTTCCAGCACGTCACCCTTTACCGGTGATCAGCCGCTGAACTGATCCATGCGGTTTTGCTCATCGGCAATGAGCAATCGGCATACGGCTCCCGTAAAGCGTAGCACTTTACCCGACCACCATATTATCCTTCTTTTTACCCGGTGGTACATATCATCTTGCTTTTCGCTGCGCAAGGCAATATCGGTTGTTGAAATGCATGCCACAAAGTTAAATGACAGGCCATCCGAAAATCAATGCCTTGACTGTTGCAGCTGAAAGGATTATTCACAGCCTGATGTATGAAAACAAAACAAAATGAGTAACAATGTGCTTTTTTTTTATTTAACTTTCCTTTTTCACATAATTTTTTTTCAGTATGTATGATCCATAAAGTGGACGGCTACCGGAAAAAAACCGCTTATACGGGAAACGATAAAACACCGAGTGCTTTTGAATAAAAAAACACAACTACGTTTTCAGTTGTTGCTTTTGTCATGTATCACGCTGCTGCCCGTTAAGGGCATTGGGCAGTCATACAGTATGACAAACGGAACCATTTCAACCTGCAGCGGCACCTTTTATGATGATGGCGGGTCGGCTTCCACCTATTCCGCCAGCGCCACCCTTACAGAAACTTTTACCAGCAGCACAGGTAATTGCCTGGTGATGACCTTCACCACTTTTCTTACCCAAACCGGTAATGATATTCTCACCATCTATGACGGTCCGTCTACCTCATCTACAGTGATCGGTAATTATTCCGGCAATGTATCTCCGGGAACCATTGTGGCAAGCACTTCTTCCCTCACTTTCAAATTCGTGAGCAATGCCTCCGGTAACAAGGCCGGATGGTCGGCCACCATCAGTTGCGGGAGTTGCGGGACCATTTTTGTGCTGAACAACAATTCCACAGTCAGCGCCTGTGACGGATTATTTTATGACAGTGGCGGCGTGGGCGGCACCTACGGTAACCTGGAAAACTATACCCAAACCTATTGTTCCAACACGTCCAGTTGCATTCAGTTTACCTTTTATTCCATGAGCCTGAATGCAGGCGACACCCTTACAATTTACGACGGCCCAAACACTTCTTCAACCCTTATCGGAAAATATTCAGGAACCACTTTTCCCCCACCGCTGCTTTCAAAAACCGGCTGCCTCACCTTTAACATGACAACCAACAGCAGCGGAACAGGCCCCGGCTGGACGGCAGCTATTGCCTGCACTACTTGTCCTTCCGCTCCTTCCGGCACTGCAGATTATACGCAGCCCATCGTGGGCCTCGGCGGCTCCTACCTTGGCGGACCGATGGTGGCAGCCTGCAGTGGCACCTTTACGGATGATGGCGGCGTATCTGGTAACTACAGCAATGGTGTTTCTTTGCAGGTTTATAAAACATTCTGTCCGGCCAGCATTAACAACTGCCTTCGGGCCAACTTTTATTCCGTTGATCTTAAAACCGGTGACAAGCTGCAAATCATCAACGGCCCCACCATGGACTGCGCCGCCTTTACCACCGGATCACCACTCATCAACACCAACTGTTCTTCCTATGAAGCCTGTATGGCTTTAGGTTACGGACCTTATCTATCGAATGATCAAAGTGGCTGTATCTCCTTCATATTCAACTCCAATGCCTCCGGCAGCGGAACGGGTTGGGTAGCTACCTTCGACTGTGTGCCTTGTGCCAGCGGGCCTAACGGCACCGACAATAACGACTGTGCACTGATCACTCCAATTTGCACCAATACCGGCTTCAGCGATGCCAGTACCGGGCCCGGCGTTGGCGCCGATGTCTCGGATGATTGCCTCATAACAGAAACATATTCCAACTGGTACACCTTTACCGTTTCCGCTTCCGGAACACTCGGCATGACGATCGATCCGCTTTCCACGGGCAATTCGCAGCCGGAAGATTACGACTGGGCGCTTTATGGCCCCAACGTATCCTGTGGCGCATTGGGCCAGCCTATCCGTTGTTCAACCGCTACCACGCAAGGGCAAACCAACAATACCGGCAGCCAGGGTAATACAGGCATCAGCACTGCCAACAACAACACCTATCCCGGCTATTCCTGCTCGTCCTCCAATGACGTGAACGAAACTTCCTGCGGCAACGGATGGGTGAACGACCTCGCCGTTACCACAGGTCAAGTTTATTACCTCTGCGTAAGCAAATGGTCGGCCGGTGGCAGCGGCTTCAATCTCAACTGGACCCTGACCAATGGCGCCGGCATTGACTGCACGGTGTTGCCGATTGAACTCACCTCATTCGAATGCTCGGCAGCAGAAAATGTAATGACCATAAACTGGACTACAGCCAGTGAACTGAACAACGATCATTTTCTGGTAGAAAAATCGGCTGACGGGGAAAATTATCAGCCGCTGGCTACTGTTCCGGGCAAGGCCTTCAGCAGCGTGCCCACCGACTATTTTATGATTGACTATCATCCAGTGAAAGGAAATAACTACTACCGGCTTTCACAGACGGATAAAGACGGCCATGTGCAACAATTAAAAACATCGGTATGCAGTTTTAACAATAAGGAAGAAGAAATTCTGCTGCAGGTATTTGATCTCTCGGGGCGTGTTGTCTTTTCCGGCCGCTTGAAAAATACCCTGGTAGAACCTGTACTGCAAAGCATGGCTTTACAGCCGGGGCTTTATTTGACTGCCATCAGCTATAAGAATGGCACCGCTTCCGTCAGTAAGTACCTGAAGACCGAATAAAGCATCGGCAAAGTCTTGTCATCGCTTTCTGGTGCTTTTACAGGAGGATATTTACAGACTGGCATACCTGTAAGCAGCATGTGGTTCAACTCAGCACAATAAAGCCAACGTTCACGCCCTCTCAAAAATATCACCACTTATGACACCGGATCAACTGAGTCACATAGCACAGCAGTGGTTTCATGCATTCAACAGCCATGACCTTGAGGCACTGCTTGCCCTGTATGCAGATGATGCCGAGCACTACAGCCCGAAGCTGAAACTGCGACAGCCGGCGACACAGGGCTGGATTAAAGGCAAAGCGGCGCTGCGCACGTGGTGGCAGGACGCCTTTCAACGTTTACCTACGCTGCAGTATGAACTGTTGAAACTCACTGCCAATGAACACCGTGTGTTTATGGAATACATCCGGCATGTAAAAGGTGAAGAAGATCTGCCCGTAGGTGAAGTGCTGGAGATCCGGAACCACCTGATTGTTAGCTCGAGGGTTTATCATGGGTGAGGTGAGGTGATTGACTATTGTTTACTCAAAGGTGTAAGTGAGTTGATGCTAAAATTATATATCCGGAAAGTTAAAGTACCTCTCCCACCTACCTCACAATCTTCACCAAATAAGCCCCACCCTCATCACGGTAGCGAAGGAAACAGATCCCTTTTGCCATTGACTTCATATCCAACATCTACCTTTCATTCAACACCACATTCGACAGCAGCACAATGCCCGCGGCATCTATTAGTTGCAACAATGCCGTATTACCGTGGTTATGTTTCGGTATGTCAACCGTCAGCAGTTCGGTTACCGGGTTGGGGCTTACCTTTAATTGCGGATAGAGTAGAGCGGCAGGATTTGTTCCGGTAGCAATCTCTGCCACATGCATTGTGAAGTCGTCGAAGTTGCCGTATTAGTACACGCAGCAGGCGCCGAAGCCATTGGCACTTTCCGTATAGCAGTCGGTGCCGCAGCCGGCAATCACCCGCATGCGGTAGTTGCAGGAATCATTTGCTGCACCCGCATTATCAGGCTGCATCCTGCCGGGTTTATTAATACGCAAAAAAAATCCGCTCGAGAGCGGATTTTTTGTAAGCATTATGAAGCAATTTTTTCAGTTACTGCGCTGTTCCGGTATTGCCGGAAGCAGTACTGCCGTCGCTGTTGTTGTTTGCGGTGGCAACGGCCGTTGTTTTACCTGCACTGCCGCAATCGGTTCCGGCAGCATCCGCGGTGGCTTCAGCTGGTTTTGCACAACAGGCGCCGCCATGTTCAGCGGCTTCCATACCGGGCGATTGCATCATCAGGCTGAAGTTATGTTTAGAAGCATCATCTTTATGCAGCCCGAGCAAACCATTCAATGGAATGGAAGGCGCGATTACCAGGCTCACAATACTCATGAGTTTGATGAGAATATTCATGGATGGTCCGCTCGTGTCTTTGAATGGATCACCTACGGTGTCACCGGTTACCGATGCCTTGTGCGGCTCTGACTTTTTATAAAACACCTCTCCGTTGATCTCCACGCCTTTCTCGAAAGATTTCTTTGCATTGTCCCAGGCACCGCCGGCATTAGACTGAAACATGCCCATGAGCACACCGGAAACCGTAACGCCGGCCAGCAATCCACCGAGCACTTCCGGGCCAAATAAAAACCCTATCACAACCGGAACAACCAATGCTATGGCGCCCGGCAACATCATCTCACGCAGCGATGCTTCCGTGGAGATGGCCACGCACTTATCGTATTCAGGTTTGCCGGTGCCTTCCATGATACCCGGAATTTCGCGGAACTGCCTGCGCACTTCCTGCACCATACTCATGGCGGCACGTCCTACGGCGGCGATGGCAAGCGAGGAAAAGAGAAATGGTATCATGCCGCCAATAAATAAGCCGGCCAGTACATCGGCTTTATAGATATCAATGGAATCAATACCGGAGATACCCACGAAGGCGGCGAACAGGGCCAGTGAGGTGAGGGCCGCGGAAGCAATGGCAAATCCTTTTCCGGTTGCAGCCGTGGTATTGCCGACAGCATCCAGTATATCTGTTTTTTCACGCACCTCTTTAGGTAACTCGCTCATCTCGGCAATGCCGCCTGCATTATCGGCAATAGGGCCAAATGCATCAATGGCCAGCTGCATGGTAGTGGTAGCCATCATGCCCGCTGCCGCTATGGCAACACCATAGATGCCGGCAAACTGATAGGCGCAGAAGATACCGCTTGCCAGCACAATGATTGGCGCCATGGTTGATTCCATACCAACGGAAAGTCCGCCGATGATGTTGGTAGCATGGCCGGTGGAAGACTGTTTGATGATCATCTTCACCGGGCGTTTACCCATGGAGGTGTAATACTCGGTAATCATGCTCATCAGTGTTCCCACCACGAGGCCTACCACGATGGCACCAAACACACCGTTGCTGGTGAAGTCCATGCCTCTTAAAGTCAAAGTATCAGGTAGAATGGCACCTACGATGAAATAGGAAGCAACTGTGGTGAGAATAATGGCTCCCCAGTTACCGTTGTTTAAGGCTTTCTGCACGATGCCTGTGTTCAATGTGCTGGTCTCTCCTATTCTTACGAAGTACATGCTGATGATGGAAAAAATTATTCCTGTGCCGGCAATAATCATCGGCAGCAGGATGGGTGCAAGGCCGTTATAGGCATCTACCGATTTTGTTTCTCCTCCCAGCACCATGGTAGCAAGAATGGTTGCCACGAACGATCCAAACAGGTCGGCTCCCATACCTGCTACATCACCCACATTATCACCAACGTTATCGGCAATTGTAGCAGGATTGCGCGGATCATCTTCCGGTATGCCGGCTTCCACTTTTCCAACAAGGTCGGCGCCAACGTCGGCAGCTTTTGTATAGATACCGCCACCTACGCGGGCAAAGAGTGCTATGCTTTCCGCGCCAAGCGAAAAACCGGTCAGCACTTCCAGCGCAGTGGTGAGGTGTTCATTGGTAGAAGGGTCAACATACATCGTATAAAAAACCACGAAGAGTGAGCTCAGACCCAATACGGCAAGACCGGTTACGCCAAGCCCCATGACGGAACCTCCGGTAAAAGAAACGGCCAATGCCCTGGAAAGTGAAGTACGGGCAGCATGCGCAGTGCGTACATTCGCTTTAGTGGCGATGCGCATTCCGATAAAACCGGCTGTGGCAGAAAATACTGCACCGGTGATAAAAGCACCCGCGATAAGCCAGCTCGATTCGGGATTCGACCAACCGAGTACAGCGAGCAATACGGCCGCAATGGCCACAAAGAATCCAAGAATTCTCCATTCTGCACGCAAGAAAGCCATGGCGCCTTCGGCGATGTGCTTCGCAATTTCCTGCATCCTGTCGTTACCTGCATCCTGCTTTGTAACCCACGATGCCTTCATAGCCGTGAAGATCAATGCAACGATGCCAAATAAGGGTACTACGTAAAACAAATTATTCATAGAGGTCTGAAATTTTAGCCCGCAAAAATAGTCCGTTAAGGATGAAAATGGAACTTTTTACCGGATATTTTACCACCCTGCTTTCAGCATCCGGCGTTTGCCCTGCATATCGGTCTTTACCTGTAGCTGTTGATAGCCATGCTGATAAAAGACAGCCGATACCTGATCAGTCATGTTTTCATGCATTTCAACATATATGAATCCTTCCGGCATCAGCCATTTTGCACCAAAGGCAGCAATAGCTTTATAAAAGACTAAAGGATCATGATCGGGCACAAACAAGGCGATATGCGGCTCAAACCGCACCACATTGTCCGGCATCTGCTGCTGTTCCGATTCCGGGATATAGGGCGGATTGCTGCAGATGATATGATAACGGTTTGCAGGCCATGCTGCCTCCGGTTCATTGTCTTGCATAAGGCTGAGGAAATCAACCTGCTTAAACAGGATCTCAGCTTCGAGCTGTTGTGCATTATCGGAAGCTACAGCCAGGGCTTCGCCGCTGATATCAATAGCGGAAACGGTTGACTGATTAAGCTGCTTTTGCAATGCAATAGCCATGCAACCACTGCCGGTGCCGATATCGAGTATGTTCACCGGCCCTTTCGTTTGATTATCCTTAATGATCCAATCCACCAGCTCTTCCGTCTCAGGACGTGGTATCAGCACATTTTTATTAATGTGCAGCTGCATGCCATAAAATGAAGTGCCACCGAGCACATATTGAACAGGTTCACCTTTCAGCAGCCGTACAAGTTTCCAGGCAAGGTCATTTGCTTTAACTTCCGAAATAATATCGTTCTCGCGTAACAGCAGCCCTGCTTTTGAAAGGGATAGCCGCTCTTCAAAGATCCAGTGCGTGATGTTTTCAGCTTCTGACTTATCATACAGCCTGGTCAGTGACTTCACATAGTGATCGAAAACATGGCGGATGGTCATGCGACGAAGTTATATCAAATCGCATTCGGAGTTTCTCTGTGGTAGAGCACCCTGCAACAGCAGACATTTTTCTTCCGGTTAACCGGTGAAGATATCATGGATGATATTCCATCCTTATCTCAAATTCTATTACGTTTGTCGTATGCCGCAGCCTGATGAAATCTTCATGCAACGTTGCATTGAACTTGCCTTGCAAGGAGCCGGTAAGGTGGCACCCAACCCTTTGGTAGGTTCGGTGATTGTGTATGAAGGGCATATTATCGGTGAAGGCTATCATGCGCAATTTGGCGGTCCGCATGCAGAAGTAAATGCCATCCGGTCTGTTGCTCAAAGCGATCTTGCATACCTGCCGTCATCTACGCTCTATGTTAACCTGGAGCCTTGTTCTCATACCGGAAAAACACCGCCCTGTGCCGATCTGATTATTGAAAAGAAAATTCCGGCCGTTATCGCCGGCATGCAGGATCCCAATCCGCTTGTTGCCGGTAGCGGCATTGCAAAGCTGATTCAGGCCGGTTGCAAAGTGAAAACCGGTGTGCTGTATGATGAAGCAATTCATCTGAACCGCAGATTTGTTACATGGATTGAGAAAAAGCGGCCTTATATTATCCTGAAATGGGCACAAACCATAGATGGTTTTATAGGGAAGGAAAATCAGTCGTTGGCCATCAGCCATCATTACGCAAAGACACTCGTTCACAAATGGCGGAGCGAAGAAGCTTCCATCATGGTTGGCACCAACACGGCGCTGACAGACAATCCGAGACTGGACAGCAGGCACTGGAACAGGCAGAACCCGGTGCGGCTGGTGCCTGACCGCTATTTAAGGCTGCCACAGACCTTACACCTTTTCGATGGCAGCATTCCGACTATAGTTTTTACGGCTCAGCAAAAAGAAAGTACCATAAACACCACTTATGTGACGATTGATTTTGAAGCACATTTTATCGCTTCCTTTCTTGATAAACTATACGAACGACAACTTCAGTCGGTGCTGGTGGAAGGCGGTAGCCGCTTATTGCAGTCATTTATTGACAGCGGCCTGTGGGACGAAGCGCGAATTATCGTGGCGCCAGAAACGGCAGGCAGTGGCGTGCCGGCACCCAGGATGCAAGCAACTCCTTTCTCCAGGAAATATGTGGGAGAAGATGAACTGATCATTCAATATCATATTGCATGATCGTTCTTTTGCTCAGCATTATCTGTTCTACCTACCTGGTTCTTGCATTCAGGTTTTTCAAGCTGTATCAGATTGATATGATGCAGGGCATAGTGGTCAACTATATCACCTGCGTGGCAACAGGTATTTTGGTTTCCGGTGCGGTTCCTTCAACGCAGGTGTTCCGGCAAGACTGGTTCCCTTACGCTGCTTTCCTGGGTTGTATGTTTTTCTTCATCTTCAATATGATGGGATTTGTGGCGGCAAACATTGGCGTAACGCTTACGTCTGTTGCCAGTAAGCTCAGCATGGCCATTCCGGTAACGCTGGCCATCTACCTGTATGACCAGGAACTGACACTGGTAAAGATCGCTGGATTGTTGCTGGCGATACTGGCCGTTTATCTAACCTCTGTCACCCCTGAAGAACACAGGCATGCCCTGCATACAAGAGGCCTGTTGCTGGCATTGATTATTTTTATCGGCAGCGGCATCAACGACTCTGTCGTCAACTACGCTTTTGCCAGGTTATTGACGCCGGGAGAATTCAATCTTTTCAATATCTCCATCTTCGCGGTAGCAGCAACAGCAGGAAGCATGGCCCTATTCTACCGCGGCATCTTCCAGCATAAACGGCTTCAATGGAAAGCGGTGGCGGGTGGCATCCTGTTAGGTATTCCGAATTTTTTCTCGATGTATTTTCTGCTGAAGGCGCTGAATATACCGCAATGGGAAAGTTCTGTGATTTTTCCGGTGAATAATATGGGCATCGTTGTGCTTACCGCTGTATGCGGATGGCTGCTTTTCCGGGAACATCTTTCCCGAATTAACATAGCGGGCATCATGATCGCATTAATTTCCATCGCCCTGATGATCATTGAATGATGACTCAGTATGCGGCAGGCAGCTGTAAACTGAGCCGCCGTATAACTTCCCTTTCTTCCAATCCTTCAATCAGCAAACGCTTATGACTGCTTTTATGGCCGCTTCTTATCGCAATAGCTGCTTTAGGAAGTTGCAGCATTTTGGCCAGTACGGCTATCACCTCTGTATTTGCTTTTCCTTCCACCGGAGGTTGCTTTATACGCAACACCCAATTGCCAGCTGCGTCTTTTAGCAGTTGTGTTGACCTGGAATTGGGTTTGACATTGATGGAGAGCATCATGGTTATATGATTGATGGCAACTGCATAAACTGATTTAATCCGGCTGCATCAGAACGGATATCCGATTCCAAAGTTGAGGATGAGATTATTTCTTCCGTAAGCGTCTTTTGAAAATGGATCAAAGGTCCAGCCGTCATTCGCTGTTACGTATGGTTTACGCAACGCTGTTGCCACGTCGAGGCGAACGACTACATAAGTGATATCCAGCCGTAGCCCGAGGCCTGCATCAAATGCCAGTTGCCGGTAAAAATCCGCAAACCTGAAAACACCAACATCGCCGTAAAGCTTTGTGCTTTGCATCCAGATATTACCACCTTCTGCAAAGAATGCACCTTTGAGATAACCAGCTATCGGAAAGCGGAACTCCGTGTACAACCCCAGCTTGATATCTCCTACCTGGTTATAGAAACCAATGCTGTCGATGTCAGGATCATAGAATGTGCCTGGACCAACGGAACGGGAACGAAAGCCGCGCAGATCACTCACACCGCCAACAGAAAAACTTTTATAGTATGGAATGACATCCGAATTTCCATAAGGCAATGCAACACCCGTGAAAATCCGTGATGCCAGCTTCGTCTGCTTTCCGGTGCTAAAGTAATAGCGGAAGTCGAGTGAAACGGATCCGTACTGCGAATAAGGATTTTGGAAAATCGTAAATGGATTTTCAGGCGTACCTTTTTCCTGGTTGAAAAGGCTCTGTAGGGCGTAAACCGTATTGCCGGAGAACTCAATGCTTCCTTTAAAATATACAGGATTTTTAACCCAGGCATATACCTGGTTGGTAAAGGTATATGCATAATTAAAGCCGAGCACAAATTGCCGGTCGAAACTTTCTTTCAATGCTTCATTCTGATTTAGAATGGAGTCATAAGCCTCTGTGGTCTGCGTGGTATTTACAAAGTTGATGGAGAACGGCGTGAACAGATGTTCTTTGCTGATGCTCTCTTTCCAGTTATAACCGAAATTGATGTAGAAGGAATTCATCAGGTAATAGCCTTCCCTGTTCTCAATCGTGTAGTTGGTTTCAATTTTTGTTTTGGGTACAAATGCGCTTTGCGAACGGGTTATGTGAAAGGGAACAAGGAATTTCGGGAAAATGAGTTGTGGTGTAATTCCAAATTTGAATGACTGCAGAGGCGGAAGGTTTTTGGAAATCTGCAGTTCATAGTTACCGGTGAAGTTCAGCACAAATAATTCCGCTCCGCGAAAGATGTTCCTGTTCCTTGTACTGATGCTTAAGCCCGGCCCTGCAAAGCCATTATCTTTTAAAATGGCCTGCACTTCTCCGCGCAGCGACCGCTTTGGAAACGGTGTCAGGAAGATTCGTGTGGTGAGCCATCCGTCGCGGGTGGTATCCGGTTCAAACCTGATATTGCCATACTTAAAAACACCAAGGCTCATCAGCCTGCCAAGTGTAAGGTTATAATTCCGCACATCATAGATCTGGCCTTTCTGAAAATATACATTGTCAACAATCGCATGCGGTTTAAACAAATGATCGGTGGAGATATACTGTATGCTGTCAACCATGATCGTATCAGTCAGCTGCAGTTCAGTTACTTTCCGCACCAATGTAAATTCCGGGAACACCATGATATCGCCTATATGGTAATAAGACAGTGCTTCCTGCGGAATATTATGCTTCAGGCCGACATACATTTTGCAGTGATGATTACCAATGTTAGTATCCACCCTCACTATGAGAAAATCCGGGCCGAAGAAAAAGTAACCTTCCATTTTCAAAACACGGTCGATCCGGTCACGCTCATCGCTGATGGTTTGCAGGTTGTAGAAATTTCCGGCTTTTAACAGGCTGCTATCCTTCACCTCCGCAATCTTCTTCGTCAGCCTGTCTGTCACCACAGGAAAAAAAACAGAATCAATGATATATGGCGTTGCGACTTTTACGAAGTAGGTTACCTGCGCCTTCCGGTTTTTGTATCGCATTGTATCCGTTATCGTGCTTCTGAAATGGCCATATGTATTCAATCTGTTTGCCATCAGCAACCGGGTTCGCCTTATATCGGCTTCCTGTAATATCACCGGTGCTTCGCCGATCTTGTATTTCATAAAATACTTAAACCCTGATTCCTTCTTCGGTTCTTTCACCCTGTTGTAAACGGCCAGGCCGAATCTGGCGCCCAGCAGTTTCTTATTGGGTACAGGAACCATCACAGATTGCAGCGAAGCAATGACTTCAGCTGAGGCAGTTTTTTTTGAAGCATCATCGAGTTCAATGTTGCCTTTTGTGTACAGCATCTCCCCAGATGCCAGGTATTTTGTGTTGCTGCATGAAGCACTGAAAAGAATCAGGATGAGCAGTATTACACAACCGGTGTATGGCCTGTAAATTAATTTCCTGCCCGCATTACTGATTCCGTTAGATGTCATGCTCCTCATGATACGCGCTGCAATTATTCGTTATTTTCGATTTTAGCCTTCGGGGTTTCATCCGGCACCTGTTGTTTTTTCTGTTCCTCTCTGGCATTTGTTTTTCCCTGGGTAAACAGCTGGCGGTAGGTATTGAAATCGCGGTTGAAGATGAGTGAGAGGCCATTCTCTATGGTCTGCCCTTCAAATATTCCCTCGTAACTTCCTTTTCTGAAGAGGTTTAACCGGAGCCGGCCGTCAGGCCGTACGAGGTATTCGAGTGAAAAATCTCCGCTGAGATCGCTTGGTGCCGCGCTGAATCCGCTGCTGCCGCCGATGTCGAAATTCGTTCCTACATAAATTAAGAGTCGGTCGTTAAAGAGTTGCTCCCGCACACCGACATTCAGCCTCGTTTTTTCTTCTTCCACGCCATTGGAATAATCGGTTACTGATTTCAGGTCGAAGTTCAGGTCCACACCTTTAACATACTGGCCCGACAGCTTATTCAACTGGCTGCTGAGCATGCTGCTCACGCTGCTTTTTGCCAGGTCGCTGATGTAGTTAGTACCTGTTCCTGCAAGCGGATCAGCGGCTATAAATGCGCCAAAAACCATTAAGGCAAACACCTGTTTATTCATCTCCCCTTCCTGTTCGCGCAATTCAGCAAGTTTCGCATCCACAATGCCATCCATGGCGCCTTTATTCTTCTCATCGAGTTCAATGTCAAAGGAGATCTGCGGAGCCATCAGTTTCTGCTGCATGATGAGAAATACATTGAAGTCGAGCGGGTTTTTGTACTGTGCCTGTTGCTCATCGCTGGCTGTGGCAGCCTGCGAGCCAATCAGTGCATACGGTGAGGTGCGAACAGCGAGGTGACCCTTGAGGTCAATGTCTGCATTGTAAATATCACCGGTCCAACTGATGGAACTGCCTTTATCCAGCAGGAACTGCCGCTTCACCACATTATATAAAGTCAGGTTATAACTCCCATCCGTAATTTCATAACGGCCCGTTAGTGTCATCTTGCCACTGGGATTGACATCATAATTAAAGGAGCCATTTCCATTAATCTGCAGCCGGTCGCCGGCTGCCGGATCCATCACAATATTGAACCTGCTTTTATCATCCACTTCTACGGATGCTGTAATGTTATAACCGGAGAAGACAGGTTTTAATGAATCTTTCTGTTGCGCCAGGATAGCGTCAAGCCGGTCGCCGATATTGATAAATTCCACCATGCCTTCTTCCGTGCTGAAGGAAGTATCGGAACGTTGATATACGTAGGTAACATCAGTGCCATTACGCAGTTTGATCTTAATATCTGCCGCAGGCCGGTCCAGGTCGCCTCTCAGCGCGGCAAGCACATCGAGCCGAAGCATCCCATAGTAGTCAGTAGTAACGGATGATGCAGCATTCATCAAGACAAAGTCATAGGCCTTCAGGTCAAGACCAAACTTAAAGTTGCTGTAGTCGGTGGTCATCAGGTCGCCGTTAATGGTGGCTTTGTTTCCCTGCTGATCACGCACCGTTACCGCATTAAAATGAATGCCCGAATTATCAAATGTCAGCGGTTCACGGCCAAGCTGCAATGGCGTATTGGTATAAGAAGGCACGAGGCTGGCGGAATCAAAACGCATGGAACCATTGATAGAAGGTACATCAATAGTGCCCCTTATCATAAAACTTCCGTTAAGTGATCCACGCAGATCGTAGAGATAAGGCCTGACAAAGGGTGTTGCCAGGGAAAAATCAGCGCTGTCAATCTGAACGTCAAAATGCAGTTCGCTTGCTGCTGCAGCACTGCGGTAATAGCCTGCTGCCTCTATACCATTGCCTTCACCAAGCAATACCAGTTTAACATCATATTTTCCGGCTTCATCATTGGAAGCATCAAGTGACAGATCTCCATAATCATAGTGCAGCAGGGAAAACCCCTTTATGCTCAATGCGGAGTTAAAGGTGAATGTCTTGGCATCCTGCAACAGGAAATTTCCATTCATCACACCGGTAAATACTGCTGCAGAAGAGTCAATGATGCCGGACAACACCGATAAGTCAAAATCGCTGAAAGTAAAATTGACAGGCGCATTCAACATTTCATCCTCACTTTGCACAAGCAGGTAACTGTTGTTGTGCGCCATCCTGAGGTTATGCGCCCAGATACCGTTCTTTCCGAAAGCAAGAAAATTGTCTTCCGGCACCGACCATTGAGCACCATCGAGGATTAGCTGATCCTGCAGCAGGTGCAAACGGTACAAATCATCTGCCGCTGTTACCGATGTCGCCATCAGCAGATCGATGTGATTTGAATCAGGTTTTATAGCCAGCAATGAATAGACAGAATCATTCCGGGCATTACCGGAAAAAGACAAACCGCTGAGTTGCAAAGTGTCTTTTTGCAGTTTTTTTGCAGTGAGGCGATAATCGAACTGAGCCGGATTTGATCCGGCATAAAGAAGCAGCGAATCCACCTTTATTCCTTCATAAACTAATGCTACGGGCGTAGAGGCCAACTGAAGTTTTTTTTCTGCACTGCTAAAAGAACCGGTGATATTAAAGGGCTCCATCTCCTGCAGTCCTGGTATAAACAAAGGCAGGAGTTTTTTCTGGTCGTGAATATTCATTACAAAATCAAACGACTGCAGTCCAAGTGTATCTGCCTGCCGGTATGCTTTTCTGCTGAAATAATAATTGAAATGATTCGTGAGCAAAGGGATGCCCACTGCTGCACTGGAAGTGCCAGTGTAATGACCATCCAGTACAGGTGTGTAGAGATTCCAGTCATATTTGCCTTCGGCAGAAGATGCGATAAGGCTAATGGAATCCAGCGAGATGATTTTATCACCGGATGAAATGGCCGCATCGGCAACATGGATCGCCCCATTCAGTGTGCTCAGGTCATCCCCTGAAAAATTACCTGTTATCTTCCCTTGCACCTTCAGGTCGCTATCGTAGAGATGAAGCTGCTGCAGGTCGGCGTATTTTATATCCATCAGAAAATTATACTCCGGACGCTCCGGATCGAGGCTTGCCCGGCCTGTAAATGAAACATCTATTGCATCATCATTGACGGATATGTCTCCTTTAAAAGCCTGTCCGGCAATCTTGCCATTCACTGCAATATCCCGGTATTCATAACCTAAGAGATCAAGTCTTTTAACAGTCGCTTCGATGGTAGCATTCATATCTTCCACGGTCAGCCCTTCTCCTGCTGCTGTGGCGGTGAGATGAACAATGCCGATGATCTCTTCCCGTTGAAGCAGCTTTCCAAGATTAAAATTCTCGAGGTCAATTTTTGCATGGTAGGTGGAAGTTTCTTTGCCGGCCACAGGTTGCATACGGGCTTCTACCAGTGCATTACCAAATGAGCTTTGCAAAAAAACGATGCCATTGAAGTCTTGCATGGTGCCGCTGTAATTTCCGGAAAGTGTAAAAGTTTCCGGAAGAACGATGGCAGATGGCAAAAGGCTGTCAGGCAGTATAGCGAGGAGGTCAGTCCTGGTAGACGAGAACCTGGACAGTTGTACATCAAACGACAGATTGCCCGCATCAGGCAATCCTTTAATGCTGCCACTGATGAGCATATCAGTGTTACCTGTACGAACCTTTAGGCTTTTAAACAACAGGTTGCCTAAAGTTCCATTGATGTTTCCGTCAACGGTCAGTACACGGTCAACAGCAGGACGGACATATTCATTTTCTGCAAGCGGCGGATAGAAATAAAGCAGATCGCTTACCGCAATAGTTGCATTGCGGAAATGGCCATATACACCCATGCTGCCAACATTGCTGCTTAAGGAAGCAAGTGAACTATACCTGATACCTGCAGCACTCCGGATAGTGCTTTTATCAGTTATAAGCAGGCAACTGTCGAAGGTGATACCCGTTTCAGACATCCTGAACCGGCCGTAACCATCGAGTATGGTCAAACCGCATTGCTCCGATGCCTTTATCTTATGGATATCAATATTCAGCTTGTCGGCCTGATAAAAGATATTACTGAAACTTCCTGTAATGTCCTTCACATCCAGATGACTGTAATCCATTCCTCGTGCCGCAATTGGTGCAGTTTTATCATTATACCGGAAATCAAATCCCTTCAGCGATAGCTGATCACATCGCGCAGTAAGTGCATCGCCTGTGTCGCCTGCTTCTGGTTCCGAAAGTGTATCGATGCTTTCAGCAGCACCGGTTGCAACATAAAATGATGACTGCTCCACACTAAGTTGCCTGAAGTCAAAAACTAAATGCTGAAGATCAATCGTATCAGGATAGGCTTCGAGAAATGATATTTTGCTGCGAAGGTCCAGCTCTGCTGTAGTGTCGGTATACAACAGGTCGAGGTTGGAAAGTTGCAGATGATGAGCGCTTATTTGCAGCGTAAGAGGCGCAGTTGAAGAAGCGGCTGTTGCCACTGGTTTTATCTGCCGGAAATGCACCACTGAATTATTCCAGTTCAGCTCATCCACCATAATCCTTTGTGCTGAAAGGTCGAATTCCTTAAAGTCAACATCAAGGTGACCGATGCGTGCTTCCCCGACCATACCACCCACTTCATCGTTTAGTATGAAATGAACCTGGTCTGTTTTCACCCTTTCAATGGAAAAGCTGAATGAAGATTTTCCGGTATCCTGCTCAATAGTATTTTCTCCGGAAGAGGCAAAAGTTTCCGTGATGAAATTAAAATTAAAACTGCTGTCGCGCAATGAACGATTGATATGAACGGTTGCGCCATTTAGTTCAACTGAATGCACAATGGCCGCTCCGTGGAGCAGGTTCATCATGCTGATATCTACCGTCAGCTCTTTAATATTGATCAGCGTATCGTACTGCAGGTCCGCAACGAATAAATTCTTCAGGTAAATGGATTTCGGAAATGAAATATTAATTTCTTCGAGTCGTACTGTTGTTTTAAGCTTCGACGACAGCCAAGCAGTTGCTTTACCTGCAACGAATTGCTGAAACCAGCAGGTTTGCAGCAGGATGATGAGGGAGATGAAACCAACGATGATGACTGACAACAGCCAAAGTATTATCCTGAGCGGGATCCGGACATATGTAGGAAGCTGTTTGATAAAGAGTAGTTGAATAAAGGAAAAGCTTTAGCACTTTTCGGCCCTAAATTTAATTGATGCATTTGAATCATTGCACTGCAGGCAGGAACTTGCGAACAACGAGGCCTTATACTGTCCTTAAAGCTGAAAGACAGCAAGGTTCTTTTCCGCGCCATGCTGCTTCATTGTTGTAAGACACTGTAAAAAGTCCGATGCAATCGCCCGGGCATTCATACGACCATACTACATACATCTCCTGTTATTCATCAGCGCTGTATGAAACAATTATTGCGCTGCACTCCGCTTGGCATGAATTGCACCGGCCAGCCAGATAAACTCTTTGGTGAACAGTGATACATTTTTTTCAAAGGAAGCGTCGAGCAATACACCATCATTATCAAACCGCTGATGAATGTTTGGCACAAGCAACATCTGTGGTACTGGAATGGCGAAAATCGCAAGAATCAGTTGTTGCAGCTGCAGGCCGGCACGAATTCCGCCAAGCCCACCGGTTGAAACAGCAGCCACACCAATAGTCTTCTTCTCGAATACATTCAATCCAAAATAATCCACCATGTTTTTCAAGGCAAGAGAATAGCCTCCATTGTATTCCGGTGTGACAAACACCATGGCATCAGCCTCCTGCAACTTCCGGTGCAGTTGAACACACTTCTCCGGCGGGTTTTTTTCCTTTTCGAAAACCTGCTTCCAGATCGGGTAATCATAATCCTGCAGGTCTACCACTCCGGCTTGAACACCATGATGCCGCGCAAAATGCTGTGCAAGATTTAAAGCTACTTTCTTCGTGCTGGCGTTTTCGCGAATGCTGCCGGAAACAATATTGATCTTCATATCGGTCATTTAGTTTTCTATTTAATCTTCTGGTGAAACCGGCATCAAATGCGAACTGCTCCGTAATTATTCCGCAAATTTTCAGCGCAACCACGGCTTGCAGGCCTTACTCGGCTAATGATTTTTCTTCCGGTTTTATGGTATCATTCCTGAAATAACTCAATGCACCGGAAGGGCATTTTTGCACCTGTCGTATTATTCGTTCCGTGGTGCTTCCTTCCGGCTTTATCCATGGACGTGCATTGTTATCAAACACTTCCGGCAAACCGCTGAAACATCTTCCCGAATGGATGCATAAATCCGGTTTCCACACGATGGTGATTTCACCATTGGAATATTTTTTTGTGATTTTCCTTTCCATAGGATGATTTTATCAATAAAGTTATAAAAACCTGCGTACGGTCATTTTGTTCATCTGATGCAAGACAAGAACCTTTTAAAAAAAATTCCTTGATGGTGTTACTTTTTACATCATTCACGTTCTGTACTAAACCTGTTCATGAAAAAAGTCCTGTCAATATTCATCCTTCTTGTCCTGATTATTTCAACTGCGCATGCCCAGCCGATCACACAAACCCTGCGGGGAACCATTACGGCTCAGCATGTGGCAACGCCCTTATCCGATGCAAGCATTATCGTACTCAATACTGATCCGCTGATCGGATCTTATTCGGACGAGCAGGGCAATTTTAAGCTGGAAAAAGTACCGCTGGGCACCTACAGCATCCACATTTCTTATGTTGGATACAAAGAACTTACGATACCCAACGTAGTAGTGAATGCAGGTAAAGAAACAGTATTGACCATTGAGATGGAAGAAAACATTATTGAAGGTGAAGAAGTAGTGATAACGGCAGAAGGCCCGCGCGAGAAGCCATTAAATGAAATGTCTACGGTGAGTGCCCGTACCTTTTCCGTTGCAGAGACGCAGAAATATGCAGCGGCAGTAAACGATCCTGCACGCATGGCGCTATCTTTTGCCGGTGTTGTATCAGCCGATGACGGTAACAACAGGATTGTTATACGTGGCAATTCGCCCGGCGGACTGCAATGGAGAATGGAAGGCATAGATATTCCCAATCCCAATCATTTTGCAGATGCAGGAAGCTCAGGTGGTGGTATCTCCATACTCAGTTCGCAATTGCTGGCTAACTCCGACTTTATTACAGGTGCATTTGCCGCTGAATATGGAAATGCTCTATCCGGCGTGTTTGACCTGCGCCTGCGAAAAGGGAACAATGAACAAAAGGAATGGACCCTGAGTGCCGGTGTGCTTGGTATTAATGTTGCGGCTGAAGGTCCTTTTGCTGCGGGTTACAAAGGGTCATATCTGGTGAACTATCGCTACTCCACTTTAAGCATTCTTGGAAAAGTGGGTGTGCTGCCGGATGATTACGTCACCAACTTTCAGGATCTTTCCTACAATATTTACCTGCCTACTAAAAAAGCAGGCTACTTTACATTGTTTGGTTTCGGCGGGCTGAGCGATCAGAAGAACCAGGCAAAAAAAGATTCTTCAGCCTGGGAATATGACTATCAGAAATACAGCAGCAGGTTCTATTCAAATACCGGCGCGGCAGGTGCAACGCATGGTTTGCTGATCAGTAAAAAAGCATATCTCAAATCCGCTATGTTGTATTCTTACATAGGCAATGGCTACAAAGAAGAATATTATAACCACGATTACACTACCATCACCGATGAGGATCTTGGCTACGCGCAGCAAAAGCTGACGCTGACATCTGTGTTAAATTACAAACTGAATGCGCGCAATGCCCTGCGTACGGGCATCATTGTTTCCAACCTGCATTACGATCTGTCGGGGAAATCAGCCAATGATTCCACGCTGGAACTGGAATCAACGATCAACACAGACGGCAATACCTATACAATGCAAACGTATGCGCAATGGCAGATTCGGTTATATGAGGCGATCACCATCAATGCCGGATTGCATTACCTGCATTTGTTGCTCAACAATTCAAAATCCATTGAACCACGGGCAGCCATCAGCTATCAACCCGGAGACCGGCAAACCATTAGTGTTGCGTATGGCCTGGTGAGTCAATTGCAGCCCATCGGCACTTATTTCTCGCAGGCAAATACTGAAGGTGTCACCACGCTTCCGAATGAACAGCTCGGGTTCACCAGGGCACATCATTTTGTATTGTCCTATGATTACCTGTTCACGGCTGATTTACACCTGAAGACTGAATTATACTACCAGTCTCTTTTCGATGTTCCGGTATCCGCAACAGCAAGCAATTCCTTTTCCATGCTGAATTATGCCGGTGGCGACTATGTAACCGAGGCTTTGGTGAATTCAGGCACCGGGAAAAATTATGGCATGGAGCTGACACTCGAAAAATTCCTGAGCCGTAACTATTATGCATTGCTTTCTGCATCAGTTTACCAGTCGAAATATAAAGGCTCCGATGGCATCGAACGTGATACGCGTTACAATGGAAAGTATGCAGGAAGCCTCACGGCAGGTAAAGATTTTATCTTATCAGGAAAATTCAGGAACCGGGAATTAGGTCTGAACGCGAAGGTGATCTATGCCGGTGGATTTCGATCCACACCGATTGACCTGGAAGCTTCCCGTGAAAACGGATCAGCAGTGTATCTGGAAGATTTGGCATTTACGGAAAAGATTCCTGATTATTTCCGCGCCGATGCCGGCATCAGTTATAAACGCAACAGGACCAAGACAACGAGTACATGGTCACTGGATATTCAGAATGTCACCAACCGGAAAAATGTTTTCAGCGAATATTATGAACCGAAGCAAGAACGCATCGTCACCATTTACCAGGCGACGCTGATTCCTGTTTTGAATTACAAAATTGAATTTTAAACAAACGCGAAGGGATGAAAATCTGTGGTTTAAACCGCTTGCTTATTCCGCTACCGCAAATAATACTGCAGCGATAAAATGGCAAAAACATTTTTTACGATTGCTAGCAAAGGTGCGACATGACAAAGCTCACACCATTTTCTTTTTTAGTATGCAATGCCAAGTTTTCCATAGATGAAATGGAGCAGCCAGACCGGACCGATTAACAGAAACTGTATGTCCTTCAGAAAGGATGGTTTCTTCCCTTCAATTTTATGACCCCAAAACTGGCCTACCCATGCTGCGGCAAAAATGATTAGGCAGACTGCCCAAAGTGGTAATGCGGTAATCAGTGATAACTGATAAATGATGAACAAAAAGAATGAGCCCACGAACAACATACCAACAGCAAGCGAAACAGACAGCCGCAGATAATAAATCATGGCAAGGGTCATAAAAATAATTGCCCAGTTAAGGGAAACGGGTCCCCAGTTGAGTTGATGAAAAAATGCCGGAGTCGGGATACTCCATAGCAGGCCAAATAAACTTACCATGATAGCCGGCACACAAATCCAATGCACTGCCTTATTGGTTGGATGCTGATGGCTTTCGCCATATTCATTCAGTAGTGTCTGAATCTGACTCATCATCTGTGGTTTTAAGGAACGTAAAAATAAAGGTAGTGCATTATTGATGATGCTGATCCAATTGACAAATGAAGTAGTCTTGAAGCGGAACCCTGGTAGATAACTGTGATATGCCTGTCAATATTAGCATCGTCATAAACAAATGATGAATAATCGAACCTCCTCCGGAATGATCCATGCTGCACAAATCAATCAGGAACTTACTCAATGAAAAGCAAGCCATGCTTCACTGAGCAAACACAGGATGCGTAAAAACCGCATTTTAAAATTCAACAAAATTTCGCAACGGAACAGCTTACTGCTACTTTGCTGTTTTCAGGGATTTAACACCCATGTTCCAGAACATGAATGAATAAATGTCGGTGTCTTCCTCAATCACCTTTGCCACGGGACGTCCGCCGCCATGTCCGGCCTGCGTATCGATCCTGATCAGGGTTGGTGCCGTTCCGGCCTGTGCAGCCTGCAGCGCTGCAGCATACTTGAAGGAATGGGCGGGCACCACACGGTCATCATGATCAGCAGTTGTTATCAGCGTTGCGGGATAACTGGTGCCGGGTTTGATATTATGCAAAGGGGAATACCTGTACAGGTTCCTGAAATTGACGGAATCAGTGCTTGCACCGTATTCCACGGCCCAGCCCCAGCCAACGGTAAAAGTATGATAGCGCAGCATATCCATGACACCGACTCCCGGGAAACAAACCTTGAAAAGATCAGGGCGTTGTGTTTCACAGGCTCCGACCAGTAAACCACCATTTGATCTCCCGATGATGGCCAGTTTTTCACTGGAGGTATATTTTTCTTTAATCAGGTATTCAGCAGCGGCAATAAAATCATCAAACACATTCTGTTTTTTCAGCAACATGCCGGCCTCATGCCATTGCTCACCATATTCACTCCCGCCGCGAATATTGGCCAGCACATAGATGCCTCCGTTTTCCAGCAATACCATCCTGGAAGGATTGAAATCCGGCGTCTTCGCAATATTAAATCCACCATAAGCATAAAGCAGTGTCGGGTTGTTGCCATCGAGTTTTAATCCCTTCTTATACACGATGAACATCGGAATCTTTGTTCCATCCTTTGAAGGATAAAAGACCTGCCGTGTTTCATAATCATCCGGGTTAAATTTCACATTTGGTTTTTCATAAACTTCAGACACACCGCTGGCGATATCGTATTTGTAAATGATAGACGGAGCAGTGAAGGAGGTAAAGGAATAAAACAAGATCTTATCATCTCGTTCTCCTGAAAATCCACTCACGGTTCCATAACCCGGCATCTTTGCTTCCCGCACCAGTTTTCCGGCCCTGTCGAACTGGTAAATACGTGAAGTGGCATCCTGCAGGTATTCAGCAAACAACTGGCCACCCGCTACAAATACATTTTTCAACAGCATCTGCTTTTCCGGAATCACATTTTGCCAGGAGTCTGGCGCAGAATTATTCGGATCAACGGAGATTACACGATAATTAGGTGCACCGTTATTTGTGAATACAAGCAGCTTCTCTCCTTCATTGTCCAGTACGGTGTAGTTATAGCGGAATCCTTCAAACAACTTCTTAAATCCTGCTTCCCTGTTGCGCAGGTCCATGTACCAGATTTCTGAGCCATCAGTGCCTTCAGCGATATTAATGATCAGAAACTTTTCGTCTTCCGTGGTTTGCGCTCCCATGTAACGAAGCGGATGTTCCTTGTCTGAGTAAACCAACTCATCCTTACTTTGCGGATCACCCAGTTTATGGTAATAGATCTTCTGAAATTTATTGGCTTGAGAAAGCTCCTCTCCCTTTTCCGGTGCGTCATAACGGCTGTAGTAGAAACCATCTTTGTACCATGCTGCACCGGAGAATTTTGTCCACTCAAGCTTGTCAGCAAGTTTTCGCTTCGTGGACACTTCCATTACATAGATGTTCTGCCAGTCACTGCCGGCTTCTGCCACCGTATAGGCTAAATATTTACGGTCGTTGGAAAAACCAATGAAGTTGACTGCCGAAGTGCCTGCTGCATTCAGTGCATTAGGGTCGAGAAAAACCGATGGCTCGCCTGTTAAGCCCTTCCGGTAATAATTGACACTCTGAGGCTGGAGGCCATCGTTCTTTGTAAAAAAATAATAATCCCCTGCCCTGAATGGTGCCGTTGTTCTCGGGTAATTATAGAGCGATGTAATCCGCGAGCGGATCTGATCGCGATATGGAATCTGCGACAGATAATCAAAAGTCACCTTGTTCTGCGCTATTACCCAATCTTTCGTTTCGGGAGCATTGTCATCTTCTAACCAGCGATACGGATCGGAAACCTTAGTACCGAAGTAATTATCTGAAACATTTCCTTTCCTGGTGACCGGGTACTGCAGCTGAGCTGCTGCCGGGCAGTTTACCAGCAGGTGCTGAATCGAGAGCATGATGATTAATGAGAGAACAATTTTTTGCATAGCAGGATTTTGAGGTAAGGAGGCGAAGATAGGTATCAAACTTTAAACAGATATCCATGCATGAAAACTGCCGTTGCTTTTGTAAAAGATCCTCTAATTATCCATGTTTACCGTTGTACTCAGGTCTTCTTCATTTACGCATTCAATCATACAAGTCTAGTGACACTTTTCAGAAGACATCATATTGCGAAAATGGAAACCGGTGTAATCTGCTTGGTAAACATTCCCTGATTCTTCTTTTTTATGTACATGCATAACAAAAAGTCTGCGTATCAATTCAGCGTAAATAAGCAGCAACAGCATGTTAGCAGTTGCAAGCATGGAAAGTAAATTAATTGAAGTACTGATAGCTTGCTCCGGCGCGTCATATCTCCGCGATTCCTGATTTTTGCTGAACTAAACTACCTTAGCAGCAATGCAGGACATTCATCCACTTTTTTCAGAAAGGCGTACTATTCTCATTTCTTCCTCGCCCTATATCACTACTTACGTGAAACAGGAAGTCGTGACTTTGGGCTTCCAGGTAACAGCAGAAGGCTTCACGACTGTGGAAACGTCAGGAACTTTTGAAGACTGCATGCTGCTGAACCTTCACTTACGAACGGCTAACCATGTGTATTTCATGGTTGAAAAATTCACGGCAGCTACCATGGATGAGTTGTATAGCCTGGTAACGGCCATTGAATGGGAAAAAATTCTCCCTGCCGATGGCTTCTTCAGTGTGCACAATGTGAGCAATCATGAAGAAGCCGGCAATACCATGTTTCTCAACCTGCGGGTTAAAGATGCCATCGCTGATCGTTTTATGAAGGTGTTGGAGAAACGCCCTGATTCCGGCTCGGGAAAGGAACGGGCAGTACTGTTTATTTTCTGGAAAGATCATGAAGCATTTCTTTACATCGACACTTCCGGCGAACCGCTGACTAAACATGGCTACCGCAAAATATCTATGAAGGCGCCCCTGCAGGAATCACTTGCTGCCGCTATGATTATGGCCACGAAATGGAATACGGCCGCCACTTTCATCAATCCAATGTGCGGCAGCGGCACGTTGGCTATTGAAGCCGCTTTGATGGCCTGCAATAAGTCACCGGGGCTCATTCGATCTAACTACGGATTCATGCATGTCTCAGGTTATGCGCCGTCCGTTTATGATGAACTGCTTGCATCCGCAGAAAAAAAAGTGCTGCCGGTAACAGGCTGTAAAATAATTGCGAGCGACAAAAGTATCGATGCCCTCGAAGCTGCGCGAAGCAATGCGCAGCTTGCCGGTGTGCAGCACCTTATCCAATTTATTAAAAGCGATTTCGAAAGCACACCCGTTCCTGAAGAGCCCGGTGTTGTCATGTTCAATCCGCCCTACGGTGAACGGCTTGGCGCATCAGAGGAACTGGAAATGCTCTATGCACAGATTGGCAATTTCCTGAAAAAAAGCTGCAGGGGATACTGGGGATATATTTTCACCGCTAACCCTGAGCTCGCAAAAAAGATCGGGTTAAAAACCAAACGTAAAATTGATTTTTACAACGGTCAGCTGAAATGCAAATTGCTGGAATTTGAACTCTATGAAGGAACCAAAAAGCGAAAGTCAGACGAATCCGGGGATGCATGATGCAATAGTTGGCTGACTGCCCGATTAGAGCTTCTGTTTATTCCACCGCCGGAATTGAACCCACCATTTGACATCTCATTTGTTACGGTAACATCAATAACATAATGCCATTTCAGATCGTTTGCCTGTAAGGCATTTGTACCCCTGGCATTTGTCATTTGGTAATTTAACAGGAAGTTATAACTTCGTTGACTAAAACATACTCATAAGTATCTTTTAATAGATTTTTACATGAAGAAAATTCATACCCTTATACTTTGCCTGGCGGTAGTCGGTTTAATCCGGCAACATGCGTCTGCACAGGTGTACTGGAAAGATGTTGCATCTATCATTTACGATAACTGTGCCGCCTGCCATCGAACCGGTGAAATCGGACCGTTCCCTCTCATGTCTTATAAAGATGCTTCTGACCCCGACCATATTTATTCTATTGAGGCATTTGTGAACAGCGGCCTAATGCCACCGTGGAAAGCGGACCCGTCATACCGTCATTTTTTGGATGAGCGTGTTTTGTCGACGGAGGAAAAGGCGTTGATAACAGACTGGATAGAAAGTGGGGCGCAAGCCGGTGATACGACATTGGCGCCTCCGCCACCAGTTTTTGTACCGGGTTCTCAGATCGGTATTCCTGATAAGATACTGACTATGGCAGAGCCCTATTACATTGCCGGCGACGATTCCGATCATTACATGTGCTTCGTATTACCGACCAATCTGCTGAATAGTCAGAATGTGTCGGCTATAGAGTTCCGCCCGGGAAATGCTGCTGTGGTTCACCATGCTTTTATCTATCTCTGTGATGACAGTTCAGCTTATTATGCTGATCAGGCTACACCGGAATACGGATATCCTTCATTCGGCGGACTGGGCAATGGTGTAAGCGCCGACTTTCTTTCTTTGTATGGGCCTGGTATGGCTGCGCGTTACTATCCGCCCGGTTCGGGAATTGAATTTCCACCTAACAGTCTCGTAGTGGTACAGATACATTATGCCCCGCTGAGCAACCCTGATAATGACCAATCTTCCATTAACCTTTTCTATTCTCAGCAGGCTGACGTGCGGTATGTTTTTGCCAAAAGAATTGGCGAAGGATATATCACCAATCCTCCTTTTAAAATTCTTGCCAATGAGCGCGACACTTTTTTTATGGAGTACCCGATAATCAAGGATTATTCGCTCTTTGCCATAGCACCACATCAACACCTGCTTGGAGAATCCTTTATGATTTGGGCTGTGACACCGCAGAATGATACTATTCCACTGATCAACATTCCCAAATGGGATTTTCACTGGCAGCTTTTATATAGTTATCCTTTCATGCTGAAAATTCCCCTCGGCTCTAAAATTTATGCCCGTTCGTGCTATGACAATACGATTTATAATCCCAACAACCCGCACAATCCTCCGGAGGACGTGCATTATGGGGAATCATCAACAGACGAAATGTGCAAGTATCTGCTCAATATGCTGGAATATATGCCTGGCGATGAAGACCTGATTCTCGACAGCAATTACGTAGCTACCAGTAGTGCTGTGGTAACCGGATTAGTGAACACGCCACAACTGTATGATCTCTCACCCAATCCTGCTTATGCTTTTGTTACCATTCCATATTACCTGCCTTTTGCGGAACAGGTGCGACTGGTTGTAATAGATGAAGCGGGAAGGATTATCCGTGAAAGCGCAGTGACAGGACACACCGGATTCAATCAGTCACAAATGGACCTCTCAGGCTTGGCCGGCGGAATTTATTTCATCGTGATGAAAACACTCCATAAAGAGATTTCAAAAAAACTGATCATTCAGCCAGAAGGCTATTAGTGCAGGCAGCGTAATACAATCTGAGCAGGCAGTGTTGGCATGTTTAACAGTTGATAACCGGTGATATCGTAACTTCGCGCACGTGAACAATGAGATTATTTAATCCGTTAGTCACAGATTGCAATCTTCTTAAATAACCATACAGCAATAACATGAAAAAGGGTTCTTTACTTTTTCTCACAGTTGCCTCGGCATTGTTGAATTTTCATAACGCTTCTGCGCAGACACCCGAATGGAAGGACGTGGCAGGTATTATCTATAACAACTGCACCACTTGCCATCGTCCCGGCGAAATTGGGGCTGATTATCTAAATGCCACCGGTTACCTCTCACTGGTCAACAGCCCTTATTTCTACAGTATACCGACACAGTTACAGTCGAAACTGATGCCACCCTGGAAAGCTGATCCGTCTTACCGGCATTTTCTCAGTGAGCGCATCCTTTCGCAAAACGATATCGATAAACTTTCCGACTGGGTGAATGCAGAAGGCCCGGCCGGTGATACAACACTCGCACCGCCTGCTCCTGTTTTCTCAACCGGTTCGCAACTGGGTGTTCCCAGTTCGGTGCTTACCATGTCAGAACCTTTCACGGTACCCGGCGACAACAGCGATCATTACCAGGTTTTTGTTTTGCCTTCCAACTTGTTTGTTGACCGTGATGTTTCCGCTATTGAATTCAGGCCTGGAAATTCAAAGGTGGTTCACCATGTATTTATCTACACCTGTGACGACGGTTCAGCCGCAGCGCTGGATGCCACAACACCCGAATATGGATATTCTTCTTTCGGTGGTGCAGGCGAAGGCGTTAACGCTGATTTCCTTGGTTTATATGCACCTGGTTTACAGGCAAGATTTTATCCTGCAGGCTCTGGTGTAAAATTTAAAGCAGGTACCGATGTGCTGATACAGGTTCACTATGCGCCGGTCACCGAGCCCGCTACCGATCAGAGTTCAATCAATCTTTTCTTTACCAATGAAACAGATCTGCGCAAGGTAAAGGCAAAACGTGTGGGTGAACAATACGTTACCGAACCCGTTTTCTTCATTCCTAAAAACAAGGTACTTACCTTTCATACTGCTTATCCGCTCGATACCACCTATTCCCTGTTCAGCATCGCGCCACATCAACACCTTATCGGTAAAGATTTTAAAATCTGGGCTGTTACGCCTGAGGGAGATTCTATTCCGCTCATCTACCTGCCTCAATGGGATTTTAACTGGCAGATGTTATACAGTTATCCGTTTATGGTGAAACTGGAAGCAGGCACTGTTCTTTATGCTGCTGCTACCTATGATAACACATCTAATAATCCGAATAATCCGAATAATCCTCCTATCAATATCGGGTATGGCGAGTCCTCCTATGATGAGATGTTCAAATACTTCATGAATTTGCTTCCATACATGCCCGGCGATGAAGATATTGTTCTTGACAGTTCCTGGCATCCTGTTGGCGTGCCACCGGTTGGTAGTATTGTAAAAACTCCGCAGCTATATTCACCGTCACCTAATCCCGGAAGCAATGAAGTGGCCCTCACCTATTACCTTCCCAGAAACTCCGCTTTCGCCCTCGATGTATATGATTTGTCAGGGAGGCTCGTTACTTCCATTAAGGATGAAGTGATTGCCGGTGCAGGCCTGCGTCGCAATATTTTAGATGTCAGCCAATTTGAAAACGGAACCTACTTATGTACGTTGCAATGTGAAGGAAAACTGATTTCGAAGAAATTTGTGGTGCAACATTAACCCTGCATGTCATTCATAAGCAGTCAACCGCATTTTTTACTTTAACAAAAAAATCCCGTCTGTCTGGATAGACGGGATTTTTTTATGCCACTTGCCTTGACCGACAGCATAATCTTTCAAAATGCTGTCTGAAATTGCGGCCTTACTCGGCCTCCTTCTTCAGCTCATCCTGCCAGTCATGATCTTCGGGATGCTTTTTCATATACTCATCCACTGACCATGGCCCGGAACCTTCCACTGCAAAAAAGCACAACAGAAAAAGTATAAGTACAGAAAACCACAATTCAGCTGAAGTAGAAGTGAATAAGCCACTGTCGAGGTTAACAAACAATACTGCCCCGATCAGCACCGGTAACTGAAAGATGGCTGCTGTTCTGGTGAGCAATCCTACAATTATCATGATACCGCCGACCAGGTGAGCAAACGCAACATAATGCGCCAGCCAGAATGAAACCTGCGCAAACCTGCTGTGATCAATCAGCTGCTGCAACGATGCTGTGTCACTTACAAAAACGGCTCCCCGCCAGAGTATTATAACGCCGAGCAGAATACGTAAAATATCCAGCCATTTCGGGTGATGCTTGTCACCCCATGTTTCAACTCGATGAATCAGGTTCATGATATGAATTTTTAGGTGAGAGAATCATCCAATTTACAATTTTTATCATGGATTTTTCATGGCTGCCTGTATGATCTTAATCATAAAATAATCAGCTATAAGTGGCTATTTACTGATCCGAAGACCTTGCTTGCATAATATTCATAAGCTCACAGCTACCTGTCAGCAATAAACTGATAAGCGTCCTTTTATTCAGAAAGGAAATTATTTTGAGAAAAGATCGGTCACTTGCAAATAGTCAGCGTCCGGCGTCATCTGGCAGCAAAACAGGTAAACTTCAGCTATGCTGCGAAAGCATTTAATTTTAAAAACCAGTCAGCAATGTAACCGGAACAAGAATAACTTTAAAAATAACAGGCAATCCGCTTTTTGCCTCTTCACTGTCGCATAGATATTTTACAAGCCTGCCCTTATTGTCAACCAGCACACTCTCACCGTGTATCCTGGTACGGTAATAAGTCAGGTCGCAGTCGCGGAACGCCTCATAGACTGGCGCTACAATTTTTACCTTGCCGTTATCTTCCTTTTTAGGATGTGCATTGGCAACGCTTGCCGTGGAAAGAAATGTGAAAGCGATCAACAGCAGTCTCAGGGATTTCATAATCTGACGATTTTGGAACCGCCTTTTGCCAATGATATGCCAGAAGAATTCAGGCCGGAACACATTAACAGGTTTTTAACAAGTATTGAAACCAATTTGCATGTAAACCCTGACTGCATTTCAACCCTTTCACCGCAAGCCTTTTCAGTTGATATCCTTGCCCTGCTCTAACTTCGCCACTGCCTGCTTCATGTTTTCTTTGTTTTGCGGATCAGGCGCTTTCTCATAGGCAACTTTCGCATACTTCAACGCTGCTTTATAATTGCCCATAGCTGAGTATCCGCGTGCCAGTCCGACATTGATAACCCATTCGTTTGGATTTTTCTTGGCATTCAGCTCAAATACCTTCATGGCATCTTCCTTTTTGCCGGCTGTAAGCAACTGGCGTCCATAAAAATGTATCTCCAGCGCTGTAGCCGTCGGGTGATTGATTGCTTTCTGCATGGTAGCCTTCGACTCATCCTCTCTTCCCAGTGCAGATAACAACTGCGACCTTGTAGAAAGTGTGGTAAAATTTTCCTGCCCAATAAAAGGCAGGTTAATGGCATTGTCAGACCAGGTCAATGCTTCATCGAGATTCGTACGATTGGTAAGGCAATACTGTGCCGCATCATTCCAACCTTCCCATTTAAACCCGGCGGAATTTTGCAATTGACGCCGCATATTATCTACATACAGTTGTGTCATGCCGGGAACTTTAATCGTAAAGGGAATCATTTTTTGTTCCCATATCAAAGCGCAGGTGGCCTGGTCGGTGCCGCGATCTGTAAATTCATAAGTAAGCCATTCGGTAAAAGGCGCATCCAGCGGATTGGTGGTAACACGCAATGCATCCTGTGACGGCTCATAAAAAAAACTTCCCCATGCTGTTGCTGTTTTAGAAAAAATCAGCGTCCAGGGACCTTCCCTTTCTGCAACAATAAAAAAGCCGTATGTGCCTGCTTTCAGCGGTTTATCCTGTATCAAAACATCATGCGAAAATGAAATGGTGGTATTCTCATTAGCGCCTGCCCGCCACGGTGCCGCCTTGCTGCTTCCAAAGCCAAGATCATTGAAACCGTATGGAACAAGTTCGCCCCATATCTTGCCTTTACGATCTTCGCCGGCCGGGCCTGTCACATTCGGGCTGTTGTAGGTGACCGTCACCGATACCAGCGAGCCGATATATTGGGTAACGATACAACGGTTGTTTTCACCGCTCGGAGGTTGGGTGATTACCTGCGCATGTGCCTGCTGCATGCAGCCGCATATTAAAAGTGGCAGTAACCATTTCACGGTAGTAACTGAAATTTTCATGGTCATGAATTTTGTTCGCTCCAAACATAACTAATCACACTAAGCAATTGCGAGGTTTTAGTTGCATCGGTCATTTTCATCGACAAGTGGTTCTGTAGCATCGATATATGGTTGACGAGGCATACGCAATACACCGGACAACAATGCTGATCTGCTGCAACAATCTTCAGGCTCCGTTTCCACCTTACCTGCTTTAATCATACCTTTGCGCAAAAATTTAAGGTAGTCTATGGCAGATAATAAGATTATTTTTTCCATGCAGGGCGTCGGCAAAATCATCCCGCCGAATAACAAGGAAATATTGAAAAACATTTACTTGTCCTTTTACTATGGCGCAAAGATTGGCATCATCGGTTCCAATGGAAGCGGCAAATCAACGCTGCTGAAAATCATCGCCGGCATTGATAAAGAATACCAGGGAAAAATTCAGTTTGAAAAGGAATATTCCATCGGTATGCTTGAACAGGAACCTCACCTGGATCAATCCAAAACCGTGATTGAAATTGTAAGAGAAGGTGTGAAACCGGTGATGGACCTTATTAAAGAGTTTGAAGAAATCAGCAATAAATTCTCCGAGCCCATGACCGATGAAGCCATGGAAAAGCTTACCAACCGCATGGGCGAAGTGCAGGAGAAGATTGATGCAGTGGATGGCTGGGAAATTGATTCAAAACTCGAAAGAGCGCTGGATGCCCTGAACTGCCCGGAAGGCGATTCACCGGCAAAAAATCTCTCCGGCGGTGAGCTAAGGAGAGTGGCACTGTGCAGGCTGCTGCTGCAACAGCCTGATATCCTGTTGCTGGATGAGCCGACCAACCACCTTGATGCGGAATCAATCCTGTGGCTTGAACAATACCTGCAGGAATACAAAGGCACCGTGATAGCCGTGACGCACGATCGTTATTTCCTCGATAATGTGGCCGGCTGGATTTTGGAGCTCGATCGCGGAGAAGGGATACCCTGGAAAGGCAATTACTCATCCTGGCTGGATCAAAAACAAATCCGGCTGGCGCAGGAAGAAAAAACAGAATCAAAACGCCAGAAAACGCTGCAACGGGAATTGGAATGGGTACGCATGGGACAAAAAGCACGGCAGGCCAAGTCGAAAGCCCGTATTCAGAATTATGAGAAAATGGCCAGCGAAGAAACAAAACAGAAAGAGGAAAAGCTGGAGCTCTTTATTCCGCCCGGACCCCGTCTTGGCGCCCAGGTGATTGAAGCTAAAGACCTGATGAAAGCATTTGGAGATAAAGAATTGTTTGAGCATTTGAATTTCAGTTTGCCCCAGGGTGGAATCGTTGGGATAATTGGTCCGAATGGTGCGGGCAAAACAACGTTGTTCCGCATGATATTAGGTTTGGAAGCGCCTGATCAGGGCGAAATAAAAATCGGCGAAACCGTTAAGATTTCCTACGTTGATCAGCATCATACAAAAATTGATCAGAGCAAGACTGTTTTTGAAGTGATCAGCGGAGGCACTGACTGGATAGAAATCGGTAAATACAAAGTGCTGTCGCGCGCTTACGTCGGCAAGTTTAATTTCCAGGGTAACGATCAGCAGAAAAAAGTAGAGGTGCTTTCCGGAGGAGAGAGAAATCGCCTGCACCTTGCCCTCACTTTACGGGAAGAAGCAAACGTGCTATTACTGGATGAGCCAACCAATGATCTTGACGTGAATACTTTGCGCTCACTGGAAGAAGCGTTGGAAAACTTCGCCGGCTGCGCTGTAATCATTTCCCATGACCGTTGGTTCCTTGACAGGGTTTGTACGCACATCCTGGCATTTGAAGGTGATGGAAATGTTTATTGGTTTGAAGGAAGCTTCTCTGATTATGAAGAAAATAAGAAAAAGAGGTTGGGCGATGTTCAGCCACATCGATTCCGGTATAAAAAACTGGTGGCCAACTGAAGCTGACGCACCAGATGCTCTGACATTGGCCGTTTAATCACAACAACGATGCTGTAACAAAGCAGGTATCTGCATCCGTCATAGGCACATGACAGGAAAATGCAAATGGAGTCTGCGATTGCTGTTAGGCGGCTGCCTCCTGATGACAAGCACGTTTTGTGCCATGGCACAGGAAAAGATACTTGTTTTCCGAAATATATTTGACGGGAAAACAGTGGTACTCAAAGCCGGTGACCGCGTTCGACTTCGTTTTACGGTGCAGGATACCATGAATGCACCTTTTGATGTTGCGGTGAATGACATCACCGTTGAAGGTACCATAGAATCCATCACCAATAAGTCCGTTAACCTATCTGCCAGGAATAAATATTTTGACCGTGCGTCGCTCACGGTGCCACACAATGGGATTGAATCATTCAGAAAATACAAAGCGCTTCGGCCAATCATGAAAGCCGGCACCACGGTGCTGGCATCAGCAGTGGCAATGCTTGCTACATTGCAGATTTCTGAAAGCGGCGAAGTGCTTAGCTGGCAAAACGCCGGTCTGGCTATAGCAGCAGGAAGCGCTATGCTTTTCAGCCGTGAAATATTTTCTGACCGCATGAAGTACTATGCAGTAGAAGGCTGGCGCCCGGAAGTGATGATTGCACCACATAGGCATTGAAGAATTCCCAACAACCGGCAGGACTTAAATAATCGCTTGGCACCTGTTAGGAGTTGCACTCCGGGTAAAGCGTATATAACCCTGCCGCCTGATAGCTGCCGGATTTTTTTCCTAATTTTCACGTCATCTCAATGAATGAAACCTCACTTAACTTTCAGTAGCATTGTTTGTTCCCTGTCCTTGCTGATGGCTGTAAGCGTTACAGCACAGCCAATATTTGATCCTGCTTACCTCGAAAAAATAATTGAACGTGAGCAACTCGCCGGGAAACAGATGGTGGCATTTCGTGAATCAACCGCTACAGACAATTATCAGCTTAGCTATCTGAAAGCTTATTGGGAAATTGATCCGGCCATTTATTTTATCAGGGGGGCCATCACTTACTTTTTTCAACCGGTAAATGTCTCTCTGAATGTTATAACGTTTGATCTTTCTGATTCTTTAACCTTCAGTTATTTTGTTTTTCATGGCGACACCTCCATGAATTTCTCACGGCCTGGCAATAACACTATTGAACTGCATCTGCCATCTGATATCGCTGCAGGCATCACTGATTCAGTAACATTGTATTATGAAGGAGAACCTGTTGCAACGGGTTTCGGAAGTTTCACCCGGGAAACGCACAACGACATTCCGATCATCTGGACTCTCTCTGAACCTTATGGAGCAAGTGACTGGTTCCCTTGTAAAAACAGCCTCGCAGATAAAATCGACTCCACCGACATTTTTATAAAGACGCCGGCCATTAATCATGCAGGCAGCGCTGGTAAACTGATTGCTGAAACACTGCTGGACAACAATGCATCTAAATTAATTCACTGGCGGCATCGCTATCCTGTTGCCACTTATCTTATTGGCATTGCCGTAACAGATTATGCCGTCATTCAGCAGCATGTTTTGCTGAACAGCGGCAAAGAGGTTCCCGTATTGCAGTATGTATATCCGGAAGATTCGGCAGCTTATATGAATGATACAAGCCTCATTGGGAAGTTCATAATTCTATATTCCGATCTCTTCGGAGATTATCCCTTCGCGGATGAAAAATACGGCCATGCACAATGGAGCTGGGGCGGCGGTGAAGAACATCAGACAATGAGCTTCGTATATAATCCGGGCTTTTTTGAGCTGGTCGCCCATGAACTTGCCCATCAGTGGTTTGGTGACAAAATAACCTGCGGAAGCTGGAAGGATATATGGCTGAACGAAGGATTTGCCACCTATCTGTCGGGCTTATGCTATGAACATATTGCTCCCGAATACTGGCGTCCATTTCTCGACACACAGCAAGGGAGAGCTTTTAAGGATTCAACCGGCGCGGTCTTTTGTGAAGATACTACCAATGTCGGGCGCATCTTCAGTGGTTCCCTTTCCTATGCAAAAGGAGCATATCTGCTGCACATGCTAAGGTGGAAACTCGGTGATGAATTTTTTTTTCAGGCTGTTGAATCCTACATCAATGATGTATCACTCTGCTTTGGCTTTGCACGCACTGCTGACCTCAAGCAACACCTGGAAGCAGCAAGCGGACAGGAACTTACCGGATTTTTTAACGACTGGTTTTTTGGAAAAGGCTATCCCACCTATTCTGTGAAGTGGGCAAATCTCACCGACGGAACCTGCAATATAGTTTTGCATCAGACACAAAATAATCCCGCTGTCAGCTTCTTTGAAATGCCGGTGCCTCTCCTGCTCAAAGGCGAAGGGCAAGATACCACCATTATCATTCAGCAAAATGAGAACGACCTGACCTACCATACCGGCCCGCTTTCATTTACACCTGACAGCCTTTTTATAGATCCTGATCTGTGGCTTCTCGCGAAAAAAAAACCTGCAATCTATGATGCCTCGCTGGCTGACATTATTGATGTTTTTCCAAATCCGGCGGGCAATGCAGTGTCTGTATCATTTCATGGTAAGGAAGATGCAATTGTCCGTATTGTCATCTATGACCTTTCCGGAAAAAGGCTGAAAGAAATACCGTCTGCCGGCAGTGGTGCATATTCGCCCTTGTGGATGGACATAACTAATCTTTCCGCCGGATGCTATCTTATCGAAGTTATCACAGGAAAAAGCAAGTATACAGTATCGCTTATCAAGCAGTAATCCGTTGCTAACGTTTTATTCATTCATTACTGCATGAAGTCAGGCTTTAATGACATAGTCATACGAAGATTATACAATAACACAATGCTTTGCCGGCAACAGACGGTATGCATCATGCAAACAATTTAAAATACCATTAATTCATTCTGCCGAACAAAAAGCCAGGTTGTTTGTTAATTAATTCTTTTCATTTCAACTAACGTCTGCTTGCCGAACATGTTTGCCTTCCGGCAGATAAATTTCAATAACAGCAGATTCACCGATGCAATAATGAATTTGTCATATGCCACCTTCCATGTACCTTTAACCAACAAATGATGAATAATATGAACAAACTGATTCTTCTGCCAATGACATTGATGATACTTACTTCCACCACGATGGCACAGCAACAAAAATCCTGCTGCCAGGCACCTTCCTCAACAGTTGCCTTCGCTTCCTTCGCCGGGCAAACTGCATTTACCGGTGCGCATGAATCACCACTGCCGTTAACATATGCCGGGCAGGGAAGCATGATTACCTACAACACACCGGATGGAAAAACAGGCAGTGCCTACCTTGTGCCCGCTGCGGGCAAATCCAACAAATACCTGTTTGTGTTCCAGGAATGGTGGGGGCTGAATGATTACATCAAAAGACAGGCTGACATCTATGCTGATTCATTGAAAGATGTAAACGTTTTGGCTATTGACCTCTATGATGGCAAGGTGACTTCAAATCCTGAAGAAGCAGGCAAACTGATGCAATCAGTGAATGATACCCGTCTCCGGAATATTATCACCGGCGCCTTTGCTTACGCGGGGAAAGGTGCAAATGTGGGAACCGTTGGATGGTGCTTCGGAGGCGGATGGTCGATGCAGGCCGCATTGATGGGTGGAAAACAGACGAAAGCATGCATCATGTATTATGGTATGCCGGAAACGGATGTGGCCAAACTAAAAAACCTGAACAGTGATGTGATTTTCATGTTTGCAAAAAAAGATCAGTGGATCAATGAAGACGTCAAATCAGCCTTTATTAAAAACATGCAGACGGCGGGAAAGAAACTGACGGTAAAGGAATACGATGCTGATCACGCTTTTGCAAACCCTTCAAATCCGCATTACAACAAGGAGTTTGCTGATGATGCTCAGCAAACTGCTATCCGCTATCTGAAAGCTGCGCTGAAGTAGTTGATGCAATTCAGCATAGAACTCTATTATTTAATCGCTGTTGAAAGGCATTCTGTTAGGAAGAAATATAAGTTGGTCGAATTTTTGTCAGTGGCTGCGCTTCCTGCTGAAATTAATCCCGAATTTCGAAACCATGATGAGGACACTGTTCATTTCATTTATGATGACTTGCGGAATATCGTCTGTGTATGCTCAGGAGCTTAATATTGTAAATTATGAAGAATTAGAAAACATACTGGCCGCTTCACCCGGGAAGGCGAAACTTGTTAATTTTTGGGCTACATGGTGTAAGCCGTGCGTGGAAGAACTTCCCTATTTTAATGCATTACAGAAGGAGGCAGATGATAAATCGCCGGAATTTATTTTCGTTTCGCTGGACTTTATGTCTCAGACTCCAAAGGTGAAAGACTTGATAAAAAGACTCTCGCTGAACGGAACGCAGTTGCAACTGAATCAACCCGGCGGTGAATGGATCGATCAATTTGACAGCAATTGGTCTGGCGCTATTCCATACACCATCTTACTTCTGCCCGGCGGTGAAAAAATTGAGCATTACGATGCTTTTGACTCAGTGGAAGAATTGAAATCATTCTTAAATAAAAATATTGTTAATTAAACTCCTTAAAAGATGAATATGAAAAAATCAGTGCAAATTTTAGCAGTAGCTCTTGTAGCTATTACATTCCTCACTTCGGCAGCTACTAATGGATATAAAGTGGGTGATACTGTTAAAGACTTCAGTCTTAAAAATGTTGATGGCAAAATGATGTCGCTGAAGGATAACACCAATGCGAAGGGAGCTATTGTCATCTTTACCTGCAATCATTGCCCTTATGCCAAAGCGTATGAACAACGTGTGATGAATCTGGACAAAATGTACCGCAGCAAGGGATTTCCGGTAATCGCCATCAATCCGAACGATCCTGTTGCCGTACCGGATGATTCTTATGACAACATGGTAAAGAATGCACGGCAGAAAGGATATACTTTTCCCTACCTGTTTGATGAGACACAGCAGGTCGCCCGTCAGTTTGGTGCAGCACGCACCCCACATGTTTATGTATTGAACAAGACCGACAAAGGATATGAAGTTGCTTACATTGGCGCCATTGATGACAATACCGAAGATGCCGGTGCCGTGCAACATAAATACGTGGAAGATGCCGTGAATGCACTGCTGAACGGAAAAACTATTCCTGTAACTGAAACCAAAGCGGTTGGTTGTACCATCAAGTGGAAATCATAAGCAGCTGATGTGCTACAAAAAGAGCATCTGAAAAATCGGATGCTCTTTTTTTTGCAATGGCTGCAGTGAAAAATCCGGAAACTAAAATGCTGATTGCCGGATATTGGAATGCAAATAACTCAGCTACTGTCTTATCCCGCAACTACAGCATTTGCCGCTTCCGCATTTTTAAAAACAAGCAGTCCATTTCTGTCTTTCGTTACTATGATCGCGCTGTCACTGCTGACTGTACCACTCAGTATCTTCTTTGATAGTTCATTCACTATCTCTTTTTGAATCACCCTCTTAAGTGGCCTTGCCCCAAATTGAGGATCAAATCCCTCATAAGCCAGTTGCTCCACCACCTCCTCGGTAAACCCGATGGATACATTGTTCTTCATCAGCATCTTTTCCAGTGCAGCCAACTGCAAACGGACGATCTCCGTAATCTCATCGCGCATCAGCGGCGTAAATAAGATGATGTCATCGATCCTGTTCAGGAATTCGGGGCGCACCGATTTTTTCAGCAGATTCATCACCTCAATCTTTGTTGTTTCCATGATACCCTGCTTGTTTCGCTCATTCACCTTTTCAAAATTCTCCTGTATTACCTGCGACCCGAAATTGGAAGTCATGATGATGATGGTATTTTTGAAATTAACCACCCTGCCTTTGTTATCCGTCAGCCTTCCGTCATCCAGCACCTGCAACAGGATGTTAAATACATCCGGATGTGCTTTTTCAAACTCATCCAGCAATATCACTGAATAAGGTTTCCGGCGCACGGCTTCGGTAAGCTGTCCGCCTTCATCATAACCTACATAACCCGGAGGAGCGCCAATGAGTCTTGATACAGCATGCCTTTCCTGGTATTCACTCATATCAATCCGTGTCATTGCATTATCATCGTTGAACAACACTTCCGCCAGTGCTTTGGCCAGTTCCGTTTTTCCGACACCGGTGGTACCGAGGAAAATAAATGATCCAATCGGCCGCTTTGGATCTTGCAGCCCTGCCCTGCTTCTTCTGATTGCATCACTTACAGCAACGATGGCTTCTTCCTGTCCTACAACACGCAAGTGCAGCTCCTCTTCGAGGTGCAGCAACTTCTCTTTCTCTGATTGCAACATGCGCGACACAGGCACCCCCGTCCACTTAGAAACGATTTCCGCTATGTCTTCCCCATCCACTTCTTCCTTCAGCATGCGGCTGCCTTTATTGATCTCCGCCAGCTTTTGTTCGAATACTTTCAGTTGTTGTTCGGCATCCCTGATCTTGCCATATCGCAATTCCGCTACCTTGCCATAATCACCGCTTCGCTCTGCCTGTTCTGCCTGTAACTTAAATTCTTCTATCGCCTGCTTTGTTTCCTGCACATCATTGGCAATATCTTTCTCCGATTGCCATTTTGCCTTCAGCTGATTGCGCTCTTCGGTAAGGTTGGCGATTTCCCGGTTCAATTCATCCAGTTTCTTTTTATCGTTTTCCCGCTTGATCGCTTCCCTTTCAATTTCCAACTGACGTATCTTTCTTTCAATCTCGTCCAGTTCCTCAGGTACCGAATCCATCTGCAGCCGCAGCTTGGCAGCCGCTTCATCAATCAGGTCAATTGCCTTGTCAGGAAGAAAACGATCGGAGATATACCGGTGGGACAACTCCACGGCGGCGATGATCGCTTCATCCTTGATACGCACTTTATGATGTGTTTCATACCGTTCTTTCAATCCGCGTAAAATGGACACGGCATCTTCTTCACCCGGTTCATCAATCATCACTTTCTGGAAACGGCGCTCCAGTGCTTTATCTTTCTCAAAGAATTTCTGGTATTCGTTCAAGGTAGTTGCTCCAATCGTTCGCAACTCGCCACGGGCCAATGCCGGCTTGAGAATATTTGCCGCATCCATGGCACCTTCTGTGGCACCGGCACCAACAAGGGTATGGATCTCATCAATGAATAAAATAACCTGTCCATCGCTTTCCGTTACTTCCTTGATTACCGCTTTCAGCCGCTCTTCAAATTCACCACGGAATTTTGCACCTGCCAGCAATGCACCGGTATCCAGTGCGAAGATGCTTTTCGATTTCAGGTTTTCCGGAATATCACCATTCACAATCCGGTGTGCAATGCCTTCGGCAATAGCTGTTTTACCGACGCCCGGCTCTCCTACCAGTATTGGGTTGTTCTTTGTTCTTCTGGAAAGAATATGCAGCACGCGCCTGATTTCTTCATCACGCCCTATCACGGGATCCAGTTTGCCGGATTGGGCAAGTGAATTCAGGTTCTTGGCATACTTATTCAGCGCATTGTAGGTTGATTCAGCGCTTTGATCGGTCACCTTTCTGCCTTTACGCAATTCGGCAATCGCCAGCTTTAAATCCTTTTCGCTCAGTCCCGCATCTTTTAACAATTTAGAGGTATCGTCTTTACCAGCCAGCAAAGCAAGCAGAAGATGTTCAACAGCCACAAATTCATCTTTATATTCTTTCATGAAGCTCTGCGCCTTCAGCAATACCTGGTTGCCATCATTGGAAAGATACTGACCGCTGCCACCACTCACTTTAGGATACTTATTGATTTGTTCGTCGAGACGCGACGCAAGATGACTGCTGTTAACGCCTAATTTCTTCAGGAGGAAATCAACCACGTTCTCATCAACAAGCAGCAGGCCCTTTAACAGGTGACCTGTTTCAATAAACTGATGCTGATGTGAAAAGGCAAGTTCCTGCGCCTTTTGAATTGCTTCCTGCGACTTAATCGTCAGATTATTTGGGTTCATTTTTCAAAAAATTTCAGCAAGTGCCCGTCAAATACGTTGCCATGAGGTATTATTCATACATCAATCGGCAATTTTGGCGGTGATTTTTAATTTAAATAGACTTTATGTCTATGTTATAAACAGGATGATGTAGTACAATGGCTCTCACATAAACAGACTTATCCAGCCTTCAGAAAATTGCCGGCATACATCAACCGCAGCAAAAAAATTACTGTCGATCATTACTTACTTTCGCGGGAACCTTGCTGAAAATAATTCCCTTCATTAAGTTAGCCGGCCTTGAATATCACGCAACGTACCACACTGATCAGGAATGAGGCTGCACGCCTCGGCTTTGATTATTGCGGTATCTCCAAAGCAGAAAAACTCGACGATGATGCACGAAGGCTGGAGAACTGGCTGAACAAGGGAATGCATGGCAAGATGAAATACATGGAAAATCATTTTGACATGCGGGTGGATCCCTGCAAACTGGTTCCCGGCGCAAAATCAGTAATCTCTTTGCTGTATAACTATTACAATGATGATACACATCTGAACAAAACGATTCCAAAAATTTCCATGTATGCTTTAGGTAAAGATTATCACGGTGTAATCAAAGCAAAATTGCATGAGCTGTTGCACAACATAATTGCGCAGGCTGGCAGTATAAATGCCCGTGTTTTTGTGGATTCAGGGCCGGTACTGGAACGAACGTGGGCAGCGAGAAGCGGCCTGGGCTGGATTGGTAAGAATGGTAACCTGATCAATAAAAGCCATGGTTCCTTTTATTTTCTAGCCGAAATAATTCTTGATCTTGACCTGCTACCGGATGCTCCAATTCGTGATTATTGCGGCACCTGCACGAAATGCATTGATGCATGCCCAACGGATGCCATCAGGGAGAACAAAGTGGTAGATGGCAGTAAATGTATTTCCTATTTCACGATTGAATTGCGTGAGGCGATTCCCCTTGAAATGAAAGGGAAATTTGAGGATTGGATGTTCGGTTGTGATATTTGCCAGGATAGCTGCCCATGGAATCGATTTGCTGCGCCGCATCATGAAAACCAGTTTCTTCCTTCTCCGTCGCTGCTGTCGATGAAAAAAAATGACTGGGTCGAGCTCACGGAAGAAATTTATCGCAAACTATTCCGCGATTCAGCAGTCAGCCGCCCAAAATTTGAAGGACTGCGCAGAAACATATCATTTCTGGAGGAAGAAGGTTTCCATTAATTTTGAAATATTTAAAACAGGGTTGGTAATACTGGAGGTCATTTGAATGGAAAGAAAAATATGAAGACATACATTCTACTCTTTGTAATCCTGCTTACAGGCTTCCTGCCACATCGCAGCAAAGGGCAAAATTCCATGCTGGTTATAGAAGCAGATTCAACAATAGACTGTAAGGTGTTTGAACCAATCCTCAATATTACGGACCTGTTAAATCATCCGGCAGGAAAAAACTTCGCCAATTTTGATTTTACCAATGACAATGTGGCTGACCTCGAATTCAGTGTCGATGCCTATATCGCACCGATGTCAATCAGCAACGGCACGGCCAATGCCTATTCCTTTCACAACAACCTTGAGTTTGCATGTGACACCTATTATTATGCATGGCCTGACACTTTTGCTATCGGAGATACGCTTCAGCAAGCAAGCAAAGAAATTGCCTGGACCTCACGGCTGCAATGGCCGGATTATCCTTTTAATCTGCGATATGTAATAACCGGCAATGGAGGTAACGGTGGTACAGGTTTATGGCAAGACACTGGTTTTCACTACCTGGCCTTTCGTTTCATTGCGCCAACGGATACATTGTATGGCTACTTCAAAATGTCAGTAGATGTTTCAGCCGGCAGCAGCCGCATTTCTGTTGCATCACTTTGCTTTCAGGGCAACTTTAAATACCTTTCTGGTGTAGAGGATCTGCAAGAATCAACAACAGATTTTATACTATCTCCAAATCCGGCTTATACTTCATTTTTAATCAGCTTTGCGCAAAAAGGAAATTATACGGCACGCATACAGAATGTATTTGGCGACATGCTTAAAGTGTTTCAGTTTTCCAATACATACACTGCAGATATTTCAGATCTGCCGGACGGAATTTATTATGTAACGCTTGAGAGAGCGGGTAAAAAACTTTCTGCCGCGAAATTAATAAAGCAGTAAGAGCGGTTAATGTATGCGTTCACCGCGTATTTCCAGCGATTTCATTATTTCCTTTTCCGCCTCCAGCATCTCGCGCCACCGTTCATTCACCACCTTTGCCGGCATATACTTTTTTGCCAGCTTCATAAAAAGTGTGTAATGCCCGGCTTCTGACTCCATAAAAATGCGGTAAAATTTACGCAACTCCGGCTGTGGCAGATTCTCGGATAATATTCTGAACCGCTCGCAACTCCTTGCTTCAATTAAAGCCGAAACCAATAATTTATCCATCAGCTGACGTTCCACCCTGTCACCCGTTCGAATCAATTTTCTTAACGCAATAACATATTCGTCCTTGCGTTGCTTTCCTAGTTTCAGCTTCCTCTTTTTAAGTTCCGATATCACCATCCTGAAATGTGCCCACTCTTCAGTCACGATGGGCGCCAGCTGTTTCACCAACTCTTCACGGTCAGGATAATTCTGAATCAGGGATATACAGGTTGATGTTGCTTTCTGCTCGCAATATGCATGATCGGTCAGAATTTCCTCCAATGAAAGAGATGCAAGGTCGGCCCAACGGGGATCGGTAGGAAGTTTAAGTCTGAACATTTTATGCAAAGATAAGATCATATACAGCGAATTGACAACTGCATATCATGGTGCTAAGGTGTTGTTAATTTATAGTCGTAACCGGATAGTTGAAGAAGGATAAGGCCGGCAATCATTTGCAAAACCGGTATTGCATTTCCGATTATGACGCTGAATACACATTTTTACAGGGATGAAAATTCTGATAATCCGGTTCAGTTCCATTGGTGATATCGTACTGACCACGCCCGTTATCCGCTGCTTAAAGAAGCAATTGCCCGGGGCAGAAATTCATTATCTCACGAAATCAGCGTACAGAGATATTATTGAAGCCAATCCTTACCTCACACGGAGGTTCTATCTTGATAATAATTTCGGCACCATTATTCAGCAACTGAAAAACGAGCGCTATGACTTTATTGCTGACCTGCATACCAGCCTGCGTTCGCTGCTTGTGAGGCTTCAGTTGTGGCGGCCGTCGAATACTTTCAATAAACTCAACTTTGAGAAGTGGCTGCTCGTAAATTTGAAATGGAATGTGCTGCCTGATGTACACATCGTTGACCGTTACCTTGAACCGGTAAGAATGCTTAGCGTAAAGAATGACGGCAAAGGGCTGGATTATTTTATTCCTGCAAAAGAAGTTTACCCCATCAGTTCATTGCCCTTGACGCATCTTCACGGCTACATTGCCCTGGTGATTGGCGCCAAACATGCCACGAAAAAACTACCCTTTGAAAAACTGCATCGAATATGCAGCCTGTTGTCCCTGCCCATTGTCTTGCTGGGTGGCCCTGAAGATGCGGCGGAGGGAGAAAGATTAGCGCAAACTGATCCCGTAAAAATTTACAACAGCTGCGGAAAGCTTTCGCTCAATCAATCCGCATCGCTGCTGCAGCAATCGAAATTGGTTATCACCCATGATACCGGCCTGATGCATATTGCAGCCGCTTTCAGAAAAAAGATCATATCGATCTGGGGAAATACCATTCCGGAATTTGGCATGTCCCCCTATTTCGGCTCTGGTAAAGTGAATCATCTTGCGCTGGAGGTGAAAAACCTTTCCTGCCGCCCGTGTTCCAAAATCGGATATGATCAATGCCCGAAAGGACATTTCAAATGCATGACGCAAATCGAGGAAAGTGCAATCACAACAGCATTCAGTAATTTACTGCATGGGCATGCAGGTCAGTAATTACCTTCTATGGACCTTACAATAAACTCTATATCTTTTTCCTGTTGCGGATCATATTCATAGCGCAGGCTATATCCTAAAAACTGGCTCATCTTATTCCAATAGAAAGCAGAAAGCGGATTTTTAAATTCACGGATCAGGTCGTACACACTGTTACCTGTTTCCCGTGCCACCAGTTTGCATAATATCTCGCCCTGCGTAATCGTAAGATTCTTGAGTTCGCCCTCGAACAAAACATTGAGTTCTTCTTCCTTCTGCTTAATAAACCGTTTGCGTTCCTTTCGCTTGTCCATAGATGCCATTGCAGCATTCACCTCATTAAAAATTCCGCCCGCTTCTTTGGCAAACGGATAAACGACCAGTACGTTACGTTTCAACGCATTAAACCTCGACTGGTCCTCGCCGCTCTTAAAAATCCTTTTTGAAACTACCACCACATCCTGCAGCTGATATGCAGGAAAAGTATCTCTTCCCACTACCACAGCCGGCAGCAACATGCCTGTTTGCGCATGGATAGTTAAGGGAAGCATAAATAAAACAAACAATGCCCTGTTTTTCATTACACCGAATTGTGACATACAGTTGGTTTCAACTTCCGTTCCAAAAGTGCATCTGCTCCTAACTAAACAAATGGCCGGTTATTGTGAATGCTGTTGAAAAGTTGCAAAACCGGTTAGCAAATAAGCCTTAAATATCCTACTTTTGTACTCAAATTTTAAACTCCACCAAAATGAAAAGACTTTATTTCCTCCTTGCGGGAGGGTTTATTCTGACACTTGCAACGGCAGGTTGCCAGCAAGGTCCTAAGCCTATGGATGCAGCCGCGATGGCGGTTAAAGCAGATTCTGTGGCCCGGTCGCAGATGCAGGCAGTTGCTGAAACAGCTATGAGTGAATGTGCCAACAATGAGGCCATCATGGTGCAGATGAAAGCTGATTCGCTCTACAATTCTGCCGTCGAAGCCATGAGTGCCAAAAAGTAACCACATCAACCGATCTCACAACATTCAAATTCCAAAAAATGAAAAAACTGCTTTTAATATTCTCGTCAGGATTGATGGTTGCACTGGCTTTGCAAAGCTGCAATCAACCAAAAGCTGATGTTGTCAAAGAAATGGCTATGATTGATTCAATGGCTAATGCTAAAATTACAGCCTACCGCGATTCGCTGAACATCGTATGTATGAACAATATCATGGTGCTTGCACAGGCAAAAGCCGATTCGATGATGACGGCAGCCATGAAAAAGACATCTTCTGGATCAAAGCCCAAGCCTAAACCTGTTGCTAACCCGGCCAAACCCACGGTGTCGAACAGGCCAGGAACAACTGAAGCCGCGAAACCAACAGTTACCAATCGTCCGGGAACAACTGATGCTGCAAAACCATCCGTTTCCAACCGCCCTGGCGCAACCAATCAACCGGCTACTGTTACGCCGCCTAAGTTTTAAGCTTAGTTAATCTGCTTTTATTCAAAAAAACCATTCCTCTGCGGGAGTGGTTTTTTTTTGCACTTATTTTAACAGGCAGGAACTTGCCCTCGGCGGCAAACAGTATTGAGCAGTGTTGCACGCTGGTTTTGAGTCAGTCCTTCACTGACAGGCATTACCGGGTTAGCATTCTTAATGATGAATGAAATACTGCTTCATGAAATGCCGGAGACAACTGATTGAAGCAACAGGATCTGATTTGAATCCGTTGTCGGTGTATTTTTCTTAGAAGTACAGGATATTCCGGGCCTCTTCCCTAGCTGATTCAACGGGAACTTCTGACGTTATCATTCTGAAAGAGGTCATTACTTTTGCCAGACGGAATTACTGCAATTATTGGCAATGCCGCCTGATGAAACAATAGTATAGTTCCATATAATAGTAGACCCGCTGCTGAATATGCCGGCCCCTGAAACAGAACGGCCGTCATAATCCGGGCTTTGAATAGGAATCTCGATATTATCACCGGATATAACTGCAATTACAAGGTTCCCGAAATCTCCATTGAAGTTGGCGATTGCAACTCTTGTGACACTTGTATCTACAGCACTCATATTTACCGTATAGTGCGCATTGCCGGTTACACTGCAATTGTCGGAAACATTATAAGTACCAAGAAACTTCTCCCGCACTTCAAGGCTGCAGTCATCCCCTTCAAATCCGGGAGTGCAGCCGCAAATGCCATCCACACAAATAGCACCGTTATAGCAAATAATTTTTTTGCATTTATCTGCGCAGGATGCAAGGAGCAAAATGGAAGCCGTCAACATAAGTAAACAGGTAAAAGCCAGCCATTTCTTAAGGTAAACCAACTTCAATTTGTGTATATTAATTGGATTAGCAAATGTGGAAAATCTTGACGGAAATGAGGTGTTTTATTTACTGCCCTTTCAAAGATAGTCTTTGAACTTGATCGGCTTATAAAAAGACAAAAAAAAACCAGCCTTGCTGAAGGCTGGTTTATTAAAAATAAAATTAAAGTTTATTGCAGATCCCAGGTGGATGTGCAATTATCAGAATTCACACCATCATTGGCAGTGTAAGTAAACTGAATTTGTGTGGCCGAACTGTTCAGCACGCCTGAACCACTTACGTTAACGCCTCCAAGGCTCTGACTGGGAACAGTCACATTGCTTCCATCAACGGTTGCCGTAGCAGTAAGCGTCGAACCGAAACCACCAAAGTTGGTAATAATCAATCCATTAACGGTTGTAGATGAAGCGGCAATTGTTGAATTGTACTGGTAAGTTCCCGATGAACAAACATCAATAGCGGAATAGCTTCCTACAAACTTTGTTACACTCTTAGTGCTGCAGTCTGTGCCTTCATAGCCAAGATCGCATGCACACGTACCGCTAACGCAATCACCATTAACGCAAACTACATCCTTACATGGATCGTCAGTACAGGAATTAAAAAATAATACGGTTACTAAGGCGATCATGGATAAAAATGAAGCGCCGATGATTGAGATTTTTTTCATAACAAAGTTGAATTTGGTTTTTTTGTTTTCTAAGAAATTTTCGGGGCAAATATAAATGTATTACTTTGAATAGACAACCTGTCCGGCAAAAGGGTTGTACACAGCTGAACTTTACCTTAATTTCCATGACAGTCAATGATACCAACTGGTCATATTGGAATTTTATGTATTCGTTCCGGCTCATAATATATTCCCGGCCAGGCTGGGTTCAGCGAATGTCCTGGAATTTCTATCTTAACAGGATTCATCCGCCCGGTATTTATTAATGAGTTGCTCATAAATCATGCTTCCTGAAGTATTATCCTTTATCGCAAAACACAAACTCTTTGCGCCCAAAGAACCGGTACTGCTGGCGGTCAGCGGTGGCGTGGACTCCACGGTTCTGGCTTACCTTTTCAAGGCGGCCGGCTTCAGGTTTGCGCTTGCGCACATCAATTTTCGCTTAAGGGCTGAAGATTCGGAAGCAGATGAGCATTTTGTCAAAAACCTTGCACAGGAGATGTCCGTACCCTTTTTCTCCACTGCATTTGATACACAGCAAATAGCCAGCGAAAGAAAAATTTCCATCCAGATGGCAGCGCGGGAGTTGCGTTACGAATGGCTGGAACAGGTGAGGCGGGAAAATGGTTATCATTTTATCGCCACAGCACATCATTGCGATGATCAGGTAGAAACGGTGATGCTGAACATGTTCAGGGGCACGGGCATTCATGGATTGCAGGGCATCAAAGCAAAGCATGGAAAAGTGATCAGGCCGATGCTGACCTGCTCCAAGAATGAGATCTTGTCGTTTGCGCGAAGTGAGCGCATTGCTTTCAGGGAAGATGCCTCCAATAAAAAGACGGACTATGACAGAAATAAAATCCGCCTGGAGATTATTCCTGCTATTGAGCAATTTTATCCGGCCTTTAAGTCCGTCTTTCAAGAAAATATATCGCGATGGAATGATGCAGGCCACTTATATGATGCGCAGGTAGGCCTGCAAAAAAAGAAGCTGATTGCTTACGGAAAGAACGAAGTTGTGATTTCCATACCGAGGCTACGACTGCAATCTGCCGCTGCTGCCATCTTATACGAAATACTGAAGGAATATGGGTTCTCGCCTGAGCAGTCTGCCTTTGTGCATGCGGCCTTTGATGCACAACCCGGAAAGGTTTTCTATTCTTCAACGCATCGCATCCTGAAAGACCGGAATCAGCTTATTATCACTGCCAGGCAGGAAGAAAGTTCTACTGCAATATATATTTCAGGACAGACCCGCAGCATTCGTACAGATGCATTTGAGCTTTTGATCAGTGTGCATCAGGCTGAGGGATTTAAGCTGCCAAAGGATCAACTTATAGCCTGCCTCAATTATGAAATGCTGCAGTTTCCATTGCTGATGCGCAAGTGGAAAACCGGAGACTACTTTTATCCTTTAGGTATGAAAAGCAAGAAGAAAAAAATAAGCGATTACCTGATCGATAAAAAAATGCCTTTGCATAAAAAAGAGCACGTCTGGGTAATTCAATCAGGTGACAGAATCGCCTGCATTATCGGTGAACGGATCGATGAACGATTTAAGGTGACCGCTGCTACCGGTAAAATATTGGTGCTAACACCTTCCATGAAAATCAATTGACCGGCAGCTTACTAAAGTAGAATCAAGGGTAGTAAAGAGGTTTCAGTTTGGTCCAGCTTTGTATAACAAGATATTGTCTTTTGCCCTTGTAAAAATAGCCCAGTATGCCTTCTGCGGAAACAGGAACGGGAAAAGGAATGGGTTTCACTTCTTCCGCCTGCTTTTCGTAATCCTGCATATTCCTGATGGATTGTGACATATCAGTGGCCGACAATACAAGGCTGTCACCTGCCGATTTCCTTTCATTCACTTCTACCCTTACTCTGCGTTCATTCACCCAAAGTGAATCAAACGTATAGTCAGGTTGATTTTGGATACCTAATACTATTTCATAATTAACCCCTCTGCCCGAACCGGCAGCACCACCCGACCATGCTTGTGAATTGGCTGATTTTAAAGGCAACGATTGTTGCTTATCACAGCTTTTTTCGGCAGATAAAAAAACCATCAGCATCAGCAAATACTTCATAGCAAACTTTTATCAGTTTTAAAATTACAATGCATCAGTGCAAAATCTTATAAACCAATTCCTTCAGCAGGGCTGCCTCTTCACTGCCCGTGTCATTAACACCCTTTGATCGCAGATCATAATCCTGCAGCAGGCCAATGACTTGCTCGGTTTTTTGCGGCGAATAGTTACGTGCCGCGGTTTTGTATTCGTTAATAATCACTGAAAATGCTTTAATACCGAGCACAGCGACGATCTCACTGTCCGTTTTCGGTTTGGCCTGGTGCATCAGGTAAATCCTGGAAAAATAGCCATATAGCGATCCGATTGTCAGCACCAGCGGATTTGGTTTGGGATTAGCCTTGAAATAACTCACGATCCTGTTGGCCTTCAATACATCTCTCAAACCAAGCGCTTTACTCAGTTCAAATGTATTGTACTCTTTGCTGATACCAATGTTCTTTTCAATATCATCGGCTGAAATTTCCTTACCGGGCCCGACATTCAATATCAGTTTCTCCAGTTCATTGGCAACCCTCGACAGTTCATTTCCCACATATTCCACCAGCAATGCAGCGGCATGATGGCTGATGCTGAATTTCCTTTCTGCAAGGTATTGATTGATCCACTCCGGCACCTGGTTGTCATATAGTTTCTTCGTGGTCATGAGCACACAGTCCGGCCTTTCCTTCATCAATTTTCCCACCTTGGTACGCTTATCGAAATTTTCATAACGGTGGCAAAGTACGAGGATGGTTGTTCTGACCGGATTTTCCACATACTTCAGCAATTCATCCCACTTCTTCAGCATCTGCGCTTCCTTCACAATTAATACCTGGTAATTGGAAAACATGGGATAATTCATAGCGCGCTGCCGGATTTCATTTACCGTAGTGTCCTTCCCATACAAAACCGTTTGATTAAAGCTCCGCTCTGCTTCCGGCAAGAGATTGTTTTCAATATAGTCGCTTACGAGATCAATAAAGTAAGGTTCTTCACCTTCCAGCAGATAAACAGGATGAACGATTTTGTTTTTCAGATCACGAATTATAGCATCGTAAGTAGTAACCATATGAACGGACAATCCCGATTTTAATCAGACAGTGTGCAGTAATATTTTAATAGTGGTGCCAGCATGGTGACAACCATCAGCTAAATTAAAATCGCAAATGCTTTACTGTATCGCGGTTATTAATGAGTTGTTTCAAAGAGTCAATACCAATCTTGAGATGTAACTCTGCAAATTCATCAGTCACTTTCTTATCACTAACCTCCGTTTTTACACCTTCGGGAACCATAGGCTGATCAGAAACCAGTAACAGGGCACCTGCAGGAATTTTATTTTTGAATGCTGTTACAAAGATGGTTGCTGTTTCCATGTCAATCGCCATACATCGCAATTGCTGCAAATATTTTTTAAATGGCTCGTCATACTCCCAAACCCTTCTGTTGGTTGTATAAACAGTGCCTGTCCAGTAGTCACGCTTGTGATCGCGGATGGTGGTTGAGATGGCCTTCTGTAAGGCAAAGGCCGGGAGTGCAGGCACTTCCGCCGGGAAATAATCATTAGACGTCCCTTCGCCCCTGATAGCCGCAATAGGCAATATGAGATGACCGATCTCATTTTTCTTTTTCAACCCGCCGCATTTCCCAAGAAACAACACCGCCTTGGGCTCGATCGCCGACAGCAAATCGATGATGGTGGCGGCATTCGCGCTTCCCATACCAAAATTGATAATGGTTATTCCCTTGGCTGTTGCACTCATCATGGTACGGTCGCGGCCCTTTACTTTGGTGTCATTCCATTTGGCAAAGAGCTCAACATAATGGCTGAAATTAACGACGATGATATATTTTTCAAATTCGTTCAACGCCAGGCCTGTATACCTTGGCAACCAATTATCAACGATTTCCTTTTTCGTTTTCATAGAATCAAAAATACAGTAATTAGTTGCTGATGCAAAGGCTGTATGGCAGATTTGCCATCCATATCCTCATCAGGTTGGATTTTGCACTATTAAAAAGCGGCGTTGCTGCCGGCCGGCCATCACAGATTTCCGTTGCTGTATATTGATGCATCATTGCTGCCCTAAAGTGTTTGAAAATGCAGCCGCAATGGATGATTATCTTTATACTTCCTGCATGCAAATCAATTTTCCAAAATACGAATTCAAAGTCAGGCACATGGGTGAACAGCCGCAGATTTTTGATGCAATCCGTAAACGCTTTGTCGCCCTGACGCCGGAAGAATGGGTGCGTCAGCATTGGTTACGTTACCTGGTGGAGGAGAAAAAATATCCCCGTTCTTTGGTAGCCGTTGAGATGTCGTTGAAGCTGAATAAGCTTTCAAAACGATGTGACATTGTGGTATTCGGCAGAAACGGATTGCCGCAACTGATTGTGGAATGCAAGGCGGCAGAGGTGAAGCTGTCGCAGAAGGTGTTTGATCAGATTGCGCGCTACAACCTTGCTTTGAAGGTAAGCTACCTGGTTGTATCGAATGGCTGGAAGCACTACTGCTGTGCCATTGATGCCGGAAAGGGGAGCTATCATTTTATGGAAGCCTTACCCGACTGGTCCGCCTTTCATTGAAGCTGCACTGCCTGCTACCCGTTTTTTGATCTGCTGGTTCAGGCGAAAGGTTAATTTCCTGCATGCAAAATCCTGTACTTCCAATATCAATTCAGCGCTGTATGAAAAAAGTTATCATTATTGGTGCATCTTCAGGCATTGGCCGTGAACTGGCCATCTTATACGCCAGGCAAAGCTGTATTGTCGGCATTACGGGAAGGAAAAAGGAATTGCTGGATGAACTGCATTCCCTGTATCCTGATCGGCTTGTTACAAGGCCATTTGACAATACCAAAGATGATGTGGAATATCATATTAGTGAGCTGATTGCTCAACTAGGCGGGCTTGATTTGCTGATACTGAGCGCCGGAAACGGAGAATTAAACACCACACTTGACTGGGCGCCGGAACAAAGTACTGTTGCGCTGAATGTGATGGCCTGGACGCAGATTGCCGGCTACACCTTCCGGTATTTCCGGCAGCAAAACCACGGGCAGTTGGCTGCAATTACTTCCATTGCATCCATTCGCGGAGAAGGCCGGGCACCTGCCTACAATGCAAGCAAAGCTTTTCAGGCAAATTACCTGGAAGGGCTTCGGAAACTTGCAACCTATAAAAAGCTCAACATCTATATCACCGATATTCAGCCAGGATTTGTGAAAACTCAGATGGCAAAGGGTAATGGCCGCTTTTGGGAAGCGCCCGTAGAGAAAGCCGCATTACAAATTTATGCAGCTGTTGAAAGTAAAAAACGGAAAGCATATATCACCAAAAGATGGTGGCTTATTGCACAACTTTTAAAGATTGCACCGGATTGGATTTACAACAGGCTCTGAACAACTAATTGCAGTATGGAAGCCTTTCACCAACAATATCCATCACTAACACGATGATTAAGTCAAATCCAAAAAAAAGCCTCCGGTCAGAATGCAACCGGAGGCTTTCTCTGCAATTACTAACAACTACATATTCATCATATGATGGCCCGTCATGGTAGAATCGCCTTCTGCCATTCTGCGTTCCATTGTCTTAAATTCAAAAGGTTTGATATCCCATACAGCAAGTTGCTTATCTCCTTCTTTCGCTTTGTAAATTTTATTAACAGCAACATTGGTATAAACATCCTTCTGTCCGGTGGCAGGCCAGGTCACTTCAATCTCATCAATCACCGTTGCTTTTCCAACGCCGGCTTCTAAACGTATTGGATTGCCACCAAAGCTCGCGCCTTTGCTCACAGTAAGATACGTGGACCGCTTGGTTCCATTATCGTTAAATGTAAGCTTCACGCGTGTGCCAACGGCTGCCTTGTTACTCTTCACACCTTCAAACTTGATGTTGATCCAGTTGTTGCCAAAACCTGGATTTTCATAAAGCGCGTTCTCATAGATGTCGCCATAATAGAACCCGCCAAAGTCTGCATACACATCCTGGTCTCCATCCATGTCAAAATCGCAGAAGGCGATCGCATGGCCCTTTTGCAGCTGGCCGAAACCGCCTGAAATCGTACAGTCTTCGAAGTACTGTCCTTCGTGATTATGAAACATACGGTTAGGGAAAATTGCCTTGTAGTCGGGTGCTCCTATACCGAGATAGAAATCCAGCCAGCCGTCGTTATCGAGGTCGCCATAGTTGCAACCCATGGTGAAGGTTTCATACTGAATGTGTACCTGTTTCGCGATATTAGTGAAGGTTCCATTTTTGTTGTTCAGATACAGGCAGGGAAACAAGGTTGAATCCATTGGCAGTCCCATAAACTCGCGGCAACTGTTAATAGTGTAACCCGGCTGATAAGCTGAAACATATAAATCATCGTAACCATCATTGTTAAAATCGAACCACCAGCAAGGGAAATTGGAAGGTGTTCCCGGACAACCGGCCTCTTTCGTTACATCGGTAAAATGCACCTTGCCATTCTTCACCCCATCATTCCTGTAGAGGCGGGCCGGTTTCTGAAAACTGGATGCATAGAGGTCGGGATAGCCATCGTTGTTGTAATCGCCCCAGGAAGCACCCTTAATATACAGTTTGAAATCAATGCCGGCTTCATGTGAAATATCAGTAAAAGTTTCGTCGCCGTTGTTACGATAGAGATTGCTTTGGTAGCCCATTTCATGGCCAAGAAAGAGATCTAAATCACCGTCCTTATCAATATCTGCCCATTCGGCTGATTGCGTGGGGTTGTAATTCATCAATCCTGCTTTAATAGTAACATCGCTGAAAGTGCCATTGCCATTGTTGCGCATGAGTGACGGAGGCAAATGACCGGCTTCATATTTCCATCCGCCGCGGGGAATAAAAAAGTCCATATTGCCATCATTATTATAATCCATATGTACCACGTTCAGTCCTTCCATTTCTCCTTTCAGCCCTGCACGCTCGGTGTAATCGGTAAATGTGCCATCCCCATTATTATGAAAGTATTTCACATTATCATCAAGTATAGCGCTGCTACTGATGATATCAGCATAGCCGTCATTGTCAAAATCATCCGCACAAATACCCCCTGCCCAACCGGTATTTTCGATACCAAGATCCATGGCAACTTCATTAAACCGCGGGCAGTCCCATTCATTTTTATACAACTTTTTATCCAGGATTAATTGCTGCGGCACTTCCGGAGGAACAGATCCATTGGCCTGGCATGCAATATTCAGCAACCATATGGAGAGATAGTCTTTCGGCTTCTTTTCAATAATTTTCAGGTACCTCCTGATGGCTTCCTCCACCGGTTTTTTCATGGTGTGAACACCGCTGCCTGATATAGGAAAGGCGCAGGAAGCATCATTCCTGTTATCCAAACAATTCTGCTGCTCTCCCAGGCGTAAATAAGCGATAGCCAGAAAGCTTTCGAGTGAATCCAGCTTCGACCAGCCTTTTCCATTAGCTTTTGCTTTTGCCGGGTCGCTCATGTAGGCAGGATCATTTTCCAGTTTCAGCAGGTAATCAATTCCTTTCTGTGTGGTGCCGTTATAGATATGCTGTAAACCCAAATTGAATTGTAACTGCTGATTGGAAGGATCCTTCTCCAATCTTTTTTCCAATATGGGAATCATCTCATTATTTCTTCCATAGAGAGTAAATGGATCCGATTCCTTCACAATTTCCTGGTAGATTTCAGGCATGGTGGTGCTTTCAATCTTAAGATTCGCATAGGCTGATTTTGCTCTTGTTTTCATCTTAAAAACAACAAAGCTGCCAATCAAAACAACTGCAACTAAGGAAACAAGGAAGAGTATTCTGCCCTTTTTCATAAATGATTTGATTTCGTTGACGTAAAATTTGCCTGCAAATATAAACGCTCTGTCATAAGGTGTATATCGCTAATGCCTAATGGTATGTGAATGTTTGTTAAGGAAATACAAACATCGGACACTAAATGCTGTGCGGCTATATATAACAGGTACTTTACGATGTAATCGAAGCAGGAAACAGGCAGAGAATTCTACATATTGCGTTGCCCCTTCTTTCCTCACATTCGATTTTACCATCATTTGCCCTGCAGCACGCATTCAGCAAACGACGGCAGGTCATTAAAGCAATCATCAATAAGCGGATTTACAGCCGGAGCACTTTTGCCATTCAGGATAAACGCCGTTTTCATGCCTGCTCTTCGCCCAAACTCCATATCGCTTATAGAATCACCTACCACTACTGATTTTATAAATTCAATATCCGGGAAATCCTGCTTCGCGAGCAATGCCATGCCTGTATTGGGTTTCCTGAGTTCAGAATTGTCAGATTTGAGGTGAGGCGCATAATAAACAGCATCAATTTTGCCGCCGGAATCCCGGATAGAACTGATAATGTGGCTGTGAATATGTTCTACTGCTTCTCCTGTCATCAGTCCCTTACCAACACCTTGCTGATTGGTGATGATGATTGTTTTTCCGAAATGCGCCGACAATTTGCTGATGGCCTCCCTGGCACCGGGCAGCCATTCAAACTGATCGATGCTGCGCACATAGTCGTCATCAATCTTTTTATTGATGACGCCGTCGCGGTCGAGAAAAAGCGACCAGGACTTATCGATGTGTAAATCTTTCCAGTTCATGCTTTGATCTTTCATAATCTTCGGGGATGCCGATATCAATAAAATAATCATCGAACACAACACCATAAACAGACAAGCGCGCAAGATGAGATTCCATCAAATCCTTTTCGAAAGAAAATTTTTCAGGAAGATCAAGCCCATCAAAAAGACGCTTGCGCAAAAGGTAAATGCCCCCATTGATATTGCCTTGCTGATAAAACTTTTTTTCTTCAAAAGAAGTGACTTTTCCCAATGCATCCGTCACAACGACACCATAACGGTCGAAGTCAGTCATTCTTTTCAGCGCAAGCGTAAGCACCGAATCTTGGCTTTGATGTCGCCGGTAAAAATCCTTCAGATCAATACCAAAGAAGGTATCACCGTTAAAAACGAAGCATTCATCACCGGAAATTTTTTCCAATGCCATTTTGATGGCGCCACCGGTTCCCAGCGGACTTTCCTCCACCGAATAAGTAAGATGGAGCGAACCATATTTTGAGCCGAAATAATCCTGAATTGACTCCCATTTATAGCCTACAGAGAGGATGCAATTCTCTATGCCCTGCAGTTGCAGGTAATCGAGCAGGTATTGCAGAAAGGGCTTCCCGTTGATATCGGCCATTGGCTTCGGGCGGTCTTTAACCACAGCCTGCAGCCTGGTGCCGAATCCGCCGGCAAGAATGATGGCAGTATTAACCATGGATGATTGTCAGCATAATTAACAGCAGCATGTTTTACAACTGTGACAGCAGCAAAGTAATAACTACTTACCTCTTTCAAACATTCGTTCTTCCACCAGCTCACAGATGATATGCCCCATCATGATATGCGATTCCTGAATGCGGGGCGTATCGGAGGATGGTGCATTGAGCAAATAAGTTGAAAGCGCTTTCATTTTACCTCCTGATTCACCGGTCATACCAACCGTGATCATCCCGATTTCCTTTGCAAGTTCAAAGGCTTTGATCACATTACCCGAATTACCTGAAGTGGAGATACCTACGAGCACATCACCTTTTCGTCCCCTGGCCTTAATCAGGCGGGAATAGATCTGATCATAGGAATAATCATTGGCAACCGCAGTGAGGTAAGAGGTATTCACATGCAATGCTTCCGCATCAAGCGGATCGCGGTCAAAATAGAAACGTCCGCTTAATTCTGCTGCAATGTGTTGTGCATCAGCGGCACTGCCGCCGTTTCCGCAAAACAATACCTTTCCGTCATGTGCATAGCAGTTCACAATTTCATCTGCCACCTGCTGCAGGATGGTGATAAGTGCAGGGTCATGCAGGATTTTTTCCTTCACCGAGATGGAAGCCGTGATTATTTCCTTTATTTTATTCATGATGTAGTTTTCTTTTGTGGTTAGTTATTATTTATGGTTACAGGCTGGACAATAATTATCTTCCTTCGCACTGTTGCCGGGATGACAGCAATATTATTTGGCAAGCCAGGAAGTTGCGCCTGATTTAGTGAACTGAAAACGACGGAACTCGCCACCGAACTGATGAAGGCGGTCGAGTACGGCATATCTGGTATGCCCCGGGCAATAAAAAAACATGAATCCGCCGCCGCCTGCACCCGAAATCTTTCCTCCATTGGCACCGGCTTGCAGGGCTGCATCATAAATCTCATCGATCATAGGATTTGAAATACCGTCCGCTGTCTGTTTTTTGTACTGCCAACCGAAATTCAATATCTCTCCAATCTCAGCCAGATTTCCCTGCAAAATAGCTTCTTTCATATGCACTGCCTGTTCTTTCAGTTTATGCATGGCATCTACTGATTTTTCCTTTTTCGCAGTGATATTTACGCTCTGCATCTCAATAATTTTTGATGAGAGCCGGCTGGTTCCTGTATAATAAAGCAACAGGTTATATTGCATTTCATTCAGGTAATGCTCTTTTATACGCAGCGGATTTACAATTACCTTATCTTCTTTATAAAACTCCATAAAGTTGAAGCCACCAAATGTAGCAGCATACTGATCCTGCTTTCCACCCGCCATGGCAAGATCCTTTCGCTCGATGTCAAATGCCAGTTTCGCCATATCATACTCGCCCAGCGGCAGCTTCAGCCATTCCGCAAAAGCCCCGATGATGGCCACCACAAGCGTTGAAGAAGTGCCGAGGCCTGAACCTGCCGGAGCATCAACATACGTGGATAGCCGAAAACTGAGTGGCTTGTGCGTAAATTGTTTCACAATCCGGTTGTATATCCCTTTGGCCAGGATGAGCTCTCCGTCGATGGGAAGTTCATCATCGGCATCCAGTTCAATCAATTGCTTTTTGTCGATCGCATGCAGAATGATTTTACCGGTATCAAGTGGTTCAATGGTTGCATACGCAAACATGCTGATGGTGGCATTGAGTATGGCACCGCCAAACTGGTCGGAATAGGGACTCACATCCGTACCGCCACCTGCCAACCCGATTCTTAATGGCGCCCGGCTTCTGATCATCATACTTTTTCTGATTTGCGACAAAAATAGAAAAATGGAACAAAGTAGAAGATAGATAATGTTTGAATGCACTGCCTGTTTATTATGTCATACGGAATAACTGAATTTCTTCGATTGTTTTTCCTAACAACGGCAGCCGGAAAATAGTAGTGGCTCATCTTAATAGGCCTGATAGGCAATTTATAGCCTGATTAGTCAGCAACACTTAGAGCAGAGATCAGCAACGATCATGAATGTGCGCCAATTGTGGTTTGCGCAAACTCCATTCTTGCTGCTACACCTTGTTCCAGTTCAATACCAAATAATTTTCCCGTCAGCATCAGGCACATATCAATTCCTGCTGAAATGCCTGCAGAGGTAATCACTTTGCCGGTATCAACATATCTGATATTACGCAACAGTTGTGTCTGCGGAAACTCATTCTCAAATTCATCAAAAGACTGATGATGCGTTGTGGCAGGCAAATGATTCAGCAAACCGGCATTGCCCAGGATAAATGCACCGGTACAAACGCTTAAGACATAAGACGCCCTGCTTGCTTCATGCTTCACCCAATTCAGTACCGGTATTTCGTGCATCTGCATTTTTCTTCCGATTCCACCGGGAATAACAAGGATGTCCGGTTCCGGCATCTCTGCAAAATCATAGTCGGGCACAACGCGGAAATTGTTCTTTGCAAAAACCATCTGATCCGTTTCGGCTACCAGGAAAACGTCAAACAGTTGTTTTCCCGCTACTGTATTAGCCAGGTTGAACACTTCAAACGGACCGGCAAAGTCAAGTACTTCAGCATCATTATAGATGAAGATGGCTACTTTAAGTGCTTTCATAATTATGAATTTAATGGTTTGCTTCTATTTCAAAAAAATGCCACCTAAAGTTATCGCAAAATCAGCCGTTAAATTCATGACTTTCCCATGATTTCGTTATTATTTTTGGGCAGGAAGCAAGCGACCTCGCCTATGCTCTGCAGAACAAATCGCTTGATGTTCCCTGCCTCTACCTGTTGGATTTTCTGTATACCAGCTTAAGCGCAGACCAGCGATTATCTATGGCACAAACCTTTATATCAACAAGACCCAGGGCAATAGCCGTTTGCCTGATATAATCTTCCGTAACATCGGTTGGAATGCCGGCCGCTTTCTTGTACCACGAAACCCAAAGCATGCCGTTGTGTTTCATTTGTCCGGCAAGCGCAGGCAGGTGTAATTCCAGCTCTTCCATGCTTGTTGCGAAGAATTGAATTATATCCACCTCAGCAGCATTGCTGCTTACCAGTTCCACACCACGAGGCAGCCGGCCTGTCAGTTTCAGATAACCGGCAGGCGCATTAACTAAAAGCAAGCGAACCCCTTCCTTTATGCCGAGTTTACGGATCAGCGGAACCGTAGTGTATCCTGCCATAATAATTCAGCTGATACGCCTGGCGAAATGAAAACTGGTAATATTAAAACCTTTGTTGAGGTAAAGGCGATGTGCATCATACCTTCCTGGGTTAGCCCCGGAATCGAGATGCACCTGCTCAATGCCCTGTGCTTTGGCATCTTCGAAAATCCTGTCGAGCAAAAGCGAGGCATATCCTTTCCGGCGTGCACCCGGAAGAGTGGTGAGATCATCAATGTAAAAGTATCGTCCCCTGTAAAGGTTGAAGCCCCATTCATACATCGCAGCTGCAACAGCAACTCCATTCTCTTCGATAAAAAGCAATTTCCTGTTGTCGGCCAGCGTATCCTTTACAGCCTGCATAAATGATTCCTGTTGCAGGTGCGGCCGCAGCACCATCAGCACCTCGCGGCATTTATTGATATCCTGATCGGTGATGGCAGTTTTTATCTCCATAAAAAAAATTGTAAGTAAATGTAAGCAGCATGCAATCAATATTGAAATCGTCAGCCATGTATTCCTCATGCAAAACATCTTTTGGAAGGATAACATCGCATTTCGTTGGTTATATCTCAACTCCGGAAGATCAATGTGATTTATTAAATGCATTCCGTTTTTCTCATCGCATTTGCTTTTCAAAAGAGGATTGGGTTAGCCGGAGAGGCTGCAGGGTAAAGACGTACAAATTATTTTAGCTTACTCAGAAACTGCAAACCAATTGCCTTTCAAGGTTATGGCTATATAAAATTCACTGTATAAAGCCAGTGTATAAATAAAATGTCTGCTGTCACCTATCGGGAAACAAACCGAGCAGACAGTATTGCCGGTTCCGAAAATATATCTTTGCAGAAATCATCGGAATGACCAACACTATTTACCGGACTGATTTCCGGTTTCCGGATCAGACTGCAGTTTACCACGGCAAAGTAAGAGATGTGTACACCATTGCTGATCAGTACCTGGTTATGGTTGCTACAGACCGCATATCTGCATTTGATGTAGTTCTGCCGCGGCCGATTCCGTATAAAGGCCAGGTTTTAAACCAGGTGGCGGCTCAATTTCTATCTGCAACAAAAGATATCATACCGAATTGGGTGCTGTCAAACCCTGATCCCAATGTTACCATCGGCAGAAAATGCAATCCCTTCAAACTGGAGATGGTAATCAGGGGCTACCTGGCAGGCCATGCTGCCCGGGAGTATAAGCTGGGAAAGCGAATGCTTTGCGGCGTTGCATTGCCGGATGGAATGCAGGAAAATGATCCGTTTCCTGTACCTGTCATTACGCCGACAACCAAAGCTGCAGCCGGCCACGACCTTGATATCTCACGCGAAGAAATACTGGAAAGTGAGATAGTGCCTGTATCCACTTATGAGCGGCTCGAAGACTATACAAGGAAGTTGTTTGACTTTGGGACCCGTTTCGCCAGGGAACGAGGGTTAATACTGGTAGATACAAAGTATGAATTCGGTGAACTGGACGGAGCAATTTATCTAATGGATGAAATTCATACACCGGATTCATCGCGTTATTTCTATCTCGACGGATATGATGAACGTCAGAAAGACAGTCAGCCGCAAAAGCAACTCTCGAAAGAATTTGTCCGCGAATGGCTGATCGCAAACAATTTCATGGGAAAGGAAGGTCAGCAGGTACCGGAAATGTCGGACGAGTGGATTGAAATCATTTCAGCGCGTTACATCGAGCTTTATGAAAAGATTACCGGTAAGCGTTTTGAAAGATACACGAATGAAGATCCGCTGGTGCGTATACAAAGGAATGTACTAAACGAACTGGAAATATTGCGGTAGATTATGCTTTTCAATAATACAGACCTGCTTTAGGCAGGTTATACTATTCAAAAAAATAAGCGTATCAAAAACATGATATCTATCACCTCTCATTATTGAAGTAGAACCTGTCAGGTACGTAAATTTGCCCTTGAAATATTGTTAATCAAAATCAGTATGAACAGATCTTCCGTAAAAGCTGCAGTGGTAATTCTTTTGTCCTTTAGTTTTTTTACCTGGTTTGGCGGCTGCACTTTTGATAAAAGTTTTCCGGATCTGAGCACCAACGGCAATGCTGTTTGCTTCGAGACAGATGTGTTGCCGCTGATACAGTCGAATTGCGCCAAATCAGGATGCCATGATGCAGACACCAAAGCAGAAGGGTACGATTTTTCCAATTATGATGGCATCATGAAAGCCGTAAAGCCATATAAGCCAAATAACAGCAAGTTATATAAAGTATTAACCGGCAATGGTGAAGACAAAATGCCTCCTGCGCCCAATGAACCTTTAAACAACGACCAGGTAAATACCATTAAAACATGGATTGAAGAAGGAGCAACAGACGGACCCTGCAATACTGTAACCTGCGACACAGCTAATGTCACTTATTCCGGTACTATTGTTCCCATCCTGCAAACAAGTTGTCTGGGATGTCATGCAAATGCTTCTACCGGAGGCGGCATCCTGTTAAACAATTATCCTGATGTTTTTGATCAGGCGATGTCAGGAGCATTGATGAATTCCATACAATGGACAGGCAGTGTAACACCAATGCCTGAGAATGGAAATCAGCTGGACGACTGCAGCATAAAGATGTTTGAGATCTGGGTAAACGATGGCGCATTAAATAACTGAGATTGCAGGGCTGATCTTTCAGTTTAATAAAGAGAAACGCAGGCATTGCTGGATTGGAGAGCGATCTTCAGTCTTGTAGCAATAAAGATTCCGATAAATAGTTTTTGTCGGGATAATAGAGGAAAATGCAGGAGCCATTCTTCAATTCATTTATTATGGCGGAACACTGTTCAGCAGGTAATGCCGGACAGCCCTGGCTCCTGCCGAGCCGCCCGTTTTGGCTCACAAACTGCTGACTGACATATCCTGCACCATGCATCACAATGGCCCGATCAAATGCATTGTTATTTATTCCCGCCTCTTCACCCTTCAATCGAAGAGACAGCCCATGTTCACCGTAGTAGGTTTCCAATGTTGTATAGAAACCAAGACTTGACTTATTGGATTGCGGCTCATTCGAAAAATACTGTGCATACTCCTCTCCTGAATTTTTTCCATGCGCTACAAATGTCTGAAACAGTATCTTTTGCTGAACCAGGTCAATGACATATAATCTCTTACGACAGGATGACTGACTGAAATCAGCAATCGTGATGAGATTTGTTTTCTCAATCTTGCCCTCGGCTTCCAGTTTCTCTTTGCCTTTCAGCGCCAGGCTGAATGCATCATAATTCAATCCACGTGCTTTAAGTCCTGCTGCGTCAAACAAACTTGCAGAATGATCTGCCAAAGCAATACCAGCAGGAGATTCTTCCGCGCCTGTAGATTTCGGAAGAAACGAAAGCAACATGAGAAAGCAGGGAACGATCAACAGGAGCAGAAGAGGCCTAATAATTTTCATGGCTGTTGTTCTTAAGGTCGGCAATTAAGACTGAAAATTTTCTGCGCAACCGACCCCTTCCAAAAAAATCATTCAGGACAACAAAACTGCTGAAGCGGCTGATGAATGCTGTTGCGGCATGCAAATAAAAGACCTACATACATTTTAAACAAATAAACTTCACTGTCATATCACTTCACCGTATTACTTTCATCTAAATATTTACATTTACTCCGGTCATTTATAAACAGATGGAATCAACACAAGGGACATTCAGACGGGAAATAAGGTTAGTTGACGGCGTAATGCTTGTTGCCGGAACTATGATCGGTTCGGGTATTTTTATCGTGAGTGCGGATATCGCACGTAATGTGGGATCATCCGGTTACCTGTTGCTTGTATGGGCATTATCAGGATTTCTCACCATTGTTGCAGCGCTCTGTTACGGGGAACTGACCAGCATGTTTCCCAAAGCCGGAGGACAGTATGTTTTTCTTCGTGAAGCTTATAACCCGATGATGGGTTTCTTATATGGATGGACCTATTTTTTTGTTATACAAACAGGAACGATTGCTGCAGTGGCAGTTGCATTTTCGAAATTTACGGGTGTATTCATCCCGTTGTTCGGACCCGGATATATTGTTGCCGATGTTGGATTGCTGAAAATCACTACACAGCAAGTGCTTGCCATCATCATCATTGCATTGCTGACTTTTGTAAACATACAGGGTGTACGATATGGAAAATGGATACAGACATTTTTCAGTGCCACTAAGATTCTTGCCTTATTCGGATTAATCGCCATTGGCATTTTCGTCAGTAACAGCGAAGCCGTTATGCAAAACTTCTCCCATATATGGGACGCCAAAAAGGTAGTAGTTGAAAACAATCAGCTGATAGGACGTGTACCCATCAGCGGCTGGGCTGTAATAGTAGCTGTTGCCTCTGCTATGGTCGGAAGCATGTTTTCGATGGATGCCTGGAACGGCATCACCTTTACGGGAGATGAGGTAGTTAATCCAAAGCGGAATATTCCGTTGAGTATGGCCATTGGCGTGGGACTGGTATCGCTCATTTACTTGCTGATGAATATCGTTTACCTCACCAATCTACCCCTCGAAGGCATTCCGGGTGAAGCAACAAGAGTAGTTTTTGAACGGGGCATTCAGTTCGCCACCGACGACCGCGTTGGAGTGGCTGCTGCAGATGCCATGGCCGGTCATACTGCTGTGTTAATGGTAGCGGCCTTGATTATGCTTTCAACATTCAGTTGTCTGAACGGATTAATATTAACCGCACCCAGGATGTTTTATAAAATGGCTGAGGACCGGTTATTTTTTTCCCGAATGGGAAAACTGAACAGCCATGGCGTTCCGGCTGTTGCTACTATTTTCGCATCGGTATGGGCAAGTTTGCTTTGCCTGTCAGGCACCTATGGTAACCTGCTTGACTATGTAGTATTTGCCGTGCTGTTGTTTTACATATTCACCATCATCGGCATATTTGTGCTGCGCAGGAAAATGCCGGATGTCCGGCGTGAATACAAAACCTTTGGTTACCCTGTTCTGCCGCTTATCTACATAGTACTGATCAGCATGATCTGTTTTATTCTGCTGTTATACAAAAGCAATTATACGGTACCCGGATTGTTTATTGTGGCTTTAGGCGTTCCGGCCTATTATCTTTTCCGATCGTCTGCGAGAAAAGAATAATCGCTTGCAGACATACATTCAGCTATAATTTGAGAAGTAATTCTTCCGCCTGTTTACGGTGCTCGCCATTTAGCCTGATCACTTTATTCAGTATAGATTCCGCATTCTTCTTCTCCCCTTTTTGGACATAAGCAAGTGCTTCATACCATAAGGCCGGCTCATAATAGTCACCTGACTTGTTGTTTTCCAGCTTCTTCAGCCTGACAAGTGCCTCATCCGCATTCTCAAGCGCCAGGTAGCTTACACCCGCGTAAAAGATTGCTGTCTCATTTTCTCCGTCCATCTTCAGCACTGCTTCAAAGCTTTTTATGGCATCTGCATAATTGGCATCATGATATTGGGCGAGTCCGGCATCGAGTATTCCCTGAAATTCGTTCTTCTTTTTAAATGCGCCATCCTTTTCAGCAACAGATTGTTTTACTTCATCCTGCATACTTTCCTTCCTGGTGGTGGCAGCAGATGGCTTACCAACTGATTCCGCCGTAGTTTGCTCGTAGCTGTAAGATTTATCAGTAACCTGGTCAGCTTCCTGCTTAGCATTGCTTCCTGCCGTTGCATCTGAAATAATATCTTCCTGTGGCGCCATTGCACGTTCTGCAACCTCGTTTTCATCAAGGGAAATTTCCGGTGCAGCGTCAGTGGTTGATTCCGTTGTATATTTAACTGATGGTTCCACCACTTGCGGTGCCGGCAATTTTTCCTGCTTTTTAGCGGATACAACTTTTTTTGAAAGTGTATCATTTAATGGCCTGAACTCCGTGCTGGCAGCATCATCAGCTTTTGCAGCATCTGTTGCGGTTGGAGCAGGATATGGTTCAAATTCATGGGTAAATATCTTTTCAGTCGATTGCTGAAGCCGGCTGTTTACAAACCAGATCGCGCTGATCAACAGGCATAAAGCTGCGGCAACTTTAAGCCAGGCAGTGCCAGAATTAAAGATTCGTATCCGGGGAGCTGTCCTTTCCTTCATGGCGGCGTGAATTGTTACGAGGTCTTCTTTTAACGCCTGCTCATTCTTCACCTTTAGCATTCCTTCCACTGCATCTGCAAGAAACGGGTCATCCACCATCTTTTCCTCTACCCAGCGAATTTCTTCAGGAGAAGCAATGCCACTGACATAACGCAACAGGACTTCCTGTGGCACTTCATCACGCTGATCCGCAAAAAATTTATCCCTATCCACCTTCATATTGCCGGTTTATCAGGTTTTTCAAATTCCGCTTTCCATTCTGAATATAGCTTTTAACCTGTTTGAAATCGAATCCTGTTAATTCCATCACCTGCTGATAACTCTTCTCCTGCATATAAAATAACTCTATGCAGCGTTTTTGTTCCGTTGGCAGTTGTTCGATAGCCTCCTCCATTGTTAATATTTGTTGTTTCCCGGTTTCATCACTGTTATGATGCTGGTTTTCATTCCATTCCATAACCACAGCCAGTTCAGCCTGCAGTTCAGGCCGGTTTTCTATCCTGTTTTTATCCTTTCTGAACTTCATCAGGCAATGATTCCTGGCAACACTATAGAGCCAGCCCCTGAAATTTTCAACTTCATGTTTTTTCAGGTCATCGAGTAACTTAACAAAGATCTCCACGGTTGCATCGCGGCTGTCCTCGCGGTCTTCCAGGTACTTCATGCATACACCATAAACAAGGTGTGTATACCGTTCATACAATTCACCAACGAAGACATTATTACCTGTCTGCCTGTACCGTGCGACAAGTTCATGGTCATCCAGTGATTTTATCTGCTTGTTAACCGGCAAATGCGCATTCATCTTCACAACAAAGAAACATAAACGCCGCGAAGTATCTCAGGTTTTGCGTGAGCCGGAAAAAACATCAAAATATCCGGTGTTTTAATCAGTGTGGAATATTGCTGCATAACCAAATAAACAGCCATCATAGTTTATTCATCGTGGAGATTTTGTAAAGCGTATCAAAAATCAAATAAAGTATAATGCGCAAAGGCTTAGCCTTTCCCTTTACAATAGGTGAATTCTGCCATCAGCAATCGACTCAAGCGAGGATCGACTAAAATGACAGTTCAAGCTCAATCGGACAATGGTCACTGCCCGTAACATCGGCATGAATGCGGGCGGCCGTCACAAACTTCCTTGCTTCCCGGTTGACGAAAAAATAATCGATACGCCATCCAACATTTCTTTCCCTTGCACGGGTGATCTGATCCCAATACGTATAGCAATCAGGTTGCTGATTGAATTCCCTGAATGTGTCGACATATCCGAGGTCAACAATCTTATCTATCCAGCGCCGCTCTTCAGGCAGAAAGCCACTGGTGTTTACATTTTCTTTAGGACGGGCGAGATCAATTTCCTTATGGGCAGTATTGTAATCGCCACAGATAATAATATGCTTCTGCTGCTGCCTAAGTGCTTCCGCTCTCTGAAAAAGCGCATCATAGAAATCAAGCTTATACTTTACACGCTCCGGGCCTCTTCCGCCATTCGGAAAGTATACGTTGAACAATACGAAGTCCGGAAACTCCATTTCAATTACACGCCCTTCATTGTCAAAATCTTTGTTTTGTAAGCCGTTTTGCACTCTCAGCGGTTCATGCTGTGTATAAATGGCAACACCGGAATATCCTTTCTTCTCAGCAGCATTAAAATAACTCCGGTAGTCTTCGAAATTCACTATTTCATGATCCAGCTGTTCGACTTGTGCTTTTGTTTCCTGCAAACACAGGATATCAGGTGCTTCCCTGGAGAACCAATCCGGCAGGCCTTTTTTCCAGGCCGCCCTGATGCCATTAATATTCCAGCAAAGAATCCTCATTTTTTTACCCGCCATTAGATTTTATTAAAGTGAAAAAAAATAACCGGTCAGTATGCGCTACACCGGTTTTCTGCAGAATCAAAAATAATAAAATTTCAACCCGGCCAATCTTTCAACTTACTACCTTTTCATCAAATTAAATTTATGATCAGCCGGAATGATTTCGAAAAAGTAGAGATGAGGGTAGGCACCGTGATGGAGGTGCGTGACTTTCCTGCAGCAAGAAATCCCTCATATCAGCTATGGATTGATTTTGGTGAATACGGAATCCGAAAATCTTCTGCACAACTCACCAAACTTTATTCGAAGGAAGATTTATTAAATAAGCAGGTAGTTGCCGTGATGAATTTGCCAGTTAAGCAGATCGGTAGTTTTTTCTCCGAATGCCTTATTCTTGGCACTATTGGGCAAGACAATACAATAACCATATTGCAACCGGAACAAAAAACTGTCAATGGATTACGAATCGGCTGAAGGTAATGCTGCTTCAATTGTATATAATGCTCTGCAACTTTTTTAAAACAGCGACAGTTGCGACTTGCAGGGGTTGTTGTTGAATAATGAATAATCCAATTCCGGAAAAACACGGCCTTCAAAGTACTTCTTCCTGGCTACTGTGAACAGTTGCCTGATCGACTCTGCAATCTCGCCTTCTCCCCTCATCCGTGTGCCAAACCGGCTGTCATTTAATCTGCCGCCATGAAGTGACCGTATCTGATTCAGGATTTTCTCAGCCCTGTCAGGAAAATTTTTATGTACCCAGTCGGTGAAAACAATAGCCACATCGCCATTCAACCTCACCATTGTATAGTGCGCCGAGAGTGCCCCTGCTGTTGCGGCGGCTTCCAGAATGACAGGAATTTCATCGCTGTTAACAGCAGGTATGATGGGCGCAACATTTACATTTACAGGAATACCATTCGCCGATAACGCCCTGATTGTTTCCAGCCGCCGCCTGGCTGTTGCCGTTCTTGGCTCCATTAATTGCCGCAAATCTTCTTTCAGCGTTGTGATACTCAGTGTTACTGACACCAGTTGCAAGGCCGCCATTTTTGATAGAATATCAAGATCACGAAGTATCAATGAGTTCTTGGTAATAATTCCCACAGGGTGTTTATGCAGTAACAAAACTTCCAGCATGCGACGGGTAATTCCAAGCTTCCGTTCCAAAGGCTGATAGCAATCGGTATTGCCGGATAACATGATTGGTTGCGCAATATGCCTTTTATGACGAAGTTCCTTGTCTAATAGATCGGGCGCTGTTGGCTTTACAATGATCCTGCTTTCAAAATCAAGTCCTGCATTAAAACCCCAGTAAGTATGCGTATTCCTGGCATAGCAATATATGCATCCATGCTCACAACCCTGATATGGATTCATGGAAAAAGCCATTCCCAGATCAGGGCTTTCCACCTTGTTCAGTATTTTTTTCGGGAACTCTTCAAATACTTTAGTCTCCGGATTTGAAAACAATGGTTCATCCAATGCTTCTACATGATCCGTTACATATTCCAGCCTCAGATATTTATTTGCAGGTTTGAGCTGAGCGCCGCGTCCTTTAAGATATTCCGGCACTCCTCTCTCGGATGATTGTAATGTCGTCCTTTTCATTTCCCATAAAATAAAAAGAATTTGTTACTGGGATAGCTAAATGCAGCGCTCCTGAAAAAAACACAAGGATGAATGACTTGCATTTACCGAAGGTTTACCGGAGAATCTGCAACGGAATAACTGCCTGTTCCGCACCGGCCTGTACACGGCAAAAATAAAAACCGCCGCTGATGCCTGATGGAACAGGCAGATTGAGCTGCTGCTTTCCCTTTGCTAGATGATCACCGAACAATGTTGCAAGCTTTTTTCCCGTAGCATCACAAAGTGAAACCTCAACCGTTGCAGCTGTATTCATGTTGAAGGTCAGGAAAGCTGCATCCGTAACCGGATTCGGAAATACATTGCATGAAAAACCCGTCGTTGCGGGTGAATTGATACCGATGAATAACCCTGAGTATCTTGCTACCATAGCGTCCTCTCCATTATAGCCGGCTGCAAGCAATTTACCGTCAGGCTGAATAGCCGAACAGGTGGCGATGGCAGCATTGAATCCAAAATTATTTTCGGTGATGCCATTCGTACCAAAAGTATTGTCGGGTGCGCCATTGTCAAGCATGCGCATCATCACAAAGGACTCATCTGAAGTAAGATTAGAGGCATATCCGGAGAGCACAATTTTTCCGTCGGTCTGCAACATGACAGATGTTGCGCTGCTTGAGGTTACACCCCAGTTCAACATTTGTTTACCTCCGCCCTGGAAACCATCGTCCAATGAACCATCAGCTTTAAAACGGGCGACGCAGGCACTTGATGACAGCGTATACACTTTACCTGTAGCCAGAATTTTACCATCCTCCTGCAAAGCAATTTTTGTAAGAAACTGATTGGTGCCCGGACCAAAATCCATCGTAACGATACCATCGTTATCGAAAGTGCTGTCGATTATGCCGTCGTTATTAAACCTCGCAAGGTAGAACCAGTTGAGATCCGTTACAGGATCCATATAGTAGCCAGCTGCCACATATTTACCATCAGCCGGTTGTTGAATCACATCAATGAAATTACCGAAGTTGGCAATGTTTGGAATAACCGTATAACCGGAAGACGTGCCAAAAGACGGATCGAGGGTTCCATCAGACAGGAAGCGGAGTATTACCGGTTTCAGCAGATTACCAACCAGGGTTTGTCCAACAGCAACCAGCTTTTCATCAGATTGCTGTATGAATCCATGCGCAAGGTCATAGGTGCCGTTCAGGTCAATAACAGACTTACCGTTATCGGCGAAGTTGTCATCAATAGTGCCATCCTGCAATACCCGCACGATAAAGAAATCTGATTTTCTGCTGCCAAAGAACAACAGTTTACCGCTCGCATCCTGCAAGACATCGGTAAAATAAGAGTTGGCAAAAGTGGGCGCCGTTAGCTCTGTTAACATGATGGCGTTGAAAGCGGTATCCGCTTCACCGGTAGCGCTGAAACGGCAAACGATCGGAATAAGCACTGAAGTGCCTCCATCTGGGTCAGTATACTGGGCTGAACCGCTCATCACAATCTGCCCGTCCTGCTGAACGATGACGCTGGTGATGTCATCAGTAAAGCCACTTACATCCGCCAAAGCCACACCGTTGATACCAAATCCGGCATCCGGCACACCATACTGGCTAAAGGAAAACAAAGGCAATAGAACAAGCACTACAGCAGAACTTGTTAACCTGTAAATAAGATTCATCTTGATTTTTTTATGGCGAAAAGTTAGGCATAAAATTCAAATCACCTTGCCGTGCATATTCTTTCACAGCAGAATCAGCATATTAAGAAAGCCTGCATATATATTTATGTAAGTTGCCTCTACCATGCATGCGTCAAATTAAATAATTGTTTGGATACCTTTGCACCCGCCAACATGAAACAAACAGAAGAACTCGCACGAAGAAGAACATTCGCCATTATCAGTCACCCTGATGCGGGAAAAACTACACTCACGGAAAAATTTTTGCTGTATGGTGGCGCCATACAGGTAGCCGGTGCCGTAAAATCGAATAAAATCAAGCGTGCTGCGACTTCCGATTTTATGGAAATAGAAAGACAGCGTGGTATCTCCGTGGCTACGTCTGTGATGACCTTTGAATATAACCAGGCACTGATTAACCTGCTCGATACGCCCGGGCACAAGGACTTTGCGGAAGATACCTACCGGACACTAACAGCAGTGGACAGCGTGATCCTGGTGATTGACTCGGTGAAAGGAGTGGAAACACAGACGGAACGGCTGATGGAAGTATGCCGGATGCGCAAGACGCCGGTGATTGTATTCATCAATAAAATGGATCTCGAAGGACGCGATCCTTTTGACCTGCTGGATGAACTGGAAAAAAAACTTGATATCAGGGTGCAGCCTTTAAGCTGGCCTGTAAATAAAGGATCCGAATTCAAGGGCGTATATAATTTATATGACCGTACACTTCAACTTTTTCAGCCGGAAAAGCAAACCATTGAAAAAGACAGGGTAGAGATCAGCAACCTGCAGGAAGGCATGCTGGATGAAATTATTCCGCGTGATGCCGAACAATTGCGGGAAGATGCGCACCTGCTGAGCGGTGTATATCCTGATTTTGATACAGATGCTTACCTGAAAGCGGACATCGCTCCTGTATTTTTCGGCAGTGCGCGCAATAACTTTGGTGTAAAGGAATTGCTGGATACTTTTATCAGGATCGCTCCCAGGCCACAATGCCGTGAAACGGATAAGCGGGTTGTGCATCCCGAGGAAGAGGTCTTTACGGGATTTGTATTTAAAATCCACGCCAATATTGATCCGAAACACCGTAACCGTATCGCCTTTGTAAGAATCGTATCCGGCAAATTTGAACGCAACAAATATATCTTTCACTGCCGTCTTAGGAAAGAGCTTAAGTTCAGCAGCCCGGCCACTTTCCTGGCTGCGGAAAGGAATATTATTGATGAAGCCTATCCTGGAGATGTTATTGGACTGTATGATACCGGCAATTTTAAGATTGGCGATTCCTTATCAGAAGGAGAAGTGCTGCAATTCAGAGGTATCCCCAGTTTCTCACCGGAAATATTCAAGGAACTCATCAACCGCGATCCGATGAAAACCAAGCAGCTGGAAAAAGGAATTGAACAGCTGACGGAAGAGGGTGTTGCCCAATTATTTTACCAGCAGCATGGCAGTAAAAAAATTGTTGGTGTTGTCGGCGACCTGCAGTTTGAAGTGATTCAGTATCGGTTGAAAAATGAATATGGCGCCTCCTGTGAGTTCGTACCGAAAGACATTCATAAGGCATGCTGGATTACTTCCCCTGATAAAGCGAAGCTGGCTGAATTTATCAGGTTTAAATCGCAAAACGTTTATAATGATAAGGACAACCACCTGGTTTTCCTGGCTCCCTCCGACTGGCTGCTTCGTGTAACCAAGGAAGCAAACCCTGACATTACCTTTCACACCACCAGCGAATTCAAAACCGAAGGTGAATTAAATAATGTGCGTTGATGGTAGCAGGCTCCGCTTCGAACTTGATACTCCAGAAAAAAATCCGGGATCATTCGAATTGGCATATTGTGAATACTCTGCACCTGGCAGATGCTCAGATAAGCACTTCCCTGATGCAACTGATGGGAATATCGATCCCACCTTTCAATTCAATATGCGAATCGGTGGTGTCCCAAACTGTTGTTTCCACCATATATAAGCCATCTGCTGTCTCAAAAATTATCCGCACCTTATGCTTTTCTCCATTGCCCAGCAGCATTGCTTCTTCGAGGAGAATTTTGCGTAAGTCTATTTCATACTGACTTGATAATACTTCATACTGCACAAAATCAAAGTCAACCAGTTTTTCTTTCTCGATGAGTGGAATGTCCATATAACGGAATTTGCTCCTGAAATTTAGTGATTTAAGCAGAATTTCGATGCAGCAATGCATTCTGAATTAAAACTTATTAAGAAACCGGCGGTTGGCCGGTACCGGCGACCTCCGGCAACTGTAAAACAGACAGTCGCATAGCTATATCCTGATGCGCTGCTATCCGGAGAAGTCATACTTTTGCAAAGAACTCATTTCCATATAAGCTTATCTCACAAGTTGCAATGAAAAATATACTATGGCTTGCGCTGGGCATGTTTTTGTCAATTTCGCTGCATGCACAAACTCCGGCAACCGGTGGCGGCAGGCAAATGAATGCAGGCCATTTCTATGGAAGAATACTGGATGCGAAAACAGGCAAAGGCATTGAGTTTGCCACAGTGCAATTATTCCAGGTAAAGTATGATTCAGTAAAAAAACAACAAACGCAAAAGCTGCTCACCGGGGCGCTGACAGCCGAGAATGGCGATTTCAGCCTGGAAAACCTTCCCGTGAAAGCAAAATTTTCTATGCTTATCACTGCCATTGGCTATGATTCCTTGACGCTGCCAGTGGCATTTGACAGCAAGCCGGCACAGCAAGGAAATATGCAGCAGATGATGAGTGCATTTGATAAAGATCTTGGCAATATCAAGTTAAAATCGCTGGCAATTACTTTATCTGAGGTGGTGGTGACCGGTGATGAACCATTGTACAAGCTCGAGCTGGATAAAAAAGTATACAACCCTGATAAAGATCCTTCCAATGCCGGAGGTACTGCCGAAGATGTGCTGAAGAAGGTACCTTCCGTCCTGGTAGACCTTGATGGCAATGTAACCCTGCGCAATGCTGCACCGCAGATATTCGTGGACGGAAGGCCCACCACCCTGTCGATTGACCAGATTCCTTCCGATGCCATTGAAAAAATTGAAGTTATCACCAATCCATCTGCCAAGTATGACGCCTCAGGAGGGCAATCAGGGATAATAAATATTGTCATGAAAAAAAGCAGGCGCATTGGTTACAACGGCAACCTCCGTGCAGGCATTGATAAACGTGGGAAGATTAATACCGGTGGAGATATTAATATCAGGGAAGGCAAGGTGAATGTTTTTGCCAATGTCAATTTCATGCAGCGAAAATCTATCAGTTACAGCAATACAGAACGCTATAACCTTTATGGCGATCCGCTGACCAATGTATTTCAGCGCGATACGCCTGTCAACAATAACCAGTTTTTTTCCGGCGGCACCGGCATTGACTATTTCCTGAACAACAGGAACACTATCACCCTGAGCGGCAATTATACACAAGGAAAATTTTCATCCACCGACCAACTTTTTCTTGTTACAGATACCCTTCATGAGTCGGGTATTATTAGCAGCAACGGAATACGCAATACCGGCAGCGAACGCCAGTTTCAAAATGTGGGCGGATCACTGCTCTTCAAACATCTTTTTCCTAAAGAAGACAATACGCTTACGGCAGATTTAAATTACAACCAAAGTACAAGTGATAACAGTTCCTCCTATCTCACGCAATACTATGATCCGCAACAGATGCCGGTCGGCTCACAAGGAAGACAGGAGCAGGAAGGAGGCGGGACCAACCGTTATTTTACTGCACAGACAGATTATGATAATGTGATTAAAGAAAATGTTAAGATTGAAGCGGGCGCGAGGGCCGCTCTTCGTCATTTTACGGCGGAGAACCACGTGTATGTCTACAATGATTCGCTGGACTACCTGGTAGAAGTCCCCGACATCAACAATTATGCATATGATGACCAGGTATATGCAGGCTATGCGACTTTCAGCAGTGATTATGGAAAATTTCAATATCAGGCAGGATTGCGCGTGGAAAGCTCTTTTTACTCCGGTACGCTTACCAATGAAGGAGAGTCATTCAGAAACAATTTTCCACTTAGTCTTTTTCCGAGCGGCTTTATCAGCTATGCAATCACTGACGAACGTTCGCTACAATTGAGTTATTCACGGCGGATTGACCGTCCTACTTTTTTTCAACTGATGCCCTTTATCGACTATTCCGATTCATTAAACCTGCAGCAGGGCAATCCTGACCTGCTGCCGCAATTCACCAATACCTTTGAACTCAGTTTCGACCAGAATTTTAATAAATCCAACAACCTGCAGGCAACGGCATACTTCAAATACACGAACAACCTGATCACTAAATACCAGGACTTGTCCTATGACAGTGTCTCCATGAATCAGATCATCATCAACACTTATCAGAATGCGAACTCCAGCTACCTTGCAGGCCTTGAGTTTACCTCCAGCAACTCCATTAAGAAGTGGTTCAATCTTACTACCAATATCAACCTGTTTCAATCTTTCATTGACGGCAGCAACATCGAACAAGATCTGACAAACAGCCAGTTCTCCTGGTTTGCCAAGGTGAATGCCAGCTTCAGGTTGCCGCTCAATTTTACGATTCAACTCAGCGGTGATTATCAGTCGAAGACCTCCGTGCCGCAAACTGGAGGAGGCGGAGGCAGAGGTATGGGCATGGGAGGTGGCTTTTTTGGTACCCCTCCTGCCACATTGCAAGGTTATGTGAAACCCGTTTATGGTGTTGACCTCTCTGTAAAGAAGGAATTTCTGAAAAACAAAGCTGCTGCGCTGACGCTCAGCTTTACCGATATCTTTCGTACGAAAGAATACACTACTTACTATGATACCGAGTATTTCACACAAACTTCTACCAGGGTACGCGACCCGCAATTTATCAGGCTGAACTTCAGCTATAAGTTTGGAAAGTTCGACGCATCACTCTTCAAGCGAAAAAACACCAACAACGGAGGAGACATTTTACAGGATATGAATGGTGGATGAACGCCGTGCATGAATATGCATTTATGTGCGTTGACTTAATATGCATCCTTTGAACTTCAACCTACTCTGCCGGTGCTAATGGCTCCCATTCGCGCTGCATCATTTTACATGAGCTTTCCGTATTACTATCAAAACAAATCGCTTCTTGCATGGTACAGGTATCACCCTGTTGACATCATAACAAGAGAGCGACTATAAACAGTATCTGTTACGCCTCAATCAGCTATAAAAAGCGCTGGCTGATAACTTTACTTTTCGTTTATTTGTCTCTCCGCTATGATCATAAACATCTACGAACTTTTAACAGTACGTTTAACGAAATGCATTGCCGGTTTATGGCCTCGCATCCTGATGGAATTGCAGAAGCCGGCTATCAAATATAATGACAGGCCGGCTATCGTGGCATCCGATTCAATATTGGCGCGATACGGGAAATTATTCGTCATTGTGTTCAGTCTTCTGATGGCTGAAGGCGTCGAAGCGCAGCAGAGCAAGCCCAATATTGTGGTAATCATGCTGGATGATGCGCGGTATGACATGTTCGCACCCAATGGCGGACCGGCATTTTTTAGCACTCCATCCATCAACAGGATTGCCGAAGAAGGCGTCAATTTCAGGTTTACGGGAGTTACCACGTCGCTATGCGCTCCAAGCCGCGCATCCATCTATACAGGTCTCTACGCACATCATCATGGAACGCTGGATAATGGAACTTCCCCAAATCCAGGATTAACCTACGTGTCTTCTGTACTACAGGATAATGGTTATAAGACTGCTTTTATAGGTAAATGGTTACTGGATTTTCACATACCTGATGATCCCGTAGGATTCGATTTCTGGGCCGTAACTGACTCCATCGAACACGACAGTATGACCATCCGTTTTGATGATGGCTCCCTCGCTTATTATATTGAACCGGAAGCAACCGTCTATACCGATTTAGGGTTGAATTTTGTAGAAAACATGGTGCCCGACGGATCTCCATGGGCACTTTTTCTCTTTTACCGCTATCCGCACAGTCCGTATGAACCCTACCCGGGAGAAGAGACCTTGTATCAGCAGGCTAATATCAATTACCCCGAAAATACAGGTCTTTATACCAAAGATTTTCCTTCGTACTTGTACCCGGGACATTTGTTTGAAGGTGACTCCACAGACCTGGATCAGGCAATAAGGGATTATTATGAAACAGGACATGCTGCAGAATATGCAGTTGACAGTGTAATGAAATACCTCGAAGCGCATCAGATTCTCGACAGCACATTAATTATTTTTTCGAGCGATAATGGATACCTGCTGGGCGAACATGGCATGGAGAAAAAAATTCTCGCCTATGAAGAGTCGCTCCGTGTGCCGCTATTTGTGCGATATCCGGCCTGGTTTCAAGCTGGCACTGTGATAGACAATGAAATTGCCGCCAATATTGATATCGCTTCTACGCTGCTGGAAGCCGCAGGTATTCCTGATACTTTTAATATGGATGGCGTGTCACTGCATCAGCTTGCACAGGGTCAGGTACATCGCAAATACTTTTATTACGAAAACTATCCCGAAGGCGGTAATAAATGGGAAGCCGTGAGGTCACTGGATTATACTTACATCTACAGCCTTTGTAACAGCACCACAGAAGAGTTTTTTGACCTCATTAATGACCCTCAGCAGAATATCAATCTTATCAACGATCCTGCTTATGCCGCCTTAATACAGATTCACCGGGATCAGCTGGATAGTCTCCGGCTATCGACTGGTGATACCACAAACTTCAAACTTGGAAAATGTAAACTCGAGAACGCCTATTTTGCCGATGCAGATGGCGATACTTATGGAAATTTCGATATAAGAAAAGATTCTGTTGCACAGCCTATCGGTTATGTTACAGATACAACAGATTGCAACGATTCAAATGCACAAATTCATCCTGGTGCTGCAGAAAACTGCAATGGCCTCGACGATAATTGTAATGGCCTCGTTGATGAAGGATTAGTTTTTACAACCTATTATACCGACGCAGATGACGATGGTTTCGGAAACCTGTCAGCTCAAGGCGTTTCTTTATGTAACAATCCCGGCGCAGGATATGCGGTTAGCCATGATGACTGCAATGATGCTAATGCGGCAATTCATCCATCAGCCACCGAGTTATGCAATACTTTGGATGATAACTGCAATGGAAGCATTGATGAAGGATTGGCTGTACTTTATTTTCCGGATATTGATGGTGATGGCTATGGAGATCTTCTTCTGCCGGGCGAATTATTTTGCAATAATCCAGGCAGTGGATTTTCAATAATAAATACCGACTGCAACGATTTAAATCCGGAAATACATCCTGACCTGGCAGAAAATTGCAATGGAACAGATGATAATTGTAATGGTCTGACTGATGAAGGGCTAAGTTTTATCACATACTATTCTGATATTGATCTGGACACGTACGGAAACATCTCCGATCCGGGAAATTCACTTTGTGCTGATCCGGGTGCAGGTTTCTCCGTTAATCATCTCGATTGTAATGACGGAGATGCTGCCATCAATCCTGCAGCTATTGAAATATGCAACGCTGCTGATGATGATTGTAACGGAAGTGCTGATGATGCTTTAGCTTTCATCACTTATTATATTGATCAGGACAATGATGCTTACGGAAATATCTCCGATCCGGGAAATTCGCTCTGTGCTGATCCGGGTTCAGGCTTTTCCTTTAATCATCTCGATTGTAATGACGGAAATGCAACCATCAATCCTGCAGCTATTGAAATATGCAACGCTGCTGATGATGATTGTAACGGAAGCGCAGATGATGGTTTAGCTTTCAACACTTATTATATTGATCAGGACAATGATGCTTACGGAAACATCTCCGATCCGGGCAATTCGCTTTGTGCCGATCCGGGCTCAGGCTTCTCCGTTAATCATCTCGACTGTAATGACGGAAATGCAACCATCAATCCTGCAGCTTTCGAGATATGCAACGCTGCTGATGATGATTGTAACGGAAGCGCAGATGATGGTTTAGCTTTCAACACTTATTATATTGATCAGGACAATGATGCTTACGGAAACATCTCCGATCCGGGCAATTCGCTTTGTGCCGATCCGGGCTCAGGCTTCTCCGTTAATCATCTCGACTGTAATGACGGAAATGCAACCATCAATCCTGCAGCTTTCGAGATATGCAACGCTGCTGATGATGATTGTAACGGAAGCGCAGATGATGGTTTAGCTTTCAACACTTATTATATTGATCAGGATAATGATGCTTACGGAAATATCTCCGATCCGGGCAATTCGCTTTGTGCCGATCCGGGTTCAGGCTTTTCCTTTAATCATCTCGACTGTAATGACGGAAATGCAACCATCAATCCTGCAGCTATTGAAATATGCAACGCTGCTGATGATGATTGTAACGGAAGTGCTGATGATGGTTTAGCTTTCATCACTTATTATATTGATCAGGACAATGATGCTTACGGAAATATCTCCGATCCGGGAAATTCGCTTTGCGCCGATCCGGGCTCAGGCTTTTCCTTTAATCATCTCGACTGTAATGACGGAAATGCAACCATCAATCCTGCAGCTATTGAAATATGCAACGCTGCTGATGATGATTGTAACGGAAGTGCTGATGATGGTTTAGCTTTCATCACTTATTATATTGATCAGGACAATGATGCTTACGGAAATATCTCCGATCCGGGAAATTCGCTTTGCGCCGATCCGGGCTCAGGCTTCTCCGTTAATCATCTCGACTGTAATGACGCAAATGCAACCATCAATCCTGCAGCTTTCGAGATATGCAACGCTGCTGATGATGATTGTAACGGAAGCGCAGATGATGGTTTAGCTTTCATCACTTATTATATTGATCAGGACAATGATGCTTACGGAAATATCTCCGATCCTGGAAATTCACTTTGCGCTGATCCGGGTTCAGGCTTCTCAGTCAATCATCTCGATTGTAATGACGGCAATGCTGCCATCAATCCTGCTGCTTTCGAGATATGCAATGCTGCTGATGATGATTGTAACGGAAGCTCAGATGATGGTTTAGCTTTCATCACTTATTATATTGATCAGGACAATGATGCTTACGGAAATATCTCCGATCCTGGAAATTCACTTTGCGTTGATCCGGGTTCAGGCTTCTCAGTCAATCATCTCGACTGTAATGACGGAAATGCAGCCATCAATCCTGTGGCTGCTGAAAGCTGCAATACTTTAGATGATAATTGTAATGGAACCATAGATGACGGTATTGTTTTCATTATCTATTATGCCGATAATGATATTGATGGTTTTGGCAGTATTTCAGATCCCGGAAATTCGCTATGCAATAATCCAGGTATTGGATTCTCCGCTAATAATTCCGATTGTAATGATACTAATGCATTTATTCATCCATTAATGGCTGAAAGCTGCAATGCAATCGATGACAATTGTAATGGAATATCAGATGAAGGATTAACTTTCAATACATATTATGCCGATCAGGACAATGATGGCTTCGGTAATATGTTTGTGACTGGCGCAACTTCATGTATAGATCCGGGTGCCGGATTCGCAATAAATAATTTTGATTGTTATGATTTAAATGCATTGATCAATCCCAATGCCGCAGAAAATTGCAATGGCATCGACGACAATTGCAATGGCAATACAGATGAAGGCTTAAACTTTATCAACTACTATGCAGATAATGATAATGATGGATTTGGAAATATACTTGATCCCGGAATCAATCTCTGCTATAATCCCGGTGCCGGACACGCTGCTAATAATAGTGATTGCAATGATGCGAGTGCTGCCATTAATCCGTCTGCACTGGAAACATGTAATGGCATTGATGACAACTGTAACGGATCTGCCGATGATGGCCTGTTATTCACCACTTACTACGCTGATCTCGACAACGACACCTTTGGTGATCTGAACGATGCCGGTACTTCACTTTGCAGTAACCCCGGAATCGGCTTCGCCATAGTCAATACCGATTGTAATGATGCCAATGCTACCATCAATCCTGCTGCTGCCGAAAGTTGCGATGGCATTGACGATAACTGTAACGGAAGCACAGATGATGGGATGATCTTCACTACTTATTATGCCGATCTCGACAACGATAGTTTTGGTGATTTGAATGATGCCGGAACTTCCCTTTGCAATAATCCGGGTGTAGGCTTCGCCATAGTCAATACCGATTGTAATGATGCCAATGCTAACATCAATCCTGCTGCTGTCGAAAGTTGCGATGGCATTGATGATAACTGTAACGGAACTGCAGATGACGGACTCGTCTTCACCACTTATTATGCTGATCTCGACAATGACAATTTTGGTGATCTGAATGATGGCGGAACTTCCCTCTGTAATAATCCGGGAATCGGCTTTGCTGTAGTCAATACTGATTGCAATGATGGTAATGCTTCCATTAATCCCGCTGCAATAGAAACTTGCAATGGCATTGATGACAACTGTAACGGATCTGCCGATGATGGCCTGTTATTCACCACTTACTACGCTGATCTCGACAACGACACCTTTGGTGATCTGAACGATGCCGGTACTTCGCTATGTAATAATCCCGGTGCAGGTTTTTCATTAAGTCATAGTGATTGCAATGATGGTAATGCTTCCGTTAATCCCGCTGCAGTTGAAAGCTGCAATGGTATTGATGATAACTGTAACGGTACAGCCGATGATGCGGTGGGAATCATTTCTTATTACGCCGATGCAGATGGTGATGGCTTTGGAAACCCTGCAATACAGATCGACAGCTGCGCCCAACCCGCAGGATTCGTGCTCCTCCCCACTGACTGCAATGATGCAATTGCTTCCATCAACCCGGCCGCTCCTGAAATCTGTAACACCATTGATGACAACTGCAGCGGTTCCGCTGATGAAGGACTCTTTGTGACTTATTATACCGATGCCGATGGCGACGGATTCGGAAACCAGGCTGCCTCGGGTGTCGACCTTTGCAGCAATCCCGGAACCGGATTTGCCATCAACAACCTCGACTGCAATGATGCCAGTGCTTCCATCAACCCGTCGGCTACAGAAACCTGTAACAGTACCGATGATGACTGCGATGGCACTGCCGATGACGGACTGGTATTCACCACCTACTACCCTGACCAGGACCATGACGGTTACGGCAAGCTTTCAAACCCGGGCAATACGGTTTGTTATTATCCGGGGCCCGGATTTGTTACCAATCATACTGATTGTAATGACGGTAACATAGCCATCAATCCCGGAGCAGCTGAAAGCTGTAATAACATTGATGATAACTGCAATGGCACAGCAGATGATGGCTTAGTTTTTATCACCTATTATGCTGATCAGGATCATGACACCTATGGAAATGTCTCGGATCCCGGAAATTCACTTTGTGCTGATCCCGGCTCAGGCTTCTCCGTCAACCATCTCGACTGTAACGACAACAATGCCATCATCAATCCGGCTGCATCAGAAAGCTGCAACAGCATAGATGACAATTGCAACGGGGCAACGGATGACGGATTGGTTTATTTATCCTGGTATATTGATCTCGACAATGATAGTTATGGCAATACAAATGATCCGGGCATTTCCGCTTGCAGCAACCCCGGTACAGGCTTTGTCCTGAATAACAGTGATTGCAATGATGAAAACTCCGCTGTTAATCCCGGTGCGGCAGAAAGCTGTAATGGTTCAGATGATAACTGTAATGGTATCACTGATGAAGGACTTGTTTTTACTACTTATTTTCCTGACACAGATCAAGATGGATTCGGTGATGCCTTTGAGCCCGGCATTTCCTTATGCAATCAACCAGGCAATAACTATGTAGAAAATAATGATGATTGCTATGATTATGATGCAGCAATCAATCCTGATGCGCCCGAAAACTGTAATGCCCTTGATGATAATTGCAACGGCCTTACCGATGAGGGGCTGATTTTCACTGTTTACTACACCGACCTGGATCAGGATGGGTTTGGAAATATACTCGATCCGGGAACTGCTTTTTGTGTTAACCCGGGCAATGGTTATGCTGCCAGCAATACAGATTGCAATGATATAAATGCTTCCATAAATCCTGCGGCTGCGGAAAACTGCAACGGCATTGATGATAATTGCAACGGAACAGCTGATGATGGCCTGGCCTTCACTTCTTATTATGCTGACCTCGATCATGACACTTTTGGTGATCTCAACGATGCCGGCACTTCGCTTTGTAATAATCCGGGCTTCGGCTTCTCATCAAACCACAATGATTGTAATGACAATAATGCATCCATCAATCCTGCAGCGGCAGAAAGCTGCAATGGCATAGATGATAACTGCAACGGAACAGCCGATGACGGGCTCGTCTTCACCACTTATTATGCTGACCTCGACAACGACAATTTTGGTGATCTGAATGATGGCGGTACTTCCCTTTGTAATAATCCGGGAGTAGGCTTTGCAATTGTAAACACTGATTGTGATGATGGTAGTGCCGTAATCAATCCTGCTGCAATAGAATCCTGCAATGGCATTGATGACAACTGCAACGGAACAGCCGATGACGGACTCGTCTTCACCACTTATTATGCTGACCTCGACAACGACAATTTTGGTGATCTGAATGATGGCGGCACTTCCCTTTGCAATATTCCGGGAATCGGCTTTGCTGTAGTCAATACTGATTGCAATGACGGTAATGCTTCGATTAATCCAAATGCCCTGGAAAGCTGCAATGGCATAGACGACAATTGCAATACATTGACTGATGACGGCATAGTTTTCACCACCTACTATCTCGACCTTGATCATGATGCATTTGGCAATATCGCAGATCCCGGCACTTCCCTTTGTATTGATCCGGGAATTGGTTTTGCCGTATTAAATACTGATTGTGATGATGCCAATGCTTCCGTTAATCCTACGGCTATTGAAAGCTGCAACGGTATTGATGATAACTGCAACGGATCAGCTGATGACGGCCTGGTCTTCACTACTTATTTTGCTGATCTGGATAACGACAGCTTTGGTGATTTGAATAATGCCGGAACTTCACTCTGTAGTAATCCCGGAATTGGTTTTGCTGTAGTCAATACCGATTGCGATGATGCTAATGCCTTCATCAACCCTGCTGCTGCCGAAAGTTGCAATGGCATTGATGATAACTGTAACGGAACAGCCGATGATGGGCTCGTCTTTGTTACCTATTATCCTGATCAAGACGGTGATGGATACGGAGATTTCTTTCTGCCAGGAATTTCTTTGTGCAATAATCCAGGGGCCGGTTTTGCAAACAATAACACCGACTGCTACGACATCAATGCAAGCATTCATCCCAATGCTGCCGAAATATGTAACAGCCTTGATGACAACTGTAATGGCTCAGCAGATGACGGGCTCGTCTTCACTACTTACTATGCCGATCTCGACAACGATAGTTTTGGTGATCTGAATGATACCGGAACTTCACTTTGCAGTAACCCCGGAATCGGCTTCGCCATAATCAATACCGATTGTAATGATGCCAATGCTACCATCAATCCTGCTGCTGCCGAAAGTTGCGATGGCATTGATGATAACTGTAACGGAAGCACAGATGATGGGCTGGTCTTCACCACTTATTATGCTGATCTCGATAATGACACTTTTGGTGATTTGAATGATGCCGGAACTTCCCTTTGCAATAATCCGGGTGTAGGCTTCGCCATAGTCAATACCGATTGTAATGATGCCAATGCTAACATCAATCCTGCTGCTGCCGAAAGTTGCGATGGCATTGATGATAACTGTAACGGATCTGCCGATGATGGCCTTTTATTCACCACTTACTACGCTGATCTCGACAACGACACTTTTGGTGATCTGAACGATGCCGGTACTTCGCTATGTAATAATCCCGGTGCAGGTTTTTCATTAAGTCATAGTGATTGCAATGATGGTAATGCTTCCATTAATCCCGCTGCAATAGAAAGCTGTAATGGCATTGATGATAACTGTAACGGATCTGCCGATGATGGCCTGTTATTTACCACTTACTACGCTGATCTCGACAACGACACTTTTGGTGATCTGAATGATGCCGGTACTTCGCTATGTAATAATCCAGGAAGCGGTTTTGCTGTAGTGAATACTGATTGCAATGATGGCAATGCCTTTATCAATCCTGCTGCTACAGAAACTTGCAATGGCATTGATGATAACTGTAACGGCACAGCCGATGATGCGGTGGGAATCATTTCTTATTACGCCGATGCAGATGGTGATGGCTTTGGAAACCCTGCAATACAGATCGACAGCTGCGCCCAACCCGCAGGATTCGTGCTCCTCCCTACTGACTGCAATGATGCAATTGCTTCCATCAACCCGGCCGCTCCTGAAATCTGTAACACCATTGATGACAACTGCAGCGGTTCCGCTGATGAAGGACTCTTTGTGACTTATTATACCGATGCCGATGGCGACGGATTCGGAAACCAGGCTGCCTCGGGTGTCGACCTTTGCAGCAATCCCGGAACCGGATTTGCCATCAACAACCTCGACTGCAATGATGCCAGTGCTTCCATCAACCCGTCGGCTACAGAAACCTGTAACAGTACCGATGATGACTGCGATGGCACTGCCGATGACGGACTGGTATTCACCACCTACTACCCTGACCAGGACCATGACGGTTACGGCAAGCTTTCAAACCCGGGCAATACGGTTTGTTATTATCCGGGGCCCGGATTTGTTACCAATCATACTGATTGTAATGACGGTAACATAGCCATCAATCCCGGAGCAGCTGAAAGCTGTAATAACATTGATGATAACTGCAATGGCACAGCAGATGATGGCTTAGTTTTTATCACCTATTATGCTGATCAGGATCATGACACCTATGGAAATGTCTCGGATCCCGGAAATTCACTTTGTGCTGATCCCGGCTCAGGCTTCTCCGTCAACCATCTCGACTGTAACGACAACAATGCCATCATCAATCCGGCTGCATCAGAAAGCTGCAACGGCATTGATGACAACTGCAACGGGGCAACCGATGATGGCTTAGTATATGTTACCTATTACCCTGATCAGGATGGCGATGGCTATGGAGATTTTTTCCAGCCCGGCATCAATTTCTGTAATGATCCCGGAAATGGATTTGCCGCTAATAACACTGATTGCTACGATATCAATGCAAGTATTCATCCTGATGCTACTGAAATCTGCAATGGTATAGACGACAATTGCAACGGAACAGCCGATGACGGGCTGGTCTTTACTACTTATTATGCTGATTTAGATAACGACACTTTTGGCGATTTAAATGATGCCGGAATTTCACTCTGTAGTAATCCCGGAAGCGGCTTTTCTGTAGTTAATACCGATTGCAATGACGGTAATGCCGCAATAAATCCTGTTGTTACAGAAAGCTGCAACGGCATTGATGATAACTGTAATGGCTCAGCTGATGATGGCCTCGTCTTCACTACTTATTATGCTGATCTCGATAACGACACTTTTGGCGATTTGAATGATATCGGAACTTCGCTTTGTAATAATCCGGGAAGTGGTTTTTCTGTAGTTAATACCGATTGCAATGATGGAAATGCTTTGATTAATCCAACTGCAATAGAAAGCTGCAATGGTATTGATGATAACTGTAATGGCTCAGCTGATGACGGGCTGGTCTTCACGACTTATTATGCTGATCTCGACAATGACAGTTTTGGTGATTTGAATGATGCCGGAACTTCACTTTGCAATAATCCTGGAATTGGCTTTGCAGTTGTAAACACAGATTGTGATGATGGAAATGCTTTGATTAATCCAACTGCAATAGAAAGCTGCAACGGCATTGATGATAACTGTAATGGCTCAGCTGATGACGGGCTGGTCTTCACCACTTATTATGCTGATCTCGACAATGACAGTTTTGGTGATTTGAATGATGCCGGAACCTCCCTTTGTAGTAATCCGGGAAGTGGTTTTTCTGTAGTTAATACCGATTGCAATGACGGTAATGCCGCAATAAATCCTGCTGTTACAGAAAGCTGCAACGGCATTGATGATAACTGTACCGGAAGCACAGATGATGGGCTGGTCTTCACCACTTATTATGCTGATCTCGACAATGACACTTTTGGTGATTTGAATGATGCCGGAACTTCCCTTTGCAGTAATCCGGGAAGTGGTTTTTCTGTAGTTAATACCGATTGCAATGACGGTAATGCCGCAATAAATCCTGCTGTTACAGAAAGCTGCAACGGCATTGATGATAACTGTAATGGCACAGCCGACGATGGTTTGGTCTTCACTACTTATTATGCTGATCTTGACTTTGACGGTTTTGGTGATCTGAATGATGCCGGAACTTCACTTTGCAATAATCCGGGAATTGGTTTTGCTGTGGCCAACACTGATTGTGATGATGGTAATGCTTCGATTAATCCAACTGCAATAGAAAGTTGCAATGGCATTGATGACAACTGTAACGGAAGCACAGATGATGGGCTCGTCTTCACTACTTATTATACCGATCTCGACAATGACAGTTTTGGTGATTTGAACGATGCCGGAATTTCACTTTGTAATAACCCCGGAATCGGCTTTGCAGTGATTAACACCGATTGCAATGATGCTAATGCTTCGATTAATCCTGCTGCAATAGAAAGCTGCAACGGCATTGATGATAACTGTAACGGAACAGCCGATGATGGGCTCGTCTTTGTTACCTATTATCCTGATCAAGACGGTGATGGATACGGAGATTTCTTTCTGCCAGGCATTTCTTTGTGCAATAATCCAGGGGCCGGTTTTGCAAACAATAACACCGACTGCTACGACATCAATGCAAGCATTCATCCCAATGCTGCCGAAATATGTAACAGCATAGATGACAACTGTAATGGCGCAGCCGATGACGGACTCGTCTTCACTACTTACTATACTGATCTGGATAACGACACTTTTGGTGACCTGAATGATGCCGGAACTTCCTTTTGCAGTAACCCCGGAATTGGCTTCGCCATAGTCAATACCGATTGTAATGATGCCAATGCTACCATCAATCCTGCTGCTGCCGAAAGCTGCAATGGTATTGATGATAACTGTAATGGCACAGCAGATGACGGGCTCGTCTTCACTACTTATTTTGCCGATCTCGACAACGATAGTTTTGGTGATCTGAATGATGCCGGAACTTCACTTTGCAGTAACCCCGGAATCGGCTTCGCCATAGTCAATACCGATTGTAATGATGCCAATGCTAACATCAATCCTGCTGCTGCCGAAAGTTGCGATGGCATTGATGATAACTGTAACGGAACTGCAGATGACGGACTCGTCTTCACCACTTATTATGCTGATCTCGACAATGACAATTTTGGTGATCTGAACGATGGCGGAACTTCCCTCTGTAATAATCCGGGAATCGGTTTTGCTGTAGTGAATACTGATTGCAATGATGGTAATTCCTTTATCAATCCAACTGCAATAGAAACCTGCAATGGCATTGATGATAACTGTAACGGAAGCACAGATGACGGGCTCGTCTTCACTACTTATTATGCTGATCTCGACAACGACACTTTTGGTGATCTGAACGATGCCGGTACTTCGCTATGTAATAATCCCGGTGCAGGTTTTTCATTAAGTCATAGTGATTGCAATGATGGTAATGCTTCCATTAATCCCGCTGCAATAGAAAGCTGTAATGGCATTGATGATAACTGTAACGGATCTGCCGATGATGGCCTGTTATTTACCACTTACTACGCTGATCTCGACAACGACACTTTTGGTGATCTGAATGATGCCGGTACTTCGCTATGTAATAATCCAGGAAGCGGTTTTGCTGTAGTGAATACTGATTGCAATGATGGCAATGCCTTTATCAATCCTGCTGCTACAGAAACTTGCAATGGCATTGATGATAACTGTAACGGCACAGCCGATGATGCGGTGGGAATCATTTCTTATTACGCCGATGCAGATGGTGATGGCTTTGGAAACCCTGCAATACAGATCGACAGCTGCGCCCAACCCGCAGGATTCGTGCTCCTCCCTACTGACTGCAATGATGCAATTGCTTCCATCAACCCGGCCGCTCCTGAAATCTGTAACACCATTGATGACAACTGCAGCGGTTCCGCTGATGAAGGACTCTTTGTGACTTATTATACCGATGCCGATGGCGACGGATTCGGAAACCAGGCTGCCTCGGGTGTCGACCTTTGCAGCAATCCCGGAACCGGATTTGCCATCAACAACCTCGACTGCAATGATGCCAGTGCTTCCATCAACCCGTCGGCTACAGAAACCTGTAACAGTACCGATGATGACTGCGATGGTACTGCCGATGACGGACTGGTATTCACCACGTATTATGTTGATCAGGATAACGACAGCTTTGGCGATTTGAATGATGCCGGAACTTCTCTCTGTAATAATCCCGGAAGTGGCTTTACTGTAGTCAACACTGATTGCAATGATGGTAATGCTTCGATTAATCCTGCTGCTAGCGAAAGTTGTAATGGCATTGATGATAATTGCAACGGAAGCATAGATGACGGACTTGTTTTCACCACATATTTTGCAGATTTGGATAACGACAGTTTCGGTGATTTGAATGATATCGGAACTTCACTTTGCAGCAATCCCGGAATTGGCTTTGCTGTGGCCAACACTGATTGCAATGACAGTAATGCTTCGATTAATCCTTCTGTGATAGAAAGCTGCAACGGCTTTGACGACAACTGTAATGGCGCAGCCGATGACGGACTCGTCTTTACCACTTATTATGCTGATTTCGACAACGACACTTTTGGCGATTTGAATGATGCCGGAACTTCACTTTGCAATAATCCTGGAATTGGCTTTGCTGTAGTGAATACTGATTGCAATGATGGTAATGCTTCGATTAATCCAACTGCAATAGAAAGCTGCAACGGCATTGATGATAACTGTAATGGAACAGCCGATGATGGGCTCGTCTTTGTTACCTATTATCCTGATCAAGACAGTGATGGATACGGAGATTTCTTTCTGCCAGGTATTTCTTTGTGCAATAATCCAGGGGCCGGTTTTGCAAACAATAACACCGACTGCTACGACATCAATGCAAGCATTCATCCCAATGCTGCCGAAATATGTAACAGCATTGATGACAACTGTAATGGCGCAGCCGATGACGGACTGGTCTTTACTACTTATTATGCTGATTTAGATAACGACACTTTTGGCGATTTAAATGATGCCGGAATTTCACTCTGTAGTAATCCCGGAAGCGGCTTTTCTGTAGTTAATACCGATTGCAATGACGGTAATGCCGCAATAAATCCTGTTGTTACAGAAAGCTGCAACGGCATTGATGATAACTGTAATGGCTCAGCAGATGATGGTTTGGTCTTCACTACTTATTATGCTGATCTTGACTTTGACGGTTTTGGTGATCTGAACGATGCCGGAACTTCACTTTGCAATAATCCGGGAATTGGTTTTGCTGTGGCCAACACTGATTGTGATGATGGTAATGCTTCGATTAATCCAACTGCAATAGAAAGTTGCAATGGCATTGATGACAACTGTAACGGAAGCACAGATGATGGGCTGGTCTTCACTACTTATTTTGCCGATCTCGACAATGACACTTTTGGTGATCTGAATGATGCCGGAACTTCACTTTGCAGCAATCCCGGAATCGGCTTTGTTGAAGTCAATACCGATTGCAATGATGGAAATGCTTTGATTAATCCAACTGCAATAGAAAGCTGCAACGGCATTGATGATAACTGTAATGGCTCAGCTGATGATGGCCTCGTCTTCACCACTTATTATGCTGATCTCGACAATGACAGTTTTGGTGATTTGAATGATGCCGGAACTTCACTTTGCAGTAATCCTGGAAGCGGCTTTGCTGTAGTCAACACTGATTGTGATGATGGTAATGCTTCGATTAATCCAACTGCAATAGAAAGCTGCAACGGTATTGATGATAACTGTAATGGCACAGCCGACGATGGTTTGGTCCTCACAACTTATTTCGTTGATCTGGATAACGACACTTTTGGCGATTTGAATGATATCGGAACTTCACTTTGCAGCAATCCGGGAAGCGGCTTTGCTGTAGACAATACCGATTGCAATGACGGTAATGCCGCAATAAATCCTGCTGCTACAGAAAGCTGCAACGGTATTGATGACAACTGTAACGGAAGCACAGATGATGGCCTCGTCTTCACTACTTATTATGCTGATCTCGACAATGACAGTTTCGGTGATTTGAACGATGCCGGAACTTCACTTTGCAGTAATCCCGGAAGCGGCTTTGCTGTAGTTAATACCGATTGTGATGATGGTAATGCTTCGATTAATCCTGCTGTGATAGAAAGCTGCAACGGTATTGATGACAACTGTAACGGAAGCACAGATGATGGACTGGTCTTCACTACTTATTATGCTGATCTCGACAATGACACTTTTGGTGATCTGAATGATGCCGGAACTTCACTTTGCAGTAATCCCGGAATCGGTTTTGCTGTAGTCAATACAGATTGTGATGATGGTAATGCTTCGATTAATCCTGCTGTGATAGAAAGCTGCAACGGTATTGATGATAACTGTAGCGGTACAGCCGATGACGGACTCGTCTTTACCACTTATTATGCTGATCTCGATAACGACACTTTTGGCGATTTGAATGATGCCGGAACCTCCCTTTGTAGTAATCCCGGAATTGGTTTTGCTGTAGTCAATACAGATTGTGATGATGGTAATGCCGCAATAAATCCTGCTGCTACAGAAAGCTGCAATGGCATTGATGATAACTGTAACGGAACTGCAGATGACGGGCTGGTCTTCACCACTTATTATGCTGATCTCGACAATGACAGTTTTGGTGATTTGAATGATCCCGGAACTTCACTTTGCAGTAATCCCGGAATCGGTTTTGCTGTAGTCAATACCGATTGTGATGATGGTAATACTTCGATTAATCCTGCTGCTACCGAAAGTTGTAATGGCATTGATGACAACTGCAACGGATCTGCCGATGACGGCCTCGTTTTCACTACATATTATGCTGACCTTGATAACGACACTTTTGGCGATTTGAATGATGCCGGAACCTCCCTTTGTAGTAATCCGGGAAGTGGTTTTTCTGTAGTTAATACCGATTGCAATGACGGTAATGCCGCAATAAATCCTGCTGTTACAGAAAGCTGCAACGGCATTGATGATAACTGTAACGGAACTGCAGATGATGGGCTGGTCTTCACCACTTATTATGCTGATCTCGACAATGACACTTTTGGTGATTTGAATGATGCCGGAACTTCACTTTGCAGTAATCCGGGAAGCGGTTTTTCTGTAGTTAATACCGATTGCAATGACGGTAATGCCGTAATAAATCCTGTTGTTACAGAAAGCTGCAACGGTATTGATGATAACTGTAATGGCACAGCCGACGATGGTTTGGTCTTCACTACATATTATGCTGATCTCGACAATGACACTTTTGGTGATCTGAATGATGCCGGAACTTCACTTTGCAATAATCCTGGAATTGGCTTTGCAGTTGTAAACACAGATTGTGATGATGGAAATGCTTTGATTAATCCAACTGCAATAGAAAGCTGCAACGGCATTGATGATAACTGTAATGGCTCAGCTGATGACGGGCTGGTCTTCACCACTTATTATGCTGATCTCGACAATGACACTTTTGGTGATTTGAATGATGCCGGAACTTCACTTTGCAGTAATCCGGGAAACGGTTTTTCTGTAGTTAATACCGATTGCAATGACGGTAATGCCGTAATAAATCCTGTTGTTACAGAAAGCTGCAACGGTATTGATGATAACTGTAATGGCACAGCCGACGATGGTTTGGTCTTCACTCCTTATTATGCTGATCTTGACTTTGACGGTTTTGGTGATCTGAACGATGCCGGTACTTCACTTTGCAATAATCCCGGAATTGGCTTTGCTGTAGTCAATACCGATTGTGATGATGGTAATGCTTCGATTAATCCTGCCGTAATAGAAAGCTGCAATGGCATTGATGATAACTGTAACGGAAGCACAGATGACGGACTCGCTTTCACCACATATTATGCAGATCTGGATAACGACAGCTTTGGTGATTTGAATGATGCCGGAACTTCACTTTGCAATAATCCGGGAATTGGTTTTGCTGTGGCCAACACTGATTGTGATGATGGTAATGCTTCGATTAATCCTGCCGTAATAGAAAGCTGCAATGGCATTGATGATAACTGTAATGGCTCAGCAGATGATGGTTTGGTCTTCACCACTTATTATGCTGATCTCGACAATGACAGTTTCGGTGATTTGAATGATGCCGGAACTTCCCTTTGTAGTAATCCGGGAAGTGGTTTTGCTATAGTGAATACTGATTGCAATGATGGCAATTCATTTATCAATCCTGCTGCTACAGAAAGCTGCAATGGCATTGATGATAACTGTAACGGAACTGCAGATGACGGGCTGGTCTTCACCACTTATTATGCTGATCTCGATAACGACACTTTTGGCGATTTGAATGATATCGGAACTTCCCTTTGTAGTAATCCGGGAATTGGCTTTGCTGTAGTCAATAATGATTGCAATGACGGTAATGCTTCGATTAATCCTGCTGCTACAGAAACTTGCAATGGCATTGATGATAACTGTAACGGATCTGCCGATGATGGCCTGTTATTCACTACTTACTACGATGATCTCGACAATGACACTTTTGGTGATCTGAATGATGCCGGAACTTCACTTTGCAGTAATCCTGGAAGCGGCTTTGCTGTAGTCAACACTGATTGTGATGATGGTAATGCTTCGATTAATCCAACTGCAATAGAAAGCTGCAACGGTATTGATGATAACTGTAATGGCACAGCCGACGATGGTTTGGTCTTCACAACTTATTATGCTGATCTGGACAACGACAGCTACGGAAGCCTGGCAGATCCAGGTACTTCACTTTGCAGTAACCCGGGAAGCAGCTTTGCTGTAGTAAATACCGATTGTGATGATGGTAATGCTTCGATTAATCCTGCCGTAATAGAAAGCTGCAACGGCATTGATGATAACTGTAATGGCTCAGCCGACGATGGTTTGGTCTTCACCACATATTATGCTGATCTCGACAATGACAGTTTTGGCGATTTGAATGATGCCGGAACTTCACTTTGCAGTAACCCCGGAATCGGCTTTGCAGTGATTAATACCGATTGCAATGACGGTAATGCTTCGATTAATCCTGCTGCAATAGAAAGCTGCAATGGTATTGATGATAACTGTAATGGCACAGCCGACGATGGTTTGGTCTTCACCACTTATTATGCTGATCTCGACAATGACACTTTTGGCGATTTGAATGATGCCGGAACTTCACTTTGCAGTAACCCCGGAATCGGCTTTGCAGTGATTAATACCGATTGCAATGACGGTAATGCTTCGATTAATCCTGCTGCAATAGAAAGCTGCAATGGTATTGATGATAACTGTAATGGCACAGCCGACGATGGTTTGGTCTTCACCACTTATTATGCTGATCTCGACAATGACACTTTTGGCGATTTGAATGATATCGGAACTTCCCTTTGTAGTAATCCGGGAATTGGCTTTGCTGTAGTCAATAATGATTGCAATGACGGTAATGCTTCGATTAATCCTGCTGCTACAGAAACTTGCAATGGCATTGATGATAACTGTAACGGATCTGCCGATGATGGCCTGTTATTCACTACTTACTACGATGATCTCGACAATGACACTTTTGGTGATCTGAATGATGCCGGAACTTCACTTTGCAGTAATCCTGGAAGCGGCTTTGCTGTAGTCAACACTGATTGTGATGATGGTAATGCTTCGATTAATCCAACTGCAATAGAAAGCTGCAACGGTATTGATGATAACTGTAATGGCACAGCCGACGATGGTTTGGTCTTCACAACTTATTTCGTTGATCTGGATAACGACACTTTTGGCGATTTGAATGATGCCGGAACTTCACTTTGCAGTAACCCCGGAATCGGCTTTGCAGTGATTAATACCGATTGCAATGACGGTAATGCTTCGATTAATCCTGCTGCAATAGAAAGCTGCAATGGTATTGATGATAACTGTAATGGCACAGCCGACGATGGTTTGGTCTTCACTACTTATTATGCTGATCTGGACAACGACAGCTACGGAAGCCTGGCAGATCCAGGTACTTCACTTTGCAGTAACCCTGGCGCAGGTTATTCATTAAGCCATAATGATTGCAATGACAATAACGCAGCCATCAATCCTTCAGCATCAGAAACCTGTAACGGCATTGATGACAACTGCAACGGAACAGCTGATGACGGACTGGTGTTCACGACGTATTATCTTGATCAGGATAATGACAGCTACGGAAGCCTGGCAGATGCCGGCACTTCGCTCTGCAATAATCCGGGAACAGGATATGCTACGAATCATACTGATTGCAACGACGCAAATGCGCTGATTAATCCGGCCGGAACTGAAACATGCAATACACTTGATGACAACTGCAATGGCAGTGCGGATGAAGGTTTGATTTTCATCAACTACTACCCTGATGCCGACAATGATAATTTCGGTAATCAGTTGAACGCCGGCATTTCATTATGCAGTAATCCCGGAACCGGTTACTCCGTTAATAATGAAGATTGTAATGATAATAACGCTTTCATAAACCCTGCGGTAACGGAAAGCTGCAACGGCATTGATGATAACTGCAATGATACACTGGATGAAGGATTCGCGCTTACCTTGTTTTACCAGGATGCAGATAATGACACCTTTGGTGACTCAACCAATCAGATCAGCGCATGCGAAGCTCCTGCAGGTTATGTTGCAGACAGCACAGATTGCAATGACAATAGCGCAACAGTGAATCCGGGTGCCCCTGAAATTTTACCCAATGGTGTTGATGATGATTGTGACGGATACATTGATGAGATAAGCGTAGGCATCGCAACACCACAAAGTAATCCCGTGCATCTGGATGTTTATCCCAATCCTACGGACGGAGATTTTGTGATTTATCTGCAATTACCTGTTGAGGTTGATGTGCAGGCCAATATTGAATTACGGAATCTCATTGGACAGGTTAAGCTGAACAAGAGCGTTCAGCTGCACAAAGGGAAACTGGCGGAAGAGATGCATCTCAACAGCACTGATGCGTCCGGCATATATTACCTGACCGTTACGCTTGCTGATCATGTATATACTGCACAAATAGTTTATCAGCAGTAAAAGTGTCTGCGCTTCCGGCAGTTAACTTGAAGCCAGCGTTATTGCCTGGCTATTTTTCCCTGCAACACCTGACCTTTTATTTTCAGGTGATAGAAATAGATGCCGTCTTTCAATGATGACAGCTGAAGAATTAATTTGGCTGAAGCATGAAATTGCTGCCGTTCCACCACCCTTCCTACAATGTCGGTCAGAAAAAACTCAATGTCCGATGATGGTAAAGGTGAAAACGCAAACGTTACTTCTTCATTAAAAGGATTCGGAAATACGGATACTGCTGTTTGTTGTGAAACAATAGGTTCATCACCGGTTACCTCAAACTGTAGTTTCGCAATGATGGGAATATGATCCGACGCCTGGTGCAATGCATTCGCTATTTCCATGCTCACTGCCGTATTGGGTGGCCTGTTGATGGAATCATTATAGTGATTGCCGTCATTACCGTAGGGTACCGTACTGCCGGGAACATAGCTGATGCCGCCTGCCTCCATGATCGCATTGCTGAAAAGTATCATATCAAAACGATCATCCATGCCACCTGTCACTCCACCGCCGAAGCTGCGCACACGTGGTGATTGCGTATGATACTTAGCATTGGCTGAAGTATTGAAGTTGCCACTGACAGGCAGCGGATCGTTGAAATTACCATCATCCGTGGCATTATCCTGCATCAGTTTTTGATATGGTGTCTCATTGGATGAATAGATATTAAAATCACCACACACAATAAAATCAGAACCCGCCGGCAATGCATTCGTCCGTTTCCGCAGCGAATCCACTTCCAAAGCACGCTGCGCTTCATCGCTGGCTGAAGAACTGGCTTTCAGATGAACCGCATAAAGACGCAGGGTATCGCCACTTGCTTTATGAATAACGGTAAACTCATTGATATCCCGCAAATCAGTTTTTATTGCCTTGTTGCTGATAAATGTGAACTTTTCATTTCGATAGATGAGGGCTTTATTGGTATCAAAACCGGTTATGAAGGCGCCCAGTGAATATATATCGGCGGAGTCATTCATCACGTTGGCCACGAATCCCTGTATGGCCGAATACACAACAATCTCTTCACATACAAGCAGGTCCGGTTTCACTTCTTGCATAATCTTCCTGAAATAAGGATTGCGCAGAGCGGAATCGGCCTGGATACCTTCATAGTTCAGGAGATTATAGGCCATCACAGTTACCGTTTCCTGGGCCTGTGAAAGCAATGGCATCGATGAGAGAAGCAACAGGATTCTGAGGGAGAGAAACTTCATGTCGGAAAAGTAATGTTTTATTCGTGAAAGCCCGGTTAACCCGTTTGACCGGCCGTACTTTGTTTATGACAGATTATTATGGAAATTTATGACCGGCCAAGTGCCCGAAGGCACTGTTCACCTTGTCATCAACAATCAACAAAACTTTTTCCATTGGATCCCTACCCTCCACTATCTGACGATCCCATAAACATAAGCGCTGCCGGTGATTCGCCGCCTGCGTTTTCCTGGGAAGACTGGTATGCAGCAGTGGGTGGACGAACCATTAATATTGAAGCGGTAAATGATTACCTGCAAAAGATTTATGAGGATCAGTATAAACGTTTTGAAAGCACGGTGGCTCCCGTTAAAAAGGAATTTGCCAGTGCAGCCGAAGCAGCAAGGACGATAAAGGAAAAGGCATTTTCATTCGGTGCCGACATCGTTGGCATCTGCAAGATTGAGCCGTCAGATATTTACAGGGGAAAAACCGTTACGGAGAAGTATGCCATTGCAGTCGGCCAGAGGATGTTGTGGCGGGCATTCCAGGTGGTGCCATCTGAAGCCGCTGCCATAGAATGCCTGCGCATTTATTATACGCTGGGAGAAACAGTCATTCAGCTCGCAAGCTATATTCGTTCACTGGGTTTTTCGTGCAAGGTGGAACATCCGATAGGCGACAGCGATGTGCTGCATATTCCAATTGGGCTGAAAGCGGGTTTCGGTGAGTTGGGACGGCACGGCTCTATCATTCATCCAAAGTTAGGACCGTTGTTCAGAATGGGCAGTGTGATCACTTCTATTCCAATGGAAACAGATCATCCAATTGATGCAGGCATAGCAAAATTCTGCGACAATTGCCGTGCCTGCAGAATTTATTGCCCGGCGAAAGCAATCCCTGATACCCGCAGCGAATCTGCCGGAAAAGACCATCTTGGCAACTACCGGTACCAGGTTGATACCGCCAAATGCTTCCCCTACTTCGCCAATCATTACTACTGTTCCGCCTGCCTTCCGGTTTGCGTTTACAACCATAAAGAATGGGCGAAAGACTTTGAAGGTTTTGAAACGAAACTTTTTCCGCAGGTGATCATGAAAGATCCTCCTCCACCCGCTGATACAATTGCACCCGAAAAGCGGCATGATTATCCGCATGTAAAAAGGGAATAGAAGCTATTTCGTAATACCTGGAATCATCCTGTCACGATTACTCGGGATCAGGATATCTTCAGTTCATTGACAGATACAGAAATAAATTCCACATGACAACATTGATTGCCTGTTTTGAGACAGCTTCCTGCAAAAACCGGATTCAGTTTTTAAGGCAGCTCCTGTTTATATTGACCTTACTGCAGCTCATACATGATGATTTCAATATGAATTCCGGAACCACATTTTAATTTTCTCAATGCCTGTTTGAAGGAAAAAATATTTGCGGATCATGCGACCTGCTGCTGAGCCCTGCATATAACAAAATAAAAAACTTCAGGAAGGATATCTGTAGTGCGCTGGTTTTGCTTTCTTCAATGCTTCTTCCGGTTGTGGAACCCAGTGATGTAAGCCACCTGCCAATTCATCATTAAAGTCCTTTGGTATGGAACCTGCAAGTGTTCTTTCTTTCCAGGTTACCGTCTCTTTGCCATTGTCCCTGCGTTCCATGGTGATGCATTCTTCTACCGGGCAAACGAGTGAACACAAATTGCATCCAACACAGTTTTCTTCGATGATATGAGGTTTCCTGTTCTGCGGATCACTGCTTAAACCAATAGCCTGATGGGCACCGTCTTCACAGGCCGTATAACATAGCTGGCAACCAATGCATTTGTCGTCATGAATATCTGCCACCACTTTATACCGCAGGTTGAGATCTTCCCAGTGCTTAACCTGTCCCAATGCTTTACCCCTGAAATCATCTAATGAATTGAATCTTTTTTCATTCATATAACCTTCCAATCCGTCAATCATCTCGCGGATAATGCCAAAACCGTAGTGCATTGCTGCCGTACAAACCTGCACCGATGTTGCGCCTAATAAAATGAACTCCACGGCATCGCGCCAGTTCTCAATGCCACCGATCCCGCTGATGGGAATGTTGATCTGAGGATGCTGTGCGCAATTCTTCAGCATGTTGAGGGCTATAGGCTTCACTGCCGGACCGCAATAACCGCCATTGGTACTTTTTCCATCAACTACCGGATATGGTACAAAGTTATCGATGTCAACACCAACAATACTCTGGATAGTATTGATTAAAGAGATTGCATCACCGCCACCTTCAGCAGCAGCCATAGCGGGCCGGGTGATGTCGGAGATATTGGGCGTCAGTTTTACAATTACCGGAATGGTTGCCACTTCCTTTACCCAGCTCACTATGGTTTTTAAAACTTTCGGTTCCTGCCCGACGGCGCTCCCCATTCCGCGCTCGCACATTCCATGCGGACAACCGAAATTCAGTTCCACACCATCAGCACCGGCATTTGTTACGTCACGCATAATCATGTGCCATTCCTCTTTTGTTTCTACCATGAGTGAGGCAATAACGGCATGATGCGGAAACCGTTTCTTCACCGCTTCTATTTCACGAAGGTTATCCTTCAACGGCCTGTCAGAAATCAATTCGATATTACTGAATCCCATCATGCGTGTATCACGGTAATTCAACGCTCCATAACGGGAAGAGACATTCACGACCGGAACACCCAGCGTTTTCCAGACCGCTCCGCCCCATCCTGCATCAAATGCCTTCATGATCTGGTAACCGCTGTTGGTGGGAGGCGCTGATGCCAGCCAAAATGGATTCGGTGATTTGATTCCTGCGAGATTGGTCTGAAGATTTGCCATATTGTTAAAGGAGAATACTGCTGTTTAAAATGGGTTTATATGGGAACAGATTTATTGATGATAAAGGTTTGCAGCTACTCGAAGGTGGCGATTTCGAAGAACTTCACTGTCAACCAAGCACAAACTTTGATAGAAGCACAAAGCTTGATTTAACCACTGAACCGCAACTTTTGGGTAAGTGCTGTTATGCATTGGCGTTTATATTCATAATTTTCTTGCTCGATTTATAAGTCCTGGGTCAGGATTGTTTTTTTGAAAAATGTGTTTTGCACGACATTTTTGTGCTAATAGTTCTATAATTCTTGATTCGTTCTGTTCAGTTGCTTTATAATTTTTATTGAAATTTAATGGAATTAATACGTCAGATAAAAAGAATGAGTTTTTGTCAAGACTAACTATATATTCATCAACTATTTTATGCCACTGATTAGGTCTCTCAGCTATTAATAAAATCATGATTTCATGTTTAAGCAAAGTGTTCGTCTCACTTATTGCTTTATCAATGAGTAAAGGTCCCATTTTACTCGAAAATAAATCGTCCTTGAAAAACTTTACAACATTTGTAGGTACAGCCAATAAAACTGCGAGTCGTTTTTGAATCGGATCATCAAAATTGAAATCATCCTCATCTAATTCAAATTTTGCACCTTCGAACGCTACATTTCCTTTGTCTGCTAATAGAGGATGAAGAATGATTAAAAGCTTGTTTATCTCATTCCACGCTTGAATAATTTTATCTAAAACTCCCTTTCTTAGATTAACATCTACAAAATCGCTATTTCTTAATGCTCTTGCCGTTGCAGTAATTTGTCTCATTAATATTAAAAAAGAGTAGTCACGAAGAACTGAATTGATTATTTGATTGTAGGGTCTTATTTGGTTATATTGCTTGTCAGCGTACTTGTCCTTGACTTCATCAGGTAAGCCTGAGGAAATCACATTTTCTTTAAGCTTTTCTTGCTCCTTTTCTAGTTGCGGAACATCTGGATTCCAAGTAATAGATTTATACGGATTAATATTGTCCGGAATCTTTACTTTATCTCTGACAATTTTAAGAGTTTCATCCAAATCTGTATTCAATACCTTTAAAGCGTCACCTTTATTCCTGTCAATGCCAGTATAAAACTCTATGATTTCCGGGTAATCAATATATTTTTTGCCTTTATATACGTCCTCGAGAAATTTTGGACTCATATTCATGCGATGAGCAATAAAGTAGAATACCCAATATGCATTTCTAAAAAATAAATAGTTAGTGGAAGATTTACTTAGGATGGAATTGTCTATGAGTAAACTTATAAGATATTTGACATCCAAGTCAATCAGGTTTGATTTACAAAATTCATTGATTTTAGTTTTGAAGAAATCTTCTGTAAAGTAAAAGTCATTTTTGACAACTAATAATTCACATAAATATCCTAAAACAAACGTACAGTCTTTAACATCTGGCTTTTTACTATGGAAAGTTGGTATTTCATACTCTTCAAAAATTGAATTAAGAATAGTATCAAGTAACTTTGTTCTATTTATCGGACTATACTCTGTTCCTATTTTATGTGATGCTCTTAAAATTGATAAGCAATTTTTAGAAGTCCGATGCATATTCAATGTTTCCAAGTCCTTTGCTACCTTATCTAGCATAACATTGTAATCTTCTGCAATTGACTTGTTTTTGGAATAAACAGTAACAATCTTTCTCAATTCTGTTTGCGGTAATGGTAATAAGTAAAGAGAAGTGAACTTTCTTTTAATTTCTACTTTGTCGTCATCTTGTGATTTTAGAAAGAAATTATTGTCTAAGGTGTTTAAAATTATAAGTGGTGTATTCTTAAATTCTTCACAAACATTTTTAATCATTTGCATTATGCCGTTTTCTTCAAGACAAACTGAATCTAATAAAATGCAGTCTATTTTGTTAGAATTTGTGAAGTAATACTTTTCTACTTCGCGTTTTATCTGATTTACAATTTTATGTTTTTTTGTCTTTTTGGAGTCTACATAGAAAAACATCTTCCCTTGTTTATAAGCTTCAAGTTTAATGAAATGTGCTAAAGAAGTTAATCCAAACTCGGAAGGCGCTTTAATGATAATATCATAAGGGTTTTTAATAATTGATTCTATTTCTACCTTGTTCTCAAAGTTCTTATTTGGATTGTTTGGAATTTCCTTCTTTGAGCTAATTATTGGGTCTATCCAAACAGGCGTCTTTTCATTATAAGTTGTTAATGATTCTTCTAAATCATTTTCAAGATGCTTTAATATAATGTCAATTTCCGATACTACTTTTTCTGCATTTGCGACTTGAGTGTTTTCCTTGACAAAAAGCTCTAATTTTTGCTTTAGTTTTTGTTCAAAGTTTTCAATGCCATTGTAGTCAACGTATAATCCTTCTGAAGAAATACTTGATTTAAATGTTTTAACTTTTTGATATTGCTCAAAATCAAATTTGTCAGGATCAACATTTTCTTTACCAAAGAAGAAAATAATTCTAGGCAATCCATTTGAGTCAGTTTTTTTTCTTTCAAGGGCATCTTTAAATTCATGTTCGGTTCCGCTACCAGCTCTTTTTGTTGGGTGTCCAAACCAATTTTTCATAATTCCAACAAACACATCATAATTTGATTTCATAATGTATTCATCAATTATGTTTTGTCCATTTCGCCCCATGTCTGGCAATACATCATATTCCCACATGAATGTCTCAAGACCGACACCAAAATGTTTCGCAAATCCTATGCTTATTTCGTCAATTACTTTTATGCAGATATCCCTTTCGTCATTACAGTCTCCTGGAGAAGAAATGAAGCATTTGAATATTTTTCTATTTTCCATTTTGTTGAATTAATGTCTTATTTGGTCGTCCTTAACGCTTGCGCATAACGAAGCATGAATTCAGTTTTAACTCAATGCATGAGCAACGCACTGATCGCTTTTGCTGCTTTCTTTCCGTTTGCTACGGCATTAACTACTTCTTCGCCACCACTTACGGCATCGCCTGCGGCAAAGTACCTGTTATTTGTTGTTTGAAAATTCGCATCCACCACCACGGTTCCTTTTGAAGTCAGTTCAATTCCGGGAATCAGTTTCAGCAATTCCATTTGTTTGGATTGTCCCGTGGCTTTAATCACCCAACCGCAATCCTCCACAAATTCGCTGCCCGCAACGGGTTGAGGATTGCCATTCACCATTTCGGTACGGATAAACTGAACGCCGGAAACCTTGCCATGCTCTCCCAAAATTTCAACCGGTGAGAAATTAAACAAGCCCCTTACACCCACTTCCTTTGCCAACTCATATTCAAATTCATAGGCGGGTTTCTCTGACCTGCCACGCCGGTACACCAACAATACTTCCGCAGCACCCATGCGCGCACATTCACTGGCAGCATCCATAGCAGTGTTACCTCCGCCCAGCACAATCACCTTATCCGGAACCGCAACCCGGTGATGATTCATCCTGAGTTGCTGCACAAATTCAACCGCACCAAAAACATTTTCCAGCTCTTCACCTTTAATTCTTAACTCAGCGGTGCTGCCAAGTCCAACAGCAAGGAATATCGCCGCATAGCTGCTCTCCAACACTTTGATATCTTCTGGAGTGCTGATGGTTTTCCGGTAATGTACCTTGTAACCGAATTGCTTTTGCAGGTATTCCATCTCCGCCAGCGCTTCCTCATTTGTTATTTTATAAGGCGCCACGCCATGTACAGTAAGCCCTGACGGTTGCTCTTTCATTTCAAAAACATCCACATCAAATCCATGCAGACGCAGTTCACATGCGCAACTGATTCCTGCCGGTCCCGCGCCGATGATGGCTACTTTTATTCCGTTGGATGGTGACAACTGATTGAAAAAAGTACCTGACGCAATTGCTTCACCGGTGGCGTAAGATTGCAGTCGTCCTATTTCAATTGGTTTTACACCTGTGTTTGTATAGACACAAGCTCCTTCGCACAAGACCGATGTAGGGCAAACCTTACCACATGCATAACCGAAATAGTTTGATTCATAAATAGTTTTTGCCGCACCTTTTACATTGCGGGAGTTGATCTGTCGGATAAAAAGGGGTATATCAATGCCGGTTGGGCATGCATTCACACAGGGCGCATCGTAGCAAAAGAGGCAACGCGAACTTTCATAGTACGCTTCCGTCCTGCTCATCAGCGGTTTTATCTGTGAAAAATTCTCCGCAAACTCTGCTTCTGTTGATGGCTTTTTGAATTCAGACATAGCTGGAATTTTATGTAACGCAAATCAATCTTACAACAATGAATTACTGAACTTCTTCCTGCCCACTGATTACTGCCGCAATTTGCGGATGCATGCACTTACAATTCCGTCATCTTGCCGTAAGTCTCCGGCCGGCGATCTCTGAAAAACTGCCAGGTGGATCGCACTTCTTCAATCATATCGAGATCAAATTCCGCAACCAGTAATTCATCCTTGTCTTCAGAAGCAATAGCAAAAATTTGTCCGCGTGGATCAACGAAGTAAGAGGATCCGTAGAACTTGCCCAGGTTCCATGGTTTCTCTTCACCCACACGGTTGATGCAACCCATGAAATACCCGTTTGCCGCTGCATGAGCGGGCTGTTCCAGCTTCCACAAATATTGTGATAGCCCCGCTACTGTTGCAGAAGGATTGTACACAATCTCTGCGCCATTCAGCCCGAGAATCCTCGCTCCTTCGGGAAAATGCCTGTCATAACAGATGTAAACGCCGACTTTAGCATATTGCGTTTCAAAGACCGGATAGCCAAGGTTGCCCGGCTTGAAGAAGAACTTCTCCCAGAAACCGGAAGTGTGCGGAATATGGTTCTTCCGGTATTTGCCTAAGTATTTTCCATCAGCATCAATAACGGCCGCCGTATTGTATAGAAATCCGGCTTGCTCTTTCTCATATACAGGAACAATTATCACCATATTGTATTTCGCTGCGTATGCCTGCATAATCTCTACTGTCGGGCCGGGAACAGCTTCTGCGGAAGCATACCATTTGCGGTCTTGTCCCTGGCAGAAATAAGGTGTGTTGAATATCTCCTGCAGGCATAAAATCTGTACCCCTTTCTTGCCGGCTTCCTCAATAAACGGAATATGCTTCTGTACCATTGCATTTACTATTTCTTCAATGGTTCCTTCACCTTCTGTCATTGGAAGCGACATCTGTATTAAGCCCGATTTGATTTTTCTTGCCATATTATATGCTTTAAGTTTTCCGTTGAGTCATTCGTATCCGATGCAAATGATAATAGTTGTACAGTACTTCAGTCCATTGATAAGTTTCTCCGGCATGCTTAAATAAAGATCCATCCGCACAGGAAACAACTCCCGCTAATTAACCGATGAAACCTTATTCCGCTTCACGAATTGCCCATAGCCTTTCCCGATTTTTACGGTTCCCTGATCTACTGCTATCTTTCCTCTCAGCAGGGTTGTCTGCACTTTTCCTTTCAATTCCCATCCTTCATACGCGGAATAATCAACATTCATATGATGGGAGTGTGCTGACAGTGCATGCCTTTCTTCAGGATCAAAGATGATGAGATCTGCATCGCTGCCTATGCCGATGCTGCCTTTCTTAGGAAACATACCGAATATTTTTGCCGCATTCGTGGAAGTTACTTCAACGAACTTATTCAATGATATCTTCCCCTTGTTCACGCCCTCTGAAAACAACAATTCCATACGGTGTTCAATAGCCGGATGGCCATTGGGAATCCTGGAAAAATCCTTTTCTCCCATTTTCTTTTGCTCCCATTTAAACGGGCAATGATCTGTTGCAACCACCTGCACAACGCCCTGATTGATCGCTGCCCACAAAGCGTCCTGATCCTTTTTTTCTCTTAACGGCGGGCTCATCACCCATTTTGCACCATCAAAATCCTTTTCATACAGCGAAGCATCAAGCAAGAGGTATTGAATACATGTTTCACCGTAGACTTTCTGATTGCGGAATCCCGCCCTGCGTACTGCACTCACTGCGCCTTCGCAGGTCATGTGCACGATATAACCCGTGCAGCCCGTTTGAAAAATCATATCCGTAAACCTTCCTGATGCTTCACTCTCCGTAATCTCGGGCTGTGAAAGGTAATGATACAATGGTGCAAGCTTTCCTTCTGCACGATGCTTTGCTATCAGATAATCAATCATATCACCATTCGTGGCATGCACGGTCACCATGCCTCCGCATTCCTTCACTTCCTGCATCAAACCAACCATTTGCCGGTCATCAACCATTAAAGCTCCTTTGTAAGCCATGAAGGTTTTGAATGAAGTGATGCCTTCCTCTTCCACCATTTGTTTTATCTCCTTTTTACTCTCATCATTAAAATCGGTGACTGCCATATGAAAGGAATAGTCGCTAAAACAGTTGCCATTGCTCCTGCCCTGCCAGGCATCGAGGGCATGTCGCAAGGGTTTACCTTGTGTCTGCAACACAAAATCTATTACCATAGTGGTACCGCCATGCAGCGCTGCCAGTGTTCCGGTAGCATAATTATCGCTGGAAAAAGTACCCATGAATGGCATGTCGAGATGTACATGCGGATCAATACCGCCGGGAAAAATCATTTTACCGGAAGCATCAATAATTTCATCAGCGGTCATGGAAAGGTTCTTCCCTATACAGGAAATTTGTTCTCCTTCAATATAAATATCAGCTGCATAATCAGCTGATGCAGTAATCACTCTTCCGTTTTTTATTAAGACTGACATAGCGTTATTTATTCATTAACTTTTTATGCATGCTAATATAATACACTGCAAATGAAACAGTGAATCCGACAAACCATGCATAGTCGTATAAGTGTGCGATCCATGGATAGACGGTATCGATATGAATAATCTCTGTGGTGGTGAGAAAGCCGGGCACATTCGGAATGATGCCACAAAGCAATGCAATCGTTGCAGCATGATTAAATCCATTGCTGAAGGTATACTTTCCCTTCACCATGTAGAGATCATCTACATCCAAAACCTGTTTCCTGATGAAATAGTAATCAGCAATCATTATTCCGCCTACGGGCCCCAGTAAACTGGAATAGGCTATCAGCCAGGTGAAGATGTAGCCGTTGGGGTCTGCAATTAATTTCCATGGAAAAATAAGCATGCCAATGATGCCGGTAATGTAACCACCCAGTTTAAAACTGATGGTGGAAGGTGCAAGATTAGAAAAGTCATTGGCAGGACTGACGATGTTAGCCGCGATATTTGTTGCAAGGGTGGATATGGCAACACTTATCATGGCCATGCTGACGAGCAGCTTGCTTTCAAATTTACCCGCTAATATGAGCGGATCCCAAATTGTTTCGCCATAAATAATAAATGTTGCTGAAGTCACCACCACACCTATGAAAGAAAAAACAGTCATGGATGGAGGAAGACCAATCGCCTGTCCGATGACCTGAGCCCGCTGATTTTTTGCATACCGTGTGAAATCAGGAATATTCAATGAGAGCGTAGCCCAAAAGCCCACCATGCCCGTGAGGCCCGGGAAAAAGAAGTTCCAGAATGCGGCGTTAGTGCTGAACCCGGAAGGTTGTGAAAGAATAGGCCCTAAACCATGTCCTGCATCAATTGCCCACCACAAAAGCGCAAGGGCAGCAAGCGGCAGGAAAAATGCTTTATACATCAGCAATCGCTTAATGCTTTCCACACCGAGATAGACGACAAGCATATTCAACAACCAAAAGAGGAAAAAGGTAATTGCCGGTGCAGTTTGTAACCCCAGCCAGGCAGGCAAAACCTGCGGTAGCTGCGCGAAGGACGGTAGCCAGGTTTTCACCAGCAGAAAGACAGCATACCCTCCTATCCATGTCTGAATACCGAACCATCCACAAGCTACAATCGCCCTGAGCATAGCCGGTATATTGGCTCCGCGTACGCCAAAACTCGCCCGGGCAAAAACAGGAAACGGGATGCCATATTTCGCGCCTGCCCTGCCGTTAAGTATCATTGGAATAAGCACAACTGTATTACCAAGAAAGATGGTGAGAATGGCTTCCCACCAGTTCATGCCTCCTTCAATCAGTGAACTGGCCAGCATATAGGTAGGAATACAAAGGCTCATACTGATCCAAAGCGCCGCATAATTCCAGGTGTTCCAGCTTCGCTTCTCTGCGGGAACAGGCGCCAGGTCTTCGCTATAGAGTGAATGATCCTTTGACGGCATCGACAATTACGTTAGTTACAATAAGCATCAGCTACCGTCAGCGCCTTCGAAATAATTTCCAATCCTTCATCCACTTCCTGTTTACTGATGCACAGCGGAGGAGCGATGAAGATGTAATTCCAGCGCACAAAAGTGAACATCCCGAGCTCCGCAATTTTTGCCGCTACCTTATTCATGGTTTCCATTTCAGTTGCACTGGCATTCCACGGTGCCATTGGCTCTTTTGTCTTACGGTTCTTTACCACTTCAATACAACCAAGTAAACCCGTATTCCTGAAGTCACCAATGCAGGGATGCCGCTGTGCAAGCTTCTCCACTTCTTGCTCAATATACGCTCCCATATTTTCAGCATTCTCCACCAGGTTTTCTTCCTCATAAATCCCAATCACTGCATTGGCTGCGGCACAGGCCACTGCATGTGCTGAATAAGTTAACCCTATCGGAAGCGGCTTTTCATCAAAGTGTTTTATCAGCTCTTCTTTCACGATCATGCCACCCATCGGAATATAGCCACTGGTAATTCCCTTTGCCATGCACATGATGTCAGGCACCACGCCATGATGATCAACACCGAACCATTTACCGGTTCTTCCAAACCCGCTCATCACTTCATCCGCTATGGTAATAATGCCATATTTTTTCGCAATTGCTTCCACTTTCTTCCAGTATCCCGGAGGATATTTTATACAACCGGAAGAACCGCTTTCACCTTCCATCAATATCGCAGCGATATATTGCGGGCCTTCATATTTAATCACCCGTTCCATGTGTGCAGCGGCATTTTCAGCACATGCTTCCGGTGTTGCGCTGTTCCACGGGCAACGATAGAAATAAGGATTTTCCACATGTATGATATGCGGAACCGACTGCGCATCATGCGGCAGCCCGCGCGGATCGCCGCCGGCCGAAAGAGCTCCATACGTGGCGCCATGATAGCTCTGAAAGAGTGAAATAACTTTATGCCTTCCCGTAAGTAACCTGGCAAACTTTATTGCATTTTCGATCGCATCGGCTCCTCCATTGGTAAAAAAGGTACGGTTCAGTGTGCCCGGCGTTATCTCTGAAAGTTTTTGTGACAATCTTCCGCGCGCTTCCGTAATCATGCCAGGTTGAACGTAACTCACTTCCTGCATCTGCTTCACAACAGCTTCCGTGACTTTAGGATGACCATGCCCGATGTTAACATTCATCAGCTGTGAAGAAAAATCAAGGATGCGCCTGCCGCTTCTCTCATACAAATAGACGCCTTGAGCCCGTTCAATGCTCAAAGGGTTCAGCCCGCTTTGCTTACTCCAGGATATTATGGTGTGTTGCAGATTTGCTGTAAGGATTTCTGTTGTCGTCATTGGCAATTGATTTTTATAAAGCATCTGGCAAGTCCATGAAAAATTATTTCCTGAAATAAATTTTTCAATATTTCTCGCTGCTTTTCTCTTATCACTTGAATAATGATTTCAAATAAAATGCATCCGGACTTTTCATTTCAGGCAACATGGATTTTGATAGAATGATGTACCTGCTGGTGTTATGAATTAAAAACACTCTGTTCGGTGTTACATTGGTCATCTATCGTACTACGTTGCTTTAAAGCAAAATTATCAGTCATGAAATGCTGCTTTTTTGAATATCAGCTCATCCAATTCACTTTCTCTTCCGGGTTCCATTTCACGGTAGTTTTTTTCAGCTTCGTCCAGAATTCAATGGAGCTTTTGCCGGTGATATCACATACACCGAACTTGCTCTCATTCCATCCGCCGAAAGAAAATGGTTCTCTGGGAACAGGAACACCTACATTAACGCCAATCATGCCGGCACTTGCACGTTCCATCACTTGCCTGGCAATGCCGCCACTCTGTGTAAAAACGGAAGCCGCATTACCATAGTCAGAATTGTTTTCAATATGGATGGCCTCCTCCAGGTTACCGGCACGAATGATGGCCAGCACAGGACCAAAAACTTCCTCCCTGGCGATTGCCATATCTGTTGTTACGTGATCGATTACCGTCGGGCCAACGTAAAAACCATCTTCATTTCCCTCTACTTTAACATTTCTGCCATCAACCAATACCACAGCGCCGGCCTCTTCCGCTGCCGTAATATATTGTTCAATTCTTTCCTTCGCTGCTTTGCTGATCACACTGCCCAGGTTTTTTCCGGGTACAATTTTTCTGGCTTCGTCGCATATCCTTGCGATAATCTGATCAACGGAACCCACAGCCACCATTGCGCTTGCTGCCATGCAACGTTGCCCTGCACAACCACTCATACTTGCTGTTACATTGGAAGCCGTCATTTCCGGATGTGCATCGGGCATTACGATCAGGTGATTCTTCGCACCACCCAATGCGACACATCGTTTCAGGTTTCCTGTTGCCCGGCGGTAAACAATCTTCGCCACTTTTGTTGAACCAACAAAGGAGACTGCTTCAATGCCAGGATGATCGCAGATAGCTTCCACGATGCCGCGGTCACCATTCACTATATTAAAAACACCTTCGGGCAAACCGGCTTCCTGTAACAAGTCTGCGATCCTGTTGGATGAAAGCGGTACTTGTTCTGATGGTTTCAGAATCATGCAATTTCCCAGTGCAATGGCATTGGGGATCGTCCAGTGTGGCACCATATTGGGAAAATTGAATGGCACAATGGATGCCACCACTCCGAGTGGCTTATGTTCAATTCTACACTCCACACCCCTGCTTACTTCCAGCAATTCTCCGCTAATCAGCTGCGGTAACGAGCAGGCGAATTCCGTTAACTCAATACTTTTTTCCACTTCCGCCTTTGCCTCATCCATTGTTTTCCCGTTCTCTTCATGTACGATGGCAGACAACTCCTGCATATTCTTTTCCAGTAAAGTTTTATAGCGGTAGAAAACCTGCACTCTCTCCTTCACCGGCATTGCACTCCATCCCGGAAATGCTTTTCTTGCAGACTGTACTGCCGCATCCAGTTGCCCTGCTGATGACAGCGTCACAGTGGAGATGATTTTCCCTGTTAAGGGAGAATAAACATCAAGTTCCTCTGCCTCTCCACTTACAAACTTTCCTCCCACGTAGTTTTTTACAGGTTCATATTTCATAGCACCGGTTTGCATGATCCAGAATTTTTATCTCCATAAATGTAAAAAAAGAAGCGGTTAACTGCTGCTTATTTCCGGCGGCAACTGTTGACAGGTTCACGATTGAAACTACTCACAGCAAAATAGAGCGCGAGCTACTCATATGGATTGGAAACATCACATGCAAAGCGGATCATTAGCAGATCCAATCGACATGGTCGAATCCTTGCAAGCAGGAGATCAGCGTTGCTTTTCATCATCCTTATGCAGGAGATGCACTTTCATAAACCTAATCATAGCATGATGTGTAGGCACCAAAACGGCAGCGATGCAAACAAGTATCATCAGCATCAATACGGGCGTATTGTGGGTAATTTCTTCCAGCAAAGGATGTGTGAGCAGCGTAATAAATTCGAAGAAGAGCAGCAAGGCAAGCAAGCCTGCAGACTCAATGAAACGGGATTTTGTTTTCCTGCGAGAAAGCAATAGCAACACCAGGAAAAAGGTGATGATAAATACGGCAATCCCAAACAATTGCAGATTGTGCCTGCGTTCTTCCTGCTGCCTCGCCCGTTCGATTGCATTTTCCTGTTGCCTGATCTGCTCCGCAAAACTCAATGCCTGCACCTGTTTCACTTTCGCTTCATCAAACATCAGATCTTTGAAAGCAATCGACATTTTATAAAACCGGAAGGCGCTGTCATTCACATTATTCACTTCATACATTTCCGACAACAGCGTGCTGGCATTCATCATGTTCAACGGGTTGGATGCCGCTTTACCTGCTTCAAGGGACTTTTTAGCATAGTAAATACAGGAATCCGAAACATTGACTTTTTTGAAAAGCCGCGACATGCCGTAATAAGTCTCGCTGAGAATTTTATAATCATTGATGGCCGTTGAATAAGGAATGCTTTGCCGGTAATAATTCATTGCGGTACTGTCATTCCCCAGTTTGGCATGTATATTTCCAAGGTTGTTCAGAATGCCATCGAGGTTAATATCATGATGCGTACGCAATGCCAGCTGATACGCCTGCTCTTCATAGAACAATGCCGAATCGAGCACATTCAGTTTCTCATAACAATCTCCGATATTCAGTAAGGCAATCTCCAGCCTCTCATTATTCTTTAATGCTTCGAAGATGGCTTTGGATTTAAAGTAGTAATCAATTCCTTTCCTGTAATCCTCCTGTTCTGTGTACACAATGCCGATAACATTCATGGTCTTTGCTTTGCCGGGCAGGTCATTGATATCCTCCTGCATCTTTAAAGCTTTCAGCAACTGTTCTAATGATGGCACGTAATTACCGGTTATCCAGAGTGTGACACCCATTTCATATATACAACGTGCTTCCCCTTTTACAAAACCGATGTGGCGCGAAAGTTCCAAACCTTTCCTGGCATAATGAAAACTGGAATCAGGAAAGTCAAAGTCATACGCATCACTCAGGTCTGCATAGCGGAAGATCCTTGTTGTATCGTCTGCTGCGGCTAAAAGATCCAGTTTGATACTGTCCGCCACAGGGTTGGAAGCATGTGCCGTCAGCGATAAAAGAAAAAATAGTAAGTAGAATGCCGGTGTTTTCATGAAGAAATTCAATCGCCACAATGTAGCTGAAAAATCGAATTGGCAGAACTGTAACAACCTAATAACTTGTATGCCGGGCTTACTACTTTTTCGATCGCCTTAACGAACAATGAAGCAGCATAATGCGAATTAAAGCGCATCATAACTGCCTTAAAACAGTTGATGGCGACTGCCGGACACTATCGGATATTTCATGCCCTGCTTGGCAAATCCGCTATGGCACAAGATCATCCATCAGCCTGCGGAGAATCCTGCCGGTTTTCGCTTTTACTTTATTCGGATCAACCATGATGCCGGCACTATTGTCAATGAAAACAGTATAGGTGCAGGCGTCGCGGGCCAGGGGATTGACCTGTGCTTTGGCCCCTTCCAGCGCGGCCTTAATCTCAGCCGCTGTCATGTTAACTTCTGTTTGGGCGGAACGGCTTTTACCCATAATGCCGCCACTTTCGACCAGTTTTATTTTACTCATACGTGCGCAGTTTTCCAACCATGTTTAACAGCTTTTTCCTCCAGGCTCCCGCTTCCGAAAAGCCTCACAGCCTGCCGGATTGTCGCTTTCTTGGCATCTTCAAATGTTGAATTATAACGAAGCTCTTTGGTGAGCGCTTCATACCAGATTTTGCCTGCTTTCTTCCAGGCATATCCACCGAGATTCATGGCTGTTACATAAAAAACATAATTGGGAATCCCTGAATTCCAGTGTACACCGCCCCAGTCATCTGCATCGGTGTAGTCAAGTTTCATATAATCCTTCATCGTGGCAGGTTGCGGATCATCGCCCCAATACGGATGACCAATATAAGCGGTACCGGGTGCTTTCATACTGCGCAAAGCATATTTCCTTCCCAGCATAGTCTGGCCGCCAATCAGCCAGTCCGACTCCTTCACCGTCAGGTTCATAGCACGCTGCTTAATCAGCATACCGAATACATCGGCATACGATTCATTCAGCGCTCCGGGCTGAAACTCATAAGCGAAGTTGGAAGTAAACTGCACCAGTGCATGGGTGATCTCATGACCGATGATATCAAGATCAGCAGTGAAGCTCTTAAATGTCTTACCATCACCGTCGCCGAAAATCATTTGCTTGCCATCCCACATAGCATTCCCGTAACGCTTGCCATAATGAATCGTGTTTTTGAAATGCATGCCATGCGCATCAACTGAATCGCGTTTGTATAACTCATAATAGAATTTCCAGCATTGGTAAATGCCATCATATACCTTTCTTGCATCCGGATCTTCAAACTTGCCGTTTTTAGGGCGCTGAACAACCTTTCCGGGCAAATCATAACCATGCCTGCAATCATATATATTGATTACAGGCCGTGCCTTTTTTTTCTTGTTTTTGGAATGATGCTCTACTTTGATTGGCGCTGCACCTACCAGTATCCGCTGTTGATGCGCGGGCAACGTGGCAATAAATTCACGGTCTGCCTTGATACGGTTGGTGTGAAACAACTCCGTCAGCCGCTCTGTTTCAGTGGTGTTAGTAGCAGTCTGATGCATCTTGCGCATGATATAAGGCGGCATGATACATCGCATAGGATCAAAACGGTTATTACACATGCATGGGATTTTAATTCAGCGTGGTAAGGCTTGTAAATATATAAAATTATAAATCAGATACTTCATCAGCAAAAGCACTTCATGTGCTTATGTTGATCGTGGAAAAATTGCTTTGTAGAATGCAGTAACCTGATGAATAAGTGTAAGAATTATGATGATACAGCTTATAGCTTCCCGAGGCTGACTATGAGAAACAAAATATACTAAGGTCAGTATTGGATGAAACTTTCATGCGGCAGTTAATTGGCAAATCAATATTGCAGCTTTTAAAAACCGACAGCATACAGATACAACCTTAGCCATAAATGCCGTCACTCGAAACCGATCTCCGTCTTTAAATCAATGGCTTCCAGCACGGCGCTGACATGCAGGCATTCTTCCATCGCACCTTCAAACACCTTGCACTTACCTTCGGTATGTACGGTCATGGCCATTTTTTCGCCCACTTTATAGGAACAGTTGATGGCAAGAATGAGCTGACAGATCACATCATCAAAAGTGTGGTAATCATCGTTAAATAGAATAACATGGGCATAGCCGGCAGTGCCCGGTCCTGCTGTTTTTTCTATTGTGATGACTTCCGTTTCCATGCAGAGCAGGCTAATTTAAGCATATTGCAGTAACCTGTATAATCAGCAGCAACATTGTAAAACCGAACAATGAAACTTGCCGGATTTATTCATGTATCTCTTCACATCATGACCTCATTTCACTGACAATATCCATTGTGCATCCTTCATAAATCTTTACCTTCGGCATCCATAAAAAATTCCTGTTGATGCATTTACGTGCTAAGTCGCTGACTTTAATGCTGCTTTTTATCTGTGCACGTTTTGCCCCGGTTTTCGCCCAGAAAAACATCGCCATGAATGCTCTGTATGGTATATACAAGGGAACACTTCCCTGCGCAGATTGTCCGGGCATCAACTACCGGCTCAGCCTGCAACATGACAGCACTTTCGAAGAATCCGCATTTTACCCTGGACGCTCCGATACCGCTGCCATATCAACAGGAACATATTCCGTGACTGATCTGGCTATCCTGCAACTGCAAGGAAGCAAATTCACCACCGGGATTTTCCAGATTCAGCCTGCTGCATTGCAAATGCTTGATGTAAACGGAACAGCAATAAATGGTGATCTGTCAGCACATTACCTTTTGAGAAAAGTGACACGCTCCATAAAAAATACAGCTGCTGATGAGACCGGTATCAGAACCGTTTCTGTAAACCGCAAGAAATTCAGTCAGGGCATATCATTCTATGCTGCGGGCAACGAACCATCCTGGACACTTGATATCAAACAAGATGACGAAATCTACTTTACTACATCAGAAGGCTTAACCATGGATGTCCCTTTTGTGAAAGCAATGAAAACGGCCGGTACTGATGTGGCAAGCTATCATTCTCAAACAACATCCGGAGTTCTGAAGATTCATATACAGCCCGCCGGCTGCATGGATAATATGAGTGGTGAACGCTATACCTTCAGCGTGATCATTGATGTAAAATGTTCAGGCGACCAGGAATACCGGCATTTTGAAGGCTGCGGTAATGCAGTGCCTGATTTTGACCTGGAAGGAAAATGGTATCTGAAAAATGCTGCGGCCATTATGCCGGGAGCAAAGGATCTGCAGCAGCAACTACCATATGTGGAAATTAATCCCGACAGCCTCGCCTATGCTGGTTTCGCCGGCTGTAACCGTATGGCCGGCAAGATAACGTTGCCTGATAAAGGTGCCATTAGTTTTGAGAAGGGTGCAATTACGATGATGGCTTGTCCTTATATGGAACAGGAAAGCGCTTTCATTGACGCATTGACAAGCTGTACCCGTTATAGTATGAACGGTGATGAAATGATGTTATACAATGCCGGTAAAGACACGCTCAGTATGTCGAAGCGCATACCATCTGCCAACCTGAACCTCCGGCTGATTGATATATGGGTGCTGGAAACCATGAATGGCAAAAAAGCGGAGCCGAAAAGCTACGGCGTCGAGTTACCACGACTGGAAATAAACAGTCAGTTCAATTTTACAGGCACCACCGGCTGCAACGATCTCAGCGGAACCATCACGGCGGATGATCATGCTATTACATTGACTATGCAGCACATCACAAAAAACGCTTGCAGCAATGCACTGATAGAAGCTGCATTCACAGAAGCACTGAAATCTTCCAATACATGGACGATTGCAAATAACCGGCTAACACTTTCGAAAAATGGAAAGGCACTATTGGTTTTCAGGAAGGCAGATTAGTTGATAAGATTTACAGACTGCCAAGGTATCTGTCGAAGCTGCATGATTACAATGGTTACAGGTTGGCATCGCTTTGTACTCCCGACTTCCATCCTATCTTTGCGCCCGCCATCAGCATAAAGCTGCATTTTTCAACCATTTATTTGAACCTGTTGAGAGCAGTAAGCTGACAATAACAATTTAACCATTGCTTCCATGACTATTTTGCAATCCATCATCCTCGCTATTGTTGAAGGCCTTACTGAGTTTTTGCCGATTTCTTCCACAGGTCATATGATCATCGCTTCCACCATCATGGGTATCAATAATGATGATTTCGTAAAAATGTTTGAAGTGGTGATTCAGTTCGGCGCCATCCTTTCCGTAGTGGTGCTTTATTGGAAAAGATTCATGCCCGGGAATAAATCCTTATGGCAATGGTTCGAATTTTACCTCAAGTTGCTTGTTGCCTTTATTCCTTCGGCATGCATCGGCCTGCTCTTTCATGATTACATCAAACAATTGCTTGGCAGCGTAACGGTAGTAGCTGTCTCCATGCTGGTGGGAGGCGTTATCCTGCTTTTCATTGATGCTGTTTTCAAATCTGCGGATGATGCAGCAGAAAAGCCTGTCACCTATCCGATGGCATTCATGATCGGACTTTTCCAGGTGATCAGTATGATTCCCGGTGTTTCGCGTTCGGCGGCAACCATCATCGGCGGCATGAGTCAACGATTGAGCAGAAGGCAGGCTGCTGAATTTTCATTCTTCCTGGCAGTGCCAACAATGGCAGCGGCATCGTTGCTCGATTTATTGGATTATTACGCATCCATCACCACGGCAGACCTTGTCCCTCTCGCCGTCGGTTTTGTAGTTGCATTCTTCGTGGCAATGGTTGCCATCAAAGCTTTTGTCGGTTTTCTTACCAGGCACGGATTTAAGTTATTCGGCTACTACCGCATTGTTGTCGGTGTTATCTTGCTCCTGCTCATTGCCATGGGAGTAAACCTGCAGATGTTATGACGCTGGAAGAAATCCGTAAAGGTTCCGTCTTATTATTTGACAAACCATTTGGCTGGTCATCGTTTGATGTAGTGAACAAGGTGAAGCGGATGACGAAAGCCAAGACCGGTCATGCCGGCACCCTTGATCCAAATGCGACGGGGCTGCTGATCTTATGTACTGGAAGTTTTACAAAGCGCATTCCCGAATTCCAGGATACTCAAAAAGAATATACCGGGACCATGATACTGGGCGCTACCACACCAAGTTATGACACCGAGAAAGAGATTGACAGGCGATTTGATACATCATCTGTCACAACGGAGATGATTTATGCAGCCATTCCATCATTTATGGGTGAGATCCTGCAATCACCACCTAACTTTTCCGCCATCTATGTTGATGGAAGAAGAGCTTATAAAAAAGCTCGGTCGGGCCATGATTTTGAAATTGAGAAAAGAAAGGTCACATTATTTGAATTTGAAATTACCGGCATCGAAATGCCGGCGGTACATTTCAGAATTATTTGCGGCAAAGGATTTTACGTTCGTTCGCTGGTAAATGATTTTGGAAAAGCGCTGAACAATGGCGCTTATCTTTCCGCCCTTTGCAGGACACGCATTGGCAATTATCTCCTGCAAGACGCCTGGCAAGTAGATGATTTCACGAAATTCGTGCTGGCGGCGGAAGCAAAAGAAGCCGGAGTGACTGAATCGGAATAGAAAGATTGCTTCTTCCAATTGGACGGTGGAGCGCGAACGGTCCTTGCTTGTTCAAGTGAATTGAATGTTTATGGAAAAGGATAAAAACCAAATCAGCTTCCGCGTAAGGTGCACAGTGAGCTAAATGCATCTTGATGCAATTGTTTAAATGCATACAAAACCATTACAGTTTACTCATCACGCAACCCTGCAAGCATCAACTTACTCGATGATAGTTCATAAAGACATGGCTGCGTTGCCTGCTTTCCGCAATGCAGTGATCACCGTTGGAACCTTCGATGGCGTACACCATGGCCATCAGCACCTGATTCAACACATCCGGAAACGGGCGGCTGAGATAAAGGGAGAAAGTGTACTGATTACCTTTGATCAGCATCCGCGGGCAGTAGTGTATCCGGATGATCCTACCCTTCGCATCCTGTCTACACGGGAAGAAAAAATTGAATTGTTGCAGGCGCTCAAGGTGGATCACCTGGTATTTGTTCCGTTTACTCGAGAGTTCTCGAAGCTTCCGGCACGCGACTATGTAGATCAGTTCCTGGTCGGTAAATTTCGCCCGTCTATCATTGCCATCGGTTACAACCACCAGTTTGGCCACCACCGCGACGGCAATATCGAGCTGCTCAGGAAGCTGGCTTCAGCCTTAAAATTCGAAGTGGAGGAAATCTCGAAACAGATGGTTGATGAAATCGAGGTGAGCTCAACGCGTATCCGAATAGCGCTTACAGAAGGTGATGTACACACTGCGGCGCAACTGCTCGGCCATCCTTATTCACTCTGTGGAAAGGTGGTGAAGGGCAATCAGCTTGGCCGTAAGTTCGGTTATCCTACTGCCAACATTGCTGTTGCAGATCCTTTTAAACTTATTCCCGCCGATGGGGTTTATGCCATCCGGGCCACAGCTAATCAGCAGCAACTGGATGGTGTGGCAAGCATTGGATTTCGTCCGACAGTCAATGGCCGTCACCGTACTGTGGAGGCTTTCTTATTTGATTTTGAAGGTGACCTGTATGACAGCGAACTGAAGATTTCATTTGTAGATTGGCTGCGCCCCGAGGTTAAGTTTGAAACCGTTGACCTGATGATTGCAGCCATTGAAAAAGATGTTGAACAATCAAAATCAATTCTGTCACAACGATGAAAAGCAATTGCTACCAGCCAAATTAAAAAAGTTTCAAGCTGGCATGCAGGCGTTCTCATTTTTATGCAAATCAAATGAGATGACAATTAATTACTGCAACACTTCCACAAAGAATTTTAAGTAAATTCGCCACTGAAATTTTTTCACATGAGACCAACTTCACGTCAGTACCGTTTTCTGATTCTATCGATCATGATTTTGCTGGCAGCATTAAGCAGGTTATTGACCAACCAGCTGCATCTTTGGAACTTCACACCCATCGCAGCCATTGCACTATTCAGCGGCGCCCACTTCAGCAATAAAAAGTTTGCCTTCCTTGTTCCGCTCATAGCAATGCTCATCACCGATGCTTTTCTTGGTTTCCATCCGGGTATGTGGGACGTCTATGCGACTTTACTTCTGGTAACCTTCATAGGCTTCCAGCTCCGTGACAATGTAAGGGTATTGCCGGTGGTGGCCGCTGCATTACTGTCTTCTCTCCTCTTCTTTTCCGTCACCAATTTTGCAGTATGGCTGGGTTCAGGAATGTATCCTCTCACCTGGCAGGGGCTCAACACCTGCTTTGTGGCAGCCATTCCTTTCTTTGGTAATACAGTAGCCGGTGATTTATTTTATTGCGGTGTCTTGTTTGGCGGATTTGAATTGATCAGGCGGTTTTATCCGCAGGTTACGCGCCTTGCCTGATTTTATTCTTGCACTGAAGTATGCCGTTAATCGTGTAGATGCCGTACAATGCACCTGAAAAGGGCCATTGCAGCACTGCGATATTTTCAGCTGAAAATATATCAGCAGAAATAACATTCAGGCATACTTCATGGCATAGTTGATACACCTTGTTATTTCCGGACTGCACGCGAATGCCGGAGTTGGTTCCGCTGATGTGCTTTCACCCTTCCGTGAAAAGAAAAATCACTTTCAAAAGGAAGCATTCAGCGAAATATACATTCCAATTCCTTTAGTGGTGAATCCCCTGATTTCCGTGTACGTAGTATTGAAAAGGTTTTCCACTTTCAGCGATGCACCAAAATGTTCATTCAGCCTGTATCTCATTAACAGGTCGGTGAGAAAATATCCTTTGAGCGGAACAGCGTTCAGCGCTCCAAATGGTCCAAGCGCATAATCATAGTATATGTCATTGTAGCTGCCTGTCCATCGTCCGCTCAGCCTGATTGTTGCATTGCGCAGAAGAGTTAGCGTGATGCCTAAATTGGCAGTGGAGGGCCGGCGCACTAAGCCATCTGTTTCCACCATGGAGACAGGAAAGGCCCCATTACTATAAAGTTGCACATGATTACCTTCTGTGTGCACAGTATCCAATTCAGCTGCATCATAGGTTAAGTTTCCTTTCATAAGGCTGATGTTGGCATCCAGCATGAGCCATTTTCGTATTGGGAATGAACAATAGGCAGCTGCACCCCAGCTGTGTTGTGTTCCGGCATTGATGTAGGTATCACCCCTGAAATCGTCACGATAAAAATCCTGCCCTAATTCCCCAACAGGAACATTCTTATCCCACAGGTAAACATATTCAATGGAATGCTGAACACTTGATGTGTAGAATGACGCACCGCAGCTGATTTGTTTTCCCGGAAAAAACTTAATCCCCAACTCCACAGACCTTGCATATTCTGCCTGCAATGTCGGGTTACCACGTGTGATATCGGACGTATAATAAACATCCGGTGCATACAACTGATACAGCGAGGGCGCATTGAATCCTGTAGAATAGGATGCATACAACCTCGCATGCTGCCCGATGAGATACGAAGGATTGATCTCGTACACCAAAGTGCTTCCGTACAAATCATGTTTGTTATAACGTGCTCCTGCCACGATGTTCAGCTTTTTCAAAGATGGTGAAAAGAGCCTGCCGTCAATATCCGTTTGCACAAACAAGTTGAAAATGGAGGCATGCAGATTAAGGGTGTCAAGATCACTCACCAGTTCGAAGGCATAGGCGCTATTGAAATAGTGTGTCGCCGATGTCATGGTCTCATAGCTGATACCGGTACCTGCAGTCAGCATCAGGTATTTCCATTTATAATGCCCAAGCACTTCATTATTCAGTTCAGCTCCTTCATAAAGTCCGTTGGCATACGTATGATCACTGGTGCCGGCTGCATCAATCAAGGAAGAATCATCTACGGATGTACGATGCAAGAAGCTGTAACCTCCGTCAAACTGCATATCAAACTGCTTGTTGAAACGATAGGTTGCATTGCAGGAAACAAAATTCCTTTGGGTAAAAATCCTGGTACTGTCGCCATCATAAAGTGTCGTCGGCACATCGGGCGACCTGAACTTAAATCCTGCTTTATCATAGTCTGCTGCCGCATTGGTAAAGTTATAGGCTACTGCAACATCTACATCATTGTGCGCATAACCTAACTTCGCTCCAATCTTTTGCTGGCTGAAATCATCCCTGTCGAAGCTGCGAAAATCTGCCGATACTGTTGAAGTATCAATAGTCGCATCCAATCCGTTTACATGATTATTATATCCGTCAATATTAACATAGATGCCGTTGCTGAAGGTATACCCCACAAAGATGTTTTCTTCGAGCAATGAAGTCTGGCTGCCAAAAATACCTCCGTTCACTGCTGCTCCCACATGAAAGCCGGTTGTCTGTTTACCGCGGGTGATTATATTAATGGCACCGCCTACTGCAGAAGAACCATATAATGTGCTGTGCGATCCACGTACAATTTCTATCTGCTCCACGTTTGAGAGTGGCAACTCATTCAGGTCAAGTGCATTGTTGGTGGAAGAAGGGTCACTGACCGGAATGCCATCAATCATGATCACTACCTGGTTTCCGGCGGTACCACGCATGAAAACAGTTTGTGTCATACCCGGATTTTGTCCCGAACCGATTACAGAGATTCCGGTGTAGCCTGACAGCAATGAGGAAAGTGTTTTTGCGCCGCTTTGTTGCAGCTCTTCCCTGGTGATAACTGTTACCTCGCGGCCTGTGGCATTCACATCCTTGGCTGTAGTGGTGGCAGTAACAATTACTTCCTGCAAAGGATAGGCGTTCAGAGAGTCTTTATCCTGCCCTGAAATTTTGCTGTAGCAGAAAACAAAAACAACGGTGTATAGCGAAATCCGCAGCAAATTGATTTGTTGCATAAAAAGTCATTTCATCGGTGTTACCCGCACCGTCGTGATTAATGTTGCCTGTTGGGAAAGAAATGAGCAGGTATTACTCATCTCTGCTTTTTCCCGAAGCATTGATTGAGTTGACTGGCAGGTCTTCTGACTTATCCGGTTTTTCTTGACGGCCTTCCCATCCCGCATGGCGGTAACAGTGGCAGCAGTTGTCAATTTAATGGCTGGCATTTCGCCATCCGGAATCACAGCAGCGGGAACTGTCCCCGGTTTTCACGGGGTTCCCTTTTCATCTACCTGTTATTACAGGAGAAACCATTCAACGGTGTGAAAATATTATTTTTTCTTTCTGTTTCCCAGTTATTTGCTGCCCTGAAAGATTCCTTATTACACTTATCAATGAAAAAAAGTCTTCCAGATTGATAGCTGTGATTTAGCACTGCATCAGTATGCATACCGTGTATCATACAGAAGCAATTTGAGGCACAACCTTTATTCCTTTCGATAATGATGCAACGAACTTTTAATTCACTGCACGCAGAAGGTATTATTCTAAACAAATTTTAACGGCAATAAGTGAACATGGGCTAACATCTTAATTGCATCAGCAATTCATCTTTTTATTGCTGTAGCAATGCTTACATTTATCAGATAGTATCATTATCACTTCAAAGCGTGATTAGCATGCAAAAATCAAAAAGCCAACCTGACAACATCAAGCTGTTTACCGATGGGGCCTGCAGCGGCAATCCCGGGCCGGGCGGATACGGATACATCCTGAAGTGGGGCAAGCATGAGAAGGAATTTTCGGAAGGCTTTGCCAGAACAACCAACAACCGGATGGAACTGATGGCTGTCATAAAAGGACTCGAAGCATTAAAATTTGACGGCATGTACGTCACTGTAGTCAGCGATTCAAAATATGTGGTGGATGCGGTTAAGCAAGGCTGGTTGTTTAACTGGGAGAAAAAAGGTTGGAAGAAAGTGAAGAATACTGATCTCTGGAAGAAATTTTTGCCGCTCTATCATAAACATAAAGTCAGTTTTCACTGGATAAAAGGACATGCCGGTCACTTTGAAAATGAGCGCTGCGATGAACTGGCAGTACAGGCCTCACAGCAACCACTTCTGCAGGATGATGTGGGATATACAGCTGCTGAATGAAGAATTCCTGGTTGCAGCACTTCAAGCGTGATCACGATTCATGGCCTTATTACAGGTTTGCCGCTCACCGCTATTGATAATGAAGCATAAAAAAGTCTTAACTACAGCGCAATTGGCAAATGTTGAATATACACTTGTAACCTTGGCGGTCTGCAAAGCATCAGGATTTGCTTGGCTGACTGAAATAATTATGTCATCAGCCCCGGCAATGGAAGCATCATAAAAAGAAGATGATTTTAAGCGCTTACCGCTGAAGTTGCGGCCTGTGCTACCCTCGAAGAACGCATGTAATCATCCAGCTTATCCACCATTTCCTTCGATCCCATAAAAACAGGAGACCTTTCATGTAATTCTACGGGTTGAATGTCGAGTATGCGCCGTTGCCCGTCTGTTGCCTTTCCGCCTGCCTGTTCAACGATGAAAGCCATCGGAAAACATTCATACAGTAAACGAAGCTTGCCTTTAGACGAAGTACGGGTTGCCGGGTACATGAAGATACCTCCATACATCAGGTTGCGGTGAATATCACCCACAAGCGATCCGATATATCGCAATGAATAAGGGCGATTTGTTGCTTTATCTTCCGACTGGCAATAAGTAATATATTCCTTCACAGGCATCTCAAACTTTAAAAAGTTACCCTGGTTGACGGAATAAATTTTTCCTGAATCAGGCGTTTTGATATCCGGGTGAGAAAGGCAAAATTCACCAATAGACGGATCAAGTGTAAATCCGTTAACACCGTTTCCTGTTGTATAAACCATCATTGTGGATGAACCATAAATGATATATCCTGCAGCCACCTGCCTTGAACCCTTCTGCATGAAATCTTCCATATTACACGGCCCGAAAAATGACTGCCTGCGGTAAATACTGAAGATCGTGCCAATGGCAACATTCACATCAATATTGCTGGAACCGTCGAGCGGATCGAGCGTTACCACGTATTTGGCATTGCGTGAATCTTCCGTTACAATAGGTATAAAATCATCGTTTTCTTCCGAGGCCATGCCACAACATTCACCGCTGACGCGAAGGGCTGAAATGAATTGCTCATTGGCAAACATATCAAGTTTCTTCACTTCATCACCGGTGGTATTGTTAATGCCGGTGGTGCCGAGAATATCCACTAATCCGGCTTTATTCACTTCGCGGTTAACAATCTTGGCGGCGAAAGCAATATCGCGCAACAACCCGCTCAACTCACCGGTCGCGAATGGAAAATCTTTTTCATTCTGAAATATGAATTCATCGAGGGTAATTACTTTGCGCAGACTATTCATAGAGATGAAGGCTTGGTGAAAAACAAATGCGAAATCCAGTTCCGGAGTTCGCATCGTGCATTGCAAATATAAAATAACTTCTTTTCAAACATAATTTCACGCAAACTTATTTACCTGTTTCCCATCGCATGTTACTGCATTGCCATACGGTAAAATTTTCATCAGTAATTCATTTTGTATCTTGAGGCGGTGTTATCAGCAGCTAACTCAAAACAGGCAATCAATGCAGTCATGCTGAATTTATTTCAGCATCTGTCAATGAATTAAGAGATCCTGATCCCTATCAGTCGGGACTGGATGACTCCCTATATTTTGAGATAGCTGCTATACCAGATGCCTCTCTTGGTTTCACTGCAATTAATCTTTATTCAACAAATCTTAGCCACATGAAAAAATCATTACCCGTTTTGCTCATTTCTGTCATTAACATCTTTTGCCATAAACCTGTGCAGGCACAGGTCCCCGGCACACCGGATTCATCTTTCGCCGTAAACGGCATTCAATTGCTTCAACCTTCATCAGGTTTCGACAACGCGTATTCCATCGCAATGCTCGATGACGGTAAGATGCTCATTGGCGGGGCTTCGGAGGTTTCCGGTCCCGGTAACTGGGATGTGGTTGTGTATCGCCTTAACCCGGATGGCAGCATTGATGAAACCTTTGGCAACAATGGCTTTGCCTACAACGACTACCAGAACTACAGCCAGTATGTGCGCAGCATGAAAAGATTATCCAATGGCAAACTTCTTTTTGTCGGCGGTGCTGAAGTCAATTTCCAGGTGGATGTATTTGCAACACAACTGAACGAGGATGGAACACCGGACACCGATTTCGGTGACAATGGCACAGTGCTCATTCCTATCGGAACAGGTGAAGACATTTGCATGGCAGCCGTTGAACAGGCTGATGGCAAAATAGTCATCGTTGGAAATTATGGAGTAGCCAGTACCACTTTTACTAATCCGGTTGCAATCCGGCTAAATACCGATGGAAGTCTGGACGATGACTATGGCACCAATGGGATTGCCTTAATTGATGCGGGATATAATTATGAATCAGCGGAAGATGTAATCCTGATGGATGATGGCGGCATCATGGCAACCGGTTATGCCGGCAACAGCCATTATGATATTCTCAGCTTCAGGCTCGATGGATCAGGGCAACTCAATCCCAATTATGGAATCAACGGTATCGCTGTTTATAATCTGAATAATGGTGATGATATGGCGTATGCTATTACAAAGAGTCCGGTGGATGGAAAAATCCTGATCGGTGGAAAGGTCGGGAGCGGAAGCACAAAAACAGATTTCCTGGTAATGGCTGTTAATGAATATGGCTTAATTGATTCCTCATTTGGCACAAACGGCAAAACATCACAAAACATCAAAGTGAATGATGCCGGCCTCGACCTTGCGGTGCAGAGTAATGGCAGAATCATCCTGGGTGGCACGGCAGGCGCCGGTTTCGCCACCAACGACTTTGCCATTTGCAGGTTTAACCAGGATGGCAGCATTGATTCTACGTTTGGAACCAATGGTTCAACACTTTCAGAAATCTCTTCCTTCTTTTCAGACATCGAAGATGTCGCCTTGCAACCGGATGGCAAGATCGTAGCGTGCGGTATAGCTGCCAGTGCCAATAATGATATGGGAATAGTGCGCTATAAAGGCGACGACGTAGCCACAGGTGCTGCTGCCCTGAACACGCAGAGCAGTGCTATACAATGTGATTTATATCCAAATCCTTCCAATGGATCTTTTAACCTTTCGCTGTACGATGCATCCGGATATTCGGGCAGTATGCAGGTTCAGTTATTAAAATTGACCGGCCAGTTGGTATTTGAAAAAAGCATTGATATGAATTCGGGAGTTGCATATACGACGCTCGATATAACAAAAATGACAGGTACCAATACTTATATCCTGAAAGTTACCGCAGGCAACTGTCAGTTCAACAGGTCAGTTGTTATTCAGCATTAGCGCCTGAACCATTTCACTCAGGTGACTGCAAAAGAAGTATCGCCTGTATAATGGTCTTGCTGAACCGACTTCAGTAAAATAAAATATCCCTTGATAAGATTATTCAGTGGATAGGGCTTCTGTATTTTATCGATTCTTCCCGATCAAATATTTTAGCAAGCAGATCAATGAGCAATACTTTGCGCAAGCGGTTAGCAATTATTGTAGATGAAATAAATTTTCAAATTAATTTGCGTAACTCAAAGGTTACGCATATTTTTGCGTAACTTAAATGTTACTCAATATGCAAAGAGAAATCAGACACACATTTTACTTTGCCCGGAGTCCTGAGGAAGTTTGGGACTATTTAACAAAGCCTGCATTGATGGAACAATGGCTTATGCCCAGTGATTTCAAGCCTATACCGGGGCATCACTTTCGGTTTACAAATCCGAACAACACATTTGTCGTATGCGAAGTGCTGGAGGTAAAACCATTCACCTTTTTAAGTTATGTTTGGAAAAATGACTGGGAAGTTACTAAAACACCATATACTTCACAGGTAAGCTGGACGCTAAATCCGGTTGAAGATGGTACCGAATTACTGCTGGTACACAGCGGATTTGAGTTGCTGAAGAACCTTACAGCCCATAACAGTGGCTGGATTTTCCTTTGCAATAAATTATCAGACCTGTTAAAAGAGGCTAAGAAGCATGAAAACACAAACCCATGATGCCTTCCAGGTAATTGCCGACCCCAGTCGCAGGCAAATGCTGATGATGCTTTCAAAAGACAGCATGACCATAAATTCCATTGCCGAAAATTTTGACATGAGCCGGCCTGCTGTTTCAAAGCATGTAAAAATTCTTTACAATGCCGGATTCATTTCTATTACGGGTATTGGCAGGGAGCGGCATTGCATCCTGAAGCAGGACGGATTTAACGAGTTGCAGGATTTCATCAACTATTTCGATAAGTTCTGGACAAACAAACTCAATAAATTACAAGCACTGCTCAATAACAAGTCAAAACAATATTGAAATGAACAACAATGATTTCACATCAACATTCACCGTAGACCAATCGACGGTAGTAGTGTTTAATGCCATTAATAATGTAAACAATTGGTGGCAGGGGAAAATCACCGGAGACAGTCACCAAATCAATGATGAGTTTGTTTACAACATGATGGACTTCCATATTTCAAAACAAAGAGTAGTGGAACTGATTCCATTCAAAAAAGTTGTTTGGTTAATTACTGAAAGCAATCTGACATCGTTCACAAACCACTCGGAATGGACAGGAACGAAAGTAATCTTTGAAATTTCTGCGGATAAAAACAAGACCCAATTGCTCTTTACCCATCAGGGTTTAGTGCCAAAATTTGAATGCTACGGAGATTGCTCCGGAGCATGGAGTGAACTGATTCAAAAAAGCTTATTTAGCTTGATAACTACAGGTAAGGGTGTAAATGTTTTTAATTAGAAGCTATATCAAAACAGGCAATCAATGTGGTCATACCGGATTTATTCCGGCATCTGTCAATGCATGGTAGAGATCCTGATCCCGATTGATCGTGACAGAATGAGTCCAAGTATTTTGAGACAGTTGCCAACAACAATGTCCGGACTATATACTCTTCATCTTATCCGGACTCCCTAACTTTACGATCACCGAAAAATTTCTAAACAATGGATATACAGATCCGCAATGCTAAGGCCGGCGATGTTCCGGCAATGCTGTCTTTGATCAGGGAGCTGGCGGAATATGAAAAGGCGCCGCAGGAAGTGACCAACACTGCTGAAAGCATGTTGCAGGATGGATTCGGAGAAGCGCCATCCTATTTTGCACAGGTAGCGGAAGTGAATGGAGCAATCGTTGGTGTAGCATTGTACTACCCTGCTTATTCAACATGGAAAGGAAAGTACATTTACCTTGATGACATCATTGTAACGCAACATTTTCGCGGACAGGGAATCGGCAAAAAGCTGTTTGATGCTGTCGGCACTTTTGCAAAGGCAACCGGTGCTAACCTGCTTCGCTGGCATGTGCTCGATTGGAATGAGCCCGCCATCAATTTCTACCGTAAGTATAATGCCCATCTCGATCCTGAATGGATAACCTGTAAACTTACAAAACAAGACATCGGGAAATTATTTTAGTTCTTTATGTTTGAATCATGAAAAAGAAACAAGCCCTGAGGTTGGTTTGCAAAGTTCAGCGCAGGCACAAACGGTTTACAACAGCTTGTGTTGATACAGGAAAATTCCCGGGGCTTGCGATGATGCTCAATACTTGTTACCGTTTCCTGCATATTTCATTTTATCATTAACAGATCAACGTGAAGGTTTTTAAGTTTGGAGGCGCTTCCATTAAAGATGCTACATCGATAAAACGGGTGGCTGATATTCTTGAACAATATCAGGGACAGTCCATCCTGATTGTTGTTTCCGCTCTGGGGAAAACCACCAATGCGCTGGAAGCTGTTACACGTGCCTATTTTGATAAAACAGGCAATGCGCACGACCTTTTCGAAACACTGAAGGCGCTACATTTTGATATCCTTTCCGGGCTGTTTCATGATAGCAATCATCCTGTGTATGATGAACTGAACAACACCTTCGTGGAGATTGAATGGATACTGGAAGACCCCCCCATTGAAAACTACGACTACCTCTACGACCAGATTGTTTCCATTGGTGAAATGGCGGCCACTAAAATCGTTTGTGCCTATCTTCTATCCAGGAAGATTCCGGCGCAATGGCTGGATGTGCGCGATTGCATCAGGACAGACAATACCTACCGGGAAGGCAAAGTGGACTGGGACCTGACAGAAAAAAATATCGTACAGAAAATACCTCCGCTCAAGCGCAAGCAGTTTGTGATCACGCAAGGATTTCTTGGCGGCACTTCGGAAAATTACACCACTACGTTAGGACGAGAAGGTTCCGACTATACAGCCGCCATTTTTGCTTATGCGCTCAATGCGGAAGAAGTTACTATCTGGAAAGATGTGCCCGGCGTCCTGAATGCCGATCCGAGGTATTTTCCCGATGCAAAGTTGATTCCCATGCTCTCCTATCATGAAGCAATTGAGATGACGTACTACGGCGCATCCGTCATTCATCCCAAGACCATCAAGCCCTTGCAAAACAAAAAGATTCCGCTGCAGGTACGTTCTTTCCTGCAACCGGAGAAAAATGGAACGGTGATTAAAGAATTGTCGGCGATTGATCTGCAGTCCATGGAAGCGGATTCACCTGTCATTGTGCTCAAGACCAATCAGATACTGCTATCGATGTCTGCCAGAGATTTCTCTTTTATTGCAGAAGATAACCTCAGCTACATTTTTGCGATTCTTTCCGCACATCGCATCAAGATTAATCTTATGCAAAATGCGGCGATCAGCTTTTCAATTTGTGCCGATAATACCGGGCAAATACCTGCTGTTATCAACCAACTCAGCAACAGCTTCAACGTGCGGAGCAATGAAGGATTGTCGTTGCTTACCATCCGGCACTACACCGATGCCGTGATTGATAAATATGCCGGCCACAAAACGGTGCTGCTCGAACAAAAGAGCAGGCATACTTTACAACTGGTTATCAAAGAGACATAACACTGGCAAGATAATGTGCAAATAGGTGGGTGGCCGCTTAATGCTGCCGATATATACGGTACTTCAGTATTCCGGCCGGTCCAGAATAATTTTCCCGATAATAGCATCGCGCAGATTAACTTTATGAGTATAGGATTCTGTTACGGCTTTGTTGTAGTCATAACCGATTTTTGAAAACTTCTCCTCACTCATTGGCGCCCAGGTGCCTTCCGGTGCAACCTCTTCCTGCGTCATATCAAAATTGAGGAACGGCGATGGTTCCTTTTTCTCCTTTTTGACAGCAACAACAGGAGAAGCCTTCTGCGGAGACGGTGCGATAACTTTTCGCTCTGTGGTTTTGTCACGCTGTGCATATGGCTTATTCTTCATTTCCACCTCCCTGAAAATATCGCGCATTCTTTCCTCGACTGTCGGCGGCAATACTTCCCGTACCTTCCTGCCCGGCTGCTCACCTGATTTTTTCTGGGCGTCTTCCTGCGCCTGTTTCCTGCTGCGCGCCTGTTGTGCCTGCCAGATGAAATAAGCGATCACCACAACGATGTAAATAAGATTTCCCATTTATAAAGATTGAATGACCCAAAGTTAATCTTTCAGTGGTAATTTATTTGCTGCCGCTTGTCTTCTGCGGTTCAGTCACATGCAGTAGAAGGAATCCGTGCGCATCAGCTGCCCGCATTCAGGTATGACTGATCTGCTGAATCCATACGAGTCATGTAGAAATGCTTTGATGGTGATGTTGAGTTTATGACAGACTGAAGATCTCCTCCCCCGTGTAAAAGGATGTTTACATGAAATGCCCGTCCATACCCGGCAAGATTGTTATACGCAAAAAATAATTTGCATTAATTTGGTTTACATTATAAACTACTTTATGTTTGCAGCAGTATTCATCAGGCCCCGTGAAATTTCTACTAATTCTTTTTTCAGCCATTTTACCGCTGCTGCATCCATTACAGCTAAACGGCCAGACATTATTGAACGGTAAGGTTACAGATGAGAAAGGTAACCCGGTTGTCGGCGCAAACATTTACATCAAGGATTCCTATGACGGAACTTCATCGGATGTAAATGGTGAATACCGGCTGCTTACGACAGAAACCGGTGATCACCTATTAGTGATCAGTTATATCGGTTACGAGACGTATGAAGGATCCATTCGCCTCGAAGGCGCTTCGCATACGATCAATATTGCCATGAAAGAAATCTATAATGAACTGAATTCAGTCACCATCACTGCCGGCGCATTTGAAGCCAGCGATGAACGCCGCATCACCATTCTTCGGCCGCTCGACATTGTAACAACAGCCGGTGCGGCAGGCGACATTTATGGTGCGCTGCAAACGCTGCCGGGAACACAACAGGTCGGAGATCAGACAGGTTTATTTGTAAGAGGAGGCGACGCTTCGGAAACAAAAACTTTTATTGATGGCATTGCTGTGGCAGATCCTTACTTTACCGGTGTACCTGACATACCGTCGCGCGGCCGATTTTCTCCATTTCTTTTCAAAGGAACATTCTTCAGCACCGGCGGCTATTCCGCCCTCTACGGAGATGCCATGTCATCGGCATTGATACTGGAAAGCCAGGACCTTCCTGCGCAATCCACTACCAGTATCGGTCTTATGTCGGTAGGTGGCAGTATAGGGCATAGCCATCGCTGGAGCAAATCATCATTGGGCGCCTATGTTTCTTATATCAATTTGCTGCCTTATATCAACCTGGTGAAACAACGTGTAGACTGGACAAAGGCACCGGAATCATTCAATGGTTCCATGATCTTCCACCGGCAGATCTCCAAAAACGGTTTGCTGAAAGCATTCTTCAGCTATTCGCCATCCACATCGGCCATCAACTATGCGGATGTTAACGATACGGCTTCTGTGATTTTATACAATGTGCATAACAGGAATCTTTTTTCCAATGCATCCTATAAGGATATCTTCGCAGGGAAGTGGACCCTGTTTGCCGCGATGGCTTACAGCAGCAACGATGATGATATTGTAATTAATTCAGCTGATTCAGTCTTCAGCAAACATTCGCTTATACAGGGCAGGATCACGGTTTCACGACCGGCCGGCAAACTTTCCGCCGTTAGGTTTGGCGGAGAATGGCAACATGCCGCATATACAGATCAATTCGCAAACGTTTTATATCAACACAATTATGGACAGCATGTGGATTATACCGCTTTGTATGCCGAAACAGACCTTTTCTTTTCACCAAAGGTAGTTGCGCGATTAGGTGGCCGCATGGAATATGCGACGCAGATCGGCAAAGCGAATTTTGCACCAAGAACCTCAATTGCCTATAAGACCGGACTATATAACCAGTTTAGTTTTGCCTTTGGACAATTCTATCAACAGCCCGGTCACTTCTTCACCTATGATAATGCTTCCGTAAACTATTCCAGGGCTGATCATTACCTGCTTAATTTTCAAAATATTACCGATAAACAAACTTTCCGGGTGGAAGCTTATTACAAAAAATACAGCAGGCTCATCACCACCATACCTGATACAGCGAGCAACGGCGCCGGCTACGCGCAAGGCATTGATGTGTTCTGGCGAGATAAGGAAACCATCAGGCATGCAGATTACTGGATCTCTTACTCCTTCCTGGACTCCAGGCGTCAATACATGGACTATCCAATTGAAACCACTCCCACCTTCGCGGCAAAACACACACTCAGCCTGGTTTACAAACAAACGATTCCGTCATTAAATGTCACGGTAGGTGCCACCTATGTTTTCGCTACGGGAAGGCCTTATGTTAATCCGAACAACAGCCCGGAAGATTTCCTGAGTGAGCGGACACCCAATTACAATAATCTTAGTTTGAATGCGAGCTGGCTGACCGCCATTTTCCAAAATTTCACCGTGATTGCTTTCTCAGTTAACAATGTGCTTGGCTTCGATAACATTTATGATTACCGGTATCCTGCAGATGGGTCGGCAGCCGGGCGGCTTGCGGTGAAATCTCCTGCTATCCGTTCGTTTTTCATAGGTGTCTTCATGAGTATTGGCGAAGATCGCGGAGACGAATAATAAAAACATCACCCGTTGTCAAGCATGACTAACAGCAACAAATCCATAATCAAATTCATAAACCAAAACCACAGCTAAAAAATGAAATCAACAATTCTACTGCTCTGCATGTTCATCAGCGTTGCAGCCAATTCGCAAGACAACAAAAAATACGCAGATGCCATGCATAGAAATCTGCAAATGCTGGACACCGCCATGACGGTAACCTCCTTTCAGCTATTGGCCAATTCCTTTGAACGTATTGGCAACGCAGAAAAAGACAAGTGGCTGCCTTTCTACTATGCATCTTATTGTTTTGCACGGGTCAGTTACCTCACGGATGACAAAAGCAAACTGGATGGCATGCTCGATAAAGCGCAACTTCTGATCGATAAAGCCGATACCCTGCAACCTTCCAGTTCGGAAGTCTATGCAGTAAAATCGATGATTGCTTCTGCCAGGATTATGGTGGATCCGGCAAGCCGTGGCATGCAGTTTGGTCCGCAGGCTGCCATGATGCTGGAAAAAGCCATACAACTTGATCCGGAGAACCCGCGCCCTTACCTGCTTAAAGGCACTGCTGCCTATTATACACCACCTGCTTATGGCGGCGGCAAAGAAAAAGCTGCTGCCCTGCTGGAGAAGTCAATCTCAAAATTCGAATCCTTCCGGCCTGCTGATGCCCTCAGCCCTGACTGGGGCGCGGCAAGGGCCCGGCAGATGCTGGAAATGTGTAAAGAGTAATCAGACATGACAGAAACCGAATTCATTCACCCATCAATAAAACAATATCAGAACATGGAAGCTGAAAAAAACCTGACCGAAAAAGAATCACTGGAACTGATCACAAGGATGATTAACACAGCGAAAACAACCATCAGCGATGACGGTATTCATTACATGATATGGGGTTGGGGCGTATTCATCGCTGCCATACTCCATTATGGTTTACTCAAAACAGGCTTTGAACAACCATGGATCTCATGGATGGTACTCATGCCTTTGTGCGGTGTGGCTGCATGGATAACAGGCCGGCGGCAAAGCCGTCAGGCGAAGGTTAAGACATTCGTGGAGGAATACCTCAGCTACCTGTGGATAGCGTTCGGTATATCCCTTTTCCTGATTATTAATTTTTCAAATCAGATTGGAATGGAGACTACGTATCCAATCATCATGGTGCTGTATGGAATCGGCACCTTTGTTTCCGGAGGGGCACTCCGGTTTATGCCGTTAAAGGCTGGCGGTATTGTGTGCTGGGTGCTTGCCTTCATTGCCTTCAGAACTGCCTTTGAATACCAGTTGCTGCTCATAGCCGCTGCTGTTTTGGCCGCGTACATCATTCCCGGTTATTTGTTGCGGAAGAAATATCATCATGAAAAGAAGCTTATGTCCTCCACTTCAATAAACAGTTAACATTTTTTTGCCCGGCAATCCATCAAGCAAGGATAACGATCCGCTATCATGAAATCTTTCCAGGAACTCGACCCATTACTGCATTCACAACTGCGGCTGGCAATTATGTCTCTCTTAATTTCGGTGCGCGAAGCTGAGTTCACTTACCTGAAAGAAAAAACTGGCGCTACAGCCGGCAACCTCAGTGTACAGCTGCAAAAGCTCAAGGATGCATCTTACATCACGATAGAGAAAAAATTTAAAGACAATTATCCCCAAACCTTGTGTACAATCACGAAGAAAGGCATCAATGCATTCGGGCAATATGTTGAAAGGTTACAAGGCTATATCGGAAAGTAAAGGCAAATAGCTTATACAGTGTGCTTTCCTTTTCGAAGCAGGTCTTTAAAAGTGTGCCGCCTGAAAAGGAAGCGGTTCAACAATATGTAATGAATATATATCATACAGCAGGATGGCATCGCCGGATCGACAAATGCCCCTTTGTTTATCCGCTGCGGCAACAATACATTTGATGATGGTTAGTATATTTGCCTCAAACAGCAACTATGCATTCTTACCGCTACTACCTTCTGCTTTTCATTTGCACCAGTTCAACCATTCGGCTTTCTGCGCAAAATTGCAACCTGATACCACCGGCTAATTTATCCGTAAGCGGACTTTCCTCCTGCCAGGCAACCTTACAATGGACTTCTGCCACCACCGTTCAGAAATATACCGTCTCCTACAGAATCTCCGGCTCAGGGCCCTGGTCACCCAATATTAATGTCGGTACTGCAACATCCTACCAGTTCACCGGATTATTACCGGATACAAAATACCAGTTTGCCGTGCGTTCAAAATGCAGCGACGGAACAAAAAGCAAGAAGATCAAGCTATCAACCACAACGCTCAAATGTACCTTGCCGGATGATGTCATAATTACACAGATTAATACCCACTCCGCTAAAATAACCGTGCTCGCTACCTGCGGCTATGATTCACTTTTCGTGAAATACCTTCCTATTGGCGGCACACCAAAAATTAAATCGTATGCCGTTGCACCATCATATGTTCTCGATGGCTTAAGTGCCGATTCAGTATACCTGATCCGCATATCTACCTGCCCGAAACCGATAACAAGCTGGACGCCCGCGGATACATTGTATTTACACGGACAACCGAACATCATCATGGTTTTGCTCGATGATGCCCGCTATGATTATTTCAGCTGTAATGGTGCTCCATCTTTTGTGCATACTCCCAATATCGACCGTATTGCCAATGAAGGTGTTAATTTTCAGCGCTCCTATGTGGTCACATCTTTATGCGCACCAAGTCGCGCCGCTATTGCCACCGGACTTTTCCCGTTAAAAAATGGTGTCACCACCAACAAGCAGGCGCTGAATCCTTCTTTTGAAACAGTGCCGGAAGTGCTGGGGCAAAATGGTTACTATACTGCCTTGATTGGCAAGAATCACCGTACCTTCTTACAGGGAGACGTTCCGGAATTCAACTACTACCTGGAGTCCATTGGCTTTGAGGAATCTGATGGTACGCAATACAATTACAATGGCGCCCTCAAATTTATTTATAAAGAAGCCGAGCTCACATTTACTGATTCAACACTTGCATTAATCAGCAGGATTGATGATCCGTTGTTTTTATGGCTGGCGTATCGCGTACCGCATATTCCAATAACGCCAATGGCTCAGTTTAACGGCCAGTATGACGGCTATCCTATCGCCTGGAAGCCTGATACGGCAAAGTATACCGTTAACTTTCCATCCTATCTGTATGGCGGCATCGATGCGGATTATGGTGTATTGCACGGTTATACACTCGATACAACCTACCGCAATGCTTTGGAAGATGTTGCCGGCATTGACAGCCTGGTCGGTGAAATCTTTAAGGCATTGGAAAACACCGGCAAGCTCGAAAATACTTTACTCATCTTCTTATCGGATAACGGATACATGATGGGCAGCCACTGGCTGGAAGGTAAAACGCATGCTTACGAACCTTCTATGCGCATTCCGCTTTTTATACGCTATCCGGATTGGTTCGCCCCAAACAGTCACATTAAAAATCAGTTTGCGCTGAATATGGATCTGGCCGCCACCATGTATGACGCTGCCGGTGTTGAATTTAGCGGCCCTATGGACGGCAGGTCGCTGCGGGAACTTTATGATGGTACCTTTAGCAGGCAATCTTATTACTACCTGATGCAACATGACGATCAGGCCGGCGCGCCCATTAAAAGATGTATCCGCGATCAGCATTATAAATACATCCATTATACCTGCAATTCAGACACAGTGGAAGAGTTTTTCGACATGGTAAATGATTCTCTGGAGATCACCAATCAAATCAATAACAGCGCCTACCAGACACTCATAGAGGAATACAGGGAGAAATATGATTCCATCCGGCTTGCCTGGCAAGACACAGAGGAAGGTACCATCAAAGACTGTTACATTCAAAATCCTTATGTGCTGAAACAGATGTATGATGAAGCGGAAGAAACTCCACTTAGCCCGGTTGTATATCCGGCCCTGACCAGCGGACCTGCCGAAATTTTTATTCCATGGACAGATGCCGATCTAATCGTTTTCAATGAACAGGGTGCTTTGATCCGCAACTGGAAAATCACTAACACTTATTCGAAAGCCAATCTGGAAAACCTGGAGGATGGATTATACCTGCTTCAATTTACGCATGGTGCATCAGTGGTAACCCGTAAGGTGGTGATCACGCATCAGTAATGATGATACACATTATTGATCCACTGCGCTGCCGGCTGCTTTCATACATTTTCAGACATCGTCCATAATGAACTACGGGAAAAAATACCTCCTGAGCATTTGCCTGTGCTTTAGCAGTATTCATCTTTCTGCGCAGCATTGCGACTTACTGCCACCCACCAATCTCACCACAGACAGCATATCATCCTGCAGCGCGATTTTGAGCTGGTCACCCGGAACTACGGTATTGAAGTATCTCGTTTCATACCGTAAGAAAGGTACCGGGCAGTGGTCGGCTAATGTGAATGTGGGCACCGCACTATCCTGCCAGTTAACCGGATTGCAAGCGAATACCAAGTACGACTTCTCTGTCGTATCGAAATGCAATGACGGCACAAAAAGCAAAAAAGTGAAGATCACTGCAACAACGCCTGCCTGTACTTTGCCAGCCAATGTCAGTGTCACCGCCATCAGCAATACATCTGCTTCAATAACCGCAAACAGCAGCTGTTCATTTGATTCGCTTACTGTAGAATATCAGCCGGTCGGCGGAATATGGAAAACCCGAACTTATCCTGCTGCCGTATCTTATGTGCTCGATGGCCTGGAGGCAGGTGCTGTTTACCTGGTACGCATGTCAACCTGCGTCAAACCAATCACCGAATGGACTGCCGTGGATACGCTTTACCTGCAGCATAAGCCCAACATCATCCTGATACTGCTGGATGATGCACGATTTGATTACTTCAGCTGCAATGGTGCACCTGCTTTTATTCATACGCCAAATATTGACCGGATAGCAAATGAAGGAGTTAATTTCCAGCGGGCTTATGTGGTCAGCTCGTTGTGTTCGCCCAGCCGTGCTACCATTGCAACTGGATTGTTTACCTTGAAGACCGGCGTAACCGATAACCTCAAACCGCTGAATCCCAACTTTCAAACCATACCGAAAGTACTGGGAGCTAACGGATATTATACTGCACTCGTAGGCAAAAATGAAGGCACCTTCCTGCTGGGCGATGTGCCGGAATTCCAATACTACCTTGAATCAGGATTCAATGATAATGACGGAAAGCATTACAATTTCAATGGAAATAAGATTGTCATCAACAAAGCAGATGTACTTACGTATAGTGACAGTGCCATTGCACTGATCAAGCGGGTGAATCAGCCGCTCTTGCTCTGGCTGGCCTATCGTGTACCTCATATTCCTGTCAATCCTCTGCCTGCATTTAAAGGAGACTATGACGGCTTCCCCATACCATGGAATCCGGATACATCGAAATACACCAACAATTATCCCTCCTTTCTCTACATCGGGAAAACTTTACATGGCTATTCGCTCGATAGTACTTACCGTTCAACGATGGAAGATATTGCTGGTGTTGACAGTTGCATCGGCGAGATCATCAAAGCGCTTGAAAATACGGCTAAGCTTGACAACACGTTGCTCCTCTTTATGTCGGACAACGGATACCTGATGGGCAGCCACTGGCTGAACGGAAAAGTTAAAGCCTATGAGCCGTCTATGCGCATTCCGCTTTTCATCCGCTACCCGTCCTGGTTTGCGCCGCAAAGCAAAATCAAAAACCAGTTTGCATTGAATATGGATATTGCTTCAACCGTGTATGATGCCGCCGGAGTCACCTTTACAGGACCTATGGATGGACGTTCATTACGGGATTTATACAGTGGCGCATTCAACCGGCAGGAATTTTACTACCTCATGCCACACAATACCAAAGACAACAATACACCTGCCATCAGGTGCATTCGTGACCAGCATTATAAATACATTCATTATACCTGTAACACCGATACGGTTGAAGAATTTTTCGACCTGGAGAATGATTCACTTGAACTGACCAACCAGGTTAATAACAGCGCTTACCAGTCATTGCTTGCTGTCTACAGAATCAAGTACGATTCCATACGGCTTGCCTGGAATGACATAGCGCCTGGTCCGGCAAAGGATTGTTACATCGCACAACCTATGGTGCTGAAAGAACAGTTGGAAGAGAGTGAAATAATTCCACGCACACCGTTGATTTACCCGACTGTGACCGATGGTCAGCTGGAAATTTTTATTCCGTGGGAAGAAGCTGATGTAAGCCTGTTTGATGTAATGGGCAAATTTTATGAAAGCTGGAAAACCACTGAAACATATTCGACGATTAATCTGCATAACCTTGCTGACGGATGCTACCTGTTGTGCTTTACCCATGGCGCAACAAAAATTGTTAAGCAGGTGATTATCCGGCGTCAATGATCATCAAGCCTGAGATGATCCGGTATGCCGTAATGCATTCATGAGACATCTTTTCCTGCTAAGTAATTAACGATGTTGCGCGCTGAATAAAAGTAAATGCAGAGAAATATGTGCAGGATGCCCTGGCATATCTGAAGGTATCGTTTATTCCGATACACTGCCGGCATTTAACTATTTTTGCGCCATTCACCATTTACATAAATATATTTTGACATTCTCTGATTTTAATCTCTGCGCACCATTGCTGGAAGGGCTGGATGCCATGGGTTTCCGCAAACCAACACCGATACAGGAAAAAGTTATTCCATTGATTTTAAGTGGTAAAGATGTGATTGCTACCGCACAGACCGGCACGGGAAAAACCGCGGCCTACCTGTTGCCGGCATTGCATAACATTTCACACAACAAAATCCCGCATACATCTGTCTTAATTGTGGCGCCCACCCGCGAACTGGCCTTGCAGATTGATCAGTCATTCCAGGGATTAGCCTATTTCACCCATGCAAGCTCCATAGCTGTGTATGGCGGAAGTGATGGTGATGTGTTTGAACGGGAGAAAAAGGCGATGAAGGGTGGTGCATCCGCCGTAATTGCTACGCCGGGGAGATTACTCAGTCACCTCAACATGGGCAATGCTAAGTTTGATCAGCTGGATTGCCTGATACTCGATGAAGCGGATAAGATGCTCGACATGGGTTTTTATGACGACATCATCCGGATCATCGGTTATGTTCCGGACAAGAGGCAAAACCTGTTATTCAGCGCAACAATGCCACCGCGCATGCGGGAACTGGCAAGGCGAATCATGAATAACCCCGTAGAGATTAACATTGCCATGAGTAAGCCCGCCGAAGGAATTTTGCAGGGAGCCTATCTCGTAAGGGACGATCAGAAAACACCGCTGCTGAAAAAACTACTCGACCCTGCTAAGAATACAACGGCCGGAAATAAACCCATCAGCACCCTGATTTTTTCATCTACCAAATCAGGCGTGAAAGCACTTGAAAAAGAACTCCGTCATCTGCATCTCCCGGCAAAAGCAATTCACAGTGATCTGACGCAGGAAGAAAGAGAGAACGTATTACTGAGTTTCAGAACAAAAGCAACGAGCATTTTAGTTGCCACCGATATATTGTCACGCGGTATTGATATTGACAGCATTGGGCTGGTCATCAACTACGATGTTCCCGGCGATGCGGAGGATTACGTGCACAGGGTTGGCCGCACTGCCCGTGCCGAAACAACCGGTGTCGCACTCACCTTCATCAATGAACGCGATCAGCGCAAGTTCGCAGAGATCGAAACACTCATTGAACGTACCATTCCAAAAATCGCACTTCCGCCTGAATTGGGAGAAAGTCCTGCATGGAATCCGACAAAGCACCATCCACGCACGTTCGGAAGCGGAGCTAAGCGAACAGGCAGATGGAAAGACGGCAAGAACAAGCAAAGAAGATGACCTGTCAACAGGTGAATCTTCAGGATATACAAATCAGTATCTGCCGCCTCTTGTGTTTTCATTTTCAATAATCTCTCTGTACATATTTCTATTCGCTGACGCATATAAAATAGGATGACGTCAAATCTCATTCATCCGGGAATCAAATCTGCAGGCCTGCCTGCTGTAAGCGCTACTGAATACTACTGCTGCAATCTACATTCAAAAATATAGTCAATGCTGCAGTGCGGTTTTTTTTCTGATCATCGTCAGATACACCATGGCTCCGTTGTAAAGAAAGAGGTAAACCGGAAACAATGCATACAGCCACTCATGGCCGAAACAAAGCAATAATGAAAATGACCAGGAAATAAATCCAAAATACCAAGCGCTCGTTTTTTGCATCTCCGGTTTTTTATAGGCGCTTAGTATGGTTGGAATGCCGGCAACAAAGTCGGCTAATATGGCAAATACGGTGGTGATTACCGGATCCTCAGACACAACATAAATACAAAGGCAAACCAGTCCAAGCAACAAAAAAACCCCGTCACCTTTACTGACCTGGTAATTATTGATTATGAAGGAAAGAAAAAAAATGGCGAAGCAACCTATGGTCGACAGCAGCAAGCCGGTAAGGCTCCATTGCCAGCCTATACCTGCAATTTGTGAAAGCAGGCTGGTTCCCATCAATAAAGCCCAGCCAAGCCACGACAGCAGGCTCGGACGCATTTTTCCCTGGTAGACATCTCTTAACAGGATGAGTTGCGCTGCAATAATCAATAAACCGGCTACGAAGCTGATGTATTGTTCTGTAACGGAAGAAAATAGCTGTGTCATGGGTAAAGTGCCCGGATGTAATAACAAGCAGCCATCTCAAAATTCCTGGAGCCATCATGTCCCGATTATTCAGGATCAGGATCTTTTCAATTCATAGACATGGCTAAATAAATCCGGCATGACCGCATTGATTGCCTGTTTTGAGACAGCTTCTGTTTCTCTTCAATTGACTTCTCCGGCTCGCAGATGATTTATGCCTGTATTCCTGGTAAAAGGGTGTTCAGTCATAACCTAATGTTCTATCATGACCTTTCTTGTCACGGATGCTGCTGCAGATTGCAGCTTGAGCAAGTAAAGGCCATTTTGCATCTGGCGCACATCAACATTTATTTTGTTTTCACCTTCGGCAAGCTGCAAATTTTTCGATAGTAAAATCCTTCCTGCAGCATCCATAAGCTGCAACAGCATTGTATTTTGTCCGCCTTGCAGTGTAACTGATAACTTATCTGATACCGGCACCGGAAAAATGGTAATGTTATTTATGGATGATTGTACTGTTTGAACGGGTGTGGCAAGGCAAGTGCTGATGGTGAAATGCGAGACATTGGTAGACCAGGATGTAGTTGGATTATAGGAAGCCGTAAACCAGAATGAACCATCTGCCGGATCTGTCACCATGCCGTTGTAATCACCATAACGGTTGGAGTTATTGTGATTGCTGCCTGCAGCGCCTGTTGTCTCAGCTGCCGTCATGAGATTGAGTTCATCGCATGCCGCACGGCCGGTTACCATGGCACCAGGATAAATTGTTTCGCTGGAGATATTATACCCTAAAGCAATCGCTCCATCATCATTGATGCTGATGCTGCTCATCCAGCGGTTCTCGGCATCGGGTGAATACGTTCCTTCCTGGTACACGTACCATACTCCACCATTCTCTTTGCGCAGTTCATACCAGCGCACGCCGGCTGTCTCATCACCATCTGCATTCACACCATGCGTGCAGACGATAGATTCATGCGTAAGAAAATTGCGGTATTGAACTTTGTCCATCACAATATTAGCCAGCGGATCCAGCTTGAGATTGGTGCCGGGCTGCGGGATACAGTTTAAAGAATTAAATCCGCACATCTCGCTGTTGTAATCCGAAGTAGCCAGGTTGAATGGCCCGCTGATCGTAGAGTTCGCAGGTGTCAGCCAGTCAATCTGCACTTCAAATATTTCCAGGTGATCGGAATCTATCGATCCTCCCCATGCATCATCCGCCACTCGTATCATGAGTGCCGGTGAACCTTCCGGTGGTAAATTAGTGCCGGTAAAATTTACCGGTGATGCCGACTCGAAGCCAATAGAAGGAAATCCGGTGAGGGTGAATTTCTGCACGGTTCCGATAGGAAGGCCATCCAATACTGCTGTTCGGTCAACGGCCCAGATAGTTGGGCTGTTTGAGTTCGTGGTGATGAAATAGGAATCTCCCCAAGCAGAGAGCTTCGGATAGTCAGGAAATCCTCCTGAAGTGGTAAAGGAATAAACGTACCATTCTCCTGTTGGATCATTTGTCTGAGATACACAGATCTCCAGTTTGCTGGAGGAACAGGAACCAAGCACAAGCAATACGAAGCGGTCGGCCTGTTCATCATATACCATATTCGGGTCGCCACAATCATTGATGCCGGAGAAATCTTTCACCTTCAGTTCATCTACCAGGATGTTGCCCGCTTTATCCCAAATACGTATGAAGGTGCTGATGTTATTATTGACCATTTGCATTACATGATTGGGGCCGGCCACAATACAGTTATCAGAAGGATCAATATTGGCCGACATGCCTTCCCAATTGGATAACATCGTAAGTTCCGTATCAGATGAATCACGTGTATCTCCCTTTAGCTGTCGTACCGGATCCGCGCCGGATGGTCTTGCATCCGGATTCGTGATCACCGGATGATTTTCAAGAGAAGGGTTGTCATGCAACGCCCGGGGCTCATCAAATGAAATAACTTGTTGAGACGAAGGAATGTCACGCAATGCCGGTGATAACCTGATGAGCTCTATCGGAACAATCTCAGCATTACCAAAGGTGTAAACCTGTGCATTGAGTTGAATGCAGCAAAGCAGGCTGCAAGCCAGCAGTAGATTTTTTTTCATGGGAGGAAATTCGGTGGCTCAAGTTAAGAAAGAAACTGCACCGGCACCGAACAAAAAAGTGCAGCATGCATACAGCTGTTTACCGGTTGCGCATAGCTATGATTTACCGGATCTGATGCAGATGCTGGCAGCGGCATTCTGTCCGTCAATGGCAGCGGATACAATTCCTCCTGCAAAACCTGCTCCTTCGCCGACAGGATACAAGCCTTTCACCTGCGGATGCTCCATCGTTTCCCTGTCTCTCGGAATTCTGACCGGCGATGATGTCCTCGACTCCACACCATGCACCACAGCTTCATTGGTGAAGTAGCCCTTCATCTTCTTTCCGAAAGCAATGAATCCTTCCTGCAAACGGGTGGCTATTGGTGGCGGTAATATCGTGTGCAATGGCGCTGACCGGATGCCCGGCTGATAAGATGAAAGGGGCAATGAAGCAGAAATCCTTCCATTCACGAAATCTGCCATACGTTGCGCCGGTGCTGTTTGCGTGCCGCCTCCGGCTTCACAAGCCATATGTTCCAGGCTTTGCTGATAGGCAAGGCCTGCAAGATTTCCATAGCCGGCATATGGCAACAGGTCTTCCGTTTCAATGCTTACCACTACGCCTGAATTCGCAAATACATTGTTACGCTTTGAGGGCGACCAGCCATTCAGTACTACTTCGCCCATGGCTGTGGCACAGGGTGCAATGATACCACCCGGGCACATGCAAAAAGAATACACACCACGGCCATTTGACTGATGAACAAAGCTGTAAGCTGCAGCGGGCAGCAACGATCTTTTTCGTTGCAACTCTTCCTCCGACTGACAATGATATTGCAGACTGTCAATTAAATGCTGCGGATGTTCTATCCTCACTCCCATGGCGAAAGGCTTCGCGGATATCATTATTTTCTTTCTCTCCAGCAGTTGAAAAATATCACGAGCCGAATGACCGGTCGCAAGGATCAGTTGCCTTGCAGGTAATTCGCTTTCGGCACCTGTCTCCACAGCTTCAGTCAGCACACCGGTTAACTGATTATCGCTGATGACTATATCCTTTAACCGCGTGTTAAAATGAACCTCACCGCCATGATCTAAAATAGTGTTCCTGATCTGTTCAATAATCTGTGGCAACTTGTTGGTACCAATATGCGGATGTGCATCTGCCAGGATATCTTCACTTGCACCATGCTGCACGAGCAAATGCAGTATCTTCTGCACGTCGCCCCGCTTGGTACTGCGTGTGTATAGTTTGCCGTCTGAATACGTTCCCGCACCGCCTTCACCAAAACAATAGTTTGAATCGGGATTTACAAGGTGTTGCCGGTTCAGGATGGCAAGATCCCTGCGGCGGGCGCGTACAGGTTTGCCACGTTCCAGGATGATGGGTTTAATACCGGATTCAAGCAACCGGAGTGCAGCAAACAATCCTGCAGGCCCTGCACCGGCAATGACCACGGCCGGTTTTTGATTTGCTTTTTGAAAACTGGCAACAGGTGCGGGATACGCCGGCACATCCTTCCCAAATGCTGCCTGTATATGAAGATTAATCTTCACCTGCCGGTGACGTGCATCAATGGAACGGCGAATAATGCGATAACGGATTAAAGCAGGTGTATCAGCATGCAGCTTTTCCGCAATAATTTTCTTCAGCAGGTTTTCATCCGCAGCTTCCTCCGGTAGCACGACAAGGTGCAAATCCTGATAGATCATGGAAAGTAGCTTTCTTTCAAAAGATCAGTGATGTGAATATATGGACAGGCAAATGAAAGGAAAATCAATCACCTCATTGTACTTCAAAACAACATTTGTTTAACATGTCAAATGACCGTATTGATTTATCACAGCTGGCATGCAAAGATGAACCCGGCATGATTCGCTAAAGCTGATCCAACCTGATCATCTGCTGCCGCTGCGGATCCCACAACTTGAGCCGGAAGCAGGCAATAATATCTGAAGGATTGAGCGACGTTTTTTTGGCAACCTGCAATTCAGGTATGGCGGCCATTACTTCTGGCAACCGGTAGAAAGGAATGCGGGAATTGATATGATGAATATGGTGATAGCCAATGTTGGCTGTCACCCACTTCCAGAAAAAATTCATCTCCATGTGGCTGGATGATTCCAGGGCAGCATGATCGTAGCTCCATTCGATATCTTCCTTAAATGTGACGCCCGGAAAATTGTGCTGCGCATAAAAAAGATAGGCTCCCATGGCACAGGCAATGGAGAAAGGAATGCAAACTGATAACAGCCAGACATTCCATCCAAAAAATATGATGATCAGTACGCTGATGGCCAGGTGAAGGATGACTGCAATCATCGAATCCCAGTGTTTGCCGGGACTGCTGAGAAATGATTGTATGGTCATGCCATATAAAAAAACCGACAGGTATCCGAACAAGATGGTCAGCGGATGGCGGATAGCGAGATAACCAATCTGCTGCGCACGGCTGCACTTCAGAAATTTTTCACGGGTGAAAATGGGAAATGATCCGATACTTGCTGTGTAAAGCCTGGAATTGTGCGCATGATGATAATCATGGGTGCGTTTCCAGATGCTGGTAGGAACGAGTATCAGAATTCCGAATGCGGTGAAGAAGGCATCAGCAAGCCACGATTTTGTTAAAATCGAATGATGCTGATGATCATGATAAATGACGAACAAACGAACCAGTACCAATCCCGCCATAATACTGCAGGCTATTCTTCCTGCCAAAAAGGGAACCCAAACCGTTCCTGCAAATAGTGCAACCAGGATAGCAAGCGTTGATACGGTGTAATACCAACTCAGCCAACGCACTTCTTTTGCGTAGGGTTTGGTGGCTAAAATAAGTTCTTTGCCTTGTCGCATCTATCAGAAAGATTACACAAAAGTAACGAAAGAACAGCGAAGCGGCTAAGAGGTTTTACTTTTTCAGATGAAACGGCAAACGCATATGCATCGATACCATGTTCCCATGATGTATTATTGGCGTTCAGGCTTCTTATGCTTCCATCGGCGGTGACTCCACAGCCATATCTCCGGCTGCTGCCTGATCTCCTGCTCGAGCTTTTTTGTATGCGCTTCAGAAATCTCTCCATCTGTTGTTAAAGCAGGAGTTTCAAACAAAGTCTCCGCAAATATCCGGTAGTAACCACGTCTTATCCGTTTAACACTGGCAAACACCACTGGATAATTCAGCTTCCTGGCAATCGTTTCAGTGCCCGTAAATACGGGTGTATCCTGGTTGAGAAAACGGGTCCAGTATGCCTTCTCAGGCGAGGGCGTCTGATCCGCAATAAACGCAGTGCTGCTTATCTCTTTACGGTTCAGTGCCATGGTTCTGAACGTATCTTTCATGGGAATCAGCCTGGTACCAAAACGCTTGCGCATATTAATGATCAGCTTATTATAATATGGATTCGCCAGCGGATGGTAGATAACATAAAGTTGCTGACTGCATTGCAGGCTGAAGGTATTACCGGCCCATTCCCAGTTGCCGAAATGACCCATTACGATGATGATACTCTGCTTCGATGCGTAATAGCGATTGAAAAGTTTCAGCGACTCTTCATCAAAGGAGCAGTGCTTCAAAGCGAAAGACTGCGACATGGTGAGTGTCTTGAAGGTCTCCAGGAAAAGGTCGCAGAGATAATGGTAAAACCTGCGCATGACTATCCTGCGCTCGGCTTCCGTTTTTTCAGGAAATGACCGTTGCAGGTTTTCACTCACTACTTTCTTACGGTAACCTGCCACATCATAAATCAGAAAACAAACCACATCGGAAAACCCATATAACAACCAGGACGGCAACACCGAAAAGAGGTACAGAAAGGGCAATGCGAGGTAAAATCCGACGGCTTGCATAGGGTGGCAAAGATATTACGAAGCAGCCATTATTCCGAAATGCAATAACCTGTCTAAACCCGACTTATACTTTATGAAGGAGACGGCCTGGTGCTGTCATACAATTCCATAAAACGCACTCGAACTTTTCAAACGTAAACGCATATCAAAATTTATCCGGAAATTTTTCATGCAGAAAAACTATTAAGCTATACCGGTTGCTTCGCTTCGGATTTTTAACGCTTCACCGGTTATCTGTCTTTCATTTCCTCCTGCCGCTACATCCGCTCAAGTTATCCACACACCCCTCTTTTCACAGTAGAACTACGCTATTTTCGCAGTTTATTCAAAAAAATAAAGCAAGTGCGTTTAGTAAATCTCGAGATAAAAGGATTTAAAAGTTTTGCCGATAAAACGGTTATCAACTTCAATGATAATGTGACCGGTGTGGTGGGTCCTAATGGCTGTGGAAAATCAAACGTGGTAGATGCCATCCGGTGGGTGCTGGGCGAACAGAAAACATCCATGCTGCGGTCGGAGAAGATGGAGAATATCATTTTTAACGGTACCAAAAACCGCAAGGCTTCGTCCCTTGCAGAAGTATCGCTCACCTTTGAGAATAACCGTAACCTGCTGCCGACGGAATTTCATACGGTTACCATCAGCCGGCACTATTACCGAAATGGCGACAGCGAATACAAACTGAACGGCATCACCTGCCGGCTGAAGGATATCACTTCCCTTTTCCTGGATACCGGCATCAGCAGCGATTCCTACGCTATCATTGAACTGGGAATGGTAGATGAAATCCTGAATGATAAGGACCATTCGCGCAGGAAGTTATTCGAACAGGCCGCAGGTATCTCCAAATACAAGGCACGTAAAAAGGAAACGCTTAACAAGCTGGAAGCCACTCAACTCGACCTTAACCGTGTTGACGATTTGCTTTTTGAGATTGAAACAAATCTGAAAGCGCTGGAAAGCCAGGCCCGCAAGACGGAACGGTTTTATAAGCTGAAGGAAGAATACCGTAACCTCAGCATTGAACTGGCGCTGTTTACGCTGGAAGGATTTAAGTCATCGTTTGAAACGCTGAAGCTGCAACAGCAGCAGGAGGAAGATAAAAAGCTAAAACTGGAAACGGACCTGGTGATGCATGAGGCCACGCTGGCACAGGAAAAAACTGAAAACATCAACAAAGAAAAACAGATGCTTTCCGTGCAACGCGAGCTGAATACGTTTGTGACAGCCATTAAGCAAAAGGAAAACGAAAAAAATATTCTTTCTGAAAACCTAAGGTTTCAGCGTGACAAAAAAGTGACCCTTGCGGCCCAAAGTGAAAAGGCCGCCGATGACCTGCGGCTGATTGGCGCCGGGATGGACGAATTCAGGCAACAGAAAACAAAAGAGCACGATGCTCTCAACCTCTTTACCTCCGAGCTGGAAGTGGCGAAGCAGGTGCTCGAAAATATCCGCGCTGATCATAGCGGAATAAAAATGCGGCTGGAAGAACAGACCAGCGTGATGCGTGAACTGGACCGCGAGTTGGCGGAGACGGAAAAGAACATTACCATCCGTGATGTGCAGCATCAGAATTTATTGCAGGAAAAAGAACGTGGAGAAGCGGAGTTCAATCAGCGCCGCGATGAATACGGTGCGTTGCAGCAGCAGTTGCAGTCGTTGCGGGAAGAAGAGCAGCTCAACAAGCAAATCGTATTGGAGCTTACCGAAGCCGGCGATACGCTGCAGACACAGATCAATGCCGTGGAAGATGAGCTGGAAAACACGCGGGAAGAGTTGCGCAGCAGTCATCGTAATCTTGATGCAAGGCAAAATGAATTTAACCTCACCAAGAGCTTCATCGACAACATGGAAGGATTTCCGGAGTCGATCAAATTTCTGAAGCAACACCCTGAATGGGCCACGCATGCACCCTTGCTCTCCGATGTCATCTCCTGCCCGGCCGAATTCAGGGTGGCCATTGAAAACTACCTGGATCAGTATCTTAATTTCTATGTAGTGGCCGATATGAATGATGCCATGAATGCAGTAAACCTGCTGAGTGCCGCTTCAAAAGGTCGTGCCAATTTCTTCGTATTGAATGATTTTGAAGAGGCACCGGTAAAGTCCGTCGCCACGCCTGCCAATGCCATTGCCGCAATGGACATCGTGGAAGGAGATCCCAAATACCGCAAGCTTGTCTCATTCCTCCTCTCCGGCACTTTTATTTTAAAAGATGATGAACCGGTTGACATGAACCGGTTCGATAAGCAGGCGGCAGTTATTGCACGCAACGGTAAGTTCGTTCGCACGCCACTTGGCCTCTCCGGCGGACAGGTTGGTTCCTTTGCAGGGAAACGGTTGGGCCGAATAAAAAACCTGGCCGCACTGGAAGCCGAAATCGTTCAATCCAAAGAACATGCGGAAAGGTTACAGGCGCGGATGCAGCAACTGCAGGCAGATTTGATTTCATTAAAAAACTCATCGAAAGATGCCGAGCTGGATGATGCAAGAGAACAGCATAACCTGGTAAAGAATCAACTCGCTTCCATCTTCACGAAGATTGAAAATATGGAGAGCTTCTTCGTGGCACATGGTTCCCGTATGGAAAGCATGCAGGCGAAGATGGAACAGCTTGCCTCGGAAAACGCATATCATGCAGAGCAACTGAAGATTCATACCGACAAGAAAAACGGGCTGCAGCAATCACTGGATGAAATGACTGCTTCCTTCAGCGACAGCGAGTTAAAGCTGAATGAGGCTTCACAGGCTTATAATACCAGACACATTCAGTATGTGCAGCAGCAAAACAAAGTAGCTTCCATTGACCGTGAGCTGGAATACAAGAACCAGCAGGCTGCCATCACGCAACAACTGATCGAAAGTAACCAGGCGGAACTGAACAGCACCATTACGTCCATTACCGAGATTGAGCAAAAGTTAGCGGTGGCGGAAGCGGTTATCATTCACGAATACGCAGAGAAGGAAAAGATGGAACAGCAAGCCGTGGCTGTTGAACAGGTTTATTATGAAAGCCGTGGTAAAATCAATGAGCTGGATGAATACCTGAAAACAATTACTAAAAACAAAGAATACGTGGATGTGCTGCTCGGGCAAATCAGGGATAAGACCAATGACCTGAAACTGGAGCTCAACTCCCTGAAAGACCGTTTGGCGATTGAATTTAAGGTTGAAATAGAATCGCTGATGGACCGTAATGCCAATGCTGAACTGAACCGTGAAGAACTACAGCAGAAGTCGGAAAAACTGAAAAGCCGCATTGAGACTTACGGCGAAATCAACCCGATGGCCATGGAGGCATATAATGAGATGAAGGAAAGACATGATTTCATTGTTGCGCAGAAGAATGACCTGATGAATGCAAAAGCCTCTCTGCTGCAAACCATTGATGAGATTGAAACGACGGCAAAAGAACAATTCCTCAACGCATTCAACAGCATCAAAGACAACTTTGTAAAGGTGTTCAAAGGATTGTTTACTGAAGACGATGAATGTGACCTCTTCCTTGAAAATCCTGACAATGTGCTGGAGTCTAAAATTCAGATCACCGCCAAACCAAAAGGCAAGCGCCCGCAGATAATTGATCAGCTTTCAGGAGGGGAAAAAACACTCACGGCCATTTCACTACTCTTTGCCCTCTACCTGTATAAGCCGGCACCATTCTGTATTCTCGATGAAGTGGATGCACCGCTTGACGATGCCAACATTGAAAAATTCAACCGGATCGTTCGCGAGTTTTCTCAAAACTCCCAATTTGTTTTGGTGACACATAACAAAAACACCATGGCATCGGTTGATGTGATTTACGGCATCACGATGCAGGAAGAAGGTATTTCCAGGGTGGTGCCGGTTGATTTCAGAAGCCTCAACTGACCATAAGCTCAGTCCCGTTGCATTGATGATTTGCTGAAAAGAGAATGGCCCCTGGCAAGGTGATCGAAGAGTTTAACGGCCTCGCCTGACGTATTATAGATGATGGCAAATTGCGATAGATACCATTCATCATCCTTGCATTTTATTTTGCTGAATTGCAACGGGTAAAGGACAGCAAATGAGAAATCATCACCACTCATATTGTTGAAGGTGAGGTTGAAAAGATCCCGGTTCATAAACCTTCCATCCTGCAGCAATGATCTGACCCAGGCTGTATCCCTGCCTTTGATCAGCCGCTCAAAATGATTTTTATCCTTATACAACCTGTAAAAGCGCCTGTAATTCGCCTTCGTAACCACCGGCCAGTTGCGTTCAATTTTATGGGTAATACGAGCAGAATCATGCGGCCATTTGTCATTGGCATGTACCTTCATCACGCAGATTATGCATACCAGCAGCGGCAGGAAACATCTTGACCACGCAGAGCCATGACGGCAGCCTGCAGTAAAAAGATATCGTAACGGGGAATTATGATTTTGATTTCGACCAACCATCTTTCAGTGTGACAGTTCTGTTGAAAATCAATTTCCCTTCCGTTGAAGTTTTATCAAGGCAGAAGTATCCTTTCCTGATAAACTGATAAGATTCACCTAACAGGGATTGCCGAAGCGCCGGCTCAGCAAAGGCCGTATCAATGGTTTGCAAACTGTGCGGATTAAGATACTCCTTAAAATCCCCTTCCTCCGCATTGGGATCTTCTACATGGAACAGCCTGTCGTACAGGTTCACCATTACAGGCACTGCCGCAGGTACACTTACCCAGTGAATCGTACCCTTCACCTGAATTCCACTGTGGTCATCGCCGCTTCTGCTTTCAGGAATGTAGGTGCAGTGAATCTCCTTCACTTCACCCTGTTCATCTTTGAAGAAATGCTCACACTTCACGATATAGGCGCTTTTCAATCTTACCATCAGGCCTACGCCAAGCCTGAAAAATTTTTTAGGTGGTACTTCCATAAAATCTTCCCGCTCAATCCACAACTCCCTGCTAAAAGGTATTTCACGGCTTCCGCTGTCCGACATTTCAGGATTGTTTTCACTATGCAGCATTTCCATTCTGCCTGCTTCATAATTCGTGATTACAAGCTTCACCGGATCAAGCACCACCATCCTGCGTATCGCATGCTTATTAAGATCCTCACGGACACAAAACTCAAGCAGTCCGATATCAATCGAATTTTCCCTGCGCTGAATGCCAACCTTATCACAAAAAGCACGGATGCTGGCAGGTGTGTATCCCCTTCGCCGGAAAGCCGAGATCGTAGGCATGCGCGGATCATCCCATCCTGCCACTGCTTTTTCATTCACCAGCTGTAACAGCTTCCGTTTGCTCATCACCGTGTAGGTCATGTTTAACCGTGCAAACTCATATTGATGTGACGGGAAGATCTCCAGTTGCTCAATGAACCAGTCATATAGAGGCCGGTGCACCTCAAACTCCAGCGTGCAGATAGAATGTGTGATCTGTTCGATGGCATCGCATTGCCCGTGGGCAAAGTCATACATGGGGTAAATGCACCATTTGTTGCCGGTGCGGTGATGTTCAACATGCTTGATACGGTACATCAGCGGATCCCGGAGATGCATATTGGGTGATGCCATATCGATCTTTGCACGCAGCACTTTCTCTCCTTCTTTAAATTCACCGTTACGCATGGCAGCAAAGAGGCGTATGTTCTCTTCTATACTCCTGTTCCTGTGCGGACTTTCCTTGCCTGCTTCGGTTGGAGTGCCTTTCGTGGCGGCAATTTCCTCCGCCGACAAGTCATCTACATAAGCTAGTTCTTTCCGGATCAGGATGCAGGCAAATCCATAGAGCTGTTCGAAATAATCGGATGCATAAAATTCATTATCCCATGTAAAACCCAGCCACTGAATATCAGCCTTTATGCTGTCAACATATTCTGCTTCTTCCTTCTCCGGATTCGTATCATCAAACCGCAGGTTTGTCTTCCCGCCATACTTATCTGCCAGGCCAAAATTGAGGCAGATGCTTTTAGCATGGCCGATGTGCAGGTAGCCATTAGGCTCCGGCGGAAACCTCGTCAGCACCCGGCCATTGTGCTTACCGCTCTTCAGATCAGCTTCCACAATTTCTTCCAGGAAGTTCAGGGGTTTAACGTCTCCATTCATACAACAATAACGTATTTTAAGTGAGGCAAAGGTAACGGCAAATTTCGCAAATAAGCCGCTGTAAATTTTTGAATCGATGCATACCGAACACAGTCTTTAATTCAAATAATGAAGTAATTTGTAAGGTGATAAATCAATCGTTACTTAAAATTTTGCCCGTTCAATGATGCGTAGATCTATACTCGTGCTTGTTGCACTTATGTTGCTGAAAGGATCAGACCTGTATGCACAATGCAATTTACCTGCTCCGGTCATCAGCAACATTATTGCAGGCGAAACTTCCATATCGGTTTACTGGAATACCAATCTGGCTGTTGCATATTACAAAGTACGGTACAGGATAAGTGGCGGGAGCAACTGGACAACATCAAATCCATTGCCTCAAGGTTCAACCTACTATTATATTAATGAACTCAATGCTGCCACATCTTATGATGTGCGTATAGTGCCATACTGTTCCAATAATCAGCAGGGAAATTATGCGGTGGCCACGGTGACCACGCTTCCTCCTCCGCAATGCAACCTGCCGGCACCGCTGATCAATGATATCATTATTACAGAAAACAGCATCCGGCTCATCTGGCAGCCTGATCCTGCTGCCGCTTACTATAAAGTGTATCACCGGCAGATCGCATCTGTCAACTGGCAAAGTTCGCCGGAAATCAATGCCGCAGATTCCAGCTACCAGATCAGTGGATTATTCTCCGGCACCGAATATCTTATTCAGCTTGTTCCGTATTGCAGCAATGGAAAAAAGGAACTGATGTTTGATACTATCTGCTCAACCCTTCCTTCCGCTTCCGGTTATACAAAAGACAGCATCGTTATCGTAATTTATTTAGATGATCTTCCACACAAAATGATGGATTCCACAGGAGCGCCTTCTTTTATCCATACACCTAACTTCGACCGGATTGCCAGTGAAGGAATAAATTTCACCCGCAACTACGCCATGCTACCACTTTGTGCTCCTTCAAGAGCGACCTTAATTACAGGCCGCTCTTTCGTCACCACGGGGGTTACCGATAATTCCACACAGCCAAATTTCAACATGATGCTACCGACAATCGGCGGATTGCTACGAAGTCATGGTGTTTATACTGCGGCGCTGGGCAAGTTTCACGATGTTATCGGGGAGCATCCTTCCGATTGGGATTACAGTTTTGAAAGCTACAACCTGCAGAAGGAAAACACAACGATGAACCCGGTGAAGTTTCAGCTCAACGGCGGAGCACCGAAAAAGGCAGGCAATGATTCTATTATTACGAAAGTGCTGATGGATTCGGCAGCAGCCATAATACAAAGGGTGGACGGCAAATTGTTTTTACTCATTTCACTGCGTGATCCGCATATACCTACCAAGGTTCCGGCGCCTTTTGATACACTCTATGAACATGCACCGGTTGTTTTCGGACCTAATACGGTGCCCTTTTCAGATCTCTATCCGTCTTTTACTTACCTGTTGCCGGAAAAAAATTATAACACCCTTTCAGCAGCTGAATTGGCGCTTAAAGACCAGTACCGCGCGATAGCCTATGTGGATGACCGGATCGGATACTTGCTTTCCGTGTTGGAGAATACAGGGAAACTGAATAACACCACCATCATATTAACAGGCGATCATGGATTCTTAAACCAGGAACATGCGCTTTATGGCAAACGGCGACCTTACCAGGAATCGCTGAATGTTCCATTATTTATCTGGAATAATGAATGGTTTCCGCAAAAGGGTACAAGGAGCACGGTGCTGACCTGCAATGCAGATCTGTTTTCCACTATGCTGGAATTATTTGACCTGTCCGACCCGGGCTCAGACGGGTTGTCGGTGAAAAGTTTGTATAATGGAACTGCCGTGCGCAAGACGGCTTATGCAAGTGTGCCTTACACGACTGAAGGCGGATATGAAGCCATGCCTTCCTGCCGTTCAGTTTGGGATAGCGCCTATCAGTATACGAGATATGGATGTTCCAATATAACAGAAGAGTTTTTTGACCTGAAGAATGATCCATATCAGATGAACAACCTTATAACAGTACCGTCGTTACAAAGTACGATTCAATCCTACCGTGTGACTCTTGCCAACATCGCCGCACAGCTAAACGATACTGCGTCGGGCACCGTAATCAACTGTTACCTTATTGAAAACGGAACATTTGATTTTAATGTCAAGATGTCCATTCAGGGTTATGCCGATGAACTTAACCAGGGTTTTATGAAACCGGTAATGACTAATCAACTGGCAGGCAGTAACACGGATATTGTTGATACGGTCACTATTTTGCTGCATGATGCCGGAACGCTTGCTGCCGTTGATTCATCTAAAGGCCTTTTACAAACCAACGGAATAGTGCATTGTACATTTGACAATGCATCTGCAGTTGCTTCCTATTATGTGGTGGTTCGTTACAAAAATACTTTGAAAACCTGGAGTGCCTTACCGGTTGCTATGAGTATGGGAAGCTATGATTTTACAGCCAATTCATTAAGTGCATTTCCTGATATCAATAACCCTGTTCCGCCACTGAGCTTTACCTCCGGCTCCTACTCGATTTACAGCGGTGATGTTAACCAGGACGGGCAGATTAACGGAGAAGATATGAACCTGCTGGAGTATGCTGCAGCAGAGCAGGCCTTCGGTTATTACAAATCTGATCTTACCGGCGATGGTGCCACAGACGGTGCAGATTTTAATTTGCTGGAAATGGTGATCAGTTTAGGTCTTTTTGCAGTTCACCCATAATGGTGCGCCTGTTCTGCCCTTTTTGCTTATGTAGAATACTATTCAACGGCTCTTCCACAAATCTTCGAGTATCAGCCCGGCTTTATCTCACAAAAATTAACTTACCGCTTCTCACCGACAGGCCATTACTGTTAACCCGATAGAAATAGATGCCATCCGGGATTTGCCCTGCTGCAATTACATTTAATCCGTCAACCATCTCCGTATGCAACATATTCTCTCCGTTACAATTAAACAGGCCAAACTGAAGACCTGTAGCATGGCCTGCACTATTGATCAATATCTGATCACCTTGCTGACTGAAATAAAAAGAACCAGGATTATTAGCGTCAGAAAATCCCGCAGCCGTACAAACTTCCACCACGATATTCAGTGAATCTGTGTTCGCACATCCGAAGCCATCTAAGTAGGTGTAATATAGTGTGAATACGCCTGTTGACGGAGGCACGAAATGATCATTGTTGACACCGGGCCCGCTGAAAACGCCGCCGGAAGGGTCTCCCAATAAAAGCACTGTTGCATCACTGAAACAGATAGTGTCCGCTTTTACCGTCATGGATACTTCCGTCAACGAATGAACTGTTACCTCTACCTCCGCTGAATCAATGCAACCGGATGTACCTGTTGCTGTCACTGTGTATTCACCACTCTCATTCACCACAATGGCAGAATCTGTTGCGCCGTTCGACCAAAGGTAGGTTATGCCTTCACTCTCCACATAAGTTTTAAATACCCAATCGAAATCCGTGAGGTAAGTGCCCGACGGATCTACAAAACCCATCACACCATTGATATACGGATTACCGGCGCCGATTTGCAGGCCGTAAGGGTCGGGCATGCCAGGCCCGCCACGAATCTGAAAAGTGTAGGTATTACCTGCTATTACAGGTATGCTTTCTTCAAATGTGAGAAGGCAGTTTCCCGCCGGGCAATTTATATTCACTACCTGTGAATCCAGCAGAGTGCCTCCGGTTCCGCTGCCTTCCCAGACTGTCCAGTAACCGGTTCCATTGATGTAGTTAAAGAATCCGGCATCAATCTCCACCAGCGTGCCGGTGATGCCGGCCTGAAAGGATTGCCAATAAGAATACCCGGGCAGGTTGCGTGCACTTGTTCCGCCGTTGTAAAAAACCTGCGACTGATCGAGTGACAGCGAACCGCCACTGCCGGATGCAAGCAGTACCACCGAATCTCCTTCGCAAAAAGTGGTTGCACTTTGGGGGGTGATGGTTACATCGCATTGTGCCAGGGCAATGCCGGATGCAAAGACCAGTGCAGAAGCATAAGTAATCCTTATCACTGTGCTGAATAGATTCAAGGCTTTCATTAATTGCATTTAAGTCAACAAAGTTTCCTCACCAACATCTGAATAAAAATGACAATCATCATGTTTTTGAATGAGTCGCTTTTCATGCCGTTCGATGCAGAGCTTTTAGAGCAGGATGCTATTGACCGGATTTGTCTAATGCCAGGAGACGGCTCCGGTATGATTCCGGCAACAAGAGTTTCCTGACCCAGCCATCAAGATGAATCAATCTGCAGAACTTGTAAGCTGGTACTGAAGGTCGCAGCCAATGTGTCTGCCCAAATTTTAATAATGCATAAACTTCTTCAGGTACCACCAGCTTCTGCGCTTCAATCAAAATCTTGTACCGGCTTATACCTAACTGTTTTTTATACTGCAGGAAAAGGTCTGAAGTGTACCGGCTCATGGCCAGATCATCCTGTATGTGCTGCCTGCGGCTGACTATCCACGATTCATAATTGGGGGGAAGATCCTGTAACTGCATGCGTTGTCCAACGCGATAAAAAACATCAAAGACCTCTTCCTTCTCTGCTGGCGTAAGCTGACGAAACAATAACTCATAAGCTGCAATGGAATAATGAATAAGCATATATAGTACATCGCGATAGGCCCATGGCGGAATCTGACTGCCGCGGTTCATTTCAACCTGCCGGTGAATGAATGTAATCGTATCTATCGCTTTCAATGCATCGTCATCTGAAGAGAAAACAATTTTTTGAGCATATGCAACCGTGGAGAACAGTCGCCCAATGGGATCCGCAGGAAGCCTTCCTGTAAAATACAGCCAGTCCACTGCTTTGTTAAGCGCAAATTCTGCAGATGCCCCTGCAAATATGAAGAGTACCGTATCTGTATTTCCCCAAATGCTGCGCACTACCGATGACTCCTTTACAAAGTATTTCATGTGAGGCTAAATTACCGAAAAGTTACTGCCGCTTAATCAGCACATAAAATGAATACGGAAAGCATGTGCCGGTTTGCCATAACCAACTGTGATCATTCTCAGAAAACAGAATTGCTGTTTATTATTGCCGTCATCTCGCTATTGTCAATGAATGATTTAATCTTCAAAAAATAGTATTTTTCCTTTCTTACTGATACTGCCAATGAATTTCCCTTTATTAATGTTTTTCCTGGTAAGCTATTTAACGCCTGAACCGATGATTACCAACTTAAACAAGCAAGAGCAGGCCATCTGCAGTGCCGTTGATGCACGTGCAGCAGCGGCCATTGCCCTGCTGAAGGAGGCCGTCAATATCAACAGCGGAACAATGAACTTTGAAGGTGTGCGTAAGGTCGGAGAACTGTTTATGGATGAATTGAAAAAGCTTGGCTTTGAAACGCGCTGGTCAAATGGCGCTGAATTCGGCCGTGCCGGTCACCTCGTAGCTGTTCATAAAGGAAAAGGAAAAAAATTTCTGCTGATTGGCCATCTCGATACAGTATTTGAAACTGACAATGAGTTTCAAAGCTGGGCCATGATAAATGATTCAACGCTACGGGGCCCCGGCGCCTCCGATATGAAAGGTGGTGACGTGATCATCATTTTAGCCATGCAGGCGCTGCAGGATGCCGGATTGCTGGATGACCTTTCCATTGAAATCATTATGACCGGTGATGAAGAGTTGAACGGCGATCCGCTGTCGCTGTCAAAAAAAGATATCCGCGAAGCAGCTATCCGTGCTGATATCGCATTAGGTTTTGAAGATGGCGACGGACTACCGAACAGCGCCTTGATATCAAGACGCGGTTCATCCGAATGGACACTCACCGTGAAGGGCACACCTGCTCATTCATCACAGATATTTACAACCAATGTAGGCAGTGGCGCCATCTTTGAAACAGCCCGCATTCTCCATTCATTTTACGAGGCATTGTCCGGAGAAGAAAACCTGACGTTCAATCCCGGACTCATTGCTGGCGGATCAGCTGTATCGTTCAGCAGCGAGACCAATACAGCCACCGCTTTCGGGAAGAATAATATTGTGCCTGGAGAAGTGATCGTGAAAGGCGATTTGCGCGCTGTATCCGCTGAACAACTGAAAAAGGCCAGGCAGATCATGGCAGACATTATCAAAGACAATTATCCTCAAACCGCTGCCACCATTGATTTCGGAGATGATGGTTATCCGCCGATGACATTAACGCCTGGCAACAAAATGCTGCTCGATGCCTATTGTAAGATAAGCATTGATCTGGGATTTGGTCCCGTGAATGCTGTTCCGCCGCGTAATGCCGGCGCAGCCGATATCTCTTTTGCCGCCGACTTTGTGGAAATGGCACTCGACGGATTAGGCATTGCAGGTGCAGGCGGACATACTGCTAATGAAACGGCGAACCTGAATTATTTATCCATCGACGCCAAACGTGCTGCCGTGCTGATAGCCAGGATGGCAAAATAAACGCTCTGCGCTTCCCGTACTTCCTGCAATATGCAACACAAGTTATTTACACCTGTACAGATTGGTCCGTTGTTGCTTAGAAACCGTTCAATCCGTGCGGCAGCATTTGAAGGCATGTGTCAAAATCATGCCGTATCTCCGGAATTAATAGCTTATCATGAGGCTGTGGCTGCGGGAGGTATTGGCATGACTACGGTTGCCTATGTTTCCGTGACCAGAGACGGGCTTTCATTTCCCCATCAGCTATGGATGCATGATGCAATTATTCCTTCGCTGAAAAAACTGACAGATGCAGTTCACCGCCATAATGCGGCTGCATCCATACAACTCGGCCATTGCGGCAACATGGCAAAACGCTCCGTAACGCGTACGCGTCCGGTTGCGCCTTCAGCCCGTATCAACTGGTACGCTCCCTCCTTTCCGCACGCTTTAAAGAAGGAAGAGATCTTTGCACTGGTTAAATCATTTGGTGCTGCTGTTAAGATGGCACAGCAGGCAGGCTTTGATGCGGTAGAAGTGCATGCCGGTCATGGCTACCTGATCAGCCAGTTTTTATCCCCTTACACCAATCGCCGCAATGATGAATTTGGCGGCTCGTTGACCAACAGGATGCGTTTCCTGCAGTTAGTGCTGGATGAAGTCATGCACGCTGCTGCCGGAAAAACTGCCGTGCTGGTAAAGATGAATATGCGTGATGGATTTGATGGCGGCCTTGAACGGGAAGGTGCATTGCAGGTCGCCCTGCTTATGGAACGAATGGGCATACATGCACTGGTGCTGAGTGGTGGTTTCGTCAGCCGTGCACCCATGTATATACTGCGTGGTGCAATGCCGGTGCAAACACTTGCTCAACATGTTGACAGCCGGCTGATGCGTTGGCTCGTTCGGCGCTTTGGTCATTGGCTTATCCGCGAAGTTCCGTTTTCACCAACCTATTTCCTCGACGAGGCGTTGATTTTCAGAAAAGAACTGAAGATGCCCCTTGTATATGTAGGCGGCATCCTCTCAGGCGAGCATATTGAGCAGGTACTGTCTGAAGGTTTCGATGCAGTGGCTATGGCAAGAGTATTGATTCACGATCCCGATTTCATCCATAAACTATTGCGACAGTCGCTGAGTCATTCCGCCTGTGATACGTGCAATTACTGCATTGCGGTAATGTACAACGGGCCGTTTAGTTGCATTCAGCATAAAACATAATGCATTGCAATAGCACAGCAGGGATACTAACTGATGTGATTGCAAATGTTTTCATCAAATAGCGCTCGTCATCTTAGCATGTTGCGGATCTTCACAAACTCCGGTGGCTTGGAAATATCCGGATTGCAGTTGATTCATCAATGCCGAAGTTCATGCCTGCATACAAGCAACTAATGATACACGGTTAATGCCTTAGCATGATGCATTTATTGCTGCATAATAAATCTCATATTTTTTTGTGCTGCATAAAAAAAAGCGCCGGATCGGCAGTTGATCCGGCGTTGACAAAATTTTACAACTGATGACTATGCATTAATAATACGGCGGGTGGGCACCGGCGCTGAAATGCTGTTTTTGTCAAAAGCTTCTTTCATTTTTTCCTGTATGCCAAAGAAAACGCTCCAGTAATCTTCTACTGTAGCATAAGGAAAAACGGCGAGGGTCACCATGCCATCTCCTACCTTGGAAACATTCAGTGACGGCGCTGGGGTTTTCAATACTCCTTCAAAACTATTCATCACATCCATGGCAACCTGTCTCACTTTATTCATGTCGTTGTCAGGCGCCACAGCCATAGTAATCTCTACACGGAGGTTTCCATGTCTGCTTAGATTGACAATGGTTCCGTTTGAAACAGCACCGTTTGCCAATATCACCGTCTTGTTGTCCGGTGTGAGCAGAATGGTATTGAAAATCTGGATTTCCAGCACATGGCCTACATGTCCGCCTGATTCAATCAGGTCACCCACTTTAAACGGTTTAAAGACAAGCATCAGCACGCCGCCCGCAAAATTGGCCAGCGAACCTTGTAAGGCAAGTCCGACTGCCAGTCCCAGCGCACCGATTACAGCAACGAATGATGTAGTTTGAATACCAAGCATGCCTGCAACCGTCACCAGCAGCAATACTTTCAATCCCACGCTCACCATGCTCCCTAAAAATGATTGAAGGGAAACATCTACCTGCCGCTTACGCAATGAAGCGGAAACCATTCGTGCAATAAAATTGGTGATGTAAAGTCCGACGATAAAAACGACCAAAGCGCCTAATACACTCGGTCCGTAAGAGGTCAGCAGTTGCATTACCCTGTCTGACAGTGATGTAAGATTATCCATGGATGTAGTTGATTTAGATTTATGTCAACAAAATACAATTAATTCTTATCGAATAGCAAAACCCCGGGACAAGTGCCACCACAGTTTCCTTGGCGCCTGAAAATACTGCTCTATGCGAAAAATCAGAATGGCAACACAGGTCATCCTGAACTTGCTTCGCAGTCTTTCCGGTGAACAAGTCACTTCTATCATACCTGCAGATACCTGCAAATTGAACGTTTTGAATTGATGAGGAAGTACTTGTTTCCGAAATGATCTGCTGCAGCAGTTGACCGTGTTAGTTTTTTCTTGCTGCCATGCCTCCGAGAATTAACCAGGTATCGCCCGATTTTTTCCAGGTATGCGTGAACTTATATGTTTCCTTTTTCACTTCTTGCTGCTGCTTATCCGTCCATATTTCATCGGCATCATAAAAAACAATGACAACACCTTCAATAGGATTTACCGCTTTCCGGTATAATTTGTAGCTGAAAACAAGGTTGGTGTCTTTATGCAACTCCGGAATCCAGGCGCCAATACCGCTTTTGCTGCTGACACCGTTTCCAAAACCGGGATATCCGATAAAATCATCATGCCACAGGGTTTTATAGGATACTGTATCATTGTTACCAACATAGTACCAGTACTTCTCTTCCATCTGCCAGGCTTCATTCATCAATGAATCTTTGTTTTCAGCAGGCAGAAAAGATTTGCCCTTTTCATCATCCCTGATGGTTTCCTTACAACTGTAGATGACCGTTGACAAAACCAAAATTGCGCCAATCATCAGGTAAAAGCCTGGTTTAAACATGGGGTTCGGTTTATTCAAATTGGAAAAAAGTAACTGCACCTGTGTAATTGATTTCAGCCAAAAATAAATAACGCTATCCATTTTTCACATGTTGCTGTATGCAGACAAAACAGCAGGCGGTGTATAATGCAGTGGAACAGATGAAACTTTCCATTAGCTCCTAATAAATCAACACTGCATAACCAGAAGCAATCTCAAAATACTTACCGTCATCCTGAACTTGTTTGAGGATCTCTTCCACTCATTGACAGATGCCGAAATAAATTCGGCATGACCGCATTGAATGCATGTTTTGAGATAGCTTCTGCACCACTTCAAAAAAAAACCCTTGCTATCTGACGACAAACAAGGGTATTAATCAATTTTAGTGATCCCGCTGGGACTCGAACCCAGGACCCCAACATTAAAAGTGTTATGCTCTACCGGCTGAGCTACGGAATCGCTGTTAAAAGTGGGTGCAAAGATAATCTGCGAAATAAGATTTGCAAATATAGTCCATTGTCACTAGCACTGAGTCGAGAAAACAGCTGACAACTAACGACGCTACTAACGACTAAGGACAAAAAAATGCTGCAGGATCATAAGCCGGATTCTGTATCATCCGTCATCGCCTCAGCGAAGATGGATCGCTCCACCTTCACCCGGCCTTTTCGGGATGCTGACATTCATTTATCTGGTCCCGGTATTACTATCGGGATCAAGCGGTCTACCCACTTCCGGATCACCTGTTGGTGAATCAAGCGGGCAGCTCTGCGAACAGCCTTATCGGCAATTCACCGGAGTATATTTGACCTTACAGCCCGCAAGGTTTACCCTTTCCTGGTGTTACCACCACGAACCGTGAGCTCTTACCTCACGTTTTCACCATCGCTCGCCAAAATACAATGAAGGTTTGCCTTCACTGCCTTTGGTACCTTCCGTATTCGTAAGAAATGGAAAACCATTTCTCTTTGAAGCGGAACAAGCAGTTATTCTCTGTGGCACTGTCTTCCCGGCTAAAGCCGGAACCATCTGTTAGGTGGTGCGGTGCCCTGTGCTGTCCGGACTTTCCTCCCCGACAAGTCGGAGCGAATGCCTCACCTGCAGCAAAATTTTCAAAGAACAAAGTATTGCAGTTAAAATAAGAAAGCCCCTGATCACTCAAGGGCTTTCCCAAAAGGTGATACCCGCAGTTATGAAATCACTTTCACATTTACTGCATTGGGGCCTTTTTTTCCTTCGGAGATCTCGAAAGAAACATTATCGTTTTCACGGATGTCGTTGATAAGACCTGTTGCGTGAACGAAAATTTCTTCATTCGTTCCATCCTGAATGATGAAGCCAAATCCTTTGGATTTGTTGTAAAACTTTACTTTGCCTGTGTTCATTGAAATTGTAATTGATGAATTAAAAAATTGAAATCGTAACAAAGATAAAAAAATATTAAAATTCAGGTAACCGCGCGCAAAAAAACATGCAATGGTGGCCTGCTCCATCCATGACAGGTATGACATGGAGATGTGTCGTAAATGAAGGGGTTCAGCTGTATCATAAGCACCGGCATACTGATTTAACCGGCTATCAGGCTATGACCGTACGGTTCTCATTAATGTGGTCGGAAAAGATAACACCATCCTTCAACCGTACAATCCGGTGGGCAAACAGGGAGATATCCTCTTCATGCGTAACGATAATAACGGTATTTCCTTCCCGGTGGATCTGATCAAATATCCCCATTATTTCGATGGAAGTCTTACTGTCTAAATTGCCGGTAGGTTCATCAGCGAGGATGATGGAAGGGTTATTGACCAATGCCCTGGCAATGGCCACCCGCTGTTTTTGTCCGCCGGAAAGTTCATTCGGCTTATGATCCATCCTGTCCGCCAGGCTTACTGCTTTCAGCATCTCGCGCGCCTTCTCATCACGGTAGGACTTCGTTTTACCGGCATAGATAAGCGGCAGAGCCACATTTTCTTCCGCTGTCATGCGCGGCATCAGGTTAAAAGTCTGAAACACAAAGCCAATCTCTTTATTGCGTATCACCGCCAGCTCATTGTCCCGCATGACCCCAACATCATTTCCGTTCAGGTAATACTTACCGCTGCTCGGTATGTCAAGCGCTCCAATGATATTCATCAGCGTTGACTTCCCGGAACCGGAAGGCCCCATCAGCGCTACATACTCATTCTTGTTAATGGTGAGATTGATTTCTTTCAGCGCAGGAATCACCACCTTTTCAAGCACATAGTCCTTTCTTATTTTCTGCAGTGATATTATTTCAGCCATCTTCTTTTCTTCGTTAAATCGCTAAAAAGTTCCTGTTTAAAAAAATCGCCGTCAATATACGCTGATTGCTTTGTTGCACGCTCTGCCTGCAATTATTCATATTGCTTTAATTGTCTTTTGATGATATCGTGTACCCGGTGTTTCAGTGCTTCCACATCATCCTGTGTCATCCCCTTCGTTTCGATGGGCGAATGTACAAACACTCTTGCGAATCCCGGCCTGCCATAGGTTTTCCATCCGTCCACAAATAATATCTTCCAGTTGTCAGCCATCGTAACCGGAACAACGGGCACCTGGTGTTCGATAGCCAGCCTGAATGGCCCGTTCTTGAAACGAACCAATTCAGGAGGATGCGGCCCGATCATGCCTTCAGGGTATACCACGATATTCATTCCTCCTTTCAATCGCTCTCCTGCTATCTTCATCGACTTATGTGACTCTCTTGCATTCTCACGGTTCACGGTGATATCTATGGTCTTAAAAAAAATATTGATGATGGGAAGGCTTGCCAACTCCTGCTTTCCCATAAAACACCAGTTTCGGCGGGCTACCATGGCGGACATGGGTATATCAAAATAGGAGAAATGATTTGCGCAAAAGATGTATTTCTGCTGCCGGTCGAGTTGTTGCTCATAGCGGATACGTGGGATGATACCAGTGAGCGGAAACAGCAGGTACGCCCACAGCATTCTCAGCTTGTTTGCCTGCTTCCACCATTTCCGGTTATAGAGGGTGATGAAAAAAGCAGGATAGAGTAAGAGGAAAATAAGTGTGAAGACGAAAAAATACCAATAGGCCCAAAGCACCTTCAGTGCGTGCGTGATTATTTTCACAATGCCAAAAATAATTTTTTTTACTTTGCCCGCTATGGAAACAGTGGTCAGCGGCATCAGGCCTACCGGCAATCTTCACCTCGGAAATTATTTCGGAGCCATGCGTAATTTCCTGAAGATGCAGGAGGAGCAGCATTGTTTCTTTTTCGTGGCGGATTATCATTCCCTTACCACGCATCCCCACCCGGCCGACCTGCACACCACTGTGAAACAGGTGGTTGCCGAATACCTTGCCTGCGGCCTCGATCCCGACAAATGTATATTGTACCTGCAAAGCGACCTGCCTGAAACGGTGGAGCTTTATCTTTTCCTCAATATGCTTTCTTATGTCGGCGAACTGGAACGCAGCACTTCTTTCAAAGAAAAAATCCGCAAGCATCCCGATAATGTGAATGCCGGCCTGCTCACCTATCCGGTGCTGATGGCTTCTGATATAATAATTCACAAAGCCACCAAGGTGCCGGTTGGCAAAGACCAGGAACAGCATCTCGAGATGACACGCACCTTCGCGGCGCGCTTTAACAGGCTGTATGAAGCAGACTATTTCCCGGAGCCGGTGGCATTTAATTTTTCTGATAAACTGGTGAAGGTTCCCGGGCTCGACGGTGCAGGTAAGATGGGAAAATCCGAAGGAGAAGGCAATGCCATTTTTTTGGTGGATGAACCTGCCGCAATACGGAAAAAAGTGATGAAAGCCGTTACGGATAGCGGGCCAACACAACCTAACCAGGAGAAACCTGAAATGATTCAGAACCTGTTTACACTGATGGCACTGGTATCGGCCCCAACCACTCTACAGCATTTCGAAGATGCTTACAATAACTGCAGTATCCGGTACGGCGATCTCAAGAAGCAATTAGCGGAAGATATGATCGCTTTCACCACACCCATAAGAGAAAGAGTGCAGGAGATTTACCATGATTCCGCATTGCTTAGCAGAGTACTGTCACAAGGAGCGGAAAAGGCAAGGGCAAGTGCCGGCAAAACAATAAAGGAAGTGCGTGAAATAATCGGATTCAGAAAGTTTTAGAATATTTTATCTTCACGTTCATTATCTTACTTCATTCATTTTTTATGTGTGAAAGGCTGCAGATAAAAAATCAATCCACTTATTAGTTACTTAATTTACAGCACCACAGCACGATGGCAAAGAAGGACCTGAAATTTTTAAATGTAAAACATGTGGCTATCGCCGGAAATATCGGTGCGGGAAAGACGACACTTACCACGTTACTGGCCAAACAATTCAACTGGGAACCTCACTACGAGGATGTGGAGAACAATCCTTACCTGTATGACTTTTACGAGAATATGCCACGCTGGTCATTTAATCTGCAGATCTACTTCCTGAACAGCCGCTTTGGTCAGATCATACGGATTCAGCAGGGTGATAAAACAGTTATTCAGGACCGCACCATTTATGAAGATGCGCAGATCTTTGCTCCCAACCTGCACGCCATGGGTCTCATGACCAAACGTGATTTTGAAAATTATACAGCCCTTTACAAAACCATCGGTTCGCTGATAAAGCCACCAGATCTGTTGATTTACCTGCGCGGATCAATATCAGCACTTGTCGGGCAGATTCAAAAACGGGGACGTGAATACGAAGATAACCTCCGGTTAGATTACCTGCGCCGGCTGAATGAATACTACGAGAACTGGATCAACAATTATAAAGAAGGCAAACTGCTTATTATTGATATCGACAAATGCAACTTTGCCGAAAATCCTGAAGACCTGGGCGATGTGGTGAATAAAGTCAGGGCACAGTTGCATGGATTGTTTTAAGAAGCGGTACCGAGCCGTTAATTAACCGGTTGCTGATGCTGGCATCATAACTTTGATTAACGCGGCACGATTCAACTATCTTGATGTGGAGCCTGCATAAGTCCGTATTCAGCAAAAAACAAAGCATCTCATCTTTTTTAAGAAATCATTCATCCGGAGCGATTTTACCGACAGCAGATACACATGAAGAAAAAAATACGCTTGCTGTTTTCACTTTGCTGTATTGTAACAGCAGTACGTGCCGGTAATGAACCATTCTCGGCCAGTGCACGCTCCAATGCTATGGGCGGAACAGGTATCACCCTTACGGATATGTTCGCGGTCTTCAACAACCAGGCCTCAATGGCTTTTGTAAAAGATGTGACAGCGGGCATATTTACAGAACGCAGATTTATGATGAGCGAATTGGGATACCATGCAGGTGGCGTCGTTTTGCCGACCAGGTCAGGCGTGTTCGGACTGAGTGCTGCTTATGCAGGCTTCGATGTGTACAATGAGAAGAAAGCAGGACTTTCGTATGCACGATTATTTTCAAAGCACATTTCCGGTGGTATCCAGTTTGATTACCTCGGCACCTCTATTGCTGAATACGGCAATGCAGCCGCATTCACCATTGAAGCAGGCCTGTTGGTTAAGATCACTGACAAGTTTTCCACCGGCGCTCATGTCTTTAATCCGGTAAGAGTGAATGCAGGTTTTGCCGACAACAAAATTCCAACAACTCTCAAACTCGGTGTTTCCTATGAAGCGAGCGATAAGGTGTGGCTTGCTGCAGAAGCTAAGAAGGACATTGATAAGGCAGCGCAATTTTGTGCGGGAATTGAATACCGGATGATTGATGCATTTCATCTAAGAGCAGGATTTCAAACCAATCCTGCAATGTATACGTTTGGAGCAGGCATAAATATTCAGCAGCTGAGGATTGACCTCGCAACCACTTATCACCAGGTACTGGGTGTATCCCCGCAAATTGCCGTCAGTTACGCATTCGCGAAAAAGAAATAAGATGCGCCAACTTATTCCATTATATGCGAAGGGCAGATTCATTTCCGTGGTGCATCCGTTAAAATGTCATTTTAATATTTTCAGTAGCCTGCCGGTCAGCCTGCTTTGTTGCCTGATGTTGATACAGCCGGAAGTATCGTTCAGCCAGGTAACCGATACTACCGGCGACTATGGCCGTAAGGAAGACTACATTGAACAGTTGGTAGAGAAAGATGATAACTCCGGTGGCGACTATGAAGGCCTTGTTGACCTGGACAGAAATCTGCGGCAACGGCCCATCAATCTGAATACCGCTACAGAAGAAGATCTGAAGCAGCTGCATGAACTGGCATTGCTGACCGACATACAGATTCATTCCATTATCAACTACCGTGACAAGCTGGGAAACTTCATCAGCATCTATGAACTGCAGGCTGTTCCTTATCTCGACATGGTGACGGTGAAAAGCCTCCTTCCCTATGTGAGGATCAATTCAGATATCAGTCATGCAATGGTGAATACAAAAGATCTGCTCCTCGGCGGTGATTATGTGTTATTGATAAGAGCACAACAGGTTTTGGAAGAACAGAAGGGATTCACACCGGTTGATTCCGGCAGCACCGCTTCCCGTTACCTCGGCAGTCCGCTCAATCTCTATGCACGCTACCGGTATCAGTATGGTACGAAATTCAGCTATGGCATCACCGGACAAAAAGATGCCGGTGAAGAGTTCTTCCAGGGTACGCAAAAACAAGGATTTGATTTTTATTCCTTTCATATCTATTACCGTGGCAACAGCTTCATCAAAGCGGTTGCCGCCGGAGATTACGAATTGAGATTCGGGCAAGGCTTGCTGACTGCATCCGGCTTTGGTGTTAGCAAAAGCTCACTCGTGATGAATGTTAAATACGGCGGGCGGACCCTGAAGCCATATACATCCACCAATGAATTTAATTTCTTCAGAGGTGGCGCAGTGGTGGTTGGCAACAAGCTGATTTCACTCACGGCTTTCGCTTCCTCAAAAAGAATAGACGGTAACATTGGCACCATAGATACCGTGGACGAAGATGTTTTTGTGACATCCATCGGCGGCGACGGGCTGCATCGTACACCCTCCGAAGTGGCTGATAAAAATACCGTCCATCAAACCGTGACCGGCTTCAATGCTGATTTTAATATTCAATCGCTGCAACTGGGTGCATCTGCCATCTATTCTAAATACAGCGTGCCATTAGCACCAGCGGTGGAACCGTACAATGAATTTAAGTTCAGGGGCAGCCAGCTTACAACGGGCGGCATTCACTACGACTGGGCATACCGGAATTTCCTGCTGTTCGGCGAAGCAGCAATGGATGAAGACGGAGGAAAGGCACTGCTTTCCGGCATGCTCATCAGCGTTGATCAGAACATAGATCTGTCGCTCATCTACCGCAACTATGGCAAAGACTTTCACTCTTTGTATGCGAATGCCTTCGGCGAATCCGGCACCAACGATAATGAAAGCGGTTTATACACCGGCATCCTGTTAAGGCCGGGCCGCTCCTGGCAAATTGCAGGTTATGTCGACCTGTTCCGGAAACCATGGCTCGATTACAATATTGATGCGCCTTCCAATGGCATTGAGATGCTGACACAGGTAACGTACAAACCAAATAAAGTACTCGAAATATATGCCCGATGGAAAGATGAATCCAAACAACAGAATGCTTCCATAAATGCCGAACCGCTGGATTACATTGTGGGTACCCGCAAGCAAAACCTTCGTTTGAACTTAAGTTACAAAGCGTCTTCTTCCTTTACGATACACAGCCGGGCTGAATGGGTTTTTTATCATGAAGAACAGCGGCCCAAACAATATGGTTTTCTCGCTTACCAGGACCTCATCTATCATCAGCTGGGTTCACCGCTGCAACTCACAGCAAGGGTTTGCCTGTTTGATGCGGATGACTACGATGCCAGGATCTACGCCTATGAAAATGATGTGCTCTATGCTTATTCTGTTCCTTCCTTCTCCAACAGAGGAATGCGGTTCTATGTTGTGGCAAGATATTCAATAAGCCGGGGCATCGATGTATGGCTTCGCTTTGCACAAACCTACTACAGCAACCTCGATGTAATAGGCAGCGGACTTGATGAGATCAATGGCAATACAAAAACAGAACTAAAGGCAGAAGTAAGGTTTAAGTTCTGAACCGTAAATGCCTGAGTTGCCGCAATAAATCAGCAAGTGATTGGCCGTTCTCAATACTTTATTATATGCCTGCTAAGCGCCGGTGGAAAAATCAGATAAAACCTTTGCAATTGGCGGCACCGCATCTGCAAGGCAATTTTCCTTCATGGTGCGTAACGCCATAATCGGCGGATAGCTCTTCCCCCTTTTTGACGAATCGTAGTGTATAAAACTCAACTCTCGTTGCCGTTACCCTGATGTAACAATTGGGAGAACAGGAATGATTGATGTAACGCAATGAATTACTTGCCACAGATGCATCGAGCGCTGTTTTATCCGTGAGTTCCACCATGGCTATTTCCTTCTTCTCCCGTACCCTTTTTCTTGCTTCCCGTATTGAAATGATGACACCTCCCAGGTCGCCGATTTTTTTTCTTGCCGGAATATCGGTGATGGCGAATGCTCCTTTTCCCTGTATTCCGCTCTTCGCAACTCTCAACTCATAATACACATTGAACATCCGCAGTAATTTTCCCGGCAAGGTAAATTTTTATCGGAAAGGAATTCTGCTGTGATCACAGCGGATATCCACAACCAATCCGTTGATTTAACCGCGCTAAAATATTTATCAATCCATTTCGTCAACATGCATACGTTTTCATTTAACCTAAACAAACAAAACATGAACTACAATCAGTCATGGGCCGCAAAAGGCCACGATCACGGAGGCAGGAACAAACACCTGCTTATCCGATCCATGCAGCGAGCCGCTGTAAGCATTTACAAAACCGAAAACAGCCATGAGCTGCTGGTTTTCGCACCGGGAAGAATCAAAGAACATTTCCATCTGCATGTAAATGGAAATGAACTTACGATCTCCTACACACCGCCGGAAGGATTTCCACGACCGGAATGGATCCTGCGTGAATACAGCCGCGGCGGATTCTCCCGCACTTTTACATTGGAATCAAATGACGATGCAAAAAACATTACCGCCAAATATGAAGACGGTGTGCTGCACGTCAGCGTGCCAATGCTGAAAAGTGCTACAGCAGCGAAACAGGAAATAAAGGTGAGCTGACACTGCACATTTTGTTAGCCTGCATACTGAAAGGTGATATCCGAAAAGGATGTCACCTTTTTCAGTGCTATAACCGTTGCTTACCTTAACAGCAGGAATGCCTGCCGGTATAACCTGCAGCTGATTCACACTTACCAATTGATTATTTCAAACGAACTTTAACGATCAACAAGAAGTGTCATGGAACTTGGCCTCTATACATTCGCGGAAACAACTCCTGATCCTGAAACAGGAAAACTGATCAGTCAGCAGCAGCGTATGAAAAACCTGCTCGAAGAAATTGAGCTGGCAGACCGCCTTGGGCTGGAAATATTCGGAATTGGTGAACATCACCGGTCAGACTATGCCGTTTCTGCTCCGGCCATAGTGCTGGCCGCCGCTGCTGCACGCACTAAAAATATCCGCCTGACCAGTGCCGTAACAGTGCTGAGTTCTGATGATCCGGTCCGCGTATTCCAGGATTTCGCCACACTCGATCTGCTTTCAAACGGCCGCACAGAAATCATGGCCGGCCGCGGATCATTCATTGAATCCTTTCCGCTCTTCGGCTATGACCTGGATGATTACGATGCATTGTTCGAAGAGAAACTTGATCTGCTGCTGCAGCTTCGCTCTAAAGAAGTGATCACCTGGAATGGCAAGTTCCGACCGTCAATAGATCACCTGAAAGTTTACCCGCAACCCGTTCAAAAACCATTGCCCGTATGGATTGCAGTGGGCGGCACCACGCAATCGGTTATTAGGGCCGCCAGACTTGGATTGCCGATGGCATTAGCCATCATTGGCGGACTTCCTGAAAGGTTCGCTCCGCTTGTGGACTTGTACCGTGAAACTGCCGCCACTGCAGGTCATGATCCTTCAAAGACGCTTGTCAGCATTAATTCACACGGCTACATTGCCGGTGATTCAAAACTTGCCGGCGATGAATTCTACCCTGCTTATGCTGATGTGATGACCAGAATTGGCCGCGAGCGCGGATGGCCGCCAACCAATCGCGCACAGTTTGAAGCGGGCCGTTCTCCTGAAGGCGCATTGTTAGTGGGCAGTCCGCAGGAAGTGATTGACAAGATCATGTATGAGTATGAGTTGTTTCATCATGACCGTTTCCTGCTGCAACTCAGCGTAGGCACACTGCCGCATGAAAAACTTTTGCATGCCATCGAACTCTTCGCGACTGAAGTAGCACCGGTGATCAGGCGTGAAACAAGTACTGTTTTACAGGACAGGAAATAACAATCGATGATTGTTTTTAAACTGCGATCTTCACAAGAAATCTTTATTGACGCTATCTCAAAATACCTGGAGTCATCCTGAACTTGTATCAGGATCTCTTCCATTCATTGACAGATGCCAAAATAAATTCTGCATGACAGCATTGATTGCCTGTTTTGAGATAGCTGATAATTAAATTCCTGCAAACAGAATAATGCTGTAAGATTTCTTCGTCAACATCCGATCATCCCGCATCTCTTTCTCAGTGCTGATAAAGAGATGTTGTACGGTTAATTATCCTTATGGAACTTGAACTCGCCATAAAACTTATTCATCACAGCAGCATTCAAAGACCGGCTATTTCAGCCTGGGCCGACCTTGGCTGTGGAAACGGATTATTCACTAACGCGCTGGCATCTTTACTTGCCAGAGGAAGTACGATTTACGCCATTGATAAAAACGAAAATTCATTGAACGCAATTCTTCTTCCACCTGCTGTAACCGTAGAAAAAATAAAGGCCGACTTTATTGCCGAAACGCTGAACGTTCCGCCATTGGACGGAATACTTTTGGCGAATGCCCTGCATTTTGTAAAAGACAAGACATCATTTATTCGAAAGATTCGCACTTATATAAAACCGAAGGCCAAAATCCTGATTGTAGAATATGACATAACCGTTTCTAATCCTTATGTGCCCTTTCCCATAAGCTGGCAATCATTGAAGGATCTTTTTTATCAACAGGGTTGCGAGGCCATTCATAAAATACAAGAGACACCTTCCATCTACCATCACGCAAATATTTACGCTGCAATCATATCACTTTAGCAGTCACTAATTGTACCGCCCGTTCGCCCATTCAATGGCAGGCACTGTCCATTGCGGAAGCGGACGAAACAGGAAGCCATGCTGAAGGCCGGTATTGATTTCAATTTCTTTGTAGTGAGCCATGGTCTTCACACTTTTCTCTTTAAACCGGTAACAGGACGAGCCAATATCATCGCTCCGCTCATAAACAGATAAGATGTTACCATAAAATTGCAGATCAGGATATGCCTCATAATTTCCATCGTTGCATGCGGCAAGGAAAACAAAATTTAACTGCCCGTTTTTCAGGATGGAGGAAACATGCATGGCAATTAAAGCCCCTTTGGATGCGCCGATCACCGTGATGTCCTTTCCTGCAATACCATTTTTTAATAAATCATTGATCTGCCCGGCTATTTTATCCGCATACAGCTTTACATCCGTATCCGGCGGCCGCACTTCGCTCATTACTGTAAATCCGGCTTTACGGAAAGTATCGAGGATCGCTTGATACGCATAAGCACCGAAATATGGGCTTACAGCTTCTGCACCCATATTCTCCACAATCATTCCATGCAGGTAAAAAACATATTTATGATTTGAAGCTGCACTTGAATCCATAGACGGTAACAGGAGCATGCATGAAATTAAAACGGATCTCAGCATATCCATCTAAAAAGTGATTTAGAAAATATTAGTCGAGCAATTGAATGATATCATTGTAAATCATTTGACCCGAACTCGGGCGCTTGGCATTGAAATCAACGATCTCTCCATTCTTATTGATCAGCATGTATCGCGGTATGCTCATGATGCCGAAATATTTGGCAATGGGCGACGACCAGTTTCCCGGCGATATCGCGAGCTTTCCTTCAAGCCCCAGTCTTGTGGCCGCACTTTTCCACGCATCTTCAGAAGCATCAATGGAGATATACAGAAACTCTACCTGTTTAAGCTGCTTTTCATCAAACATTGCATGCAACTTCTTGGAGTAAGGCATCTCTCCCATACATGGGCCACACCAGCTTGCCCAGAAATCAACGTACACCACCTTTCCTTTCAGGTCATTTGGCGTGAAGTATTTTCCATTGATATCCATCAGCTTCGGGTAATTCATTTCAGAAGCACCCGTGGCCCTGGTGGCAGTGCCGTTTGGAGTTGCCTCAGGCACCTCTTTCATTGCAAGCCTTTCCTCCACTTTCTTTTTTAACAAAGCGGCATAATCACCTTTCTCATCTTGCAGACTCAAAACATTATAGACATGCTTCGCTGTGTATTGACTGATTTTCGCAACATCATTATTTAATAAATTGGCAATGCTCCAGGTTAAAGACAGTCCTTTGAAATGTTGCTGAGCCGTCTGCGCTTTTTTCTCTAGAGACAGATTTGTGTCTTTAAATTTATTGAACCCATTTGCTTCTGAAGTGAAATAGACGATGAAATAATAGAGAAAGTCACGGTAAGGTTCGGCAATCATGGCTTCATCATTTACGAGCTGATCGTTCACGCCCTGCAGCATCACTGCCGGTAATGCTTTTACCGTCAGCACCTGTTGAGATTGGTTGGCCTGAATGACAGGATAAGACAGCAACCTTGCGTAATAATTATATTTGATGCAATAGGACAGATACTTCCTGAACGGCTCACTGTAAACAGCTTTCTGCATTCCTTCATTATAGAATGCAAGCTGCTTCCTGCGTTCTTCAAACAATTTCATTTCAAAAGCATCAATGTCAGTGCTCAAAATCGCCGCATTGACTTTTTCTTTATTGAAATCCGCCTCAAACACCTTCAGGAATGAAAGAAGAAACGTATTCCGCTCAGCTCCCTTGCCGGAGAAAGCAATTGCACCGGTGAGTGAATCTCCCTCAACGCTTACCTCAAGGTCATCGCCCGGTTCAACAAACAGCACGACGGATTGCTTACCGGCTTTTAAGTTCAAAGGTGTGGGGCCGGAAATAGATAATGTGAACCCGCACTCGTTACTGACTACTGAGCTCTTGTAAACACGTTCAAACTCATCGAGATAACTCACGGAGGTTTTAATACTGACCGTATCAGCAACTGATCCATTAAGCCGGCAATGCACTGACACATTACTTTGAGCATTGACCGTCAATGAAAAAAGGACAGAAAGCAGCAGTGTACCGTTTAATTTTAGTCGCATGTGCAAACTTAAGATGAGCGACGAAGTTATTCCTTAATTTTTTATTGCGGTCAGTTGAATACCAGTAAAAATGGCATGCTCTATTCTTCAATTCACCCTTTTCAATATGGCGGCTTTCATTGGCTGCAAAACCATGCTTCCAGCTTTCACCTTTTTACCGGTCAGCAAATCAATATAGGTCGCATCTCTCGACAGGTTTAATGAATGTTCCTCCGTTTCAAGATTAAACAATACGATGACTTCCGATTTTTCATCGAACCTTCTGTAAGCAAGTTGTTTGCCTTTTGCCCAAAGAAATTCTATAGCACCGGTTGACAGTACCGGATTACTTTTTCTGATGGCAATCAGTTTTTTGTACCAGTCAAATTGCGCTTGATTGAAGACAAGGGAGTCGTATGCTTTTTCTCCGGACTGATAGTTGTTCCTGGTTTCGGGTTCAAATGAAAACTCTTTCCACATCAACGGCTTCCTCGATGGATCATCCGCTGACCACATGCCCATTTCTTCTCCATTATAAATCTGTGGCGCTCCAATCGTGGTAAACAAATGAACGAGATACAATCGCACTCTCTCATAAGTATCTGCATCAGGCCTTCCGGTCTTATACTGCGGATCATCAGCCGGACCCGCCTTGTATTTATATTTATTCGGATTATAAAAATCGGTGAGTAACCTCGGCGCATCATGCGAAGAGGAAACATTCATCATCGCATACCTGAAATCAGGCATCAACCGGTTCCAGTGAAAGTTGAGACTGTCACTGAATTGTTCAGCATTGATGCCGTAATCATTCTTCGCGAAAAAATAACGCGCAGGGCGGTAAACCTGGTACTGCATCACGGCATCAAACACATCACCGCTGGTATACGGCGCAGGATTCATCAGCCGATCGGGCCATTCCTCCCACCAGATCTCTCCTACCAGGTATGCATCAGGATTGATGGAACGAACATATTTCCTGAAATCGCGCCAGAACACCATGCCTACCTGGTCCGCCACATCAAGCCTGAATCCATCAATGCCTTGCGTCACGTCGCCATCAGGCGCCAGCCATCTTTTGGTGACGTCGAAAATATGTTTCTTCGGGCCTTCGCTGATATCACCATCGTAAGGATGACCGGTTTGTTTGGGAGTGGTGATATTCACCTTTTTCCATTCAACCAGTGAGGGCACTCCGGCCCATCCCTTATACGAAAATTCGTTTTGCGCCGTGGAAGGATCATCAAACGCATTAATTTCAAACCAGTCTTTATATGCCGATTTTTCCTGCTTTTGCAACACATCCTGCCATGCCCAAAAAAGGGTCCCGACATGATTCCAGGAATAATCCATGATGATTTTCATTTTTCTTTTGTGTACTTCTTTGATCAGCTTTAAAAAGAGCTTGTCCGCTGAAGTCCATTGCCAGGTTGACGGATCAACCGGATCTTCCGCAGCCATGATTTTTACATCACCTGCGGGATCAGGCCCAAAATTGACATCAATGTGATGATAATTCCTCGCATCATATTTATGAAGGCTTGGCGCATCATTGACGGGATTCAGAAAAATGGCCGTGATGCCGAGATCCTGCAGGTAATCCAATTTGTCCAGCACGCCCTGCAGGTCGCCGCCATAGCGCCTGTATTGCACCTTTTCATTAAAGGATCCACTGAGTTCCTTTGCCCAGTCATCCTCATCATACCAGTTGTGTGTCCATGGAGTAATTGCCCAATGTGGTGGTGCATTTACACCTATTGGCGGTGTATTGATATTGGCCGGCTGAGGATCATTAGCCAGGTCGCCATTGTTAAATCTTTCCACAAAAATCTGGTACCAGATCATCTTTTTACTCCATTCCGGCGGCCGGTCGAAAGAAGTTGTCTGCGTTTGCGCGAAGAGCGGAAAAGATGCTAATAGCAATGCAATGGTGAAGCGAATCAGTGTACACTTATCGTGAAATAATTTTTGCATGAGCACTATTTTTTCCTGGTAAGCAATAAGAAGGAAGCACATTAAGCAACAAAACCTAAGCAGGACAAATCGCCGCAGAACTATGCCGGGAAAAAGCAACATCCATGGCTACCTGACCAGTGCCAGCACCCACATTTTATCAGCAGTGATGACTGCTTTTTCACTGAGCATGAAGGCAGTGTCATCTGTAATGCTTTTGGCAGCCACAAAGCCATGTGTTCTTTCAGCATACCGGCTGAAATCAACTTCCATGTCCTGGCCCGACGTATTCATGACACACATGACAGTTTGATTTTCATCGTACCGGAAATAGACGTACAATCCATTAACAGGTACATACTGCATCATTTTGCCCGTCTTCAGGGCAGAGGAATTTTTCCGGAAGTTCGCCAGTGTCTTCACCAGCGATTGCACTGCAAGCGCATCGGCATCAAGTCCTTCACCGGTGAAAGCATTCCTGTTGTCGCCATTCCAGCCACCGGGGAAATCGAGCCGTACCCAGCCATCAGGATTGGTAAAGCCTTTCATCAGCACTTCTGTGCCGTAATACATCTGCGGAATGCCACGGCAAGTCAACAACCATTCAATGCCCATTTTTTGTTTGGCTGCATTTTCACCGACAACAGAATAGATACGGCTGAGATCATGGTTGTCAAGAAACAGCACATTGCGGTACGGATCCTTGTATAAATAATCGCTCGCCAGGGTCGTATACAACCTGTTCACACCTTCATTCCATCCGAAAGGTTGCGTGAGCGCAGGAATAATCCCATTGGAATACGTTTGAAAATCCGTAGCACCGGGGAGATTGCTTTTAAAGGAACCGGTGTTGATATTGTTATCGACAAAATAAACCTGATTGGGCACACCATTCACCCATATCTCGCCAAAGATGCTGATTGCAGGATATTCATCCATCAGCGCCTTGTTACAACGGTTCATGAACAATGCATCATTGTACAGGTAAGTATCCACACGCCAGCCGTCCACGCCAAATTCCTCAACGCACCAGATTGCATGCTGAATGAGATAGTTCGCCACAAACGGATTTGACTGATTCACATCCGGCATAAGCTGATTGAACCAACCGTCCTTGGTGATCTTTATGTCATGGTCTGAAGCATAGGGATCAAACACCGGCTGATCCTTAAAACTGGTACCTGTATAAACGGGCCACTGATGAAACCAGTCTTCCGCCGGCTTATCAATAAATAAGATGTGATCAATATCCACATGATTATACACTGCGTCCTGTATGAGTTTCATGCCCCGTTCATGCAAAGCATCACTCAGTTGCAGGTATGCTTTTAGGCCACCCAGCCTGGGATCAATCTTATACTGATTGGTGAAGGCATATCCGTGTTCTGTGCGCATGGTTCTGTCGTTTTCAAGCACCGGCGTCATCCACAATGCCGTAACTCCCAGTTCATGTAAATAGTCAAGATGATTGATAATGCCCTGCATATCTCCGCCATGACGATGATAGATTGAATCCCTGTTCAATGTCTGATCTCTCATGCCGGCTATTCGGTCATTCGACGGGTCGCCATTGCTGAAACGGTCGGGCATCAGCAGGTAAATAAAGTCCGCGGATGTTACGCCCTGCGCGAATGCAGTGCCATTGCCTTTCCTGCGTGACTTCAACATCCAATCAATGGTATACTTTTCGCCGTTTCCGCTGCAAACAATACTTACGGTACCTGGCCGTGCGGAGGATGCGATGTCAATATCCAAAGCAACATACTTCCCGTTACTGAAAGTGTTTTTCCCCAGCAATTTAACGCCCTGATAATTTATGGAGAATGTTTTTTTACTGAATGCTGTATCACTGCTTCTCAGCAGCAGTTGCACATTATGCATCTTCATATCCACCCACCAATTAGACGGATACACTTCTGCCTGCTGCGCACTGGCAACAAGGCAGCTAGTGAAAAGAAATAAGAAGACCTGGAATAAGTAACGGTAGTTCATCCCTGCTGATTTGCGATTGTTTTGCAACAACAATAATAAACTGTTTTATGAGAAAGTCATGATCTGATGCTACATTTTGCCTGTAAAAACAGCATAGTATTTAACCACCGCACAATGATGCGAAAGGCAATGCATCCGTTTAATCTTTAAATGCTATCACAGCATACCTTGAGCCATTCTGTCCTGATTGACCAGGATCAGGATCTCTTCCATTCATTGACAGATGCCGAAATAAAAACGGCATGAACGCATTGATTGCCGGGTTTGAGATAGCTTCTGACAATAGCAGGTGCATTTTTGGGCAATGCGACGTAGTTGCTTGCAGGATTCATTCATTGAATAGCAATGCAACAAATTGAAGTGCTATTTTTAGAATGGTGCGTCATCATTTCAGCATCAAATCAACAGGAAGCGCTCCGGAAAACTTAAATATATTTATGCGATGGCAATATCAGCGGATGCGGAGCATAAAGTGGGCGTTACCCAAATTCCCGGATTATTCAGCCGGTCTTTCAACGTATTGCAAAAGAACCACCCGTTGCAGATGGCTGGCTCAACTGCCTTTTTCACCACATTCGCTTTACCTTCCATCCTGATCATCATCATTCAGGTTTTTGGGCTGTTTATCAATCAGCGGTTTCTGAGTTCACAACTCATCAACCGGATGACTGAGGTATTGGGCAAAGAAGAAGGTCAGCAACTCACAATCATTCTGCTTAACTTCAGAAAAATGGCTGATAACCGCATCGTAACCATCGGCGGATTTATCTTCCTGCTGTTTATTGCCTCAACGCTTTTTAATGAGATTAAAAATTCCATCAATAAAATATGGCACATCAGGATAAAGCAAAAGCCTGGCTTGTTGTTCCGGATATCCATCCGTGGAAGGTTGCTTGGCGTTATCTGCCTGGCGGGCTTGCTTTTCCTGTTTGGTTTGCTTGCAGAAGGATTAGCTATTTTCTTTGGCAAGAGCCTGGGCTTTATGCTTCCCGGAACAAGCACCATTATTCAATCAATGTTGCGTGAAATAATTTCCATTCTCATGGTCAGTGCCTGGTTCCTGCTATTGCTTCGCTTTATTGCTGATGGCAGGCCATCCTGGTTCTCGGCGATAACGAGCGGAACGCTGACGGGATTGCTTTTCACCGCAGGCAAGCTCGTGCTGATCTGGTTTTTGCCCCGCAGCAATATCGGCACAGTATATGGCGCATCAGGTTCTGTGGTATTGCTACTGCTATTCGTATTTTATTCCTCCTTCATCCTTTACTTTGGCGCTTGCTTTACAAAGGTGCTGTCTGAAGCATTAGGCCACGAAATTATACCGGTAGATAAAGCTTATCGCTATAAGATTGTAGAAATACCGGAATGATAAGTGCTGATCTGCTTTATTAAAAATACCAGGAATGGTGAGAACAGTTCATATCCAATTTTACTAACTGCATACCATGATCCAATTGAATTGTAGCAGAAAATTGATTACTATTTTTCAATTTTCCTGATAGCAAGAACGCGACAGTAAAGGCTTAAACCTGAAATCCGAACTATCATAGCAAGGGTGAAAACGTACTACTCCGAAGGCTTTTTATTGCGCTTCAAACTGTCCATCGGGTAATGCCGTTGCATGGAATCTTTCATGGCAATCGACCATTGCATAAGCTGCTCCTTCTGTGCCGCATTCAGTACAGCTTCGCGGTGAATAACGGTGTACACTTCCATCGGCATTTCTCCTTCTTCCACAGTTTCCCTGATTTCTTCAAATTTGCGGTATTGGCGGCGGGGTGAATAGCCCGCAAACTCAGAAAAATTAAGTTCTTCCTTCCCTTCCCTTACATGCTGATCAATCCACCAGTCTACCGGCTGAATTTTTGTGTACCACGGGTAAGTGGTGTAGTTACTGTGGCAATCATTGCACGATGTTTTCAGAATTCCGTCTACCTCCGCGGGAACGTTAAAGGCCACCTTAATGCTCATTGAATCATCGCCGGAAAGATTCTTTGCAGGATGAAAAAACTGGATAACGATCAGCACCACCAATGCCAGCATCAGCAATGCGCGAAAAATTCTTTTAAAGAAATGCATATAATAAATTTAACCGCTTTTAAAACAAAGATAGATTGTAGAACTTTTATGCAGTCAATCTTTCCGTATCGTGATCAGTTTTGCTGTTGCAGAGAGCAACAGGCCTGAGTTTAAGGCAGGATTGAACTTCGACCGTGCAACTATTACTGCATCATTACAGCAAGTTTCAACATTACAGAAAAGCCGTTGCTAAAATGCACAACGGCTCTTCCGCACTAAAACACAACGCTTATCTCTCCAGTTCGAATGTGATGCTTTCAATACCCTCTTTCGATTTCACGTTGCAAAAATAGATTCCGGCGGGCAGCTCAGCCGGCAAAAAAATGGCGTTGCTGGCACTCCCCTTTTCAACCTGCCAACTTACAGGAGTTATCATTTCCTGCCCGTTGATGTCATATAACCTTACTGTAACCACATCAGCAGCACCAATGGTGAAGGAGATGGTTGCAGCATCTCCCCTGACCGGCACCGGCGATATTTTCAGATCGGTGATCATTGATGATTCCATTGATTCAGCAAGTTTCAACTCCTGCACGTCGTTGAGATACCTGGCCGTCATAATCCAATCATTTGCCGTCGCTTTGTATCCGGTGATAATAATCTTCCCATTATTCATGAGCGTCATATCATTACAGGCAATGGCATTCAGCGCCGTTACAAATGAGGTATCCATACCACCCATTCCAAATTCCTGATCAAGTGCACCATTTCTCTTCAGGCGCGCCAAAGTGACAGCGGTAACAGACGGGAATGAATAACCAGCACTGCCGGCAAGCAGAATTTTTCCATCTTGCTGAATGACTATGCTATTGATCATAGCATTGCTGCTTCCAAAGTAATTTGGATATACCCATCCTTCTTTCCCAAACGTATGATCCACGTTTCCATTGGCAGTAAGACCTAATATGCTGGCAGCCATGTAACCTGTAAACTGAGAGGAACCGGCAAGCAAAACGTGCCCGTCGGGCAATAAGCCGGCGGTATAACAGTTGTCGCTGTTGGAATTTCGCTGAGAGAACATTCCGTTTACGGCAAAGGAAGAATCAATCATACCATTGCCGTGAATACGCAAAGCAAAAAATTCACTGGCGGGTAACCGGTAATCTGTCGTTGTCATTTGCCCTGCAGCAATAATATTTCCATCCGGTTGCAAGAGCAACTTCCTGCAGGCAAGGTTCTTCTGGTACAGCTTCCTCGTAAATATTCCGTTCCGGGAAAATGAAGTATCTAACCGGCCATCCATGTTTATCCGTGCAATGACTAATGCGGCATTACCTGTTTTAAAACTGCCGTCATGGCCCGCTATCAGCATCTTTCCATCGGGCTGTATCAATATCGAGTAGCAGGTTGCATCGTTTGACAGTGCAATGACCTGTTCACCGGCATTACCAAATGTCGCATCTGCAGTTCCATTGTTATTCAGGCGCCACAAAGCCATGGCAAGATGGCTGTCATCCTTTTTAGATCCGCAGATTACCAATTTGCCATCCGGCTGTACCGCCATGGCACTGCACCATGCGTTCTTTATTACTTTCTTTCCCGTTCCGTTAAACGATTTGTCGGGCTGACCGTTTTTCTTATACCTCATTATGACGATATCTGCAGCTCCGGTTCCGGCATCTGAGCTACCTGCCAATACAATCTTATCATCATTCTGGATAACTACGGATTTACCGATATCATCACTGGCGGATTTAACTTTATCAAGCACCTGACCACCATTCCCAAAGGATACGTCAGGAAATGGAATCACCTGTGCTGATACATCACCTGACAATAACAACAGGGCAATTTTTATAGCAACAATCAATATCAGCAGGTGTAAATGTTTCATTTTATCTAACCCGCCACAAATTTATCGCAGTGATCAGGCAGGAATACTGTCATTCATCATGTGGTAATATGATTATTGTTTGGTAACACTTTAATTTACCCTGTACAGATGAATTCGCCGATCGCTTATTCTATATAATGAAGCTGTTATGATGTGAATGGGAAGGGATTCTTATGATAAAAATCATATCAGCAACCAACAATGCTCAGCTATTTGCATAGTTGCATCGTTGCTATATTTGACCAATTAAAATTATAAATAATTCAACTTTCATTCTCATCCCCAAAAAATGTTGTCTCATGAAAAAAGTATTCATTAGCGGAATAGTGGCAGGCGTCGTACTGCTGGTAATAAGTTTTGCAGCTTTGTACCTCACTATCTTATTCTTCCCGGGCCTTGCATTGGAATATTATGACCCTGCCTTCCGGATGAATGACGATCTGAGCATACTCTATTATATACATCCCTTCCTGCTGGGCGTAGCACTTGCCTGGTTCTGGGAAAGGTTTAAAGGCGTGCTGACCGGCGGGTTTACGATGCGGGGAATAGAATTCGGTATCATATATTCGCTTGTTGCCACCCTTCCAATTATGTGGCTTATCTACAGTGCCATGAATGTTTCTATGGAACTGGTAGTCACCTGGTTTCTCTATGGATTGGTGCAATCCATTATTGCAGGGTTAGTTTGTGAGAAGATGAATCCGTGATTTCACCAGGCAGCATGAAGCCGGAATCTGTTCCTGGAACGGATTGCGGCTTTTGTTTTTTCAGAATGGTTAATAACCGGTTCAACTAAACATGGCAACGAGACAATTTGCTATAACGGCCGGTGCGTCTATTTCTCCGCAGGCAAGCCTGATAAAATTCCCTTACAGCGCAAATTCTCAGGGTGACAATTGTCATGCTTCCGGCTTATAAAAGTCATCGGCTGTTATGATAAATGTCATGATTGATCGCTGCTATCCTCAACACCTTGTGCCAGCAAATATTTAATAACACATAAATTTTTAACATGAAACAGTTCATCCCTTTATCGATGGTAATGCTGCTGATAACAGTATTTGCTGCTCAGGCGCAAACAAATTTCAGCCTTGCACCCGGCCAGGAATTTATGATTAAAGGAACATCGAACGTGCATGACTGGGAAGAATCGGTTGAGAAAATAAGTGGCAATGGTTCCTATATGGTCAATGCCAATGGCAGTATCACGATACTATCCATGATAGTGAAAGTGGCCTGTAATGACATAAAGAGTTCACATGGCTCGATCATGGACGGGAAAACATATGATGCGCTTAAAGCCGAGAAAAATCCATTGATCACCTACAAACTGCTGTCGCAGGTCAGCAACGTAATGCCATCCGCCACCGGCACCACGGTGATCGCAAAAGGGCAACTCACTATTGCCGGCGTTACCAAACCGGTAGATCTGCAGGTCAAAATAATTTCAAAACAGGATGGCTCCATTTCATTTGAAGGTACCAAGACGCTGAAAATGACCGATTTCGGTGTAAGCCCGCCAACAGCTTTTATGGGTGCGATGAAGGTGGGCGATGAAGTGGTACTGACTTTCAAAACCACCATGCAGAAGAACTAATCAACTCCATCATAAACTTCTTATTAATCCACTAAAATTCAAACGCTATGAAAAACTCCATGAAAATCTTTAATCTGATCAGTTTGCTGATCTTCGTCAGTACGGTTGCCTTCGCGCAACAACCTGCCATACAGAATTTCAGGCACTATGATCAGAAAGGGCTGAATGTATTCGAAACCGGTAAGTCGGATACAACACTCTTCACCGGTTTCAAGGTGCGTCTTGGCCTCAACTCCTCCTTCACCTTCCAGAATCTCGATCATGAGAATGTAATTGACACCAACCAGGTAGCCGGAACAGGATGGCACCTTATCGATAACACCGGCAAAGCCAGCAAACCGGATGGTATTGATGATCGTACGCTCGTAGGAATTACCAATGGCTTTAACCTGGCCATGGCGAACCTCAACCTCGATGCTCAACTGTATGACGGTATCCACATGAACCTTGTGGCTTATCTCTCTTCCCGGCATCACCAGGAAGCATGGGTGAAAGGCGGTTACATTCAGTTCGACAAACTCACTTTCCTGAAAAGTGATAAGATTGACAATATGATGGAATACCTCACCATCAAATTCGGTGACTATGAAGTAAACTATGGTGATCAGCATTATCGCCGCAGCGATGGTGGCAATGCCATGTATAACCCATTTGTTGAAAACCTGATACTGGATGAATTCACTACGGAAATCGGCGGTGAACTTCAATTCCACAACAAGACCGGTTTTCTTGCCGTGGTTGAATTAACAGGCGGCGAAATAAAAGGTGATGTTGCCTATCCTGTTTCATCCGCTGATACTTCAGGCGTAAAGGATGCCAATACCGGTGAAGTGAATAAACGTTCGCCCAGTTTCATAGCCAAAGTGGGCTATGACAAACAAATGAATCCTGACCTGCGTTTCAGGCTGACAGGATCCATTTATACAACCAAGAGTTCGGTAAGCAATACACTTTTCGGTGGCGACCGTACCGGTTCACATTATTTTATGGTTGTTGAAAATTACTATTCCAACATTACCACCAATGCCTTTTCAGGCCGGTTAAGCAAGCCATATGGTGATCAGCTGACTGCTTTTATGATCAATCCGTTTGTAAAATTCAAAGGCCTTGAATTATTTGGCACCCTTGAATTTGCCAATGGAAGAAATACCAATGAAGCCGACACCACCACCAATAAACTTATTGGCCACGACAGAAGAACCACCAGTCAATATGCGATTGATGCCATCTATCGTTTCACCCAAAAAGAAAATTTCTGGGTGGCATTGCGTTACAACGGCGTCAGCTCTGAATTGCCTTTCACCAGCCCGGCTTTCAAAACTGAAATCGACAAGGTCAATGTAACCAGGTTTACTGTTTCTGCAGGATGGTACATTCTCGACAACGTAATGGCAAAAATTGAATACGTGACCCAGATGTATAATGACTACCCGACATTTGATCTGCGCCATGAAGCAAAATTTAATGGAATAATGATTGAAGCAGCTTTGGGATTTTAAATGTATAGCGAGAACCGCCTCTCTGATTGACAGAGGGGCGGTTCTTTTATATTTGTAAGATTATGCGTAACGTATTTCAAAGAAAGTTTATCCTGCTTCCCTTTATCGCCGCGTTTATATGGCTGATTTTTACAAGCCTTCAGAACCCTCCCGTCACACAGCAACACTCCGCCGCTCAACTGGAATATTCCATTCTTAAAGGAAGCAGAATAGCAGTACTGGGCTCCACCAACATCAATGAGTTTACCTGTTTTTCAGAAGAAACATATGCGAAACAAAAAGTGGAGTTTACCCTGGATGAGCATAAAACAACAATGCAATTCAGTCATGCCATGCTTAAAGTGCCGGTTGCTTCTCTCGATTGCGGCAATGTGGTGATGAACAGCAATCTTTGCAGGACCTTAAAATCGGATAACTTTCCTTACATTATTGTGGAACTGAAAGAAGCCAGGTCGAAAGACGGCAGCCCCATGAACCTGTCTAATCTCACTCAAATGATTGCCAAAGTGGACCTGACGCTCGGTGGTGTGCGCAAAACAAAGGAGATTCGCTTCAGCGGTAAACAGGTCGCGCCAGGGCATTACTCCTTCAACGGACTGCATAATCTTTCATTAAAAGAATATAACCTGGAAACACCGGCAGCATTGTTTGGGCTCATCAAAGTTGCTGATGATATCGGCGTGAAGTTTAATCTGAATGTTTCTGCTACCATTATTCCTGCAGACAAATCTTTATAGAAACAGGCAACAGTACCATCTCAACTGCGGGAATTCACTTCCACAAACAACCATCATTTTCACTGCAATACTCAGCGCCTGACTTCGGTTTGATCAGCCTGTTATTCTTACTCGTCCACACTCACTGTTATGACGCCTCCTATTCCCATGGTTAATCCAATCACAAAACCGGAGGTAAAATGCTGCTGGTTACTGTATGCCGCCACATAGTCCAGCCTGATGAGCTTAAATATGTGTTCAATTCCAAAGCTGATTTCAGCATATTGCAGATCAGGAGTCTGCAGATAATGAACGCCAGCCACTTCCTGCAACTTCAGTTTCCTGATCAGCGGGATATGATTCATGATCAATCCCTGGAAATGATGCTCCAGGTGGCCTTGCAGGTACCATTCATTGGTACTGTAAGTGTAATAAGGAAGCAACTGATAGGCATTCAGGCGGCCCGACCGTGCAAAAATGGTCTGATTTCCTTTAAAATGCTGCAGCTCCGCTGCACCTATACTGTCACTGGTAATAAATGCGCCGGCAACAAGCTGATAGTCCCCTTCACCGAATGTTCCAAGCTGGAAATGATCATTTGCTGAGAACTCCAGCTGATCAAAATTTATGGAACTGCCTAACCAGGGCAGGCCACGGGTGTAGGCGATGGAAATCGTTGGATATTTCGAACCGATAATGATCTTTTCATTCGGCCTTGAATAATACTTTTGCGCAAAATGTATGGTTGCTTTTAAGCTGATAAGCCATGCATCATACCCGTTGAAATAATCGGCACTGTCGCAAAAAGCAAACAGCGGTTCATTGGCAGTGAAATGTGTGCCTTCATCACTATCAAATGTTTGCAAGGTGGTGTTGATGAGCTCCTTTCGGTGATTGTAGGAAGTGCCGGCAGATAGTTGAATGCCATTGACTACCTCTTTGGTGATGGATCCCTTTGCATACGCATTCTGGTAGAGCTTCATGTAGTTCTCTCCGGCAAACAGCGTATAGAAAGTATTGATCAGTGGCGAGATTGGATCATCCATGTTGAATTGTTCGGCATAGTATCCGCCTTCCACACTCCATGCAGCCGACCTGGCAGGATCAAAGAGATGTCGTAAAGCAACCTTTACTGATGGCTCATGATTAGAGAATCCGTAGCGAAGTGAAGTGCTGAGTCTTAATGTTTGATTGTCTTCCCAGTGTTTTGTCACGCTAAGGCTTGCCGAAGGCGCAAACCCCTCTACAGTGTTATAGCTGATAAAACTCAGCAACCCGCTTGTGTTGTAGGAAGTCTTCGCAGACCGGCGATAGTAGTGATAACCGAAAATCAGATCGGCTGCCGCGAATCTATTGTTCGCGCGATCGGTTGAGTCAAGGTAAACCTTTGATTGCTGAACAACAGAAAGGCTGTCCTTTTCACGATAGTCACTAGCCTCTTCAGCAGTCAACGGTACCTGCCGGTTGGCTGTCCAGTAGAGAGAATCCTTTTTATTCGCATCATCATTGATCTTCCACACTTCGCCATTAAAAAAGTTATCCGGTAATGAAGGATTAATGGAATACTGTGTAAAGACACCCGCAAATTTCGCCTTCATCCTGAAACCTAATGCATTGATCGCTACATCCATCGTCTGACTGTAAGGCATCCACGTGGAATCGTTGACGATGGCATAGGTCTGTGCCAGCCTGAGCGAATCAACAAAATCAAGGTTTGCTTCTTTGCTGAGCCGTAAATCGGTACTGTGTATCCGCCAGCTGTCTTCCATGATATAAATGTATCCGCTAAAGACAGCATCACCTTTTCTTTTGGGAATCACTTCAATCTTATTGACCAGTTGATGGTCTTCATAGAATGTGCCTGCCAGTTTGTATCTATAGTAAAGCAGCGCAGTTTCAGCAATTGGTGAAATGAATTGCCGGTTACTCAGCAATCCGGCATCCACCAGGTTTCTGTAACAATTGAAATCGAAATCACTTGCTTTATTCCAGCTGAAAGTAGCTGCATCGCCACTCACTTTTGAAGACAACATAATCTCCTTCACCTTATCTGGCTGCCTGAAGTAATATTCTGATTCTGACTCGCTGAGATAAATAATACCAAGCGCATTAGAGTCAATCCCCTTCTTCTCCAGGTTGTAACCCATCATTCTTTTCGGTGTGCTGTCAAGTCTTGCCACGCCTTTTATGTACACATGACAGCTGAAGGCATCAATTTGACTGAGGAAATAACTCCTGCGTTTGATGGCAGCCCTGATGACACGGTAGGCAGGATCTTCGCCACCGGCTGTAACTACCACTTCCTTCAATTCAACCTGGTCGGGTTGCAGTTGCACATTCAGTTCGACAGAAACGTCTTCAACCGTAATATTCCTGGTTGCCTGCAGGTATCCGACATAAGAAAAAACAAGTTCGTAACGTCCTGCCGGAAGTGCAAGCTGATACTTTCCTTCTGCATTGGCTGTGGCTCCCTGCGTGGTATGTTTGATATATACATTGGCATACGGTAATGGCCGTTGGTTTTCATCGAGCACAAGGCCGGAGATGGCGGCTGTATACGCCTGCAAACAGGAACAGTTCACCACCAATATCATCATTAATCGCAGCATCATCGCGGGCATCGCTTGCTTTTACATCAGTTTTTATAAACAGCTTAACGAATATCAATAAACTAAGAGCTATCTCAAAATACCTGGAGTCATCCTGTACCGATTGATCGGGCTCAGGATCTCTTCAATTCTATTACAGAAACCGAAATAAATTCGGCATGACCACATTCATTGTCCATTTTGAGATCGCTTTTAATTTCATCCCTTCGCATATGCTGTAAAAAGTCAAATTGGCGCAGCCAATCTTGCCAGCATAAAATCATTTCAAGGCTATTGGCCGTTAACGCTTAATCGTACAATTATTTCGCCGGTTAAGATATCTTCTGTAATGAATTCATAGAGCTGACTGCGGAATTCAAGAATCTCCATCCACTCGGGCAACACCGGTTTCATATGTTCATACTCCAAAAAATTGCATTGATAGTCTCCTAATGCGCTCAAGAGCAACAGGCATTTTAAAGTATCTTTCAATAACAGAATATTGAATTCAAAACTGATGAACTTAATAGGTGTGTTCAACCCGATAAATACTTCCGATTCATAACCTTCCACATCAATCTTACAAAAATGCGGTACACCATGTTCAAGAATTAACCGTTCGAGCGTGGTAACTTTTACTTTTTCCGTTGTCAGGTAACTTAACCGCGACGCCGGGCCATACGTCCCCACAAAGATATTTGACAATGTGGCGGCTTCTGTTGTTTCCTCACAGATCATAAGGCTATCTTCCTTTTCCATTCTTCCGACAGCAGCACCAACAATGGCTACCTGTTGGTTACCGTCGTATTTCCGGCGTAATATCTTCAGGCAACTCTCCTGTGGCTCAACAGCAACAACCCTTGCGCCTATCCGGAGCAATACGTCAGTTATCTCTCCCACATTGGCGCCTAAGTCAAAACACAGATCGCCCTTGCTGATAAATGTTTTGAAATACGCGGCTGTCTTATGTGCTTTTAAGGCTTTTTCAAGGTACCGTATTATGTTCATCAGCCTGGATTCGTTGCGTAGTTAAAGTAACAATTATCCACTGTATAATATTAAAACTTATTGTACTGCTAAAAGAACTGATTTATTCAGTAAAACTATCCGGTCATTTAACGCTGCGTTTCCCTAATTCAATGACTTCCACACCGGATATTTTACCGGCATCAATTTTTAAACGTACCATCGTTCGAACCTGATGGAATCCGCTTCTTCCTGCTGCACCCGGATTGATATGCAGGAGTTGGCAGACAGGGTCGCGCACTATTTTCAGGATATGAGAATGACCCGAGATAAAAAGATCCGGCCTGGCAGTTTCAATAATCCGTTTAACGCGTGATGGATAGTGATTGGGATATCCTCCAATGTGTGTAATAAAAATACGGATACCTTCACAGTTGAAGAGCAGGTCCTCCGGAAAGCGTTGCCTGTCAGCCGTGCCGTCAATGTTGCCATAAACGCCTTTCAACGGTTTGAATGTGCTCAAAGCAGTTGAAACACTATTGCCAAAATCTCCGGCATGCCAGATCTCGTCGCAATCTTTTAAATAGTCAAAGATAGCAGGGTCAACAAATCCGTGTGTGTCAGATAATATGCCGATATACTTCATAAAAAAGTGGCTGACTCAGACTTGCGGTGTCAGTTGCTGAGTAATATAGGAGAATATCTCTTCCATCTGAAACGGATGAAACCACCTGATATCCTTATCCTTTTTAAACCAGGTCATTTGCCGCTTCGCATAGTTGCGGCTATGCTGCTTGATGAGGGCCACAGCTGCTTCCAAAGATGAATAGCCGCGAATGAATTCAAATAACTCCGTGTAGCCAACGGTTTGCAGCGGATTCAGTTCTGCAAAAGATAACAGTGGCTGAACTTCTTTCAGCAGGCCTGCTTCCATCATCCTGTCAACACGCTGGTCAATGTTCTGATACAATTGACGGCGTTCGAGTTCCAGTCCGATTTTCACGGGCTGAAAATTTCTTTGTATAACTTTTTTCTTCCTGTAGGATGAATATGGCATGCCACCTGCGAGGCATACGGAGAGTGCACGAATCAGGCGCTGCGGATTGTTAAGGTCAACCTCAGCATAATAGTCAGGGTCCTTTTGCATCAGCAACTCTTGCAGTGCCTTCAATCCACCTGCATGATACAGGTTGTTCACTTCCAACATTGTCGCTGCGGACACATCCGGAAATTTATCCAGCCCTTCCGTCAAAGCGCGGATAAACAGGCCGGAACCGCCGGTGGCTACCACTACATCATGCGTCTGATAAAGTTCATCCAGCTTTGCAATGGCATCTTTTGCAAAATCTCCTGCAGAATACGGTTGTGTAACGGATAAATGACTGATAAAATAATGTGGCACCAGCTGTAATTCATCATCAGAAGGCGTTGCTGTGCCGATCTTCATTTCTTTATAGAACTGGCGCGCATCAGCGGATATAACAGCTGTTTTGTATTGTTGGGCGATCCTGCTACTCACCTGCGTTTTACCAACCGCCGTTGGACCAACGACTGTGACCAGGTATTTTTTCACAATAACTTATAGGATAATAATGAATGAGTCATTAATCTTTGTCTTCGCCGTCAATAAAATCACTGCCAAAATCTTCTTCTGTAAACTCTTCCGCTTCGGCATCATCCGGCATATCATCTGCTTCCCCGGTATCTGAGCTTTCTTCTTCCTCGGTTTCCGCATCACTCACTTCAATATCTTCTTCTGCGCCTTCCTCGCCCATGTTTTCAATATCCACCTCATCATCGTCAATACGCTGATCTTCTGTGTCGCCCTCATCTGCTACTTTGGTATAATGCGCCACAAGCTCTTCCTTCTTAAAGGGCGACGGGCCTTGTTGCCTTGTGCAAACCGGGTAGATGACGGATGGTTTTTCGGCACCGGTGAGTGACATCAGTTCAACCAGAAAAACAAACTCCTGGTTACCCTTGTATTCGAAAATAAATTTCTGATGCGGATCATCAATCAGTGCAACCAGCATCGGCAGCACTGACGGATTGGCTTTGGCCTTTCCCTTTTTCTCAGGCACAGGAGCAAAAGCAAGTTGTTTCAGGCGGTGCCAGCTGTCATTGCTTGAATAAAAAAAGCCGCTTCCTCCTGCAGGAAGATTGTAAGAAGACATGATCACCGTTTCAAGGTCGCTGAATGTTTGCGACGGTTTTATTTCCACATCACGGAAGATGCTGTCATCATCTTCATACATAACCCTGAACTTGTAGATCGTCATGCGAACCTTGCTTGCTGATTGAATGAATGCCGTAGCAAAGAAACCAATAAACCTAAACAGAAACAATACAAGACAATTAAATTTCTGTGGCCGGCTGCCATCCGAGTTCCGCCGCTTTCATAATCATAAACCGGAATGCATCTTCAAAGTTATTCCCAATTTTTCCATCCAGTATCGCTTCCCTCACCGCATCTTTGATAAGACCGATTTCCCGTCCGGGTTGCTTATTGAAAGTACGCATGATGATTTCACCGGTGATAGGCGGCTGCCAGTTACGCATCTGATCTTTTGCCTCCACTTCCACCATCTTTTCACGAACCAGTTGAAAATTCTGCAGGTATTTCTTCACTTTGTTTTCATTCTTTGATGTTATGTCAGATTCACATAATATCATCAGTGCATCAATGTCGTTACCGGCTTCAAAAAGCAACCGCCTGACAGCAGAATCGGTTACCTGCTCTTTGGTTAAGCTGATAGGTCTTAAATGCAACAACACCATTTTCTGAACAAAGTGCAGCTTCTCATTCTGCGGCAGGTGAAACTTCCTGAAAATGGCTGCAGCCTTTCTTGCACCCACCACTTCATGACCATGAAAGGTCCATCCATGGCCTTTCTCAAACCGCTTGGTATCAGGTTTGGCAATATCATGCAATACAGCAGCCCAACGCAGCCAAAGATCATCGCTTCGTTCAGCAACATTATCAAGCACCTGCAGCGTATGATAGAAATTGTCCTTATGACCTTTGCCTTCCAGGTGCTCTACGCCGTATAACCGTACAAATTCCGGAAAAATCAGTTGCAGCAATCCGCTTTTGAAAAGCAGGTCAAAACCAACCGAAGGTTTTTGTGCTGCTATGATTTTATTCAATTCCTCCACAATTCTCTCCTGAGAAATGATCTGAATTCTTTCCTTATTCCGCGATATGGCTGCAAAGGTGACAGCATCGATCCTGAAATGCAGCTGCGTTGCAAAACGAATGGCGCGCATCATCCGCAAAGGGTCATCTGAAAAAGTAATATCAGGATCAAGGGGCGTACGAATCGTCTTAGCGCTGATGTCGTGCATGCCGTCAAAAGCATCCAGCAACATGCCATAGTCTTCCTCATTCAAACTGACGGCAAGGGCGTTTATCGTGAAATCGCGCCGGCTCAGATCTTCCTGTAATGTTCCGTCTTCTACAATCGGTTTCCGTGAATCGCGCCGGTATGATTCTTTTCTTGCCCCTACAAATTCAATCTCAAAACCGGCATGCTTCAGCAATGCTGTTCCAAAATTTTTATAAACAGCCAGTGAAGGAGTGGGAAAAATACGGGTAGCAACCTGTTTGGCAAAATCAATACCGCTGCCGACTACCGTTACATCAATGTCTTTTGACTGTCTGCCTAATACCTGGTCGCGCACATAGCCGCCCACGAGGTAAGCTGATACCTGCTGTTCCCTCGCACAGTCACTCAGCAATCCGATTATCTTCTCTTCTTCCGGAGACATGCTAAGCGGTACAAACCTTTTTATGATTTCTCCCTTTTTCAAAATACTACGGCCTTATTGTTCTTTAAATATTGTTTTCCGGAATGCATTCCGCAGCAAGTGCAGCGAAAGCATTTTATTATCCTGATTAAATATCACTGATTCATTTTTGCACTTCTTCCCATTTGCACCGCTTGTTTTGATTAACGGTTTATGAGATCACCCTGACTTCCAACGCTGCTCAGTCAATAAACAGCATCAAAATAAAAATGGCCTCCTGAAAATCCGGAAGCCATTTATGCATCAGGGGCAGAAACGAACGTTTGCAGCGGATATTAGCTGCCTGCTCCTGCTTCTCCTCCATTACAGTAGCGAGAGAGGGAGTTGAACCCTCGACCTCCGGGTTATGAATCCGACGCTCTAACCATCTGAGCTACCTCGCCATTTACTTTCCGGATACGGAATCCTGAACCAATGCACCATCCGCGATCAAATTTGCCAGCGGATAATGTATGGTTCGTTCATCAACGGCTTGAATTAAAGGCTGCAAATATAAGCATTGAATTTTGTTGCGTGCAATGCAAAATAACAATGCAAACTGAACTTCATCTACAGAAGAACTGACAGCGGTTATATGCATGACACATCAGCTGATGGCCGAAGCCGTGAACGCTGCATGAAATATTGATTAAACCGCTGTTAGCATATTATATAAGGCGGGCGGGCTGCCCTTGAATGATTTTCCTATTTTTGCGCGTCTAATTTTCTTTCATGGAAGTACTATCACACCGGATCAACAGGCTGGCAGAATCAGAGACTTTGCAAATGGCGAAGCTGAGCCGGGAACTAAGGAGTAAAGGTTACGATATCATTGACCTCAGCCTGGGTGAGCCGGATTTTCAGACGCCGAAACATATCGGCGATGCAGCAAAGAAGGCGATTGACGATGGTTTTACAAAATATCCGCCCGTGGCTGGTTACCTTGATTTGCGACAGGCGATATCTGAAAAATTCAGGCGCGACAATGATCTCCATTTTGCCCCCGATCAGATTGTTGTAAGCACCGGCGCCAAACAATCTATTGCCAATGTGATGATGGCCATGCTCGATCCGGGCGATGAGGTGATCCTGCCCAGCCCTTATTGGGTCAGCTATCGCGAAATCATCAAGCTGGGAGAAGGCACCATGGTGCTGATTCCTTCCACCGTTGAAAATAACTTTAAAATCACGCCCGGCGAGCTGGAAGAAGCAATCAGTCCGCGCACAAAAATTTTCTGCTTTTCATCTCCCTGCAATCCTTCCGGCACGGTGTATACCAAAGAGGAACTGAAAGCTTTTGCTGATGTCTTTGCCAGGCATCCGGGCATCTTCATTATCTCTGACGAAATCTATGAGCACATCAACTTCACAGGCCATCATGAAAGCATCGCACAGTTTGAATCGATGAAAGGACGTGTGGTGGTGGTGAATGGCTGCTCGAAAGCCTATGCGATGACGGGGTGGAGATTGGGTTACATCGGTGCACCGCTTTGGCTGGCAAAAGCCTGTGAAAAAATGCAGGGACAGATTACTTCCGGCGCCAGTTCAATATCGCAGCGCGCTGCACTGGCAGCCATCACCAGCGACCAGTCGGCTGCAGATAATATGGCAGCAGCTTTTCACAAGCGGCGCGACCTGGTACTGAGGTTGCTGGCTGATATTCCCGGCATCGTTGCCAATAAACCGGATGGTGCATTTTATGTTTTTCCGGATGTGAGTTATTTCTTCGGCAAATCGAATGGCGAACAGATCATCATGAATGGCGATGACTTCTGCAACTATCTTATCTATCATGCCCATGTAACGCTGGTGCCGGGTACCGCATTCGGAAACGAAAATTGCGTGCGCCTTTCCTATGCCACCTCAGAAGATCAACTGACGGAAGCACTGAAAAGAATAAAAGATGCATTGCAAAAATTGACTTGAAAGGCACCATAATAAAACTTCATTGAACTTAGAAAAAGTCATAGCACAGTTTAAAGGTTGCAGGATAGTTGTGGTCGGCGATGTGATGCTCGATGTGTATCTGCGCGGCAGTGTTCAACGCATCTCTCCCGAAGCGCCTGTGCCGGTAGTTACTGTGGAAGAAAAAGAGGAACGCCCGGGCGGTGCAGCCAATGTTGCGTTGAACCTGCGGTCATTAGGCGCAGTACCGCTGCTATGTGCTGTCACTGGAAATGATGATGCCGCGCAATCCATTCGACGTATCCTGAAAAATAACGGTATGGCAACGGAAGGCCTGCTTGCTTCGCCAACGAGAGTTACCTCGGTAAAAACAAGAGTGCTCAGCAGGAATCAGCAGATGCTGCGATATGATACGGAGATAACGGACGAACTGAATGCAGACCTTGAGAAAAAACTGATCGCTAAAGTTTCTGAGATTATCAACAGGCATAAACCTGCCGCACTCATCTTTGAAGATTACAATAAAGGTGTGCTTACCGAAAAAGTAATTACTCAAATCATTAAACTGTGCAGGGCGAAAAAAATAATTACAGCCGTAGATCCGAAAAAGAAAAATTTTTTCGCTTATAAAGATATCGACCTCTTTAAACCTAACCTGCGGGAAATCAGGGAGGCGTTTAACGCAGATATCAGTAAAATCAATAAAGCTACGCTTACTGCCGTCTCAGATAAATTGAGAAAAAAGTTGTCAAACCGGATTACCCTCATCACGCTTTCAGAGATGGGTATCTTCTTTCACAGCGACAGGGAAGCAGGCATTTTTCCGGCGCATCAGCGCAATATCGCCGATGTATCGGGAGCAGGCGATACAGTAATTGCCGTGATGACCCTCTGCCTCGCTGCAGGCATTTCATTGCCCCATGCAGCCAGCCTTGCCAATATTGCCGGCGGGCTTGTTTGTGAGTATCCGGGAGTAGTTCCCGTTACAGCCGGCATGTTACTGAATGAAGCATAAAAGCAGCAGATTAAATTTTTTCTCCGCTCTTTATGAAGGCATGTGCAGAACCACCGAATTTTCCGTTTCTACCTGTCCGTAATTATAAAATGCCTGCCTTTCATTTCTGTATTGTTAATACGGCATTCCGTTACTGAATCTTTTCTGTTATTTTTCCGCCACTATAATTTCATTCTCATTCATGACGGTATCAAAGAAAAATACGCCTGTAACAAAAAATGATTCGAAGCTTTCGCTGGTGATTCCCTGTTACAATGAAGAACAGCGGATCCCGCAGCTGGTAAGCGGCCTTCAGGAATTTGTGAAAAGAGGCATCATGAGTTATGAGATTATCATCGTGGATGATGGCAGCACCGATGGTACCGTTCAGGCCATACAATCGAATGATTTTTTGAAGCATCAGCTGGAATCAGGGAAATGCATACTCATCAGGCAGGAGAAAAACCAGGGCAAAGGCGCTGCATTAAAGCAGGGAGTTGCGGCAGCAACCGGCACGCATGTATTAACCCTTGATGCAGACATGTCGTGCCGCCCGGTTGAAATAGAAAAGTGGCTTTCTATCAGCCATAATAAACTGCCGGTTGATGAAATCATGATTGCCTCACGTGAACATGAGCAATCCAAAATAACAGAAGTATCATCGCGTAGATGGACCGGCAGAATATTTAATTTCTGCGTAAGACTGCTTACGCCGCTCAGCCACCGCGACACGCAATGCGGATTCAAACTCTATCCTGCAGATATTGCCAAAGAACTCTTTGCCATGCAACGTTCCACCGGCTGGGCACACGATGTGGAACTTTTATATCATGCCAGGCAAAAGAATATTGCCGTGAACGATATGCCCGTGAAATGGGATGCGCAGTCAGGAAGCAAAATTTCCCCCCTCAAAGATTCAATGCCGATGTTTTTAAGTGTGCTCGCTGTTTCCATCCGGCTGAAATGGGAATATTATATCACCATGCCGCTGGCACTGATCACCAAAAAGAATATTTCAGCCGGCGATACGGAAAAGCAGGATGCGATATTCAGAATGCTGTTCGCGGTTGCGACAGTGCTGCTGTTTTTTATCATGGCCACACTCAGCTTTCAGTTTGGCATCACCGGTGATGAAAGAGTGCAAAAAGATTATGGCGAAAAAGTGCTTGACTATTTTACCACTTTGGGTAAAGACAAAGCTGCTTTGGAGTTTAAGAACCTCTACTTCTACGGTGGTTTCTTCGATATGCTGTGTGCTGCCGCCAACCGGTATATCGGCATCCTTGATCCTTATGATATGCGGCACCTGCTTAACGCCGTGTTCGGATTCCTGATGATCTTTTTTGCCGCGTTGATTGCACAAAGGCTTGGCAATTGGCGAAGTGGCTTTATTGCACTGGTGCTGTTGTCCGTTTCACCACAACTGTTCGGGCAATCTATGAATAACCCCAAAGACATTCCTTTTGCCGCCGCTTACGCCTTTTCCATATACCAGTTCTTCAAATGGATAACTGAGCTGCCCAAGCCTTCCATCCGCACCTTAATCTATGCTTCGCTGGGTATTGCTGTTGCCATTGGTATCCGGGTAGGCGGCCTCATACTCGTAGGAATCCTGCTCGTCTTCCTTGTTACGGAATGGCTGTTCAACAAAAGTGTACGTGAAAAAATCATGCAGCAGGGAGCCTTCCTGCGGCTTGTCAAACATGTTATGCTGGTTTCGGCGGCAGGATATTTTGGCGCTCTCCTGTTCTGGCCCTATGGACTGGAAGCACCTTTCACCAATCCTTTTAAAGCATTGAGGGAAATGCAGAATTTTTCCACCACCATCAGGATACTCTTTGCCGGGAAGCATATCATGTCGAACGAAGTACCGTGGAACTACATACCTACCTGGATCTCCATTACCACGCCGCTGATCATTCTTTTTCCGGCAATCCTGATGGTCGCAGCAAGCTTTTTTACGAGGAAGATCTTACGGTGGGAGCACATCATGCTGCTGACTTTTGCCATAGTCTTTCCATGGGCTTATGCAGTGTATAAAAAATCTTCTCTGTATGACGGGCTACGTCATTTCCTCTTTATTGTTCCGCTGCTCACGGTACTGGCAGCGCTGTTCTTTGAGGTGTTGTTCCGGGCTGCAAAAAATAAGTTGTTGACGGGCGTTACAGCGCTGGCATTGGTCGCCGGAGTTGCGCTCCCACTCTCGTGGTCAATCAAAAATCATCCGAATGAATATTGCTATTTCAATGAATTCACCGGAGGCATCAATGGTGCCTATGGAAATTATGAAACAGATTATTGGATGAACAGTATCCGCGAGACAAGCGAATGGTTTCATCAACAGAACGATTTGATGGGCGGACAAAAGAAAATTACGGTGGCAACCAACTGCATTGAACCTGTTAAATATTACTTCAGAAATGATACAGCCCGTGTGAACGTGATTTATGTGCGGTATTATTCACGTGCGTCCAAAGACTGGGACTATGGCATTTTCTATTCCCGTTTCATCGATCAGTCGCAATTGAAAAACAAATCGTGGCCCAACACACATACTATCTATACGGCAAAAGCTGACAATGTACCCTTGAGCATTGTGGTAGAGAGAAAAGACAAATCCGATTTCTATGCAGTAGCGGCAATGGACAGTAAGAATTTTGCCGCGGCTGATTCGCTCTACTCACTTGCTGTAAAGTATGATCCTAAAAATGAAGAAGCATTGGCCGGTCTCGGCACTGCGCAGTTGCAATTGAATGATCCGCAGAAGGCTATTCAGTCCATCACACAATCGCTGCAGATCTATCCGGCTAATTTCACGGCGCTAAGCCTGCTTGGACTTGCTTATGCCCAGGCAGGTAAAACGGAACAGGCGATTCAGTTACTGAATCAGTCGCTTCAATCCAATCCCAATAATCCGCAGGCTTATTATTATCTCGGGTTGATATACCAGCAGAAAGGCGACAATGCAACAGCACAACGGTATTTCGATGTGGTAAAACAGTTTCAACAGGCTGGGCAATAAAATAACCGCAACATCATTCAAACGTCATCTAACAAAACAGCATACTTCCTGTCATGGATCTGAAAGAACTGGAGAGCGGCGTAAATCCTAAAGTACACTGGTACTACCAGTCAAAAAAGATCCCGCTGATTAAGTATATCAAAAAGGTTTACAAAGAGGCGAATGTTCCGCTCACCATTGTTGATGTTGGATCGGGTTCCGGCTTTTTCATGTATGAATTACTGGAACAGGTGCCTTCGATGATTGCTAAAATTTATCTTGTTGATATCGGTTACAACGATGAAGAGATTGCCGCTACCACAAATCAGGTTGTGGAGAAAACCCGTTCACTTCCACCGGTTATTCAAAATGCTGTGGTGGTGATGATGGATGTGCTCGAACACCTTGAAGATGCGCATGGCATGCTTCGGGCTATTAAGAAAAATGCGGCAGGTGACTACAATCATTTCTTTATTACTGTGCCGGCATTCATGAGCCTGTGGTCGGGGCATGATGTTTATCTCGGGCATTACCGCCGTTACACCTCCCGGTCTTTACGCAACCTATTAACTGATTGCGCTTATCAAAGGCAAAGTATCTACTATATCTATGGCAGCATATTTCCGTTGGTATGGCTTGCCAGGAGATTTTCTTCTAAGACCGGAAAGCCGGAATCTGATATGAAACCTTCAGGTCGGCTGGTGAATGCTTTATTGAAAACCATCTGCACCATAGAAATGCCTGTCCGCCGCGCGAATCTGCTGGCCGGTGTATCCGTTGTTGGCGAGGGAAAGATCTGAAAGCAGCAGGTACCACATGATTTGTATGAACAACAAATTCAAACAGCTTTCTGTAATCATAGCTGCTTCTTACAGTCGGAAGAAACAACCCTTTGCAAGCAGCGATAGCAAACACCTTGCTGCTCAATGAATGAAGTATTCATCATGCTACCTGATATCTTGTTATTCCTGATAAAAACAGATGCGTAACTATGATGCATGTTCATTACGTCACGACAATAAAAACACGGCAAATTTATAAGCTGAATTCCTGCTGGATTTATCCACAGAATAAGCCACACAGCACAACGTGTAAATGCACGGTGCAGGAAGGAAGGTGAATTTTTTTCCTGAAGTAATTACTTTCATACACTGATTCTTACACCGATGGCTCTTATTCAAATCAAATTCATTTCGTAATCATGGCACAACTGCATCCACAAACATTCAGGTTTCTTTCCGGGCTGAAGAAAAACAACAACAAGGAATGGTTTGAAAAAAATCGTCCGCTTTATGAAGCTATTAGGGCAGATTTCGTTACGGTGACAGGCGAGATCATCCAGGAAATCGCACGTTTTGATCCGTCAATTGCACAACTTGATGCGAAGAAATGCCTTTTCAGAATCAACAGGGATATTCGTTTTTCACCCAATAAGGCGCCTTATAAAATAAACATAAGCGCAGTAATGGCGAAAGGTGGAAAAAATGCGCCTACCGCCGGGTATTATGTACATGTACAGCCCGGTGAATGTTTTGCCGGCGGCGGCATCTGGATGCCTGATGCGGAACAATTGCGTAAAATTCGCCAGGAAATAGACTATAATTTCAATGACTTTAAGAAGATCGTGACTGCCAAATCTTTCCGGAAGAGCTTTGGAAGCATCGACACAGCGGCAAAACTTGCCCGACCACCCAAAAACTATTTACCTGAAAATCCGGCCATCGAATACCTGAAACTGAAGAGCTTTGTTGCCGGCGCATCACTTGGTGATGAGGAAGTGCTTACTAAAAATTTTGTTAAACGCGTTTCCTCCTGTTTCAAAGAAATGTATCCATTTATCAGCTTCCTCAACAAAGCCGTTGAATAGCGGGACCATTGTATTAACCATGAAACGGTGCTATCTGCTCATTCAATTCATCATGAACAGTAAGTATCGCAAAACCAGTAATCTGGAAATTCAGGCTGAAGGTCATTTCCTGAATATGGCTCTTGTATTATCACTGTTTTAGCAGGAATGCTGCATTTTATGCACTTTTAGTCGTCAAAAAAAATAAAAACCAACCTTAATGGCAGTCAATCTTCAATAAATCAGCCTTAATGGCATATAACTTCCGGTGGTATGTGCATTGCTAAGGAGGGCATCAAATCAAAAACTCTAAAGCTATGACACTCGTAAAATTCAAAAATGACATTCATCCGTTTCAGAAATGGGTGAACGAAACCTTAGATGCATTCAACCGCGATGACTTTGCTACATTAACCGACAACCGCACCTTTGGTTACCTGCCTCCGGTAAATGTTAAAGAAAGCAAAGATCAGTTTCAGATCGAACTGATGGCACCCGGCAGGAATAAGGCTGATTTCAACATCACCCTGGAAAAAGACATGCTGACCATCTCCAACAAGATGGAACGCAATGAAGAAGATTCCAATGATAAATGGACGCGCAGGGAATACAGTTTTGCAGCTTTCACCCGCACCTTCAGTTTACCGGATTCAGCTGACGGCTCAAAGATTAATGCTGAATATGTGGATGGTGTTTTAAAAGTGACCATCGGTAAAAAGGAACAGGCAATCGATAAAGGCGCGATTGAAATCAAGATTTCTTAAGCAGAAAGTTGGGGGTGTTTTACAGGCGATCCGTCTCACGGGTCGCCTTTTTTATTGTAGCATGGTTGCATCTGCAAAAGATGGCCAATAACATGTTTATGACTGGCATCCGCCGTTCCGTTTGCCTTTACCGGTTTATGCACGTATAAATTGATGGCAACCGTCCATTAGTTGCACAATTGATTTGAATGATTATATTACAAACACACTTTTTGATTCTATTACAATCATTCAAAAACAATGTACTCACTCATGAAAGCACAATCCATCAGCAAGACCGCAATTCACGAACAACCTGTTCTGTTGCCGGAAGAAATCTCCATGCATCCGAAAGCAGTTCTAAAAGCAGAGCATGATGCAATAACGCCTTACCGTTTAGGCCCGGTATTTTATGCAGGCCGCTCCCCTTTCAAAATAAGGGTGATGATACTCACTTGCTTTGCGGTGGCTGAAGATCATGCCGGAGAAGACGGCTCTTACATCACTTATGTAGGTTACAAGAAAGAAGCAGATCAGGAATTTGACTTTGATGAAATGATTCCGAGCACCAATGAGGAAGATGCATGGAAGACGCATTCTAAGGCCTGCGATTTTTTTGGAAATTCACCACTCTTTGTACCTGCTGCTACCTGATGTATCAGCCAGCTGATAAAGTTTAATCAGCATTTCATCCTGCACTTGATGATGGAGAAGCCGGGAATTTCAGGAACATTCTTCCTTAAAGCAAGGTCATTAAACTGCCAATTATCTATGCACCTCCGCAGAAAAATTGAATAACACACCAACCGTCAACTGTTTTAGTCCGTCGTTAAAATACTTACTGCTTTGAAATGCAAAATGCAGGCAGCGTGATTTGTTCCTTTAGTTAAATATCGAAGCTGTTACAAACGGTGGCCGAAAGAACCATCGAAATAAAACCCGATAACACCTTTTCGTGTTTTGTCGAAGCCCGGAAAGAATTCATCTTCATCAAGGTTGTCTTGGTCTTATTTGTTGTATGCTGCTGTAACATTTGAGGCATGAATCCGACTTATTGTAACACAAACAATAATCAATCACCCAAAAAAAGCAGCTTATGAAAAACTCTTCAGCTTCCAGGATCGCAACAACCGGCATCATGCTGTGTATGTTGCTTCTTTCATCACTTAACTATGCAGTGGTTGCCGCTGTCAAAAGACCATCATCCGATATCAGTGCCAGTATCCCGGAACAATGGAAAAGCAATATCATAAAAGAGCAAAATGGAGCGGTCACTTCCTTTTCCCTGGTGAACGGCAATTCAGCACCTGTGTTTCTGTTTTCGGTAACACAGATTGCAGAGCAGGAATGGATAAAAATGAAAACGCAGATGCCGGAAATCAAAATCATTCAGCATAAGGATGGAATGATCTATTACAGCTATAAAAATCCAAAGGAAAAAATCAAAGGTGTTAACAGCAGCTTATACAGCCAGGTCTATCCTTACCTTGATCAGATGATCAGCAGCGTGCAGATCAACTGATCCGACACCACCATAAAAGATCTACGGCAGAAAAATATCTTTCTTTTTGTGTACTGCAGCCGTTTGTTTACCAATGGCTGCAGTATTTTTTATCCTGGTAATAAAAATGCACTTCATCAGGTGAATCATATTTTTTGAGCCCTCTGATTTTATTTGAAGTTGTGTTTTCATCCATTGTTTTACACAGTGCTCTTCGTGAGTCTCTCTGTGTTCTTTGTGTTTGACTTCTCTTTATGTATTGATCATTTCAACCGCAAAGGACACGAAGGATTGCGCAATGATCACAAAGTGCTATTGGCAGTTCGTTTCAACCCATCAGTTGAACTTGCAAATAAGCCTGTTAATTCCGGATGACGAGTGTGCCGGCAATGATATCATGCAAGCCCTGTTTCTTTTCAGTGAAGATGATCATGACGTAGCCGATACCAAACATCAATCCGGATAATATTTTGGCAAAGTAGCGGCCGGTGGCATTCAGGAATGAAATCCTGTTCCCGTTCATATCAGTGACTTTTATGCCGGCTGCCAGTTTTCCGAGTGTGGCCTGCCGCGAAGATGATTCCATCAAAGCATAATATAACCAGCTAATAGCAACTGCTATCACGATAAAGGTGGAATAGGCCGCAATCAAACCCGCGATCAGCGCAAACTTTGCCCCGTCATCAAGGTTTTCAAAGTTGGAGAGGTCGGTGACCCTGCTCATGCCGAAGACACTGATGCCGAAGATAGCCAGCATGGGCAGAATCACCACAAAACTGATGAAACCCACAACGAGCCGGTCGATGAAATATGCTACAAAACGAAGGAGGAATCCGGCATGATTGACCGGTAAAGCTGTATTGCCTTGCACGTTATGTGTGTCGATGATTTCCATGAGTATTTGGTTTTATGGAAACAAGATACACTTTACCGCGTTGCCTTCAATGGGTACTTATGCAGCCGGTCTCTGTTATTTCACTTCGAGGAGTTCAACATCAAACACCACCACAGCATTGGCTGGTATAGCACCCTGTGAGCGGCTGCCCCAGGCGAGTGAAGAAGGAATGATCAGCGTACCGCTGCCACCGACATTCAGCAAGGCAATTCCTTCATCAAAACCCTTTATCATCTGACCTGCGCCGAGCTTAAATGACAATGGAGTATGTCCGGGACTTAACGATGAATCGAATACCTTTCCATCGAGGAATTTACCGGTATAATTCACCGAAACTGTTTTGCCGGCTTCGGCTTTGGCACCTTCGCCCTGTTTATCGATTACATAGTATAATCCGCTGGGAGATTTTTGGGCTTTCAGGCCTTTGGAGGCCAGATAGTTCTCAATGATCGTGACATCCTTTTCCGATTGTGCTTTTGTTTCTTCCGCTTTCTTCCTGTCGTATTCATCTTTGGTCATCATGGATAATACGTTCACATGAATCTTTACAAACTCACCCGGTTTTGCAAAAGGTGGCATTTCCTGTCCCTTATATGCTGAATCCGACTGCATCAGGAATATAGCGCTGTCGCCTTCACCTAACAAGGTAAAGCCCTCCATTGGATCACCATTAAAAGTAGGCGGGCTGATAGTGAATTGCACAGGCCCCATCTCTTCCTGGTAAGTTGAAAACAACACTGAATCCTTTTGGGTAAGGTATTCCAGATTCATTTTGATGATGTCGCCCTGTTTGCCTTTTGGCTTTTTGCCATCCACAATAATTTTATAATACAAGCCGCGTGTGGTCCGCTGATAACCATCTGTAAGTTTGCTCTGCGAGAAAGCAGTAGTGCTTACCAGCAACAGCACTGCAAGACCGGCAACACCTGATTTCATACTCATTTTAGATTTGGCTTTTTAGCTTTTAAATGATAACCCAGCAGATTATGCTGATTGTTTAAATTAATTGACCATGCAAACGAGGTGTCAGTTATTTCACTTCAACCAGGTGAATGTCGAATTCAAGTGGCGAATTAGGCGGAATATTTGGTCCGTTGCCCTGTTCTCCATAGCCAAGAGGTGATGGTATCAGCAATTTACCTTTGCCGCCTGCTTTAAAATATGGTATGCCTTTATCCCAACCTGCGATTACCGAGGCTTTACCAATCTGAAACTGATAGGGTTGTCCGCCGGGACGCATGGATGAATCAAAAACATTACCATTCAGCAGCCTTCCTGTGTAATCAACCCGTACCACGCTTCCATCAACAGGCTGCTTACCCGTGCCTTCTGTTTCCATCACTACATAAATTCCATCCGGTGTCTTGATGCCTTTCATACCTTTCTGTGTCATATAATCTTCTATAATCTTTTGTTCCAGTTTGAGCTGACTGGCAGATTGTTCCAGCATCATCTTGTTATAGTCATCCTGTGAAAGCACTTCATCTACCGTAATATCCAGCTTCATAAAATCACCTGACTTCAAAAATACAGGCGGATTTCCCTTGAAGATAAGGTTAACAGGCACCTTGCAGGAAACACTGTCACCGGCGCCCATCATAGCCAGCACCTCCAGCGGATCGCCTTTAAACTTTGGCGAGTCAACCATGCTATAGAGCGGGATATTTTTATCTCTTGTACTGAGAAACAGAGAGTCATTCATCTTCCTCCAATAAACATTGTATTTGATCACCTGTCCTATCTTAGCTTTCGGCTGTTGCTTGTCTGTGATGATTTTATATTCCAGCTCGTTGGGGCTTTTTTTATAGTCGCTCTGCTCCGAGCAGGAAACTATGGCCACAGTGACTGACAGCAACACAAGTAACGAGGTAATTTTATTCATGTTTATGGTCTGTTGAGTTGATTTTTGAGGGGCGCTAAGATAGAAATTAATTTTTCGCGGGTCTCAGCGACAGTAAACGCTGAACGTCCACCGGCTGCATTTTTATGGCCACCGCCTGAAAAGTTAATATGTGCCAGGTCATTCACATCAAAGGTGCCCTTGGAACGGAATGACAGCTTTACTTCATCAGGGCGTTGTATGATTAATGCAGAAAGCCTGATGCCTTTGATCCATAGCGGATAGTTTACCACGCCTTCGGTATCGCCCGACTGAATGTGAAACTTTTTGAGGTCGGCTGTCTCCAGGCAGATGATGCCTGTCTTCAGTTCTTTAATGATCTCGAGTTTTTCACGAATGCAGTACCCAAAGAACCGGAGCCTGTTTTCAGTAAATGTTTCGTACACCTCTTCATAGATCTTAGTGTGATTGATACCCAGTTCCAGTAATGCTGCTGCAATACGATGTACTGACGGAGATGTGGTGGGAATACGAAAACGGTCGGTATCCGTGAGGATGCCTGTATAGATACAAGTGGCAATATCTTTTGTAATCAGTTGCTTATCGTTGAAGCTGCAGATAAAATCAAACAGCAACTCCGCGGTTGAACAGGCCGCGGTATCCCAAAACATATAACTGGCAAATTCATCCGGTTCCAGGTGATGGTCAATGAGCACCTTCGCGGCGGCAGACACTTCAATCAGTTTGCCCAGCTCTTCAAGCCGGTAGAGTTTATTAAAGTCAAGGCAAAAAATAACCTCAGCCGATTCAACGAGCTGTTTTGAGCGGAGCGGTTCCTTTTCATAGATCACCACCTCTTTATTGCCCGGTAGCCAGCTGAGAAAATCAGGATACTCTGTTGGCGAGATAACGGTGGGTGAATGCCCTTTTAACAGTAGATAATGATACAAAGCCAGCGATGATCCCATGGCATCTCCGTCCGGGCGCTGGTGTGTGGTGATGATAATCTTACGTGGAACTGAAAGCAGTAGATTCAGTTCATCAGGCTGGTTCATTCAAAAAAAGCTGCGCGAAGGTCAGTAAAATTTATTTGCTGCCAAAATATTACTGTTAACGCCGGAAGTTTACTTTTGCCGCCAATCTATCAGAAAAAACCAATCACAAATGAAAGGCAACAGAACCCTGACCATCATAAAACCTGATGCGGTACAAAACGGCAATGCTGGCAACATCATCCAGAAAATTACGGATGCCGGATTTAAGATTGTGGCTATGAAATATACCCATCTTACCGCTGCACAGGCCGGCAAATTTTATGAGGTACACAGTGCAAGGCCATTTTACAACGACCTGGTGACATTCATGACTTCCGGACCCGTGATTCCGATGATTCTTGAGAAGGAAAATGCCGTGGAAGACTTCAGAACACTGATTGGCGCTACCAATCCTGCCAACGCAGCAGAAGGAACCATCCGTAAAGCCTATGCTGAATCTGTTGAACGCAATGCTGTTCACGGCTCCGATTCTGATGAGAATGCGGCTACGGAAGGCAGCTTTTTCTTTTCAGCACTTGAGCGGTTCTGAGTGAATCATTACCATGTTATAAGTCAGGCTGAATAATGAAAGTTGGGCATGAACTTAAGAATATAGCTACAGCATAACCGCTGCTTGCTGACTTATTAGAAGCTATCTTAAAATACCTGGATTCATCCTGTCATGATTGATCGGGAACAGCATCTCTTCTATTCATTGACGGATGCCGAAATAAATTCGGCACGACAGCATTGATTGCCTGTTTTGAGATGACTGCTAATATTGTCCCGTGCCAAGCAATACCAGGGTACAGGCTTCTGTCACTTTAATTCCATTGTCTTCCGCCAGCTTTGCCAACTCTTCATTTTCTGTGCCCGGGTTAAAGATGATCCGTTCAGGATGCAGGCTTAGGATATACTCATAGTACTGTTGCTGTCTTTTCGGATTCAGGTATAAAGTAACTGTGTCAACATTTTCTACCACAGGATGATCTGTTACTATAGGCACGCCTGCCACTTCCCCCTGTCGTATTCCAATTGGCAGCACTTTATGGCCATGCTGTACAAGCCGGTTCACAGCAAGATAAGCATACCTTGAAGGGTCAGCAGAAGCGCCGAGCAGCACGGTAAATTTTTTCTCAGTATCCATTTGGTTGTGTTACCGGTTAAATTTACAATTTCCTTTATTCATGCATTAGTTATCGCGCATATGGCCACTTAGCCTTCCCACTCATATAGCGGCATTTCAATTATTGAACGAAAACTGATGTTGGTCGTAAATTCCGGAGTATTCAAATAAAATACAATAAGTGTGGAAAAACGTAACCTATTATCCTTTTTTTCCGTAACGGTATCAAACACCTTTATCGATGGCTGAAGTCTACCCTGTTATCCCCAAGGAAGAACTGCCCCATGTAATCTTCCTGAAAAAAGAAGTGCTTGAATGCCCTGAAAAGATAAAAGCCCGTGCAGAAAAACTCAACCGGGCGGTTTTACAGGGGCGATGTTTTTATCAGAAAGCGGATTTGTTAATCGCTACCGAAGACGGCCTGATTATGGTACATGCCAACGTTTGGGAAGCAACCGACCTCAATGTGTTACTGATGGGCGGCATAGCTATTCCAGTTTGCTGTATCAGGGAAGTAAATGTTGAATCGGTTAACTGAGTAACATAGTGGGTTAACGGCTATTGGTAATGCCGGCCGCCCGGCAATGGGCTCTGTTAATAAAATAACAGGCGAGCATCTTCCATAAAAGACGCCCGAGCTGAGCCTTACGATGTAGCTCTAAAATTTCGTCCAGTCTATTACCACCCTGAAGCAAGCACATCAGCAATATGCATTGTTTTAATAGACGCATTATGCTTTTTGATGTAACCCTCCACGTGCATCAGGCAGGAAGTATCAGTCGCTATAATATATTCAGCGCCACTTGACAGTGCATTGGTCATCTTTTGTTCTGCCATGGCGGCTGAGATATCCGGGAACTTAACGGCAAAGGTGCCCCCGAAACCACAGCATGTTTCCGCATGTTCCATCTCGCGCAGTTCAAGGCCCTTCACATTGGCGAGCAAGGTGCGCGGCTCCGACTTTATCCCACATTCGCGAAGAGCGCCACAGGAATCATGGAAGGTGGCAATACCGTTAAGCGTGGCGCCGAGATCCGTCACATTCATCACCTTTACCAGGAACTCTGTAAACTCGTATGTGTTTTTTTGAAGTTGCTTACATTCATTATGCAAAGCGGAATTGTCGAACAGGTCGGAGTAAAAATTACGGACAAATCCTACGCAACTGCCGCTGGGCGCCACTACATAGTTATAATCGGAAAAATCGTGGATAAATTTCTCGCATACCGTTCGTGATTCATTCCAGAAACCGGCATTGAAAGCGGGTTGACCGCAGCAGGTCTGCGATGGATTGTAATGCACATCACAGCCCACCTTCTCCAGCACCTTAACCATATTAAACGCGGTTTGTGGATACAACTGATCCATAAAGCAGGGTATGAATAAACTGACTTTCACGATGTTCCTTTGAAATTCGCGGCTAAAGTAGGCATATCAGCTGTTTATTTATCATCCGGCAAACCTGAATTATGCACGTATGGCCAATGAGTTGTTAGGTTACTGAAGCAGCATAATGATTCTTCACAGTACATACAGACGCTTTCATTTCCCGCGTGCTTAATAAATTTCGATGTGCTGCTTCGGCCTGTAAAAATTTATCTTAGCATTATCATCAATAAACCAATCCGCCGATTCCAGGTTAGCCGATGCTGTGCATTCCTTTTCTACTCACAACCTTTTTATTTTTGCACGCCCTCTTTGCAAACACTGCGGATAGTACTATGTCACCACCTTCCGGTTCTTTTATCGAAATACAACATTACAGCAAGGGACAATATGCCGAAGTTAACGGGCTGCAGATGTACTATGAAATTCACGGGGAAGGATATCCGCTTGTGCTGATTCATGGCGGGGGTTCCACCATCAATACCTCTTTCGGAAGAATCATTCCGCAACTCGCAACATCTCATAAAGTGATTGCCGTGGAGATGCAGGCACATGGGCATACAGCCGACATCAACCGGCCTTTGTCGTTCAGACAGGATGCAGATGATATAGCGGCATTGCTGCATCATCTGCAGATTGGGAAAGCTGACATCTTCGGATTCAGTAACGGAGCAAGCACTACGCTTGAGTTTGCCATCAGGCATCCTGATATGACGAATAAAATTGTCGTTGCCTCCACCTTCTATAAAAAGTCCGGAGCACCGGATTGGTTCTGGGACATGATGAATCATCCGGCATTTGAGGATATGCCACAGGTGTACAAAGATGAATTCCTGAAGATAAACCCGGACACACAGGCACTGCATCGCATGTTTGACAGAGATACAGCGAGAATGCTGTCATTTCCGGAAATACCGGATGAACGGATTGCATCTATCACAGCACCGGCATTGATCATCATTGGCGAGAAAGACGTTGTAACACCTGAACATGCCAGGGAGATGAATCGGTTGATTACCGCTTCAAAACTTTTAATACTGCCCGGTGGTCACGGCGAATACATTGGCGAAATAACTTCACCACAGGTTCCGGTGATTATTGACTCAACGGTAAATATCATACTTGGCTTCCTTGCAGAATGAGCGGTAAAACAGATGACTAATTAAGGCGATTCCCTGCACCGATGCAATTGTGGTAAGGCTGACAACAAGTCTTCCGGATAAAGAGAATTGAATATTTTCGGAATGAAAAAAGAGTAACAGTTGACAATTCATACCCGCTTACCAAGTTGCAGGTAATTTCAAAAAATCAGATTAAGCATGAAAAAAAATAATCATGAAGCTGTAATGAAAAAGACACCTGATAATTTGTATGCACAAACATTCTATCATGGTACAAAAGCCAGCCTGCAGCAGGGTGACCTGATTGAACCCGGTTTTAATTCCAACTATGGCAGCAGGAAGAGAGCTTCATTTATATACCTTACCGCAACCTTAGATGCCGCTACTTGGGGTGCTGAACTTGCACAGGGAGAAGGACGCGGCAGGATTTATATTGTTGAACCAACCGGCCCGATTGAAGATGATCCTAATCTGACCGATAAGAAGTTTCCGGGCAATCCCACCAAATCATACCGCTCGCGACATCCGCTGAAGGTTACCGGTGAAGTTGTTGACTGGAAAGGTCATTCGCCAGAAGCACTCCATGCCATGCAGGAACACCTCCGGCAACTGAAGGAACAAGGAATTGAAGCAATTGAAGATTAAATAAAAGGAGATTGTGCTATGACCAGGCGAAAGAATATACAAAGCATTTCCAGCATTGTGACAACGTGCATGCTATTCCTCTTCTGCATGCAACTGGTGAATTACCCCTTATATGGACAAAGGGTGATTCCGACAACCGATTCTCTAATATTCACCGGACAAGTCCTCCACCCTGTTGCATTCAGGTTAGCTGATCTTGACACTTCCCCCACGAATCATATCAGCTACCTGATCATCTATAACCAATACGGTGAAATAAAAGATACACTGAAAGGTATGAAAGGTATTCCACTGCCAGCATTGCTTGCCGTTGCAAAATACATGTATGATAACCCCATATCCCTCAATTAATTTTACTTTGTATTAATCGCTTCTGATGGTTACAAAGTTGTATTTAGCCGGAATGAAATCTATACTACAAGTATTGGCAACAGCTGTTTTATTCTTACCGAGATGGGAGGAAAAAAACTCATTGACCTTGACCAAAGGATATTATTTATTTCAGCAGCGGATATGAAGTCAGGGAGAAGATATGTCAAAGGTCTTCAAAAAATCGAAGTCAGGCGTGTGGAATGATGCATCCTTTACGTGACTGCATAAAGCTATTCAGCCGGATGTATCATCCTGAGAGTAAATCCACATGCCGTTATTCTTCTGTGGTCACCAACTTTCCAGTAATAAAACAAAAGCTCATCCCGGCTTTCCACCGCTGCAATAAATAAACCATCAACTTAAAAGTATAAATTCCTAAATAAGAATTATTATCTTTACGGAATTATCATTAGTCAGTCAAGATGTATGACAATATCAGGACACTGCTGAAAGAAAACGGACTAAAGGTAACTCCGCAACGTGTTGCAATTTTCGAAGCTATCGTCAGCCTGAACAATCATCCTACCGCAGAAAATATCATTGACTACATCAGGCGCAAGCATCCTAACATTTCTGTGGGCACCGTTTATAAAGTATTGGATTCCCTGGTGGAGAGGCAATTGCTGAAGCGGGTAAAAACTGAAAAAGATATCATGCGTTACGATGCAGTCTTATCTCATCACCATCATTTGTATTGCGCGGAAACAGATCGAATAGAAGATTATGAAGATGACAGGCTGAACGAACTGATCAACGCCTATTTCAAGAAAAACAAGATTAAGAATTTCAGGATACATGACATTAAACTGCAGATCACAGGCAGATTCAACAATCACTAACATAAATCTATCACTATGAGTAACGTACATGAACCTAAGTGCCCGGTAAATCACGGACAGAGCGCGCCGGTAGGCGGCATGGGAACTTCCAATAAAGACTGGTGGCCCAACAGGCTTAACCTCAATATTCTTCGCCAGCATTCATCGCTGTCTGATCCGATGGACAATGATTTCAACTATGCAGAAGAATTTAAGAAGCTGGATTTAAGTGCTGTCAAGAAAGACCTCTTTCAACTGATGACCACTTCCCAGGATTGGTGGCCGGCTGACTATGGCCATTATGGCCCGTTATTCATTCGTATGGCATGGCACAGTGCTGGCACTTACAGAATTGCTGACGGTCGTGGCGGTGCCGGCACCGGCAATCAACGCTTTGCTCCGTTAAACAGCTGGCCTGACAATACCAACCTCGATAAAGCCCGTTTCCTGCTGTGGCCCATCAAACAAAAATATGGCAAACAACTCTCCTGGGCCGATCTCATGATTTTGGCCGGAAACTGCGCGCTGGAGTCGATGGGATTCAAAACTTTTGGATTCGCCGGAGGGCGTGAAGATATCTGGGAACCCGAGCAGGATATTTACTGGGGAAAGGAGACCGAGTGGCTGGGCGACAAACGTTACAGCGGCGACAGGGCGTTGGAAAATCCACTGGCTGCAGTACAGATGGGACTGATCTATGTAAATCCGGAAGGACCGAATGGAAATCCTGATCCCGTGGCTTCCGGCAGGGATATCAGGGAAACTTTTGCCCGCATGGCCATGAACGACGAAGAAACAGTGGCGCTAGTTGCCGGCGGCCATACCTTTGGCAAAGCACACGGCGCCGCAAGCGCAACTAATGTAGGCCGCGAACCTGAAGGCGCCGCCATTGAAGAACAAGGACTGGGCTGGAAAAACAGTTTTGGCTCCGGCAAGGGCGATGACACCATCACGAGCGGTATTGAAGGTGCATGGAAGCCCAACCCTACCACGTGGGACAACGGATATTTTGAAACATTATTTAAATACGACTGGAAGCTGATTAAAAGCCCTGCAGGCGCTCATCAATGGATTCCGACGGATGCATCGGCAGCCACCCTCGTTGTGGATGCGCATGATAAAACGAAACGCCATCCGCCGATGATGACAACGGCAGATATGGCATTGAAGATGGATCCCATTTATGAACCCATTTCCAGGAAATTCAAGGATGATTTCAATGCTTTCGCAGATGCCTTTGCAAGAGCCTGGTTTAAGCTGACGCACAGGGATATGGGTCCGCGTGCCCGTTACCTCGGAACAGAAGTGCCTGCTGAAGTTTTAATATGGCAAGACCCCATTCCGGAAGTTAAGCATGCATTAATCAACGATGCTGACGTGGCCGCATTAAAAGCGAAGCTCATCAATGCAGGACTGACTGTCGCTGAATTGGCAGGAACAGCCTGGGCATCAGCAGCTACCTTCCGTGGTTCTGATAAGCGTGGCGGTGCCAATGGTGCACGCATTCGTTTGGCGCCTCAAAACAGCTGGGAAGTGAATAATCCGGTTCAACTGAAAAAGGTATTGACGAAACTGGAAAGCCTGCAAAAAGAGTTCAACGATACAGCCGGCGGCAATAAAAAAGTTTCCCTCGCAGATCTCATTGTGCTGGGAGGATGCGCAGCAATTGAAAAGGCCGCCAAAGCTGCCGGTTTTGAAATTACAGTTCCTTTCATGGCAGGCCGTGCTGATGCCACTGCTGATCAAACCGACATAGAATCATTCAGGGTATTAGAACCGAAGGCTGATGGTTTCAGGAATTATCAGCAAAGCTCCATCGCTCATATACCAGCAGAAGTTTTGCTGATTGATAAGGCGCAATTGCTGACGCTGACCATTGCGGAAATGACCGTTTTAATCGGCGGCATGCGTGTGCTGTCTGCCAATTATGATGGATCAGACAAAGGCGTTTTCACCGATCGAAAAGAGACACTGACAAACGATTTCTTTGTGAACCTTCTGCATTTGGGCACTGCCTGGAAAGCTGTTTCGCAAACAGGTGATTTGTTTGAAGGAGCTGACCGCACCACCGGGAAAATGAAATGGAGGGCCACACGGACGGACCTCATTTTTGGATCCAATTCAGAATTACGTGCTGTAGCGGAAGTTTATGCCTGTGCCGACAGCAGGGAAAAATTTGTGCATGATTTTGTCGCTGCCTGGAATAAGGTGATGAACCTTGACAGATTCTGAGGTCGGCTGGCTAACAACTGTATTGTAGCATCCTTAAACAGAAAACCGGAAAGAGCCGAGATCTCTTTCCGGTTTTATTATTAATCGCATTTGTATTTCCGCTTACCTGATTGTGATGTGCAATGCAACCTCATATGTCGCTGACAGATTCAGCCAACATACACCCTGATGTGGAAGGTTGAGGGGATTATGCATGTGTTTAATAACTTTACGCTCAGCCATATAAATTAATAGGCAAAAAAGATGCGCCTGTTCATCAATCTTCTGCTGCTCTTAGTGATTGCTGCAACATCCTGCAAAAAAGATACTGCCGGAGAACCTTTGGTGAATACCATAAGCGGCGATTACAAGGGATTGCTGCTCTCAGTAACCTATCAAACATATACAGGAATCACCACTATTGATACTTTGCAAACTGATCTTACTGTTCAATGCACTTATAACAACATTGATTCTCTTTACTTACACTCTTCAGAAGCCATCTTTAATAACAAGGTATTGGCCGAATCAGTTATTGCTGATACCGGCAACGCACACTACGGAGATGATAAGTCATTCTTCAAAGAGCCGTCGCCGGCTGACACCAGATTTTTCTACCTTGGATATAATCAAACAGCAGTAGACAGCATATTTATCAATTCCTATCTGCCTCCATCAGGTTCCTGGAATACACAACTGTATTACTATGGCAGGAAAATGTGAGCCATAACCATTTGCGCTTGCTCCTGCTTCGTTGCCGCTATTCTAAATTCCATCAGCAACTTCAGAATTGATCCTGCTGCTGTTTCCTGTGCAAAGCGAGTTGGTTGTCCCATGTTTATGGTATTGAATTCCGCAGTGTGCATGCCAATATTTGTGCATTGATAATTCACCTAAACATTAACTCATGAAACACTCAATTAAAATTCTTTCCATCACACTGATCATAATTATCAGTGCTGTAAATGCACAGGCACAATGGAGTCTTTCCGGCAATGTACTCACCGGCAATGAGAAACTTGGTTCAACCAACTCCGCAGATGTTAAAATTGTTTCCAATAACAATACACGGATGACTGTTAAATCAAATGGCAAAGTTGGTATTGGCATCACTTCCCCTTCAGCAAGACTGGAAGTCAAATACAACAGCACTACCACCGATCCCACTCTTTTGCTCACTGAATCTGAAAATGACTATTCCAGATTAAACTTCCAGAATAGCACCAACTCAAATTACTGGAGCATCGCCGGCTATACCAATGCATCCAACAGCTTATCCAAACTAAGCTTTAATAATAATGTTATCGGCAACCTCATGACGCTTTCCGGTGACGGCAAGATAAATATTGGAGGCCCCGCCGCCAGCTATACGATGACCAGCATCAATAACAATAACAACAGTGAACAGACGGTGGATATCGGCGGTGGCTACCGGGCACTCAATGTGCATACCCGTGGCGTGGAAACACTTGGGTATGGAGATTCTTCGGCAGTTGCTGCAACATTTACAGCAGATAATTCCAACTCGTACGACAACATCGGATTACAGGTGTATGCCAAGAATGCTTCAAACACTAATGCCTTCTACCCTATCAATACAGGGATGTATTGCAGCGGCGTTAGTAACTACACCGTAAGCTACGGAGGTGTTAACACCGGTATCAACTGCTTTGGCTCCGGCAAAGGCGCTACCAATTACGGGCTTTACGCATCTGCAGATTATGCCAATACGAACTATGCCATATATGGCACTTATTATTCCGGCTCTTCAGGAACGAAGTATGCCGGTTACTTCAACGGCAACATCGGTGGCACAGGCATCTTCTCTTACACTTCAGATGAAAAGCTGAAGAAGGATATTAAACCGGATTACGGATTGATGGAAAAGATCATGCAGCTGAAACCCAGCCATTATTCTTTCAAAACAGATGAATTTGGGGCCATGAATCTCGCAGACGGGCTACACCACGGACTCATCGCACAGCAACTCAACGAGGTCTTTCCGGAACTGGTAAGTGAACAGGTTTTCCCTGAACAATATGACCTGCAGTCACATAAAGTTAAACAAGCGGCGGTTACTTATCTGGGTGTAAACTATATTGAACTGATTCCTATTCTCATCAGTGGCATGCAGGAGCAACAGGAACAGATAAAGTTGCTCACAAATGAAATCGCCGAACTGAAATCCATGTCTTGTAGTTTACCTGCTTCAAAAACTACAACTGAAGCTATAGCTTCAGGATCTTATCTTTTGCAAAATGTACCGAATCCGGTTATGCAGGTGAGCACGATCAATTATGTGATTGCTGCCAATGTGAAGACTGCTTCTATAATTGTAAGAAACATCACAGGTAATGCAGTAAGGTCATTCGATAATCTGGCGGCAGGAGCCGGTTCAGTTTCATTTGCTGCAGGTTCACTGCCTGGCGGAATGTATACCTACACGCTGATGATTAACGGAATGCCGGTTGAAACCAGGAATCTTGTGATAGTCAAGTAACAGTAAACATATTTTATACCCGGTCCCCGTTGCAGGCCTTTTGCCCGCTTCGGGGATTTTTATTTGTGTTAAGGGTTATTAATCCCGGCAACCGGTGAAATTCTTCGCATCATCATTACAAAAATCTGTGGTGCAGAAAACATTGCCTCATAATTAAGTGTTTTATTTGCACACCGGCATCGGAATAATAAGCTCAGTACATTTGAAATTATTAGAGGCAATCTCAAAATACCCGGAGTCATCCTGTCCCTATTAATCGGGTTCAGGATCTCTTTAATTCATTGAAATATGCCGAAATTAATTCGGTATGACAGCATTGATTGCCAATTTTGAGATAGCTTATAGTGAATCACAACTACACTGAAATAGCAAAAGCTGGTAATAGATATTTCTACTTGACACAGTTAACAATCAAAAAAAATTAAAACAGATGCAAACTATCATAGGCGCAGGTGGTGCAATCGGAAAAGACCTTGCCAGGTTCCTCCGTGATTACACCGACAGTATTAAGTTAGTCAGCAGGAATCCGGTCAAAGTCAATGACACCGATATCCTTCAGCCGGCCGATGTCAATGACCCTTCGCAAATTCATGCTGCCATTGCCGGCAGTGAGGTTTGCTATGTAGCATTAGGATTTGCGTATAAGCTGAAAGTATGGAGAGAGAAGTGGCCGGCTTTTATGCATCATGTAATCGAAGCTTGCATCCGTAATCAAACCAGGCTTGTTTTCTTTGATAACGTTTATGCCTTAGATAAAGATCATATCGGCAGGATTACCGAATCATCGCCAATCAATCCAATCAGTAAAAAAGGCGCCGTGCGTGCAGCTGTTGACCGTATGATACTGGAACAGGTAGAGAAAGGAAAGCTACAGGCCATTATTGCAAGGGCGCCTGACTTTTTCGGCCCCTACGATAAGCAAAAGAGCATGATGATGAATACCGTGTATGATAACCTGGTGAAAGGGAAAACCGCGCAGTGGTTCTGCAATGCGGATGTAATACATTCGATGGGTTTCACCCCTGATCTCGCCAGGGGATTTGCAATGCTCGGTAATACTGCAGATGCATATAACCAGGTATGGAACCTGCCGGTTAACAGCGAGGCGCTTACCGGCCGCGAATGGGTGAAATTATTCGCTGCGGAAATGAAAACTTCGGATAAGGTAACAACTGTGCCGCTGTGGATGATAAAACTTCTTGGTGTATTTGTACCCATATTGCGGGAGATGCCGGAAATGATGTACCAGTTTGACCGGCCTTATTTCTTTGATTCGAGCAAGTTTTTAAAGCGTTTTAATTACACACCTGTCAGCAATAAAGAAGCAGTAAGGCAGGCAATAGCTGCATTTAGGCAGCCATCATAAGCTGAATATTCATGCAATTAACAGATGCTTGAAAACTTATGCAGCCAGAGATTTTTCCTTTTTTACATTGTATAGAAAAAGGATTCCGACAATAAAAAAAAGGATGAGTGCCAGCACCGAATTGCGCATATTGCCTGTAATCTCAAGTATCAGCCCGTACACAGCCGTACCAAATACCGTAGCCAGTTTCTCGGTAACATCATAAAAACTGAAAAATGAAGCGGTATCTTTTGTTGGCGGCACAAGTTTAGAATAAGTACTGCGCGACATGGATTGTATCCCTCCCATCACCATGCCAACCATAAATGCGATTCCATAGAACTGATATTCGTTGCTTACCAGATACGCCGCAATGCATATCACAATCCAGATCAGTATGGCAATATTCAGGCTCCTGATGTTTCCATATTGTTTTGAAATCCGCGAAAAAAGGTACGCACCCGCAACCGCCACGAGCTGAATAATGAGCACCGTGACGATCAGTTTTGTCTGATCGAGCTTCAGTTCATCCGTTCCGAATATGGTGGCCAGGTACATCACCGTCTGCACGGCACTGTTGTAAAAGAAAAAAGCGATGAGGAAGCTCTTCAGTGACTTATAATGCCGTAGCTGATACCATACCTTCTGCAGTTCATGGTAACCGCCGAAGAGTGAATTCATTGTCAGCTTTTTTTCCGGTGTTATATCGTCTTCAACAGGAGGAATGTATTTGAATCTTTTCAGGGCATAAAAAGATATCTGCGCAAATCCGGCCCACCATGCTCCGACCATCACAAAAGAAATTCTGGTCGGCAGTGATTCATCGCTAAAACCAAACTGATCGTAAAACATGATCATTATAAGATTAATGATGAGCAACAATACACTGCCTATATAACCCATCGAAAACCCACGTGCGCTCACATGATCCTGATCCTTTTCATCCACAATCTCCTTCAGGAAAGCATTGTAATAAACGATGCTGCCTGCAAAACCCACACTGGCCAATACAAAAAAAGTGATCCCGAAATTCATGTTGGAACCGGTAAACCAAAAGAGGGCAATGCAACTGGCAGCGCCGAGGTAGCAGAAAAACTTCATGAAGGAGAGTTTGTTGCCCCTGAAGTCGGCAATGGAAGAAAGTAACGGTGCAATCAGCGCCACGATGAGAAATGAAACAGACAAAGCATAAGAGTACAATGCGTCGTTCACATACTCACGCCCCAGGAAATTTACCGTGCCATTGTTTATACCATTGGTTACCGTCATATAATAGATAGGAAAGATGGCTGTGGCAATAGTGAGCGAGTAGACTGAATTCGCCCAGTCATACATGGTCCAGCTGCTGATCAGCTTCCTGTCATTGCGTAAGTATACTTTGCTCATAACGGTGTTTGACTTTACACAATATCGCATCTTTTGCGGTGAAATGAAATTGCCGGCATGAACTGAAATGCTGCCACGGCACCATAAACAGGTTTATCCGGAATGAACGGTTATTCTTTAAATAAGTGAAACCAGATTATGCCATTATTTGCGCCTTAACTTTTCCTTCCCAAAATCCACAGGATCAGGGAATGGCGCTTCCTGCATGGTGGAGGTAAATATGTTGTCAATAAAATTCCATTTGCCGTGTTTCCACGAAAACGCATCGTAAGAACCATCCGGCACATAGGTGAATGGCAGATCCTTCGTGGACGGATCCTGTGGAATGAGGTGGTCAAACGTGATCATCTGCAGATCGGCATCGTAGTTCAGGGAAACCTCCGCATCCTTCTTGTATTCGAGCATGAACCTCTTTATGTCATTGCGTTCCGAATGCTTGCCGAAATCAAAAATGGCAGCACCGAAAACAGGTTCCTTTTCTTTGGTAAATGACAAAACCTCCAACACCTTTTTATTGCTTCTCAGGTTGTTACCGTCCCATCCGAAGAGCATAAAGTATTTCTTTCCGTGTCCTTTAACAGTCAGCATCCTGTAATACAAAGCGCCATACCATCGCTCGCTGTTGGTAATGGTATCTTCAGGATGCAGCATGTTATCGGAGTAGTCATATAACGGAAACAGTTTCAATTCCGCATCATCGCGCAATTGAATGGCACCAAAATATCGTTGCTTGCCGGAAGCCAGCGGAAGCTGCCAGTTGAATATCCGGAAAGATTTATCATCCGCTACAAGGATGGAAATCCTCTTCAGTGAATCAAACGGGTAATCAAAGGAGCCCGGCAGCTGCAAGGCATTTACCAGCTTCCTGATGAAACTGTAACAGGCATTTTGCCGGATACCCTGCTCACCGCCGTCGAGTATTATGTCACTCAGCTGTCTTAATGAATCTTCATACTGCATTAAGTGCTGTGTATTTTCAGGCGTGCGTTGTGCCAGTAATGGAGGACTGAATAAAACCGAGAACAGCATCATCAATGCGGTGAAAAAAACAGGTTGCAAGAGATGCCGGATGGGAAAATGATCTGCCTTTCCTTTCCTGTCGGCATTCCTCCCATCGTCAGAATTTTTATACAGCAATTCTCTCAACTCAAATCAGATTAGACAAAAAGAAAACGTTGCAATGCTGCGATTATTGGAAAACATTATTGAACGGCTAAATTAGTAAAAGGTAATGGTCAGCAGTTATTGTCCATGCGCAAACAATCATGGCGGTACTCACTTCCTGCGGTGAATAGCGCTCTAACCCGGAAATATCAGTTTGATTCAGCAGCATACGCCCGGACAATAATTTACGACCTAACCTGTAAAATGAACATGTATAAAATCTGATTGCCGGAAGCCGGTGATACCATTCGGGAGCAGTGGTAATCGATAGTTTACATCCGGACATCAGGAAGAAACGAGTGTTGTACCCGCTTACTTAACTGTCTTTTTCCAATCCCGAAAAAGATAAATCCCCCACAGCACTTCATTGATCTGCAGTGTTGCATAACCAGCATATAACGACCATCCCAAAGTGGTATCATTCAGATGAACGTCTATATAAACCATGGAAAAACAGATACTGGGCAGCAGTGCAAGCAGCTTAAGCCACATGGGATACATTGCACACCAAAACATAAAAATCAGTGCAGGAATCATAGGCATTGCCATGGTCGCCTCCCGCTCAACATTTATCCCTGATTTGCTGAGTGCTGCCAATGAAATACCATGGGCTATACCCAGCAAAATATAGGCTGATGCCGATACATGCTGTCCACGTATTCCGGTGTACCTGCCGGCCATTACGGAAGCAGAGATGGCGAACGCATTTCCGATCTGATAAAGCAGCAGTTGCTCTGTTGATGCAACATTAAACAGGAAACCAATCCAGCCACATAACAGGTTGCAGCAGTATCCGATCAAGATTATTACTACAAGACTCTTATTCTCCCACTCGCTCTTATTCATGTTGCAATCTTTTTCAGTTATAGATAAGCTTCAAGATCAGATCAGAATACTGATTTAGCAGCAGGCCTGTCTTAAAAAATTCAACCGGCAGACCTGTTATTCATTACCTTATCATAAGCATGAAATCCATTCATCACCAGCTATTTACAATCATAGTCAGTGGTTTGAATATGTTTCAGCGTGACACAAAAAGCAGGATCACTGCCCGGGAATCAATTCTTCCATCTTTCAAGTTTGGCAATACCCTTTGCAAAGTAACCTGCAAGAAAACCCGGGAATCCCATTTCCTTCATCTTACCCTTTACGAACTCCTGCATTTTGCCAAGTGTCCAATCAGGGTTTTTAAACTGCCCTTTTTCATAGCAGTAAGCACAATACATTTTGCTGATGGAACCATCGGCATCGGTGCCACCACCGCCCGGAGATTTTTTCAGCGGCATACCGCAACTCTGGCAATTTTTATATGTCTTTTCCATGGTAGTAGTTTTGGTTACTGCAAAATTAAGCGACTATCGGTGATCCTGGTGATATTACGAGCTATCTCAAAACAGGTAATCAATGCAATCATGCCGGATTTATTCCGGCAGCTGTCAAATAATGGAAGATATCCTGATCCAGATTAATCAGGACAGGATAATTTCAGGTATTTTGAGATAGTTTCTATCAAATATAGGAGATTGCAGCTATGCACCAACCTTAATGGCCGGCATTTTCCACGTACCGTTCAAGAATTCTTCCTTAGGCCAGTATAGACGCATCGTAACACTGAAAGCACCGTTTGGTGCGGGCAGCCAGTTAGATACCTTGTCATCCGATGGATTTTCATTTTGAATATAAATAACAAGTGACCCATCAGCATTGTATTTTAAGTTGCTGCGGTCGCCAATTGAATAACGGTTGATTGGATTATCCACTAGTAATTCATGCGGCCCATACATTGTAAGCGACCAGAATGCATTGACAGGAAGGGGTTGCCCTTTTTCAAAATGAAGTGTATGCTTTTTAGATCCATCCAATCTGGCGCAGGGTTGCGTCAGCCACGATACAGGAAACCTATTATGTTATTGAGGGAGCGGATCAAAAGACATCAGTTGCTTTCCTTCCGCATCATGCAATACAAGTTTGCCTTCATACATGGAAAACTTAGCCGTCTTTGTGATGGCTGCTATAAAGTCTGTTTCCATTTTCATGTCGGCGCACATCATGCGGGTTGTGGCAAGATTGCCGAAGGACAAGGCATCCTTCTCTGCAGTAAACCCGCCTGAAAAAGAATTGCAGCCGCTGTTGCCGCTGACGCTCATCTTTTCCGCATCAAAAGCAAGTGTGGGAATACTGCTCCCTTCCTTCGCATAGGCTTTCTGTCCGTTTATGGAAAACAACTGCCATTTGCTTTGCGTCAGCGTGGTCATGGTTTTGGAAAGTTTAGCGGTGGAGGAAGTTCCTGACGGTGTGTTACACGACAGCACCACTGTTATCATGAGCATCAGGAAGGGAGTGAAATTTTTCATATCGCGTTGTTTGAATGAAAGTAAATCTAAAAACTGTTGCACACGGACTAACCAACGTTTTCTATCACGATGGCGCTTGCCCCACCGCCTCCGTTGCAGATGCCGGCCACACCGATCTTCTTTCCCTGCTGTTTCAACGCACTCAGCAATGTAATGGTAATGCGTGCGCCTGAAGTGCCGATAGGATGACCGAGCGCCACAGCACCGCCATAAATATTCACATTCGCCGGATCCAGTTTCATCAATCTGTTATTGACGATAGACACTACTGAAAAAGCTTCATTGATTTCCGCCAGCTCAGCATCTTTCATTTCAAGGCCGGCCATCTTCATGGCTTTAGGCATGGCAACAGATGGTGTGGTGGTAAACCAGGTCGGGTCCTGCGAGGCATCGGCAAAACCCCTGATTTTTGCTTTGGGCTTCAGTCCGAGTTCAGCCGCTTTTTGCGCGCTCATCAAAACAACAGCAGCGGCACCGTCATTGATTTTTGAGGCATTGGCGGCAGTGATGGTACCATCCTTCTGAAAAGCAGGGCGCAAAGAAGGGATCTTATCAAATTTCACTTTCTTCACTTCTTCATCTTCTTTCACCATCACCTTTTCCTTTCCAACTGCTACTTCCACACCGATGATCTCATCATTAAAGGCGCCTGTCTCGTATGCCCTGATCGCACGCTGGTAAGATTCAATCGCGTAATTATCCTGGTCTTCCCGTGTTACCTTATATTCTTTGGCACAAACTTCCCCTGCATTGCCCATAGCGAAATCACTGTACGGATCCCATAATCCGTCGCGGATAATGGCATCAATCACCTGTCCATGGCCATAGCGGTAACCGGTACGTGCTTTCTCCAGATAATACGGCGCATTCGACATACTTTCCATACCGCCTGCCACTACTATATCATTTATTCCCATCATGACAGACTGAGCGCCTAACATAATGGATTTCATACCTGAAGCACATACTTTATTGATGGTGGTGCAGGGAACGGTGGTAGGAATGCCGGCTGCGATAGAAGCCTGTTGTGCCGGTGCCTGTCCGACATTGGCGCTTAACACATTGCCCATGTAAACTTCCTGTACCTGTGCTGCCGTAATGCCGGCCCTTTCCAATGCACCTTTGATGGCTATGGCACCCAGTTGCGGTGCGGTGAGGGAAGAGAGCACACCACCGAGGCTACCGATGGGTGTTCTGGCAACAGACATAATAAAGACTTCATTCATGGCAGGTATAGTTTTATGGTTTGTTAAAAGAATACGGTTGAAAAAGTGTGCAAATTTAAAGGAGATATTGCCGCTAACAAACCAATAAGGCAATTAATTCCCAAAAAAGAATTTGAATACATGCGGCCGGAATGATTTGGCTGAACGTCGTCCCATTTCGGCTGCCGCCTTCAAAGGAAGCCATGCTGCTGTGCAGAGATATGCATGATAAAAAATTGGAAGCCGGATGCGTCTATTCAATTGTTATTCGTAACCCGTTTGGCGACCGTGCTAACATTCAAACGGACGAACTTTTAATCAAACTTTTGGTGACACTTTTTCGGACAACAACCGACACCGCTTCTAAAGCCGACCGCAGAAATAATTTTATTAAAAAAAGCCCCCGCTCAAAAATTCTTTGCCTATGCACATTGCACACATTTGCCTTTGCCGATTACGCACAAGCCCACCCGGAGGCAAAGCCAAAAGAGTGCAATCGCCAACGCTTTATCAACTTCGTGCGAAACTCTCTCTTAAACCGACCATTATTTCTTTACCTTTGTGTAAACTATTTTAAACTTGAATACCAAGCATAAAATCATAAACGGAGACAGCAGAAACATGGCTGAATTGCCTAACAATTCGATGCACCTTGCTTTAACTTCTCCGCCCTATTGGCAACTCAAGGACTACGGCTCTGACAACCAACTCGGTTTTCATGACAGCTACGAGAATTACATCAATAACCTGAATTTGGTTTGGAAAGAGTGCTACCGCACACTTCACAACGGTTGCAGGTTGTGTGTGAATATAGGCGACCAGTTTGCCCGTGCAGTTTATTATGGACGATACAAAGTGATTCCGATTCGTGAGGAGATAATCAAGTTCTGTGAGAACATTGGTTTTGATTACATGGGTGCAATTATTTGGCAGAAGGTTACGACCAGTAACACAACAGGTGGCGGTGTTCAGATGGGTTCATACCCATATCCAAGAAACGGAATTTTGAAACTGGATTATGAGTTCATTTTGGTTTTCAAAAAACTTGGTGAAGCACCCAAGCCAACAAAAGAAAATAAAGAGCTTTCAAAAATGACAGCACAAGAATGGAACACATTCTTTGCAGGACATTGGAATTTCGCTGGAGCAAGACAAGACAATCACATTGCAATGTTCCCTGAAGAATTGCCAAAGCGTTTGATAAAAATGTTTGCGTTTGTTGGCGACACAGTTCTTGACCCATTTGCTGGAAGCGGAACATCAAATCTTGCTGCTAAAAATTTAGGAAGAAATTCTGTTGGCTATGAAATCAATTCTGATTTTATTCCAATCATCAAACAGAAACTGCAATCAAATCAGAAGGATATTCACAACACTTCATTTGAGTTTATCAAACAGAAACCTTTGAAGATTGATTTTGCAAAGGAGATTGAAAAGCTGCCTTACATTTTCAAAGACCCCCATACTCTTGACAAGAAAATTGATGTAAAAAAATTGCAGTTCGGCAGTAAGATTGACAAGGACAGTTCAACACAGCGAGAAGATTTTTTCACTGTGAAAGAAGTTATCAGTCCAGAAATGATTCGTTTGAGCAATGACCTTACTGTAAAGCTTATCGGAATAAAAGAAGACCCTATCATCAATGTAGAAGCAACAAAATTTTTAAAAGACAAAACGAAAGGGAAAAAGGTTTTTCTTCGTTATGACAACATCAAGCATGACAAGGAAAACAATGTTCTCTGCTATCTCTATCTTGAAAACAAAACTTTTCTCAATGCACATCTGATTAAAAACGGACTTGCACAGGTGGACAGCAAAATAGATTTCAAATACAAAGACAAGTTTCAACTGTTATTCAATCAAGCACCTATTAATGAAGACAATAAAAATTTCAAATAACGAAATCCTATCCCTGCTTGATGCAGAAGCATCCACTTTTCCAAAATACGCAACTCAGATTTTAAATCTTGCTAACCAAAACGCACAAGGGACAAGACCTTCTGTTGTTGGACAAATGAGTGATTTAATTCAGGAGTTTCCTGGAACTAAATTAAAGGAGTGGGAAGAATGGTATTTGAATAAGCATCCTGAATCCTTATCACTTGCAGCCGCAAAAGTTCTTGAAATGGTTGAGAACTTCAAAGATGTAATGACCAAGATTGATAGAGAAATGGTTGAGAAGTGGGTTAAAGATTTAGTAATCTTAAAGACATTTATCGGATTAAAATTTCAAGAGGCAATTTTGAAAAGTGTTGCATCAAAACTAAAGACAACATATCGGCTTGCTACATCAGAAGAAGAATCACAAGGCATAGACGGATTGATTGGCGAAAAACCCATAAGCATCAAACCAACTTCTTACGAAGTAAAAAAATCTCTTTCCGAAACTATTGAAGTTCCTTTTATCTTCTATGAAAAATTAAAAGACGGAATAAAAATATCCTTTGATGAATCTATTGCCTAACCTTTTTCAATTTTGATGAATAAGAAATATGCAGAACAATTTTCCTATTCAAACCTTGAAACCTGCTTTGATAAAAAAGTAGTAAAGGTTAAGTCAAAAGGTATTGATAAAAAGTCGGCAAATAATTTTAAGAAGGATATAGTGAACGAGTTAAAATTTCTTGAAAGGAAAATTCAGAATGGAACTTTTACATTCTCACCATACTTAGAATTGCTCCGTGTTAAGCGCAGGGATTCTAACCCAAGAATGCTTTCGCTCCCAACTATACGAGACCGAATTGTTTTAAGCACCCTCAAAGAAATACTTCATGTTGATTTTGCTGATTGTGTAAATAAAGCAATGCCGAACAGTTATATTCGGAGAGTAAAAAAATATTTACAAGATAATAAAGGGCATAGAATTTATTATCTCAAAGCGGACATAACTCAGTTCTACGAAAAGGTCAACAGAACCTTATTGATGGAAAAACTTGAAGAACGAATTAGCGATACTGACTTGCTTGCTATATTAAAAGCAGCTATTGAAACACCAACAGTTCCTTCAAGCTACAGACGAACTGATTTGGAAACTTATGTAACCGATAAAGGAGTTCCCCAAGGGCTTTCAATTTCCAATATCCTTGCTCAGATTTATTTAAAGAGTTTTGATGATTATTTCAAAACAAAACTCAAATCAAGTTTTTACTTGCGATATGTTGACGATATTCTAATTCTCTCCAAATCCGATTGCAAACCATTAAAAAAATCAATTGAAGAAAAACTGAAACAACTTGGGCTGACTTTAAATGAAAAGAAAACCAATTGGGGAAATCTTGACGAAGGAACTGAGTTCCTAAGTTACTTGATTAAAGACGGCATCGTTTCAATAAGCGATAAGAAAATTGAAAATCAGGTTAACAAAGTAGCGGCTAAATTAACATGGTTTAAAAAAGGAATGGCTGACCCAAAAGAAAGACCTCGTTATTTTTTTGGCGATGACAAAAAATTTAAATGGAAATTTCTCCAAGAGGTAAATGAAATCATTACAGGTTCTAAGAGCATAAAGAAAAACTACGGATGGTTGTTTTACTTTTCAGAGGTTGAAGACCTCAGTGTATTTCACAAAATAGACAACATCATTGCCTCTATGTTTTCATCTCTCAAATTGTTTAACTACAAGACACCAAAAAAATTAAAGCGGACTGTTCGGGCTTTTTATGAAATTAAATTCAACAGAGGCGGGAACTATGTCAATGACTACGACAAGTTAAGAACCCGAAAGAAGAAGAGAGATTTTTTAAACAAGATGGCGGTTACAGACCCAAATAAAACTTACAGTGAAAAGGAAGAGAATGATTTGTTTGAAGCATACAGAGACGGCAACTTGAATAATCTTGAAAGAAATATTGGGTATGACTATTAAATTTTACTTTTGCACAGGCTGCCTCCCAATTCACTTGGGGACTTTTCACACGAAAAGTATATGTAAAATAACAAATTTTCAAGTTCCCATCTCAGATGGGAAACTAGTACTAGAATCACAGGCAGCCCATTTTTTATTTTTACATCATGAATAAAAAGAACTACGCCGAAACGCTTTACGAAAAACTTTGGAAAACCAAAGGCACAAGATTCATTGCTCACAAAAGATTGGAGCATGTGAATCAACTTTCAAATTGGGCTGTTGCTCTCAATTCAGTTTATGTAATCATAGCGAGTTTGCTTTCTATCAAACCGTTTTCTGACTATTCAAAACTTACTCCTGAATATTTATCCCTACTAACGATATTTCTTTCCCTGATAATTATCGTTCTCAGTTTGATTGAGAACTCAAAGAATTACAAAGCCAAAGCAGATTCATTGCATCAGTGTGGAAAGGACTTGAATCAACTATATGAACGCCTTGAACAAATCAAGTATAGATACGATGAAGCAGCAATGAGAGATGAGATTGAGAAATTGGGAAGTGATTATCAAAAGATCATTGACAAGTATCCAGAAAACCATCTTTCAATGGACTATGATTTGTTTGTTGCATCTGACAGAGAATTAACCAAGAGCAAGTTTGATTCATTTATAACCAAATTGAGAATTTGGTTGCGAGTAAATATCCCGTATTACTTGGCGATTCTCATTCCGTTTCTCTGCATAGCTCTAATGATTAAGAAACCATAAATGCCACCCACAAAAAAATACACTCTTAAAAACCGCTTCAAGCCAACGCTGAGAACCAAAGTTTTTAAGAGAGTATTTTTTCTCCCACCCAAGAAGAATTTTTTCCCTCCCCGTCTTTTTTAATAAAACTATTTCGCCACCGCACAGGTTCAGTGTATAACCTGACAGAGTTTGCTTCTAATATAAATCGCTTCGTTGACAGTGTTGTGGATGACTTCGGACAAACACAGCTTCATTGCGAGAAGTCGGGTGATACGCATAACAAGGGCTTAGCGATAGCGGGCGGACAGTGGTTAATGGAAGTGTTGTGCTTCTATTTTACATTTGTGCTTGCCGACAGTTTTGTGCTTCGTAATACCCGCCATCGGCAAGCCCCAAACCGTTATCTAATCATTCCACTGTGCCAAAGCGGAATTAAATTTCAATAGAAAACAAAAACCTCTTTCACACTCCTCGCTGCATTCTTCAGCGCATTTAATCTTTCAGGTTTCCGAAGGAATACAGCAGTCCGACTTGAATGCCACCGGAAGTAAGCGTAGTTTTTTCGTAATGAAAATTTCCTTGCTGATCAATATGCGCGAAGGCAGCGGCAATCCCTAATTTACCATTCTCCATATTCTGCAAGTATTCAGCTTCCGATTCTTCTTCTGTGGCATCTGTCAGACCGGCAAAGAAGCGAAGCCCGGCGGTAAGCAAAACATGATTTGACAAAGGAAACCTGCCGCCAAAGCCAAATACAGCGCCGGTAACCATGCCCGACAACCCGGTTTTAATATCGGTACCTGTATAATCGAGATCAGGGTCAGCAGGACTCATGGAGAAATCTTCCGTTGCCGCAAGCAGGAAATCAAACTGCGGGCCCGCTTCAAAATAAAATCCTGTTTCCGTTTTCAGTTTGAACAATAAGGGCAGCTCATAGTATTTGAGCGAGTTAACCGCGTCATAGTTTATTTCCATAATTGCCCCATCATATTTTTGATTCACCACGCTGTAGTTCAGCTCTGCGCCGACGCCGATGCTTTTTGTAAAATAGAAATTACCCACCACACCACTCGACCATCCCACAGAAAAATTCGGATTGAGGTTAGGCCCCTGATCTGAAACATTATCATTCAGCAGCCAGGTGGTAGCTACGGCTCCATTGAGGCCGATCTCAAACTGAGCGAATACGGCAGTAGCACTCATCAGCCAGATTGCAATAAAAAAAATCGTTTTCATAGCCGGTTATTTACGTTGTTAACTATTACATCCCCTGCATTTAAAGCAGGATCCTGCTTTAAAATTAGAGCGGAACACAGCAGTGAACTATGATATAGATCAAGTATTGATTATTGCCTTTACCGGGAATGGTTCAAATGAATTAAACGGAATACAAAATAGCTCCGGGCAGCATTGATTTGCTGCAATCCGGAATGCAACATAATAGTTGCCAATTGCAAGTTGTGATCGGCAAGCAATTTCAATCATGTAAGCCGCTGCCACATGTTGACAATTATGTAGTTTCACATCTGCTATTGACTATGTGTTACAACTACGAAGATCTTGAGCACCGTGCAAGAAGAAGATGGCGGCATGATCATCCGGAGGATGCGATGCAGGTACCGGGAAATGCATCGCTGCCACCATTGATTAATTCCGTAGAAGGAGATATGAGTTTATACCCCGGAAGAATGGGTAACATCATTTTGCTGGGGGAATCCACTGTTCGGCAAGGTTATTTTGGATTGTTATCGCCCTGGAATAAAAAAGCCGGCGATGCCAAAAGCACCTTTAATGCACGGAATGACACGATTGCGGAGAAGCCTACCTGGAGAGGCCCATGGCTTCGTAAGCAACGCTGCATCGTGCAGACATCCGGTTTCTATGAAACCGATAAGGCGACCAAAAGAAAATATTTTTTTTCAGTAAGAGGCACTGAAGCCTTTTTCTATGGTGGGTTATTCAACTGGTGGACTAACCCGGCCAACAATGAAAAGCTATTGACCTATGCCATTATCACCACTTCGCCCAATATGCTGGTAGCCGATTTTCATAACCGCATGCCATGGATCATTGACCAGGAAATTCTTGCCAACTGGATGAACCCGCAGGCAGAACTTGCAGAATTGCTAAAGCTGATGCAGCCTTATCCTCATTTTTTAATTGAATGCACTGAAGTGGAAGTGGAAAAACGCAAAGGACAAAGCAGTCTTGGATTTTAAAAACAGCAGCTCACTGCCTTGACAAGCATAATTCTTTCAATGGAATTGTAATGCGGAATGGGTTCATCAAAGCCAGCGCTATCTCTTCTCAATGAGCCTGCTGCCAGAAATTGTCGGCATGATAGACATCCGGGATGGAATCATTGCCAAGTTTCACTGATTTCAGTTTGCCGGGAAGTGTTTGCCGTAAAACACAGGTACTGCTTCCATCTTTCCAGGTAACGGGCGACCAGGTTTTTTCAATAACCGAATCATTTTCCAGGGTGAACTGAAGAGCGACCGGAACAGGAATATTACCCTTTCTGCTCACCGTGACCTGCCAGGTGTTTTGTGCTGTTTTTTTTCCCTGCTGTTGCTCCACTCCTGTCAGTGCCAGGTCAGGATAACCGTTTTCAAAACACCAGGGAAGAAAGAACCAATTCAGGTTCTGCCCGGTGACATTATTGAACGTATAAAAAAAATCGTATGGTGTAGGATGCTTACCATGCCACCGATCAATGTAGGCATGCAAGGCTTTAAAAAACAATTCATCACCCAATAACTGCTGCAGCGTGTAATAGAACAAGCCCGCTTTGCCATACGAATTGGTTTGATAAGTGGCTCCTTCAATCAGCTTTGAATTGGTCATTACCGGCACTTCCCGGTCGGTGCCCGCAATTGATTCATATCTTTTGCGCATATAAATGCCATCTTCTTCCGGTTCACCAAGCAGCGGTGAAATCACCGATTCTCCGATAGTCGCCCAGCCTTCATCCATCCAGGCATATTTTGTCTCATTGATTCCCATATAAAATGGAAAATAAGAGTGGATAATTTCATGGGAAGTGAGCTGCACCATATCCAGCCTGCTTTCCGAAACATCATCATTCACCATCATGGGATACTCCATCTGATCCAGGCCCTGGAAAACGGTGATATGCGGAAATGGAAAAGGTACCGCCGGATACGTTGAACTCATCAGTTCCACACACTGACGGGCGACCGACGCCACTTCAAAAAAGTCAACCGCATCCTTATTGTAGGCGGCATCCACAAAAACCCTTCTGCCGCCGCCAGGATCTGTAATGGGAGAACTTCCGCGCCAGAGATAATGATCACTAAGCGCAAAAGCGAAATCCGTAACACCGGATGCCGTGAATCTCCAGGTCTGCAGTGGTGCTGTTGCGGTTATATTACCGCTGCTGTAATCAGTGCTGTCAATGATTTGCATAATGGAATCAGCGCTGAGCGCCGCCCGGTAACGTTCGTAGATCTTGGGAGCGAAAACATCCTTCGCATTCTGCAGCGTGCCTGTAGCCCAGACGACAAAACCCTTCGGCACCGTGATGGCAGCATCAAAATCTCCGAAATCATTATAAAACTCCTGCAACCCGCTGTAACTCCATTCGTCCCAACCGTTGATATCGTCGTACACAGCAATCCTGGGGAAAGTATAAGCCAGGAAAAAAGTAGAAGGATCTACCATTCCGGTTCTTACATGTGAACCTTTGTTAACCGTATAGTGCCAGACAACCTGCAGCGTTACTTTTGTTGCAGGCAGTATTGGTTCGTCGGGCACTACAATCATGTTAGTGCCGCGGAAGTGCAGGTTGCGGTTATCCGATACTGCTATCATTTGCGTGTCAACCTGCAGTGATTCAATCGTTACACCCTCATTCTCATCCGCCTCATCACAATAATAATTGCGCTGCATACCCTTTTTATAAAAATTGGGGAAGAGGTGAAAGACTAACTTGTTCAAGGTATCCGGACTGTTATTGTAATAGGTTATCGTTTCCGTCCCATTCAATAATGCTGTTGCCGGATCGAATGCAATTTTCAATACATAATCGCCGCGGTTTTGCCAGTAATGAATACCCGGATTACCATCAGTTGAACGGGTGCCCGACTCATAGGCCTGCATAAAATCACGGGCTAAAGGCAAGTCCTTTTGCTGTGCAAAACCGGTATGAATAACAAAATGAACAAGGAAAATGGCGGCTATAAAGGGCGATGACTTCATGATGGTGGTTATACAGTTTCAAACGTACATTTAAACGCCGAATCATGCAAGCCATCATCTCTTCATATTCCGGCAATATTCCTTTACCGGCTGCAATATGAATGAAAGATAGCAGAAGCTATCTCAATATACGTGGCGTCATGCCGAAATAAACCCGGCATGACCGCATTGATTGCCTGTTTTGAGTTAGTTCTATCTAATGTCATCACAATACATGACTTCAGTCATAATTTCAATTTGATTAAATCTTATATTTTTGAATATTGATCAGGTAACTAAAAATGATAAGCCATGAAAAAGATCCTCGCTGTGTTTGATGGTGTCAATTATGCCGAGCAGACTGCAAGTTTTGGAATTGAACTGGCAAACAATACTGATTCTTTACTGGTGGGCGTTTTCCTTCACGACCTCTCCTATTCGAGATTCGTCTATGCATATGCATGGGATATTCCGACACAATATTATTATGGCTTCCAGGAAATAGAAAAGGAAGACAACACAAAGATCAATGAGAATATCAAGATTTTCAAGAGCCAGTGCGAAGCTGGCGGCATCAAACACAAGATACACCTCGACAGCGGTGTTCCCCTACACGAATTATTAAAAGAAAGCGCCTTTACCGACCTGTTGCTTATCGATAACAAGACCAGCTTTATGCGTATTGGAGACCGTTCGCCCAGCCTTTTCCTGAAGGATCTATTGGCAGAATCCAAGTGCCCGGTGCTGATTATTCCTGATAAGAAACCGGACATTAACAAGGTAGTAATCGCCTATGACGGAAGCGACTCAAGCGTTTTTGCCATGAAAATGTTCAGTTACCTTTTCCCGCAACTTGATAATCTGCCAACACAGATTGTGACCGTGAATCACTCTTCTTCCAACCACATTCCTCAAAACAGGGATGTTAAGGACCTCGCCAACCAGCATTTCAGGAATCTCACCTTTACGGTGCTGAATGGCGAACCCGAAGAAGAACTCAAGCAGTTCTTGAAAAATGCAGGAGATGATGTACTCGTTGTGCTGGGTGCTTATGGCAGAAGTGCGTTATCGAGGATGTTTCATTCCAGCATCTCCAATAAAATCTTAACAGAAGTTAAAGTGCCATTATTCATTGCACACCAATAATGGCAGGAAAATACACCGCCATGACAAACAGCCATTCGGGCAATTGCATCATGACAATAGCAGGCTGAATACATTGATTGTAACCGTTCAAACATCAGATCATGAAAACACAATCATTCACCATAGAAAAGGCAAATGAAATTGCCACAAAAATAAATGCCGACCGGAGCACCATTGATATGGAACAATTCAGGATGGGGCTTGAAAAAGAAATGGAGCATGGAAGGCAATATCCGGAAACGAATATCACCGATGATGATGAAGTAATGACAGGAAAAATAGCACTTGCTCATCTGCGGGAGATTCCGGATTATTATACACGCCTGGCAAAGATGGAACGCAAAGCAACGCCCGGCAGTGAAAAACTATCCGTAAACCATCCCTGGCAACAGACATTCATATCCAACCTGTCGGCTATGCAACAGGAAATAAAAGAACGGAAAGAGAAACTCGAAACTTTTCTCAAAGAAATTCCATTACTACAGGAGCAACTGGAGCTGCAGCGAAAAGGAGAGATGAAGAAAAATATGCTGAAGCGTATTGAAAAATGCGAAGCATTTCTTAATGAGGCAAAAGATAAGATCAGGGGAATGACAGCAAAAGCAGTGGAGCTGGAAAAAAAGATGGTTAAGGAAACCCTCAACGGAAAAACGGTGCGCAAAAGAAGCCTTTCCCATGAAATACACAAGCTGCAAAAGAGAATGGCGGCCTTCCCTTCCTACTTTGAAAACGGCAGGGAACAATTGAAAAAATTTCTTCACGAATCAAGGGTTTTCAAAGCGGAACATGCAACCTTTTAATGAATTGATCAGCGGCAGCAAGCCGGTGGTGGTTGACTTTTATGCCGACTGGTGCGGCCCCTGTAAGACCATGGCGCCTATATTGCTGGAGGTAAAATCTTCGGTGCAGGACCAGGCCACTATCATCAAGATTGATGTAGATAAAGCACAGGCACTTGCTGCCGAGTATGGCATCAGGGCAATTCCTACGCTCCTGATATTTAAAAATGGCAAAGAAGTGTGGCGCCGCTCTGGTGTGTGCCCGCCCCAGGAGCTTAAAAATAAAATCTTAAGCCTGGTTTAGACCACTTGCCCGGCGCATCAGGATCAGTTGCATTTACTTTTTTGCAAAAAATATACTTACATGCTCAGGGATAATAATTTGGCACTTCCCTCCGGCATTCCGTTAACTGGCACTATACTGACAGCAGCAGTACTTACTTCACAACGAGCATTACTTTTCCGTTGATTCCCGCTCCGGCAACCAGGATTGTATAGGTTCCATATCCAAAGTGTGTGAGATCAACAGGAATGAGGTTGCTGCCTTTGTTCACAGCAGATGAGAAGTAAAGTATCGTTGCACCGGCACTGTTCTTTACCGTGACACCCACAACGCCATCCATACCGGAATAAAGCCGTATGGTGGCCGGGCCTGGTGTAGGATTCGGATAAACCGAGATATCGGCTCTTAGCATCGACATAGCAGTTTCCGTTGTGGGGATATTGGAAGTTGCAGGAGGACCATTGTGCTTGTTAAACGCGGGCAAACTACTGCCTGCGCTGACCAGCAAAAGCCATGTAACAAATGCTGCAACCGTCTGTAAATTCCTTCCGATTATTTTCATGACAGCGATTAGTTTTCACCAAAATTACAGGCAGCCGCGATGCAGTTTTATGATCTTTGTTATAACCTGTTATGATAATCGTTGGCATTGCCCGGCAACGAGTAATCATCATAAAAAAATGACCGCTGTAATTGATTACAGCGGTCATCAGCATTAACTTCCTTTTGTACAGGAAGATAAACTTATTTAACTACAGCCACTACCCTGCCATAAGCGCCGGCACCCGACACAACTACAGAATAGCTTCCGCTTCCCAATGCCGACAAATCAAGCGGCACCTGGTTACTGCCGATTTTTGCGATTGCATCAATGCCAAAAAGCGGTGCTCCGCTGCTGTTCATGACCGTGATGGCTACCTTGCCTGCGGTGGTGGCGGTAAAGCGAACCGTAACAGGACCTGTGGATGGATTCGGCACCACTGTTACGTCCTGCCGTGTCAATGTTATACCTTCTTCGGAAGAAACATAGACAATGCCCGCAGTACTACCGGCCTGTGCATAATTCAGATTGTTTGGGGTTTGAGCGTTCAACATGCCATTAACTGCAAAGAGTAAGGCAATGATTGCAAACATGGATTTGAGGTTCTTATTATTCGTTTTCATATTACAGTAATTTCCGGCAAAACTATTTTGGGGCGCATGTGCTGTTTATGACAATCGTTAGCAGTTGATATGACTTTTGTTTGTTTCCCGCATCAACAGGTATGATGTAAATCAGTGTGCAGTGTAAGGAGTGTCATACAATTGGCCTAACCCCGCCATTTAATTTTACGCTGGTTTTAAATCTTTAAGCCATGAACGCAAAAATCATTTATAAGAATGAGATAACCTTCAGGGCAGGCAAGGCATTGCTGGAAGGTAACCTGGTAATTCCGGAACAGGCAAAAGGTGTTGTGATTTTTTGCCATGGAATTAACAGCAGCCGGCACAGCCCGCGAAACCGTCACCTGGCTGATGTTTTCAATAATCATGGAATCGCCACCCTGCTTGTAAGCCTTGAAAAAGTGGAGGAAGACCTCTTCCTGAAAGGCACCAACCTCAATGAACTCGCCGACAGGGTATGCGATATCACGCAAGCCATACTGAATATCAACCCGACCAGAAAACTGCCGGTAGGTTATTTTGGATCCGGCTCAGGCGCAGCTGTTGCGCTGACGGCCTCCACCAGGCTACAGGGTTTTGTAAGTGCCATTGTTTGCCGCGACGGAAGGCCTGATACCGCAGTAGAAATTTTAGACCAGGTAAAAACACCTTCTTTGTTTCTGTGTGCGGAGAAAGACAAAGAAGGGATTGCCATCAATGAAATGGCGAAGGGCTATATACGGGGAACCTGCAGATTGCAGGTGATTAAAGAAGCATCCTATCTTTTTGAAGAGGAAGGTAAACTTGATGAGGTTGCTCAGTACGCCATTGACTGGTTTAATAAATACCTGCCAATGCCGAAACAAACGGCCAGGCCTTTGCATCCGCCCTTCAGCCACTCTCTTGCCAGTTGAGCAGTGATCAGTCCGCTTTGAAGCGTTACCCTGCCTGCGATAGAGGTAACTATTACAGCTATACATTCCAAACATTTTTGGCGTCGATACCTTTTGATGTTAAGCTGTCGCAGCCTGCCCTTGCAGCTACGTCAGCTTATTGCGCGGCATTGCGCAGGACTACCACAATGCAACCATCTGCCTGCCGTTACTTTTCACCCAGCAGTTTTGAAATAGCTTCCCAACCTGCAGTACGGTCAGCGAATAGTTTGAGTATAGCGATGAAGGGAATAAACAGAATCATTCCGGCAGCCCCCCAGATGATACCACCTGCAATGATAGCAACGAAAATGATGAGTGTGTTCAGGTGCAGCCTGTTGCCTACGGCAACGGGGTAAATGATATTGGCTTCGAGGTATTGTACAATGGTAAAAATCAAAACCACACCAATCGGATACCAGGCGGAATTGTAGGTGAGCCAGGAAATAGTTATTGGCAACAGGGACGCTGCAATAATGCCAATATAAGGAATGAACGTAAGGATGGAAGCAATAAATCCGAATAGCAGCGCATGATCAATACCGAGCAACATCAGCCCTGCACTGTTCAGCAAGCCCACCGCGACGTAAACAATGATCATACCCTTGATAAAATTATGATACTGATGAATGGTGGCTTCCAGGATTTCTTTCATCACCGGTCTCCGGTCAGCCGGAAAAAGACTGTAGAGCGCTTCGGCAAGCAGCCGCCGGTAATAAAGTAACAGCACTGAATAAACAGGAATGATTAACAGTAACACGGCAGAAATACCGGAAGCATAAGCAAGGCTCTTCAAAAAAGACAGTACACCACCGGATGAGCCTAACAACATATTCTTCAGCCATTCTTCCTGCCGCTTTTCCGTTATGCCGTAGTGTTCTCGCAGGTAGTTCCTGCCCCAGGTGAGACTCTCCATCAGTTTACCTTTGAGCGACACCCACTCCGCAGAAAAGCTCAACAGCTGCTGCAGCAATAACGCAATGATTGCTGCGAAAAGAAGTACTACCACTAAAACGCAGAGTATGATAGCCAGCATAGATGGAAAACCCTTCTGCTCCAGTTTTTTGCAAACCGGGTAAACGGCAAAACTGATAAGCAGGGCGAAACTCAGCGGGATAAACAGCGGGCTGCCGAAATACAAAATAACACCTCCGGATACTACGCAAACCAGGAAGTTTGCCGTTTGATTCAATTTAATTGACATCAATAAAGTCCAGGGCCTGATTTATGACCCGGGCACAAATTATCTCTTTTTAACGGAGAGCAATGGAACCTTCAGGTTATAGGAAAGCCGTTCGGTTTTGCTTCCTTCAAAAATGTATTCAAAAAACCGCTTCTTCTCCGGGAACATCACAGCCCAGTCGGGTTTACGGTAATCGAGAAACTCGCGTAATTGCTGCAATACAGTCTCGCCGGGATTCCTTTTCAGCTGTATCAGTTCCAGCTTAACTCCTTTTGCCACACCATTCAGTTTCTTAAACAGCTTCTCTTCATCCACCTCCGGGTTATAACTCAGGTTAAAGATATCGATGGTTGCGCCATAGGCTTTGGCCAATGGAACAAGCATGCTTAATTCCGTTGCCGGATTCCTCAGATCAGAGAAGTATAACATCGTTTTTATCTCTTTATACTGGTACTTTGGCGGAATCGCCAGCACAGGAATCTCACACTTTGAAATAAGCAATGAAGTGGTGCTTCCGAATAATTTATTGATGCCGGATGCTCCATGTGTTCCCATCACAATCAGTCCGGCCTTACTGCTTTGCGCTGCCTGAATAATGTCTTCAACAATCAATACTTCATTTTTCACCACGAGTCTTACCTTCTTGCTGTCCGGCTGATAACGCATTTCTCGGTAAAGCTTATTCAGCATGTTTTGCAAAATTGCTGTCTTGTTCACAACATCCTGCCGCTCCAGTTTTCTCATATCACTATAGGGAATGCCGAACAATTCAACCCTCAGCGGAATATGGGTGGAATGAAAAAAAATCATTTTGCTGTCCAGCTTTTCCGCCAGCCGTATTGCATATTTCATCGCATTAACAGCATTGTCCGAAAAATCGGTAGGTACCAGGATCGTTTTCATAAGCCGGCTTATTTAAAATGCAGTCAAAATCTGACACCGAAGAAAGATCAAGATGCTGATTTCAACTATGATTTTCGTCAATGATCAGGATGACTGATGTCAATTGTTCCCTTTAAACACCAATAAGTTTGTGGAATAAACGAAGGCAGCTGTTTACCGGTGATATTCTATAGCGCTTAATTGCGGTTAACAGTCACCCATTATATTAAATTTTGACTGACTGTCTTGTACGTCAGCTGTTTCACACAGATGGATCCTTCAGTTAATGCTACAGTGTTAGTCAACCACAAGCTATGCTTTACTGTGCTATGTTAACCATTAGCCCAGGTAAGCCCTTAGCATCCAGCTCATTTTCTCATGCTGCTCCATAATGCCGGTTATAAAATCGCCGGTGCCTGCATCTTTATACTTATCTGTTACCAAAGGAATGTTTTTCCGCAGCGACCTTATGATCGTTTCATGATCGTTCAGCAGTGACTGTATCACCAGTTTCTGCTTGCTGAAATCATTGTGCTCTTCTGTAAGGTGTGTGATACTCAGGAAATCCTTCAACGATCCCAAGGAATAATGGCCCAATGATCTGACGCGTTCTGCCACCTCATCAATGATAAGGTCTATTGCATCATACTGCGATTCGAAAAATTTGTGAAGCTCCATAAATCCGGGTCCTTCAATATTCCAGTGGGCATTACGTGTTTTGGTGTAGAGCACATATTCGTCAGCCACGAGGTTATTCAATATGGTAGCTATTTCCTTCAGGTTTTTTTCCGCGATTTCAATGTTAGGTTTCATTTTGTTTTCATGTTTTTAGATGTACATAAACTAAATTCTGCATTGCCATTTATATGCAACGGATGCTTTCCTGGAAAAGCATTGCAGCAGGCCGGTATTTGTTCAAAAATTACACAGCAATTTACGGGTTTAAGCTCACATTGCACTTAAGATGATGACACTATCATCATTTTGAAAACTATGCTCGCCCATTAATTTGTTAACTTTTAGGCGTTATTGCAATCTATTCCGTCCCTATTCTCTTTACTTAATTTGAGTTGTTTAAACGGCCTACTTTTCCTTGTTGCACCTGCTTCCGGGCATACCGGAAGATGAGGATCATCAATACTATCATCAGCGCATTCCACAAAAGATATGCTGCCAAACCCGTTTTAGTAAGCACCCAGCTGTTATCAGTCACGGTAAGCACACGCCGGCGACGCTCATTATTCCGTTACCGATCAGCAAATACCGTATTAGTGCATTCCGGTTACGGTAGTACTCCGCCAGCAGCCAGGTGGCCACACCCAGGAAGCCATAACCCCACATTTCAACAGCCCAACTGAGCGACATCGGATTGGACATAGAGAAGGCAGCAATGACTGCATCATCGGACGGTTTATAATGCAATGCAAGATGCCGCACAAAAGTTGTCTGGCAGATGTAATTGAAAAAGATCAATGTGGCAAAAACTACCGTGAACATTAAGGACACCAGTTCAGCAATTTTCGAACGTGCATGATCTTCCTGAACCTGCAGGTAATGCGCTGCCGAAAGCATCATCATGCCGCCAATGAGTAACAAGCCGAAGTAGTAAGGAATATCCTGAACAAAGTGATAGTTGGCCGCAAACATCGCTGAAGAATGCCATGCCGGCTGTGGCTTAATAAAATGCACTGCAACAAATCCTGCAGGACCGGAAAGCAGGTAGCCGGTGCATGCAATAAGCGCACTTTGTGCGATCAGCGAATGATAGTCTCTTTTCATGAATGCAACAATCATTAGCAGCTATCTCAAAAAAGGCGGTCAATGCGGTCATGCCGAATTCGTTTCGGCGCCGGTGAATATATTGAAGAGATCCTGATCCCGATTAATCAGGACAGTATGACTCCAGGTTTATTAAAAGAGCTACTAAAACTTTATGCCTCTTTTTTTCATTTCCTCCGCCAGCTTCGGCGGTATGTCACGGCATGAACAATTTTGATGATGTGCCAAATGCCATCTAACCCTTTCCATGAATGTTGGATTATCGGGCATTTTGTTTTTCAGGTGCCACTCCTTATTGATTTTCATAGTGGTGCATTTTTGATTGCAATCCTTTCAAACTGCCTGCATTCAAAAAGGGCTGTATATGCCTGATTTTCGTTTGCCGGCGATTACACTCAAATTTCCCTAAGGAGGCTAATGATGACTATGACATTTATCAATGCAAAGCATGACATATTTCAGTGCAGCTGAGAACTAGGAGCATACATTCAGGATACATAAGTGGCATAAAAGAAGTTAAGGACAATGTGCGCTTTTGCGCAGACAGGTTGCGGGTGAATGCCGGAAAACTTACATGCAATCAATAATCCAATGACTAACCAGGAGCCATCTCAAAACAGGTAATCGATACGATCGCGCCGAATGTATTCCGGCATCTGTCAATATATTGAAGAGATCCTGATCCCGATCAATCCCGACAGGATGGCTCCGGATATACTGAGATATCTTCTAATCATAAAAAACTGAAGTCCCTGTTATTTCCAAAGGAGATAACAGCAGAGGAACATCAATCTGATTCCAACGAGCTGATAAATTCACCATTCCTACACAAAGATTTTAAATCGCTCGTGGCATGCTTTGGTGAGTTGCTCACGGTCATCGGGATGCGCAATATTAATAAGTGCTTTCGCACGCTGCCGGAAGTTCTGACCAAATAGAGAAGCCACTCCGTATTCTGTTACCACATAATGCACATGGCCCCGCGTAGTAACCACACCGGCGCCCGGATTCAGCATTGGCACAATACGCGGAACGCCCTTCTTGGTTCTGCTCGTAAGTGCAATAATCGGCTTGCCGTCTTCACTTAAAGAAGCGGCACGCATAAAATCCATCTGCCCGCCAATACCGCTGTACTGATACGTTCCGATGCTATCTGCACAAACCTGCCCGGTGATATCAATCTCAATGGCACTGTTAATAGCCATCACCCTGGCATTACGTTTAATCACCGAAGGTTCGTTCACGTAGTCAATATCGAGAAAGGCGAAATCCGGATTGTCGCTCACATATTCATACAGTTTCCTGGTGCCTAAGGCAAAACCGGCGACGGTCTTATGCGGATGAATATTCTTATAACGGTTGGTAATAATGCCTTTTTCGCAAAGATCAATCAGTCCGTCGCTGAACATTTCAGTATGTATTCCAAGATCCTTATGATTATGGAGACACCTGCAAACAGCATCCGGTATTGTGCCGATACCGAGCTGCAACGTGCCCCTGTCCGTAACGAGGTCAGATACATGCGCACCGATTTTCATCTCGTCTTCGCTGATTAATGATCCGAAGTTGACTTCATGTAGCGGTTCATCCGCCCAGACCATAGCATTAAAGCTGTTCACATGCATGAAACCATCACCATGCGTGCGTGGCATCTGCGGATTAATCTGCGCTATTACATACTTGGCAGTATGAACGGCAGTGCGCGCAATATCCACTGAAACACCCATGGAGCAAAATCCTTTGCTGTCAGGCGGGGAAACATGAACGATAGCGACATCAAGCGGGAGCACATTGCGGCGAAAAAGTTCCGGTATCTCACTGAGGAAAACCGGGATAAAATCTCCCCTGCCTTCATTTACGGCTTTTCTGACAGGGTCACTTACGAACATGGTATTGATGTGAAAAGCATCAGCATACTCAGGCTGGTCAAAGATCACATCACCCAGCAGGCTGATAAATACCAATTCCACATCTCTTAATTCATTTTTCCTCTTTGCCAGTTCCTTTATGATAAAGGTGGGAGTGCAGGCTCCTCCCTGTATAAACACCCTGTTTCCCGACTTAATCAATTGCAGCGCTTCCTGCGGATCCTTATATACGATGTCAGCTTTCATACCTGTTTTATTTATCGAAAATTCACTTTTTTACTTTGCCGTGCAAAAATCAAATCAATTGCTGAATGACTGTGATGACATACATCATTTTTGGTACTGATTAATATCATACTTAAATTTTAAGCGTGATGCATTTGCCGACGCCGCAGCAGCTCCCACTATTTGCAAGACGGCTTCCTTTGCCGCCCTTGTCAATTCATCCGAGGCCGATATCTTTTGAAGCAGACCTTCTGCTACCGTTGCATCATGCCAGCTGCCAAGCAATTTATCTGCCTTAGAAAGGAACAAATGCTGAAAAGGCAGGTAATCAGGTAAGCTACCCTCATCATAAAATAATTTCAGGTTGTACAATAGCATTTTCACCTCCCTGCGGATTTTATGCAAGCTTTTATCCGGCATCTGCTTCTCCATCAATTGTGCGCTGATATCTGATGCTGCCTTCTCAAAATATGCTTGCGGCTGTTCTTTCATCCGGGCAATATAAGGTTTTAACAAAAACTTAATTTTTTTCACCGAATCCTTTTTTAATTTCCTGCAAGCGCTTTGATACTGCTTATATGCTTTGTCTTCTTTATCCCTCAATAATTTTTTCAGTTCCTGCAGCACTTTTTCATTTGCCCCTGACCTCCGTACAAATTCAGCCAGTAATTGCCAGTCACGGACCACGCCTGCTCGCTTAAACAACTTTTTAGTTGCGTGCAGCACATCCGGATCAAGATCATGGAAATACCATTTCAGTAAGATAACAAGCGCCTTCAGCATCTTAATGCGCACCCGGAGTCTATGAATTGCCTTCTTATCAGGATGGCAATCATGCAGCGTGTCCAGAGCTTCAATATCAGCAAGCAGATTTTCAAGATGGAGTATCAGATCTGTCATAACATAACTGCTGTCTTACCGGCCTGTAAGCGAAGATATCGCAAAAAATCATCGGGCAAAACCCACGCAATGCGCTACATAAAGTGCACGACACTCCGGCCGGAGCCGGCAGAATTTTATCATTTGACATTCGCGCAGATACCGGTATATTAGCTTATAAACAATGTAATATGCTTGGCGAATTAAATCCTGATCAGATTGAATTGTTGCTGAACGAACAACTGATTGGCCGCATAGGATGCAGCGCAAATGGTGTCACCTATGTAGTGCCGGTAACCTATGCATACGACGGTAAATACATATATGCTCATTCGAAAGAAGGAAGGAAAATCCAGATGATGCGCATCAACCCGTTTGTCTGTTTTGAAGTTGACAAGATGGAAAACCCTGCTAACTGGCAATCCGCCATTATATGGGGCAAATTTGAAGAATTGAATCATGATGAAGAGAAAACGGGATTGAATATGCTAATGAACCGTTTGCACCATGATATTGCCAGTGAAACAAGCATGCCTGCAACAGGTCATGTTCATCAAAACGATGCCGGGCCTTATAAGTCGGTTATCTTCAGAATTGAAATCAGGGAAAAATCAGGACGGTTTGAGCAGCGCAGGTGAATAAGGAAACAGGTGGTCTGGACTGCAATCAGTCAGCATCTCCCCGATCCTGGCAGAACAACCTATTTATCAGAAAATAAAATTTGTTCCGCTTTTGACGTCTTCCAAAGTTTTTTTATCGCCACCAAAAGGCAAGGACAATCTTTCCGGTTATACTGCTAAAGTTGATAATAATCATTTGCATCACTGATCTGCATCATTTTATCATGCTGATGCACCATGTAATTTTGGGAAAGTAATTATTTATTAACTTTTAAATCAACATACCATGGGTGCTATCACAAAAAGAGGATTCTTGCCAACGTTAACAGGCAACATCTTCGATACGGCTAATTTCTTTAGCCCGAAAGTGTGGGATTTGGACAATGATTTCTTCGATCTTGATCTGTCCAATCGCATACCATCTGTTAACATCATTGAAAACGCAAAGGATTTCAAGATCGAAATGGCGGCTCCCGGCCTGGAGAAGAAGGATTTTCATATTACAGAAGAAAAAGGCATGCTGACGATCAGCGCCGAAAAGAAGACGGAAACCAAAGAGGAAAAAGAGAACTATATGCGTAAAGAATTTTCATATAACTCTTTCAGCCGTTCCTTCCGCCTGCCGGAAAACTGCCTGCCGGAAAAAGTGGATGCCAAATATGAAAACGGTGTACTGAGCCTGTTGCTTCCGAAGAAAGAAGTAACCATCGCTGCACCGCCAAAGGAAATCAAGGTTTCCTGAGTGTTGATGCTGACATCAACTTTTTTGGTAACGGACACCTCCTGCACTGATGCAGGAGGTGTCCGCTATTTAGTTGGCGAGTTGAGGCTCACCTGATTGATAGAAGTTCACACGTCGCCGGCTGACCGGTATCCAATAAATCTATTTCATTTTCTATCTTTAAAATTCAGCCATCCTCCAACTCATGAGCAAATTACTTTCCACGTCATTTTCAGTATGCTTCTTCATTTTTTTATTGCATGCAACGGCCTTTGCTACCATCTTTGATGTGAACTCCCTCGCTACTACCAATACCGGCAGCGGAAACAGCGGCACATTAAGGTATTGTATCACGCAGGCTAACCAGTCTGCCGGGCCACACACTATAAATTTCAGCATTGCCGGAAGCATCAGTATCAGTTCCTCCGGCGCATTATTGCCGGTGTTGAATAAGCAGATCATCCTTGACGCCACCACGGCTCCCGGCTATGCAGGAACACCGGTTGTATTGCTTGACGGAACAGGAAGCAGCAGCGGTAACGGCATTGAGATTACGGCAAACGGTTGCGAACTCTACGGACTTGCAATAATCCATTTTGCAGGAAGAGGAATTTATGTACATGGCAACAATGCCGGCAACTTCATTATCGGCGCTGCCGGTAAAGGCAATATCATCAGCAACAACAATTATTACGGCATATCCATAGATGCTGCCGATTACGGCATAATTGCATATAACAAGATCGGAACGGATGCTACCGGAACGAACTGCGCCGGCAATAACTACGACGGCATTGATTTCATTAATTCCGCTGATCATCACCAGGTATTGTTTAACCATGTATCCTGCAACGGTTACAACGGCATACAGATCGGCGGCAGCAGCTATAATGAAATCAAAGGCAATGTGATCGGGCCGCTCAGCAACCAATGCCAGGGTAATGAGTATCGCGGGATTGACATAGAAGATGGATCACAATACAATATCGTGGGAGGAACCAATGCTGCCGACTTCAACAAAATTGCCGGTAACTTATATTGGGGCATTGAAGTAAAAAATAATTCGCCAAATAACCTCTTAAGCGGTAACAGCTATACCTGCAATGATTATGGAGCAATTGCACTCGACAACAATGGCAACAATGGCATGACCGCGCCGGTAATCACCGCTGCGAATGCCGGAACAATTACAGGTACCGCTTCACCCAATGCCACGATCCAGGTTTTTAAGAGTCAGAACACCAACCCTACGCAATGTACAAGCACACCGTCTAATCAGGGCGCCGATTATATCACAAGCACAGTTGCTGATGCAAGCGGCAATTGGTCTGCCGCAGGAATTTTCGGAGGATATATTGTCGCGACTGCAACGGATGCAAACAATAACACCTCTCCGTTCAGCAGCAGCGTAGCGACAGGCACTAGCGATACACTGATGAACGAATGCAGCGGATACATTCCATCGCTTACTGCATCTTTCAATCCTTCTGCCATGGCAATATGCGAAAAACAATGCATCAGTTTTACTGATCAGTCGTTGAATGCCGCCGCATGGTACTGGACATTTGAAGGTGGGGCACCTTCCAATTCCTCACTACAAAATCCTGCTAATATTTGTTACAGCAATCCGGGCGTCTTTTCCGTAACACTCGTTATTTACGGGCCAAACATGAGTGATTCTTCGGTGGCTGTACTATATGTTACCGTAAATCCAACGCCGACCATTCCTGTTATTACACAGCAAGGCGATACGCTCATCAGCACACCCGCTACAACTTATCAGTGGAACCTGAACACAATACCTGTTACCGGTGCCACCAATCAGCAATATATTTTTACGCAAAACGGTTACTATTCGGTAACCATTACCGACAGTGCAGGCTGCACTGCCATTTCCCCTGTTGAATATTTCAGTATTACCGGTCTTGGTAAAACGAATGAAGAATGGATGAAAATATTCACCTTACCCGGTTATAGTGATATGCAAATTCAGATTGGCGGCATGGCCGGCAAAACAGCGCAGGTATCGGTTTATGATGTGCATGGAAGACCGGTAGCAATGGAATATTTTTTTATCAATTCAGACTTTTTCAGTAAGCATTTGATATTGCGAAATCCGACAACGGGAAGCTACGTCGTACAGCTCATAACTAATGAAATCGTTCTTGTACAAAAGACCATCATCCGGTAGTAGGCTGCGATGCTTCCTGCTTTTGCCATAAGGTACCGCTTAATCAATCAGAGCGATACAGATCGCTGGTTCTTTGAGGTAGTATTATATTGAAATCATGAATCAGAAGCGACAATTGCCTGATGCTTCAACGGGTAATTTCAAAATGACCGGCATATCATCTATACCATCTCCGTCTTCTCCCCTTTCAATATTTTGAAAAATAGCTTCTCTATTTGCTTTCGATTTAAATAGGTGCTTGTTTAACCTGGAAGCCTGAATTCTGTAAGTCATGTGATTACAGATCGTAACCACTCAGGATCCAGCAAATGAATTAATCACGCTAAAAAACATAATTGTTCTGTGGTTCCTTCCGCAATACACGCAGCACTGCAGCATTCATTGCAAACGCACCATCTCACCACTATTTTGGACCATTAATGCACTTGAACCAATACCCATAAAAAAACCCCGGTACATCCGGAAAAACGGTTTAGTACCAGGGTATTTGTGGAGCTGGAGGGATTTGAACCCTCGTCCAGACAAAGCCATCGCAAGCTTTCTACATGTTTATTTCTTCTTAATTGTCGGATGAAGGCCGGTGAAGAACAAACCAACCATCCATCTTATCTTCTGTTTGAATCTTATTTCACTTAAGAAGCTAAAGCGAAACCAGCCCGACTTTTCGATGTTCCGTAGCAGCTTGTCAGGCGCAATCCGCAGGGAACAAACGGCTGAAACCTACTTGGAGGTTTAGGCAGCCATTGCGTAATCAGTGTTGCCAGTTATGGCGTCGGGAGTTAAAGATTTTAGTGCTTGGCTCCCAATGCACTACATGCTTACTTACAAAGAACGATGCTGTCAATTCCGGTCAGCCCCGGTAGTTTGATGGTGCAAATTACCTGGAATGAGACGCTTTTGCAAACAATACTTTCGAAGTAAGACTTAAGACGCAAGTTGCACACCATCTTACTTGCTTCCGACACCGGGCTTCCAGTTTGCAACTATTGAAGGACTTCTATGGCCTTATCCAACTGATCATCGATCCCATTCTCCAAATTGCTGACTGTGTTGAACAGCACAATGTCGGGTATCATCCCGATGCCTTCATAGGATTTCCCATCTGCAAAAAGTATCTTCTGCGGGCTTAAAGTATAGTACCAGCTGTTCTGCAACTCCCGTCCTATCATGGTAGAATGTGCACCATTGGTGGTATCACCAATTTGAACAACTCCGGGTATCACTTTTAGCGCCATCACCGTGCGCTCGCTGGCACTGATGGTGTATCGGTCTGTCAGCAATACCAATGGCTTGCTGAAGTAATGACCGGCAGGTTCCAGGTACCAGGGATACCAGTCATCATAATCATCCTTACCCGGACCATTTTTCGTTGCCGACTGAAATACCAATCTGCTCTGATCGGTAAAGCGTCCGAAGTATTGAAATGCCCATGTAAAATCGCCTCCGAAACTATGACGAAGATCTATGATCATACCTTTAGCTGCAGGATATTGAGCAATGATGTCATCCATCACAGGCAAATTATCGGCGATGTAAGTAAAATACACATAGATAATTTCACCATTAATCAATCCATAGACGTATCCGATGCTGTCCGCACCTTCAGCAGTTCCCCCGAGATATGATTGCCTGATCACCTCAAGATCCCAGAGAGTAAATCCGACTGAGTCGCGGTAGATATGATTGCTGGAAAACTGCTTTCGGCCAGGTGCAATCAGGTTCACATGCCCGTCGTCAAGTGGTTTAATCATGGCTGACAGCACTGCAAAAAGTTCATCATCGGTAGTGCCATCACCTACCTGTGGGGCATATACCTGATACATCGAATCCCAGTCAACACCACGTTCCTCAAATACGGCATAGTACTCGTTGAAGTCATTCCAGAATTGGTTGAAAACCGCAACCGGTTCATTGGCTGGTTCCGGACCGAAAAAAACTTTTTCGCAGGAACAGAACAGGAGACTGACAGCAACAACACAGAATATCCTTTTCATCTAAAATTCAAAACTGATTTTTACATTGAAATTATTCCGCACCGCAATCAGCGGCTTCGGTTTCGCACTACGCAAGAACTCCATTCTGTAAACAACACCCAACTGCCATTTGTCTGACAGACGGTAGCTGTAATCTGCATCCAGATTTAATTTCTGAAGCCTGTTTATAGTCTGTATGTTTCCATCGCCTATATACCTGAATACGGTCTTAAATCCATTATGATCTGCATTATTTTTTATGAACTCATCATCATTTAATGCGTAGGGACTTCTCGACACCCAGCTTAATATGGGAATGAATGCATCAACAAGCACTTCATGCTTACCTTCAATAAACTGTTTCCTTACCATGGGTGACAAAGAAAACTGACCGAGATAACCAAAAGTGCTGAATGCTCCATACACGTTGTCAACCGCATTAATCTGGTTATCTGAAATACCGCCCACGGACCAGCTTCCCTGCTCCGTAACTTTCATTTTCTTCAGATAGCTGTAACGCATGCCTGCTACAGTAATAAATGTGGGTGCTGTTGTTTGTTCTTTCTCTTCCGCTCCGGTCAGGTAGGTGTAGTCATCGTGCCAGCGCGCCGCATAACCTGAATAAAATACTTCCGCAGTATGCCATCTCCGTGAATTCTCATTGGCATACAGCGCCGCTATATTCTGAAAAGAAACGTCCTGATAAATCATCGGAGAAAACAACTCATCCTGCCGCGATAGCTGATGTAATCCATACTGAAGACTCACTTTATTGCTCGCCTTTGCAGTGTCCTGAGCAAAAAGTGCTACCGGAAACACAATGACCATAAAGCTTAAAAGGCAGATATTCATTGTATAAATTCTGCTGATCTCCTGATTTGACGTTATTGATACTTTCACAGCTACTTCAACGCAAATTTCGCAAAAGGTTACAAAAAATATTTTCCTATAAAAATCCCGTCACCCCATCTCCACATCGGTTCATCGCCTCATCCGTACATCAATTCATCCGCAAATCATCATATCCCCCTCCGGCCACCGCCAACCTTTCCCCTAAACCACTACTTTTGCCCTGCCACAGCATTATGAACAAGCTAAAAATTGCCCTTATACGCGAAGAAAAAATTCCGGTGGACACACGTGTTGCTTTCAGTCCGGTACAGTGCCAATGGCTCATGAATAAATATCCGGGATTGGAAATATTCGTTCAGCCCTGTGAAAACCGGTGCTATAAAGATGAAGAGTACAGGCGGGAGGAGATAATGGTCCAGGAAGACATTTCCGGTGCCGACCTGCTTATGGGGATAAAAGAAGTACCGAAAGAAAAATTAATTCCCGGAAAGAATTACCTTTTTTTTTCGCACACCATAAAAATGCAACCGCACAATCGCGATTTGCTCAAAAGCATTCTGAAAAATAATATTCGGCTCATAGACTACGAATGCCTTGTTTGGGAGAATGGAGAACGGATTCTTGGCTTCGGTCATTTCGCAGGCGTAGTCGGCGCACATAATGCCTTTGTCACCTATGGAAAACGTTACGGACTTTTCCATCTCAAACCTGCCTATGCATGTCATAGCTATAAAGAATTGTTGTCAGCTTATGCGGATATAAAACTGCCACCGGTAAAGATTGCGGTCACCGGCACGGGCCGCGTTGCGAAAGGTGTGTATGAACTGCTGGAAAAACTCAACCTCAGGATGGTGAGTATTCAGAATTATCTTACCAGGAATTACGATGAACCGGTATATATTGTACTAAACACGGCGCAGCTATATGAAAGCAAAAACGGCAAGCCCTTCAACCGGAACGAATTCCACCAGCATCCTGAAAATTACAATTCAGATTTTCTTCCTTTCACCAGGGTGACCGATATTTTTATGAATGCCATTTTCTGGAACCCCAAAGCACCCGTATTCTTTACCAGGGAAGATATGCGCAGCCGCGATTTCAGGATCAGGGTGATAGCCGATATCACCTGTGATGTGAATGGTTCGGTGCCGGCTACTATTCGCGATACCACGATCGAAGAACCTGTTTTCGGCTACAATCCGGTTACAGAACAGGAGGAAAAACCCTACCAGTCGCATGTTATTGATGTGATGGCCGTCAGCAACCTTCCCAATGAACTCCCGCGCGAAGCATCAACGGAGTTCGGCGATAAGCTGATTGAATATGTGGTGGAAGAGCTGCTGCTTGAGAACAGCGAAATCATCAGCCGCGCCACCATCGCGAAAAACGGACGTCTGACAAATCGTTTTGAATACCTGCAAGATTATGTTGCCGGTTGAAGCGCACCTGTCAGGTAATTATCTTTAATAACCTGCATTCAATTTCAGCCTCTCCAAAAAAAAACGGCGATGAAAACACCGCCGTTCTGCTCCCTCCCCGGAGACAATCAACAATCTTATTTCCTCATTTCATCACCAAAATGATAGCTTAATCCAATTCCCAGGCCTTCTTTTATCTGCGTTCTTGGTCCACTCGTTCCTGTTGGCAAACCTGTTTCCTTATCGAGATCGGTGATAATGATATCATTATCATAAATCAGCGATCCGTAAATATTGGCCGTAAGCCATGAATTAATCTTGAAGTTGAACAGCAGGTCCCAGTTCACATCAATATTATCACGATTGGCTTTAATCTTATCAGTATAATTATCAAAGAGCGTAACTTTCGTAAAAAGGTTAACATTTTTGGCAAGATCCTTTGTGAATGTGGCCACCATTAATGCGCCGAATTCACTCCTTAAGGTCTCGCCCTGCGTGATGATGTTACCTGCTGTATCGTACACCGCCGCTGTATTCCCATAGGTACCGAGATCAGCGATCTGTTGATCCGTAACAAAGATGAACTTTCCGGTGGCCGGAGATAAATAGAGTGAGAAATAAGGCACCGGCCGCCAGTCAATACCTACTGAAGCCAGCAGGTAACCGGGCGCCATAAATTTTGAAACAACATTCGTCAGGTCAGGATAATTGTATCCATTGGCAAACTGACTCTTGAAATTCAGCAATCCGCTCAGATAAAATTTATTTCCTAACTCATGACCTGCCTTGGTACCAATATCAATCAGGTCTACATTCTTCCGGATCTTTGTATCGTACTGGCCCTGGTACGCACCATAGGTAAATAATCCATAGCTGTTCCAATAGTTCTTTCCTTCGAGGTAACTGGCAAACCCGCTGACTATGGCCGTAAGTGACATGGAATTTTCACCACCGGCAGCCCAGCTGCTGAGCGCTACCTGGCTGAACTGCAAGGATGCATTTCCGCCAACCCGCCACGCAGTATCTTTTGCGGCAACAAGGGAATCCTGTGCCTTTAGCGTAATACCAAGGCATACAAAGGCAATCAAAAAAAGAAGTGTCTTTTTCATTATCTGAATTATAGTTGATTACAATGTGAACAAAAGCTATTATTTTTTAAGCGAGTCGCGGATTTCCATCAGCAGTTTCTCCTGTGAGGATGGTTCAGCCGGTGCAGGCGCAACTTCTTCTGCTTTCTTCATTTTATTGATGGTTCGCACTACAAGGAAAATAACCCAGGCAATAATTAAGAATTCAATAGCGGTCTGAATGAAGTTTCCATAGGTGATAGCCACTTCAGGTATTGCGACACCTGCCGCATCCGTTCCTGCTTTGGTGAGCACCAGCTTCAGGTCTTTGAAATTGATGCCTTTTAGCAAATACCCGATTGGCGGCATAACGATGTCGTTTACCAGTGAGGACACAATCTTACCAAACGCGCCGCCTATAACGACACCCACTGCAAGATCAATGACATTGCCTTTACTGATGAATTCTTTGTACTCTTTTAGCATTCCCATTGTTTGATTTTTTTAAGATTAAAGGTAAGATCGTTAACTGCCGCAAAAATAATTGGATTATGCAGATTACCCTTGTTGCATGAAGCCAGCATGTATTGTTGCATCAGTCAATAGTTATGAAATCCGCTTTACTTCCTGCCCGGATAAACTTCCAGTGCCTTCTTCAGGCATTCAAATGCTTTTTGCATCTCATTGTTATTCAACACATAAGCTATCCTAACCTCATCATTCCCTAAACCTTTGGTAGCGTAAAATCCGGTAGCTGGAGCAAGCATTACAGTTTCATTATTGTATTCAAATGACTCAAGCAGCCACTGGCAAAATTTGTCGCTGTCGTCAATTGGCAACCTTGCAATAGTATAAAAGGCGCCTCCGGGATTCGGGCATAAAACACCCGGAATAGCATTCATCTTTTCCACCATAAGGTTTCTACGGCTGATATATTCCGACTTAACATTGGCAAAATAATCAGGGCTGACTTCAAGTGCTGCCTCAGCAGCAATTTGACCAAAGGTAGGCGGACTCAATCTTGCCTGCGCAAATTTTAACACCGTTTCCGTTACTTTCCTGTTCCTCGATATCAAATTGCCTACTCTTGCCCCACACATGCTGAATCGCTTGGAAACGGAATCAATCACCACCACATTTTCTTCCAGGCCGGGAATATTCAGGACTGAAAAATGCTTCTTGCCATCATAACAGAAATCGCGGTACACTTCATCCACAAATAAAAAAAGGTCATGCTCCAGCACGATCTCTTTCAATTGTTCCAGTTCTTCTTTGGAATATAGATAACCCGTCGGATTATTAGGGTTGCAGATCATGATGGCCTTGGTCTTCGGTGTAATGAGCTTCTCAAATGCCGATATCGGCGGTAAAGCGAAGCCATTTTCAATGGTGGATGTGATCGGACGGATCACGATGCCGGAAGCAATGGCAAATCCATTATAGTTGGCATAAAATGGTTCAGGAATAATGATCTCATCTCCTTCATCCAAAGTCGACATCATGCCAAAGGTGATCGCTTCAGAACCACCGGTTGTAATGAGCAAGTCGGCCAGCCCGATATGTATATCATACCGACGATAATAATCAGCAAGTTTTCGACGGTAACCTTCAATGCCAGCGGAATGACTGTATTCCAATACCCTGAAATTGATATTCTTCATCGCTTCAAAAACCTGTGGCGGTGTTTCTATATCCGGTTGTCCTATATTCAGATGATAAACCTTCCGGCCCTGTTGCTTGGCCTTTTCCGCATAGGGAACAAGTTTGCGGATAGGTGATGCAGGCATGATACGGCCTTTCTGTGAAATGTATGGCATAACGTGATAATCCGATTTGCCATAAAAGTAAAAAGAACCTGAGAGCTGAGCAATGTATAAGATGAAGATACTGATATCCTGATCAACTGAACGGCATTTAGACTGCAAAAAATTAATAAACACAGCAGTCCGAAACTGTTACCGGTGCATGCCTGAAACATCTTCCACACGAAATTAACCCAGCACTATATGGAATAGATCTTCATGCAATCTTTGCTGTCTGTCCTTACGCTGACTTGACTAATTTCTTAACCAGTATTGTACCATCGGAAAAGGTAGCGTAGAGTAAATATAAACCATTCGGGTAGTTGCTTCCGAGGTTCAGCGTTGCATCTTCAGGATTTATCCAGGATTCAATTTCAGATCCCTGTAAGTCCGAAACCCAAATACTTACAGGTGCATCGGAAAATGAGATAATAAACTCCCCTGCTGAAGGATTTGGATAAATAACCAATGACTTATTGCCGGTTGTTTCTGAACCATTCAGTTTTAAACAATCTGTAAATCCACTTTTTTCAATCACCGGCAACTCATTGGGCACATTGGTGGAACAGTTGGTATAACTATGAAAAAAAGAACCGTCAGGATAACGCAGGCGAAGGCCAATGGTGTAGCTGTTACCGGCCGAAGCATTGATAGCTTCCGATGTAATCAGATCTTTCAATGTTATCGTTTTTGCACTTCCGGCACCGATGAAGTTATTTCCTAACTCATTTTCAAAATTGAAGTAGATATAATTATCACCGGATATTGCGTAAGGCCCCTGTTTGTTCATTTTCTTGAAATTGATGAGGTTATTTCCCGGATCTCCCTCTTTGAAGATGAATGGCTGCACCTGGAAACTCGTGATTGCAGCGCCACCCACAGGATTGAGGTTGGCAATGGTAACCTGAACATCAATTATTTTCCCCATGCAGGTGCTCAGGTTAATCGATGCCGCGTCAGCAGACCAGTTGATATCCTCATCAAATACAGCCTGGCAATTGTCGCCGCAAAAAGCAAGACTCTTAATGAACAATGTTGTTTGCGTTGCAATAAATGACCTGGTCAATCCATCACCGTCGAAAGTATGGTCAGCGCCTGCTTCGCCGAACAGCGCGGCACATACCCCTTTGTTTTGTAGTCGCTGATAAATTTTCCTGGAACCAAATAAGAAGCCCTTCGACGGAAAAGGATTATTGCCGGTGCAGGTAAATGGCCTGCATCCCTGGTTGTCGAGATCTGAATAATTAATCAACTCGGTGCTGCCTTCATAGGTTGACTGATAACGGTGATAATACGGAACCGTTGCATCAATGATTCCATGAAAAGCAATCATCGGTATTTTGTCGGCCTTACTGTTTGCCACATACTTTGCATTCAGGTTAAACGGTTCTTCCGCACATCCAAAACACCCTTCATCATTCTCAGGGCAAACAGGTACCGTGCAGTGTTGAAGATAATGCTCGGGCACACCGCCTTTCACATTAATAACCGCTTTTATTTTATCCACCGGTGCTGCAAGGTAGTTGCTGTTCGAAGCAGGAAAAAAGAAATCAACCTTACAGGCAGCACCGCTGCTTTCCTGTTCATCGAATATAAAATCATATCCTGCTGTCATGCCGCCACAGGTATAAGTGCTGCTGGTTCCGCAAGAGAAAGACAATGGACTCAATGCATTTTCATTGTTTATCGATTCATCAATATCGCAGGCATCATAATACACAGTTGTTAATGCAGTTACTGCTCCGGCACTTTCACCACCGATAATCATCCTGTTTACATCAATAAATGGCAGATAGAGAAACTTAGCCGCTCCGTTCAGATCGTAATGGTAATCACCGTTCAAATTGGTAAATTTTGAACCGATTGCCTTTACGGTGCGCATCGCAACCCTGCAATCCTGAATAGCCCTGAAAAGCGCCTGGTTAGCACTCGCATCTCCGCCGCAGATATTGGTGCTGTCATTCAATCTTCCGGTCCTGTAATTAAATGTGGCCACCACAAAACCTTTGGCAGCAAACCTCGTTGCCAGCTCAGATAGTTTCTCTTTGTTGGTGTTCAGAAAACCTCCGCCATTCATATAAACTATGACAGGATACTTCTTCGATCCCGTATAAAAATTTTTGGGGAAGTAGAGATCAATAAAAAATGTCTTGTCTGATGCCGCATCATACATTTTATCCGGTCCGTATACGGCCATCGGAATATCTTTAATAATGAACAGGTTCGTAGCGGCCGCATTCTCAAATGCTGGTCCCGGGAAAACACTTACAAAATCTTCACTGATCACATTACTGTCGCGCACGAGGTACCAGTCATCACCCGTCAGGCAATTGCCTCCATTGCATACCAGGCCAGTACATTGCGCCTGCACCAGCTGCCAGTTACCATGAAGCAAGACGGCTGCCAGTAAAATAATGCTGAATCGGTCAGACAAAAATTTCATGACTGCAATTTACCCGAAAAAACAAACACGAAAAGGCAGGCGCTTACGGTCTTTCAATTAGGGCTAACCTGGTTCCATTTCGTATTATTCACCGGACATCCTAAAAACCTGGTATTGCCTTGTTGTCACGAGCTGCCTGTGGCGGCAGCTGGTTTTCTGCTTTACAGCGGTCCTGCCAATAGCTTCTGGATTATTCTGCTGTTGATTATCTGACAGTAGAAAAAACGACCGAAAAATGAATTTTCATATTTGAATTCTGCCAAGATCCAAGCCATCATTTTAAAAAGCCGGATTCACTATTTGTTTTTACCTTATTGATTTGTTTATATTTGCGCTCCGTTCGGCCATTGAACTGGCAGCACGAAGGTTCAATTGTAGTTCGTAACCGTTGAATTAAGGTTCTTTTTATAAGCGGGAGTAGCTCAGTTGGTAGAGCACAACCTTGCCAAGGTTGGGGTCGCGAGTTCGAGTCTCGTCTCCCGCTCATTGAAAGTGTAACAGCATATAGAAAATAGTTATTGAATCAGGTTCAATAGACGGTATTGCATCTTTCGCATTTTGTTCATTGTTTCAATAGATATCCACTGATTTCAATCACTAATAACCGCTTGATTTTCTCTTTGCCCTGGTGGTGGAACTGGTAGACACGCAGGACTTAAAATCCTGTCGCCCGCAACGGCGGTGCGGGTTCGATTCCCGCCTGGGGCACTCCTCCTTCAAATTATCCAAAAACCAAAATTAATTCTTGAACAGTCTCATCATCATGAGACGTAATGCGTTTATGTTTTCCGGGAAGCAAGCATACAAGCAGCTTAGTTGAAACCTGTATTTTACAGCAGCATCTCTGTTGTGAGCGCCGGCGTAAACAAACGAATACATGCAGCAATACCGGTGATTCACTACTTATGATCAATAAACCATCAACGGCGAATCTGACTTAAATAAGATTATTTAGAAAACGTTGTAACCTTTTACCTGATCATGTTTCTACTTAACAACGCTACTCTTTCCGGCCCGGATGACTGCTGAAAACCAACAGGATTTTTTAACCCGTTATCAACCGCTGCACGAACGATTCACCCGTTATTGCAGCAGTAATGCCTATGGGCTGATGGAAACTGAAGACCTGGTACAGGATACCATCCTGGCCACGCTGCAGCACTATGACCGGATAAAGGACAAGGATAAATTACTGCCTTACATGATTGGCATCGCCAATAACATGGTCAGAAACCTGCTGCGGCGTCAGAAATTCAAAGCAGCCTATGACGAAAAAACGGCTTTAAGACTGGAGAGCAAGTTCGGCAGCCCTGAAGTGGCGATGGATGTTCACTATCTCTACAAAGCATTGAATCAATTGTCACTAAAAGAAAAAGAAGCTGTCATACTATTTGAAGTCAATGGATTCAGCATCCGCGAAATCAGTGAAATACAAGGTAGCAGTGAGGGCGCCATTAAAACGAGGCTGAGCCGTGCCCGTCAAAAGCTGAAAGAATTGCTCAATGATGAAAGGCCGGCCTTACCATCAGCTGCTGCAACAAAAATGCTTTTCACCATTTGCCTGTAAACGCATGCATAAAACCGAAATTGATAAAACCTTCACTGCTGTCAGGCAAGCACCGCTTGAGATGGATTTTGAACAAATCCGGCAATTTGTAAAGCAACAACCGGCAGGAAATACCAGCAACGGATTGAACCTGCATAATTGGTTAAAGTATACCAACATTATGATTGCTGCGGCACTCATTTCCGGACTGATTGCTGCCCTCCTGCTTATCGTTCAACCGTCACCCAAACCAAAACCGTTGACTTCTTCGCCTGCTGCCACCACGCATTATCAGCCCGATGTTCAACCGCATCCTAAAATTGAAACTGCCCCCGTTGTTATCAAAAACGCTCCTCGTAAAAAAGACTCCGTCATCGTTCCGGAATACAAACCGGTTATCCTCGCAGATGTAAAAAAAGCGGCTTCTATGTTGCATCCGTCAGCTGCAACTAAGGAGACTGCCGCCAAGCCTTCCGGTCAGCCGTCGGAAAATAAAGCAACCAGTGTGCGGCAGGATTCCGACACCACACCGAAGCGCATCCGCACTTATACCTCCAATTACTGCACTTTCGATGGCGAAGACGAATGGATCAGGGCTTTTCTGAAAGCGCTGATCAGCGAAAATATCATTAAAGATTCCGTGAATCTTCATTTTACCTTTTCACTTACCTCCTTTGAGGTGAATGGTGAAGCACTCAGCCCTGAAACGGTAATACGTTTCAATGAACTGTATTCCGGCATCACCCATCATTCACTAAATGACAAGTCACTGATATCACTCAGTGTTGGCGGAAGCAGCTGTACACTATCTAAAGTGATTGATGATTGATGAAGTTTGTTGATGTGTGAGTTTTCCAGGCGATTGGCATAAATGGGACTGTCAGCTTACAGATCAAGGCTGAAATTAAATTGAGTTTCAGGTTAGCCTGGCACAGTGATAAATTCAGTAAGGTCATATTTATTCTATACACAGTTGGAAACCCCGAATCACTTTGTATTGCTATACAATGCCAAATCCAGCTTCTGAGATATTAATCTGTTTATACTAATGATCCAGATGTGTCTTCCAAATCGTCTTTGCACGGTCGGCTGATCACTTGTTTCCGGCATTCAAAATTCATTGTTTAATCCACTTTCCTCCGTAAAAAATTCGTACTTCGCACTCAACACTGCGTATCATTCCCATGGAATACCTTATCATACTGTTTTTAACCATCTTCAACGGATTATTTGCCATGGCAGAAGTGGCGTTAATCTCTTCCCGTAAAATACGGCTTGAAAAGCTGGCCAGGCACGGCAACTGGCGTGCGAAAATGGCTTACAACCTCGCAAAAGATCCTCACCGTTTCCTTCCTACCGTTCAGATCGGCATGACTGCGGTTAGTATTATAGCCGGAGCTTATGGTGGTACTGAAGTAGCTGACCGTCTTTCCTCTGACTTCTCACAACTTGCATGGCTTGGTGAGTACGCTAATGTGCTTGGGTTTGTGGTTACCATTGTTACCACCACCTTTCTTACTCTTGTTTTAGGAGAACTTGTTCCAAAAACAATTGGCATGACAAGGCCGGAACCAATAGCCATGGCGCTGGCTCCATTGATGCAGTTATTGTATTACGTGGCTTCACCGTTTATCTGGCTGTTAAGCATTTCCACCAAGTTTATACTGCGTACCATCAGGCTCAACAAGAAAACAAATGAACCTCCTGTAACGGAAGATGAGTTGAAACACCTGATAGAACAAGGACGGCAATACGGAATACTTGAGCAGCAGGAATCTGACATGATGCGAAGTATTTTCCGCACAGCAGACAGAAATGCAAGCACCCTTATGACGCATCGTAACGACATCGTGTGGATAGACAGCGACGCTACGCTGGAAGATATACATAAGCTGATTGAACAAAGCGTGCATAGTAATTTCCCGGTCTGCAAAAAAAACCTCGACAACATCGTTGGTATTGCTACGATCAAGGATATCCTGATTCAGATCAGTAAGCATCAGCCGTGGAACCTGGCTGATCTTATCAAGCAACCACTGTATGTTCCGGAATCAATGCCTGCATTGGAACTGCTGGAGAATTTCCGGAATACGGGTAACCATGTCAGCCTGGTGCTCAATGAATACGGATCACTCGAAGGCATTGTAACACTGCACGACGTCGTGGAATCCATTTTCGGCAATATCCGTGTAACGAATCAGCAGGTGCAGGAAGAAGCGGTGAAACGAGCCGACGGCTCATGGCTGATTGATGGTATGATGCAGACACATGACTGGAGTGAATTACTACAGCTGCCGGAACTCTCTGAAGAAGAAACCGGCAACTACAATACCCTGGGAGGATTTATGATGCATCACCTCGGCAAGATTCCGAAAGAAACTGACAGTTTTAACTTCCGGAATTATTGTTTTGAAGTGATGGATATGGATGGAAAAAGAGTGGATAAGGTGCTCGTGAAAAAAACAGGAGAAGTAACAGCCGGGCAGGAGTAAAATCCTCCTTCTCAAAAAGTGTTGTTAACGACGTGCCGTTTTTCATCAAACAAATATGCTGCGAACACAACTGATGCTGATCTGTCTATTCCGGAATATAACTGACTGCGTATAACCCTTGAAGAGCGTTCGCACCTCCCAACAATTATCATCCGGCAGCTATCTCAAAATACCTTGAGTCATCCTGTCACGATTAATCGGGATCAGGATCTCTTCAATTCATTGACAGATGTCGAAATAAATTCGGCTTGGCCGCATTGATTGCCTGTTTTGAGATAGCTGCTAATTTTTCACCACTTGCTGCAGCAAAACAGAAGTACCATTGCTGATTTTTAATAAATAAATTCCAGCAGGAAGTTGCTCTACATCCAGGTTGGTTTGCCTGCTGCTAAAAGTCTGCAACAACACATTTTCTCCTAAAAGATTCTGCAAGGTTATTTCACCTGATGCGTAAGGTGATGCTATGTGCAGCACATTTCCAGCCGGATTCGGATAGGCCTTCAATGTATACTGGTTCGCAGCATTTATTCCCAAACCATCGTCATCAATTATAGTCATCGTCAGTGATGATGCGCTGAAAGTGGCGCCGTTTGTCGGATTCTGCAATGTAAATGTTATAGATTCATCCGGTTCAGAAATTCCATCATTGGTGACCGGTACCGATACCAATACAGGATCTCCGTTGTTTGCAGGGAATGTTACAGTCTGTTCCGTGAACGTATAATCAGTGCCCTGCGTAGCAGAGCCGCCAGTCACCTTAACCTGGCAGGATGTGGCATTAGTATTTGGGTTAAGAATATTGACCTTCACGAAAAATGTTCCCGCATTTTCCGGAATGGAAGTGCTGTCTGCCGATATGGATATTTGCGGATTGGCCGCAGGACAAGTATTTACATCATGACTGCCGAGCTGCGAAAAATCATTCTGTGCATAGGCATACCACTGCTGACTGCCTGTACTCCAATCAAGCGTGCCTTCCTGCGTCTCCACAGTACGCACCAGCGTATGGTCTTTTGTGGAACCGCCGGATACCAGCCATTCTGATCCCGGATCCTCACCCACCACACCAATACCGTCAATCGTATCTCCTGCATTATTGTTGACCAGCAAAATGGCATCGTTCCCATTCCAGTTACAAACAATATTGGTCGTGTCGGCCAATGGCAGCAAGAGTGTCGCATCAGCCTGCGGGTGGACAATCACATACACATCATGACTCGCCAGGCTACCATGCAACTTTAATTTGAAAGATGCGGAATCGCCGCCGTTGGAAAACAACAGCAGCTGATAGCCGTCCATCTGCACTGCAGCCGTGGTGGGATTATAGATCTCGATGGCTTTGTTAAATGAACTGCCTTCTACATATTCAGAGATAAACAGGTCGGAACAAGGCTGCGCCACAGCAATGGCACTTAATAAATTCAACAGGATGAAAAATTTGGAGAAGTGTTGCATGGTGGTTTTTTTGATGGCTTAAAATTGTTAAAAAAGACCGGCATTGAAGGTACACAACAAAATGCTTTATGTTCTGCTGTTTCACATTACAAACAGCAGTAACCGGTATAGTCAGCAGCCGGAGCAGGCTGGAGAATCAGGCGCAGGAAAAAATCGGCAATAAATTATTTATCGGGCATGGCAATCGCCAGGATCAGGTACAGCAAAAGACCGGAGCCAAATGCGAGAAATCCAAAAACAAACAGTACACGTACAATGGTTGGATCAATATCAAAGTAGTTTCCGATACCGCTGCAAACCCCAAACAGTTTTTTCTCCCCTTTTATCAATCTCTTTTGCATGTTCAATTTATTTTAGTGTGGTTACAAATATAGAAAAGGATTGGCTTCCATAATCATTTCAGTCATGTGAATTCATCCTATAAAAGCAGGTACTTGAGGAAGTCGTGCAGGCCATAAAAAGCGTGACGATAAGCTTCGCAGCACAGCGCTTCCAACCTTTGCGGATAAAATAATGCTCTTGAAAATTATGCTACTGCAAAAACTTGGCGATGAGCTGATGGAAATGATGGGTGCCTCTTTCTTTTGTTGGTGAATATCGGCCGCTGTGATACAACCTTGAACGAACCCCGCGCTGAACATTTTCCACAATCGCTTCATCTTCTCTTTCCACACGGTCCGTCATCGCTGCCACGCCTCGCTCAAATTTCTCCTGGTCAGCAATATAGGTCAGGAATGAAACTTTTGTTTGAGCTGGTGCCAGCGGTTTGACGATATTTACTGACAGTCCCCATGGATAAAAGTTGAACATCATATTGGGGAAAATCCAGTAATAATAAGCGGCAATATGTTTTCCATGATCCGGTGAACCTGCCGGAATCCTGAATGTCTCCTCACCCGGCCTGGCATAACCCAGTTGCAGATTGGAGTAAGCATAAATTTCATACGCATAAGCTCCATAGTCAAGCACCTGGTTAAGCGAGGCATGCACAAATGGAATATGAAATCCTTCGAGGTAATTCTCGCAATACAAAGCCCAATTGGCATTCACCAGGTAATCTTTTGAATGATGAGCGCTGAAGCGATAGTCGGTTGGGTTGAGCCATGGTATCCGCTGTATCATTTCACTAAAAGCATCCTGAAAGGAAAAAGCCGGAAAGAGCGATACAAACAGGTGCCCGCCCCATGATTCAAATGCCACACGCGGCAAATCATCTTTTTCAGAAGGAAAATTCTTTACGTCGTCAAATTCCGGCATGCCGGTGAATTTTCCATCAAGTCCGAATCTTCGCCCATGATAACGGCAACGGAGATTTTTTTCGATACCACCATGCTCGCAGATTAGGTTCCCGCGGTGTGTGCATACATTCGACATGCAATGCAACTGATCATCCGTATCACGGGTCAGTAACAGCGGTTCATCGAGGCAACCGGGCAAAAGAATGAAAGGATAAGTCTGACCCGGAGTTTTTACATCTTCCAGGTTACCGGCCAGTTGCCAGCTCCTGGCAAATATTTTCTCCCTGCATAATTCAAAATATTCCCTGTCGGTATAAAATGAAGCAGGTAAGGTAGATGCCCGCGTGATGTCATCGTCAATGTGGAGCATAAATTTTTTGTTTTGAAATCCAGCTGTCAGCCAGATTGACCTGAAATCCTTACTGTGGGCTGAATATTACTGTATCTTATGCCATGGTATGATATACGGCCAAAACATCATCATCATCTTCCAGCATGCCGATCAGCTTTGCCACATCTTCGGCTTCCGCCACTGTAACCTCTTTCGTGTTAAGCGGAATCCATTGCTTCTCACTGCTGACCGGAACAATATTTTTTGATTCCAGCCCCTTTTGCATCGAGCCAAAATCAGCAAATCGCGTGTAGATGTATATCTCATGCTCATCTGCATCAATATCTTCCGCTCCAAAGTCAATCAGGTCAAGCTCGAGTTCTTCCAGGTTGACGCCTTCCCTGGCAATCTTAAATACTCCTTTACGCTCGAAAAGGAATTGTACTGAATTGCTTGTTCCCAGGTTTCCGTTGCCTTTAGAAAAATGCATTCTTACATTAGCCACTGTTCGTGTGGTATTATCGGTTGCACAATCCACAATTAATGCCACGCCATGCGGACCGTACCCTTCATATGTTACTTCTTCATAGTTACTGGCATCTTTTGATACAGCACGCTTGATAGCCGCATCCACCCTGTCTTTGGGCATATTAACGCCTTTTGCATTCTGAATAGCCGCCCTTAAACGGGGATTGTTGTTCGGATCCGGGCCACCTTCTTTAACAGCAATTGCCACTTCTTTACCAACCTTGGTAAATGCCTTGGCCATCTTGTCCATACGCGCATAGATCTTATGCTTGCGCGTTTCAAATATTCTTCCCATGAATCAGTTTTTTAATATGGTAACAGGTGCAAAAGTAGCGAGATTAAATGTTTTTTCAGCGCTTATGTGCTATCGTCAAATACCATTCTGTGAAATGACTAAAGCCTGTTTAAACAAAAAAACGGACAGAAGTTCCTGGAAATACCGGCCAGCAAACTTCCATGCTCAAAGAAGAAAAGAATCATGCTGATTTTGCAGAAAGCAACCTATTGTTCCACAACGGGAATTCCTTTCCTATTTTTGTCAATTATGGATAAAGCGGATTTACAATTCAACAAAAACGAAGACCAGAACCTGTTGCTATTAAGTGAGGTGCGTTCCAGACTTGAAAAAATAAAATCAGGCGGCGGAAAAAAAAATATTGAAAAGCAGCATGAGAAAGGAAAGCTGACTGCCCGTGAACGGATCAACTACCTGCTGGATAAGGAAAGGCCTGTGCTGGAAATTGGCGCATTCGCCGGTTATGAAATGTATGAAGAACAAGGAGGCTGTCCGGCCGGCGGTGTAATTGTGGTCATGGGTTATGTGTCCGGCAAACAATGCCTGGTTGTTGCCAATGATGCTACCGTGAAAGCCGGTGCCTGGTTTCCTGTTACTGCCAAGAAAAACCTGCGTGCTCAGGAAATTGCCATGGAAAACCGGCTTCCCGTCATCTATCTCGTGGATAGCGCAGGAGTCTTCTTGCCTATGCAGGATGAGATCTTTCCTGATAAGGAACACTTCGGAAGGATATTCCGCAACAATGCGCAGATGAGTTCAATGGGTATCACACAGATTGCCGCTGTCATGGGCAGCTGTGTAGCGGGTGGCGCTTACCTGCCGATCATGAGCGACGAAGCAATGATCGTGGATAAGACAGGTTCCATCTTCCTGGCAGGCCCTTTTCTGGTGAAGGCGGCTATCGGTGAAGATGTAGATCAGGAAACATTAGGCGGCGCAACAACGCATGCAGAAATATCCGGCGTCACCGATTATAAATGTAAGAACGATCAGGAATGCCTCGACCGCATCAGGAGTATCATGAATAAAACAGGTGACTATGAAAAAGCGGGCTTCAACCGGATTGCTGCTGCGCCACCCGGCATGAATGAAAAAGAATTGTATGGGTTGCTCCCTACCGACAGCAGTAAGCAGTATGATATGCATGAGATCATTGAAAGGCTGGTTGATGATTCAACATACGATGAGTACAAAGCAGGCTACGGGAAATCCATTGTATGTTGTTATGCACGAGTCGATGGCTGGGCTGTTGGTATTGTGGCTAATCAGCGTAAGGTGGTGAAAAACAAGAAAGGTGAAATGCAATTCGGTGGTGTTATCTATTCTGATTCAGCAGATAAAGCCACACGATTTATCATGAATTGTAACCAGAAAAAAATACCCCTGGTATTTCTGCAGGACGTTACCGGTTTTATGGTGGGATCAAAATCCGAACATGGCGGGATCATAAAAGACGGAGCAAAAATGGTGAATGCCGTTGCCAACAGCGTTGTGCCAAAGATTACAATCATTATAGGAAACAGCTATGGGGCAGGAAATTATGCCATGTGCGGTAAAGCTTATGATCCGCGCATCATTGTTGGCTGGCCTACTTCCAAGATTGCAGTAATGGGTGGAGCACAGGCTGCCAATGTATTGTTACAGATACAGGTGGCTTCGCTGAAAGCCAAAGGAGAAGTCATCACGCCTGAAGCAGAATCAAAATTGCTGGATGAAATAAAACAACGGTACGACCGCCAAACATCTCCCTATTATGCTGCTGCCCGACTTTGGATTGATGCCATCATTGATCCGCTTGAAACCCGCAAAGTAATCTCAATGACTATAGAAGCGGCTAATCACGCACCGGTTACGCGGCCATTCAATGTTGGTGTAATTCAAACGTAAGTGGAAAGATTTAGGATGGTTGCTTACCGGTAGCTGCATAATTTTTTCTATTGCACTTCCATCCTTCAATGCATCACCATAATTTTTTCTGTATACAGTAAAATGTCACCGCTTACCCTAAGCATGTATATCCCTGCCGGCAAACCGGAAACGGGAATATCATACGTTAATTTATCAACGGCGTCAATGCCGGCCTGACGGTAGACCGTTCTTCCTGTTAAATCTGATAACATTATCGTCAGTGAATTGCTTTCGTACTGCAATTGAATATTCAGTACATCAGAAGCAGGGTTAGGATAAGAAAACACCGGCTGACCATCCAAAGCAAAATCATCAGATTCAGACGGCCTTGCTGCCATTCCGTTTTTCGAATCTTTGAACTTATAAATCCATCCGTCGCCATTGCCTTTTGGGTTTTGCACATCTCCGTCAGTGGAATAAGCCACACCCGCTATCAATCCTGTAGGGGTGATGCCATTGGCGTAATCCTTTGCAGTGCCTCCGTGTGTAAAGGACCAAAGTAGTGTTCCGGCCGGCGAGATCTTAATCACATATTCATCATTGCCATTGCCGGAAGGCTTTGTAACATCTCCGTCATCCGAATACGTGCCGCCTGCCAGATAGTATCCGCTGTTACCGGGCGCAATAACTCCCTGCATCATTGTTTCACGATCTGATCCTCCGTATACACCCTGCCACTGCATGTTGTAAGCATTGTCAAGTTTTACAGCCCAAAGGTCATCGTCGCCATGATAGCTGCCTTTATCCACCGGAACGATGGGATTCTCCGTTACACCAAAAACCATGTAACCACCATCATTTGTTTTAAGCGCATCATACATCTCTTCCTTGTTTGCCTGGCCATATACCCTGCTGTCGAGCACATTGCCCAGCGTATCAATTTTGAGGAGCCAGCCATCAGTGCCATTTGTGCTTAATCCGGCAAGGTCGCCATCCTGTGATGAACTGAAACCAAACAAGAGGAGATTGCCATCAGCGGTTTGCAGTATCTGGTGCAGATCATCATCGCCGGTTCCGCCATAGACATGGTTGGAAATGATATTTCCGTTCTTGTCAAGGATAAACACCCAGGCATCAAACTTCAACGGATCGATGTTGTCCGGCACATCTCCGTCGGAAGATGTACTGCGGGATACAATCACGTAACGTTTTCCCGGCAGTTCAAGCAGTGCCCTCGGCACATCATATTTTTTTCCGCCGAATGAATGTTTCCATTGAATATTACCCGAAGCATCCAGCTTGATTGTGAGCACATCACTGTATTTGTGATGGCCGGTTGCATCAAAATCTTTTGACCATGATTCAGAGATGAACAGGCTTCCACCATCGCTGGTGGCAATGATTTTATTGTATGGATTCGCCTCTTCCTTGCTCCCGCCAAAACACTGCTGCCAGATCACATTTCCGGAAGGTGTCATTTTATATACCCATACATCATGCAATCCTTTAAGACTACAGGATACATCGCCACCGTTTACATCCGCTATGCCCATCACCAGGTAGTTCCCGTCGGCCGTAGAAACGATGCTGTGCAACACCTCATTGCCGCTGTTGCCATACGTCTTCTGCCACTGTATTGGCGGTACCTGCCCAAGGCAAATGTTCACCGTGGCAATTGCAAAAAATCCTGTTAAATATCTGACGATCTTCATGAAACCTGCTTTTAACTAAATTATGGCTGCCATTGTTACCACCAGGAAAAGAAACCGGCACAGGCAATTGCAGCTGCTTTTTCGTCCGGTTCAGATTGCAAAGGTAACGCAGCGGGAGATGCTGAACCAAAAAATATACTGACAAGCATTATGTCTCAGCTTATGCTGATTATGTTCCCCACTGGTATCCAGTAACCGCCAGGCCGGCAAGTTGTAATGCTCGATCAACAACCGTTGCCGCCAGTTCTTCAAAATTTGCAGGCTTTGAATAAAAAGACGGTGTGGCAGGACAGATGATTCCTCCTGCTTCCGTTATGAGCTTCATATTAGAAAGATGAATCAGGTTATAGGGTGTATCACGAATCACCAGGATCAGTTTCCTTCTTTCCTTCAGCATCACATCTGCCGCACGGGTAACTAAATCGTCAGAAATCCCGCCTGCTATTCTTCCCATCGTACCCATTGAACACGGACAAACAATCATGGCATCGAATCCTGCGGATCCGCTTGCGAAAGGCGCAGTAAAATCCTGTTTGCCGTAAAATGTAAACGGCCCTGTTGGAACCGGCGTTTCACCCAGTTCGAATGACCAAACAAACTTTGCATTATTACTCATCACCACGCCTGTCTTCTCAACCTGGTCCTGCAATAAAATCAATCTGTCCAACAGCACCTTTGCATAAATGCTTCCGCTGGCACCTGTAACAGCAATCACTATTTTCTTTTTCATAGTCTGATTATTTATTGCAGGTTCCATCTTTGTCGATTAAAGAATGTGAAGTTTGCATAAAAACACAAAAACTACACAAATGTAGTCTGCCGGAGTTTGAAATTCTGTTTATAAGCTACCTCAAAATACCGGGAGTCATCCTGTACCGATTGATCGGATCAGGATCTCTTCCATTCATTGACAGATGCCGAAATAAATGCGGCATGACCGCATAGATTGTCCATTTTGAGATAGCTGCTGACCAACTGCCAGTTAAACTATCGCTTTTTTACAAATTGCAAAATCAAGGATCTCCGGCGGTTGCTATTTCAAACTTTGCTATCTTTAAGCCGTATTTCTGGAATCTTTTTTGATTCGCATTGTTTCCATGAAAAATTTACTTGCATGAAAAAGAACCTCTTGCCATTTTATGTCCTGGTCATTGTACTCGTATCACAATTTTCAGCTCAGGCACAGTCTGAAGGTGTTAAATGGATGTCGATTACCGAAGCGGAAAAACTTAATGCCAGTCATCCGAAAAAAATCCTGATTGATATCTACACGGATTGGTGCGGATGGTGCAAGAAACTGGATGCTACCACTTATAAGGATCCGCGCATTGTGAAATACCTGAACGATAATTTCTACGCCGTTAAGTTAAATGCCGAATCCAAAGAGACCATCACCTTTCAAAACAAGGACTATGCTTATGATCCTGCCAGGAGAATAAATGCCGTTGCAGCCAATTTTCTCAGTTCATCCGGTGGCTACCCGACAACCACTTTCCTGGATGAAAAATTACAGGTGATCTCCATAGTACCGGGCTACATGCAGTCCGACATGATGAATAATGTACTTTCGTTTTTTGCTGAGAATCATTACCTGAACACTGACTGGAATACTTATTTAAGTTCCTTAAACACCTCAGCCAAATAGCAGTCATTTAACCTTAAGCAAGAATGAAACTCAACCCTCAACCGGTTGAGTTTTTTTATTTTCTATAGCGAGTTAGCAAGCAGGCTACAATCGGGACAACCTGCCAGCGCAGATTGCAATGCAACGTTCATCTTCAACTATCAGTTAGCCGCAATGCATGTTTCATGCTCTTAAGAATTTGTTATTCGCGTCTCAAAATAGCCCTACTGTTAAATCTTTTTAACCGTATTTTTGACGATCATGAATCACCTTCTGTCGCCCAATAAGGTAATTGCCGGCGCTAAATATGAGTCGCCTGAAGCGGCCGGTATTCCCGACGCTGATTGCGAAGTAAATGTATTGATTGCTCCTGCACAGTTGGTTTATCTCGTGGCAAATAGGCATACGAAGAAGGTAGTATTGTTGCAGCCGTATCAGTTTTCCAGGATTTCCAGTGTGCATGAATGGCACAAATCAGTGGATGAAGTTTTTGCATCTGATCCCTGGTTGCATAAAGAGGTTGCCATAAAACGTACCGGTGTATTCTCCACCAGTTTTACCTTAGTTCCTGCAGATTTTGACCATGAAAATGCAAGAAGAACAATTCTGAAAGCAAACTGCACGCTGGATGAGGAAAGTGTGGTCTATGCCGATATTGTTGCAGGTGGAAGCATACACCTGTTATATGCACTTTCACCTGAAATTGTTCAGCATTTTTCAGGGAAAGCGGGTCAGCGCTTGACGCATGCACTCTCCGGGCTGATCAACTATCTCCTGTCCATCCACCAGGCAGCCGAATCAGAGAACCTGTATGTATATGTGCAGGCCTCCAGCTTCCAGCTTTTGCTTATCAGCAATAAGTCATTGCATTACTGTAACAGTTTCAACTACTATTCACCGGAAGACTTTTTATATCATCTCTTATTTACCTGTAAGCAACTCCGGCTTGATCCCGAACTGGTGCCATTAACGATCATGGGCGAAATGATGCGTGAATCTGCCATGTATCAGTTGCTCATAAAATATATCCGCAATGTACAATTTGCACGGTCCGTTGATACGATGAAATTTAATAAGGACTATCCCTTGCCGCCTCATTTTTTTTTCAACCTTTTCTTCCTCTGATTCATGAGAGTCATCAGCGGAACCTTAGGAGGCAGGAAATTCTTTCCACCCGGCAATCTTCCAACACGGCCTACAACAGATTTTGCGAAAACCGGCCTGTTCAATATCCTGAATAATCACTTCGATTTCTCTTTTGTGAGTTTCCTCGACTTGTTTAGCGGAACAGGCAGCCTCAGCTATGAATTTGCATCAAGAGGTGCATCACGTGTTGTTGCAGTAGAACAGGACCGTGGCGCAATAGAGTTTATCAAAAAGATGAAAGCGGAATGGAAGATAACTGCGATGGAAATCTGTAAAAGTGACGTATTCAGGTTTTTAGAATTTAATAAGGAAAAGTTTGATATCATTTTTGCCGGACCGCCGTACCCGCTGGCTAATATTGATGATCTGCCGGGTATCATACTGGGGAAAAACATTTTAAAAACCGGAGGATGGTTCATTCTTGAAACAGATCAAAGGCACAAGTATGATCACTTCACCGAACTGAGACAGGTGAGAAATTATGGACAAACGCATTTTCACATTTTTGCGCCTTTCGCTGCAGAGGGACCGGGTGAAAAAAAATAAATGTTACGGAATGAAGTATGGCGTAATAATCAATTGAATTAGTATTTTCAGCACGCCAAAATCAAATCATGAAAAAAACAGCAGTCTTTCCCGGGTCATTTGATCCGGTCACTATCGGGCATATTGATATTATCAACCGCGGTTTGCCGCTTTTCGATAAAATGATTATCGGTATCGGCATCAATTCACAGAAAAAGTACCTGTTCCCTCTTGAAAAAAGAATTGCCTGGCTGCAGAAGATTTTTGAATTTGAACCGAAAATTGAAGTGCGGAGCTATTCCGGACTCACCGTAAGTTTTTGTGAATTGAATCAGGCCGGGTTTATATTAAGGGGTATCCGCAGTTCGGGCGATTTTGAATTTGAACGTGCTGTTTCACAAACCAACAGGGTGCTCAGCCGTAACATTGAAACCATATTTATTCTTGCCAACCCATCTCTTGCTTCCGTCTCTTCCTCCATTGTACGCGACGTGATTGTGAACGGCGGAGACCCTTCTCCTTTCATTCCGGAAGAAATTGAAAACCTGGTACGAACGCAATCTATCGTTCCTTAGTCATGGCATTCAGTTAATGGTATATTGATATACGGCAGGAATGTACCGGATATTGATTCATTCTTTGACCTGCATTTGCTACTTTTGCATGCCAAACTAAAGGTCTTTATCTTGTTTTAAGGCCTCTAATTCCAAGACTGCCATGATTATAGGAATCCTGAAAGAACCTACAGAAGACAAACGTGTTGTTATCCTTCCCGAGATTGCGGGCCAATTGGTTAAAATTAATTTTGAAGTGTGTGTCGAGACCGGCGCAGGCAATTCAGCTTTTGCAGCAGACGCTGATTACGTTGCAGCCGGTGCAAAAACGGTGAGCCGCAGCGATGTTCTTTCCAAAGCAGATCTCATCCTGTCAATCAACCGCCCTGCCGATGATGAATTGAACAGCATAAAGCCGGGTGCCATGTTGCTGGCTGTATTTCAGCCTTTATTCAACAAAGAACTGGTCATGCAACTGCTGGAAAAAAATATCACTTCCTTCAGCATGGATATGGTTCCCCGTACTTCGCGTGCTCAATCCATGGACATACTTTCGTCACAAGCTACGGTTGCCGGATATAAAGCGGTGCTCACAGCGGCGATGCATCTTCCCAAGTTTTTCCCAATGTTTATGACAGCAGCCGGAAGTATTACTCCGGCCAAATTGCTGGTGCTTGGGGCAGGTGTGGCAGGCTTGCAAGCCATTGCCACTTCCAGGCGGCTGGGTGCCGTAGTAGAGGCATTTGATACCCGCAGCGCGGTAAAGGAAGAAGTGAAAAGCCTCGGCGCGAAGTTTATTGAAGTGGAAGGCGCCACTGAATCGTCCAGCGCCGGTGGCTATGCGGTGGAACAAACGAAAGAATTTCTCGACAAACAGAAACAGAAAATATTTGAATCCGCAGTCAAATCAGATGTCATCATCTGTACTGCGCAGATACCGGGAAGGAAAGCACCGGTGCTGATTCCGAAGACTACAGTAGATGCCATGAAAGCGGGTGCCGTGATAATCGATCTCGCTGCTTCCACGGGAGGTAATTGTGAGCTCTCCAAAAACAACGCGACCATAGTGACCAGCAATGGTGTTACCATTATAGGCGATTCCAACCTGCCGGTAACGATGCCTTCCGATGCAAGCAAAATGTTTGGCAAAAATGTAATGAACTTCCTGAAACTGATTTTGAAGGACGGGCAGGTTACCCTGAATTTTGACGACGACATTGTAAAGGGCACCTGCATTACACATCAGAAAGAAATCATTAGTACAAGGGTGCGTGAGGCTTTATCAGCAAATGCTGTTTAACGATCTTTTAATTTCATCGAAACGATTACGAAGTAACAATCAACTGACTTCAAATGGAACTACTGAATTTTCTTTACGACTACCGTGAAATGGTATTCATCATCATTCTTTCTGTTTTTTTAGGAATTGAAATAATCTCGCATGTGCCCACGGTGCTGCATACTCCGCTTATGTCCGGAGCCAATGCAATACATGGCGTGGTTATCATTGGCGCAATCATCGTAATGGGCAGCGCAGAACCTGATAATTACCTTGCCCTGAGCCTTGGCTTCTTTGCTGTCATTCTCGGCACCCTTAATGTGGTGGGCGGATTTGTTGTAACTGACCGCATGCTCGAGATGTTCAAGAAGAAAAAATAACCGCTCCCCCAAAAAATTGAGTTCATGGAAAATATTATTCTTTGGCTAACCTACATTGCCGGTTCAATTACTTTTATTCTTGGCCTTAAAATGCTGAGTCATCCTGAAACAGCGCGCCGTGGTAACCTCGTGGCGGCAGCAGGAATGACGCTGGCAATACTCGGAACGGTCTTTTTATACCGTAACACCGATGGGGAAAAACTGCACAATTATGGCTGGATATTCGGTGGCATATTGATTGGCTCTATCGTGGGTACACTCGCTGCGCGCCGCGTGAAGATGACAGCCATGCCGCAAATGGTTTCACTTTTTAATGGAATGGGTGGCGCCTGTGCTGCCATTATTTCTATCATTGAATACCAGCATCATGAGTTTGGCAACGGCGAATGGAACATTGTAGCTGTTACGCTGGCCGGACTGCTGATAGGAGGTGTATCTTTTTCAGGCAGCATGATTGCTTTTGGTAAACTGAACGGCAATGTATCTGACAAAGTTTTTCCCGGGCAATCCATCGTCAACATGGCGCTTTTGCTTGCCACTGTCGCGGTTGGCATCTATCTGACATTGATGGGAGAACAAAGCATGATGTTGCTGGGGCTCATGATCATCATGTGCCTCCTCTACGGAGTATTGTTTGTGCTTCCCATCGGCGGCGCAGATATGCCGGTTGTCATTTCACTGCTGAATTCATTTACCGGTGTGGCGGCTGCATGTGCAGGTTTTATTTACAGCAATCAGGTGATGCTGACAGGAGGTATCCTGGTTGGGTCGGCTGGTACCATTCTTACCATCCTTATGTGCCGCGCAATGAACCGTTCACTGTTGAATGTAATTATTGGCAACTTCGGCGGTGGCGCAAAAGCAGGAACTGCAGATGGCAAACAAAAAGGAAATATCAAAGAAGTTTCACTTCCTGATGCCGCTGTTCTGCTGAGCTATTCCAAAAAAGTGATGATAGTGCCGGGATACGGGCTCGCCGTGGCACAGGCACAGCATACGGTACATGAGCTGGAAAAATTGCTGGAAGAAAAAGGGGTGGAAGTAAAATACGCTATTCATCCTGTAGCCGGCCGTATGCCCGGGCACATGAATGTATTGCTTGCTGAAGCGGATGTACCCTATGATAAATTGCTGGAAATGGAAGATGCCAACTCTGAATTAGCGACAACGGATGTGGTGATCGTAATTGGCGCCAATGACGTGGTAAACCCTGCAGCGAAGAATGATGCTGCATCTCCTATTTATGGCATGCCGATACTGGAAGTGGAAAATGCCGCCAACATTATCGTAATGAAACGAAGCATGAATGCCGGCTATGCAGGAATTGAAAACGAACTCTTCTTTGCTCCCAAAACACGTATGTTGTTCGGCGATGCCAAATCATCACTGCAGAAACTGGTCACGGAAGTAAAAGCCAACTGATCTTCATTCCTTATCCCTGTATTTATTGAATAACCGGAATCGAATAACTGGCCGAATAATTTGCTATGTGAAACGATGATCAGGTTCCTTCCGCAACCTGTTTATATTACTCTACTTATCCGGAGGCATTTAACTGCAAGTTTGCAGTGTCCGGGGCACATGCCGTAATTGTAAAGCGTATTCGGCTTATCATCAGCGCGGTTTTGCCTGGCACTGCTGAATCTTCTGTAATTTCAGTAGCAATAAATAAATCCGAAGGCTGTTAAAGTATAACTTCAAGGGATTTTTCATTAATAAATGCCGCCTTCAGATTTTCCCGCTTTGTGAGCGTTGATCTACTACAGAATGAATCCTATTTTTGAAACCTGATAAACACTATGTGCATGTGCCGTTATAGCCTGTTTGTTTTTTTGCTGATCTTGCGACCATTCCTATTGAGTGCTCAATCCCCCGACAAGGCATTCGCAGCATACAATGCAGGCGATTATGTGCTGGCAGAGTCTTCTTTTCGTGCGATGCTGCTGAAAAATCCAGGCCATCCTGTAGCTGCCTTTGGACTGGCGAAAACCTATTTCATGAAAGATAACAGGCAGTACAATATTGATTCAGCCAATTACTATGCGATGAAAGCCGCTGCAGGCCTTAATACTACGTGGAAGGAAGCGGATCTGAAAAAATTCCAGGCTGCCGGGTACCGTGCGTTTACCGTACATGAGTTACAAGCGGATATAAACATGGAAGCTTACCGGCAAGCTGATAGTACCGATGAACTGGAAACCTGGAATCACTTCATCACCACCTTTACCACTTCCACATTAATTGATGAGGCGATTGAAAAAAGAAACGTTCTGGCATTCAACCAAGTCATGCAAAACGGTGACTATACCAGTTATGAAGAGTTTCTGAAAAACTATCCCGATGCAAAACAGGTGAAAGAGGCAAGGTCATTATACGAACAACAATTATATAAAAGCAAGACTGCCGACAGCACCTGGCAATCCTATAAAAATTTCATGGAGAAATATCCGGCAAGCCCGTACATAACTGCCGCAAGGACTAATTATGAAAAATTACTTTTTCTTGATGTGACAAAAAATCACCTGCTGCAGGATTATCTCATCTTCATTCACGACTATCCCAGGAATCCATATGTGCCGATGGCAGAAGACAGCATCTACGCTATCAGTACTCGAGGGCATAAACTTGACCAGTACCTCAGTTTCATTTCACTGTTTCCAGCCAACCGTAATATTAATAAAGCGTGGGCTGAAGTATACCGCCTGGAAAATCCGGTCTACAGCTATCAGTCATTCAAGAAATTCGGCGAGAAATATCCTGCCTTCCCCGACCGCCGTCAACTGGAAAAAGACCTTGCACTTACCAGGAAAAAATATTTCGTGATTGAAAAGGATGGGTTATTTGGATATGCGGACTCAGCTGATATGCAAATCCGGATTGAGCCGCAATTTACGGAAGCAGCTCCCTTTTCCGAGGGACTGGCCGCAGTGCTTTTGCCATGTTCCAAAGTGCCCTGTTACTATTCCTATGTTACGCTGGAGGGACTGTTTATTCATACAGAACCTTGGACGGAAGCAAATGACTTTCATAACGGGCTCGCCCTGGCCGCCATAGGTAACTGCAATGCAGACAGCTGCCGCTATGGTTTCATCAACCGGTTTGGCGAATGGGAAATTGCACCGCAATACAGTGATGCCTTTGAATTCAGTGACGGACTGGCATTGGTTAAAAAGGAACCGGAAGGATATGGTTTCATCGATAAATCAGGAAGGATTATTATTCCCCTTAAATACAGAGATGCGGCGCCATTCAGCGAAGGCGTATCCTCTGTGCAAGCGGGAGATTCCTCCGCTTTGTATGGATATATAGATCAATATGATAAATGGGTCATCAGCGCAAAATTTACGAAAGCAGGATCATTCGCCGAATCACTTGCTCCGGCGGCAAATGAAAAGAAAACCTGGGGCTACATTGATCATACCGGGAACTGGGTTATTGAACCAAAATTTGAATCTGCACTGCCCTTCAAAAACGGAACTGCCAAAGTGGTAGTGAAATCAAAAGATCCAAAAAATGCAAAGCTCTTCGTGATGAAGGAAAAAACGATTGATAAGAAGGGAAAGGTCTACTGATCATTACAAGGATACATCAACAATGAAAAGGCAGTACTAACCGGTCAGCCACCTAAAAAGCAAGCCCGACCCTGATGGCCAGCCTGCTGAATGTGTAGTAATTGGTTTGATCTGTGCCCCATGCATCATACCTGACGTACTCAGACGATTTTTCCATTTTATACCCTGCCTCCAGTATGAAGGCCCCTTCCTGCCGGAAATTAACACGCATACCTACTCCTCCTCCCGCAGTGATACCACCGCGATAACTGACTTCGCTGTTTACCTCATGATGGCTTTTATTCAATGGGATACCATAACCACCATCAATATATATAAAGGGCGTTGCTTTTCCCTTAAGAATTTCATAGCGACCATCGGCAAATAGCTGGCCCATTGGATATTGAATAATATCCATGGCAAGGCCGGCACCGGCAAGCAAATGTTTATTGAACCGGTAACCATGAATTGTCTGTATAGTGAACCCGACAGAAGTAGCAGCAGATGGGCTACCGTAGTAATAATCATAATTATAATTAGCTCCCGGAAGAACACCGGTTTCCGTAATATTAAAATAGCCGCTGACCTTATCCTTAACCTGAATATCTGCAGTAGCAACCTGATGCGACTCGGATTTGTATTCAATATCAATGATCTGTCCGGTACTGATAGCGAATATGCTCCCGCCATCAATCTGCAGTTTAATCAGACTGTCAGGATACTGCGCAACGATTATACCACGCAGGACGCTGCCATCCTTCAAATACAGTACATCCTGCCCAGGTGATTGTGCCAATGACAGATGACAACAGGAAGCCAGCAGGAACAACATCAAAATTGATTTATTTACCATGATTTTTTATTAGTTGCAGCATTTTAAGCTAACAGGGTGTCTACCTTTAAATTTGTTTCAATTATGACAACTACATGCTCCAGATCGTTGCAAGGAGTCGGCATTTTACTTAGCGCCATGCTCCTTTTTTCAGGTTGCCTGAAAGACAAGTGTACCAACGTGTATTCTTATACACTCTATAAGCCAGTATATATGAGTTATGATGTATTGCGTTCGTCAGTAAAATCCACGCCTGCGGAAGAGTTGCAAACTACCGGGAAAATTTATTATAAATCCCCGTACATTTTTATCAATGAAGTTGACAAAGGCATTCACATCATTGATAATTCGGACCCTTCCAATCCACTGAACATTAGTTTTGTAAATATTCCCGGCAATATCGATATGGCTGTCGAGGACAATGTGCTGTATGCCGACAGCTACATCGACCTCGTGGCTATTGATATCAGTGATCCTTTAAACGTTAGAGAAGTTTCCAGGAGTATGAATGTTTTTCCCAACAGGATCTATACAAACGGATGGGCTTTGGATCCGCTTAAGGGCGTTGTAACAGGGTGGAATGAATCTGATACTACAATTGAACAGGACTGCGGATATTATTACCCGGTTTTTGCCATGGAAGATGTTTTTGTTTCCAGCAACTCTACAGGTGGCGGCGGTGTTAATACCACATCCGTGAGCCCGGGCAATGGTATTGCCGGTTCACTTGCCCGTTTCTGTATTTACAATGACTACCTGTATTGTCTTGACAATGCAGCAATGAAGCTGTTTGACATCAGCAATGCTGCAAAGCCCGTCAATACCTCCAGTGTAGACATGCCCTGGAATATTGAGACAATTTTCCCTTATGAACATTATCTTTTTATAGGCTCTACCACCGGTGTATCTATTTATGATAACACCAACCCTGCTTCTCCCTCATTCGTTTCCCAGCTTTCTCATGTGAGCAGTTGCGACCCTGTTGTGGTGCAAGGTTCTTACGCGTATGCAACATTGCGTGATGGTACAAGCTGCCAGGGTTTTTCCAATGAGCTGGATGTTATTGATATCAGTAATATTTACAACCCCGTCTTGAAGACTTCTGTGCCTTTTGTGCATCCATTTGGCCTCGGCATCAATGGCAGCCACCTCTTTGTATGTGATGATGCGGCAGGATTGAAGCATATGGATGCCACTGATCCGCTTGCCATATCTCTTGCCGAGTCGGTTAATGCCGGTGCTACGCGAGATGTAATTCCTTTAGGCAGTTTATTGCTGCTCGTTTCAACGGATGGATTGTACCAGTTTGACTATAGTTCAGGTTCTTTAGTTCAGCTCAGTTATCTTCCAGTGAAAAAGTAAGCAACAATAGAAATAGTATTGCCACCGGGATCAGCTTTCCCGGTGGCATTTTTTTTATCACCGTCATTTAATGCAGTAGTAATTTATAGGTGCGACTTATGTCCTGCCTGGTGACGACTGCCAGGTACAGGCCATCACTGAATTTTTCCAGCGCTTGATTGATGCAGTAGTTATTTAGACCCGCAGAAAGCTTGCTATCCAGTATAAGGTTGCCCAATTGATCAAATATTTTTAAAGCATCGCCCGGCATATTTACCTCCATAAACTCAAAACACCACTCACCTGTTACAGGATCCAGAACAAGAGCTTCGCCGGAAGCAGACGGTACCTCAGGAAGACCCGTGAAGCAGTTGATAAGTGTGAGATTCATTTGTGTGGTGTCACTGGCAGTTCCGGCACTGTTAGTTGCTATTAAGGTAACCAGATAGTATCCCTGGACACCATAAATGTGCGTCGGATTCTCGTCGTTGCTGACCGGCGTTCCATCACCAAAATTCCAGCTATAGGTCAGGTTGCCGGGATAAGAACTTAAAGAAGTGTTTACAAATGAAACAGAATCCTTAGCGCACAAGGTGTCATTGGGCACACTGAAAGCCGCATTTATGGAAAACTGTGGATCAATTATAGATGCACCGATACAACAGTTACCTCCGGCAGACACATGATGCGTTCCACTCCAGCATCCATACTGCGTATAGTGGTAATACAGCAAACCGCCGAATTGTGTAAGATAATAGTGTACTACCTGATCCGGTGTATTGCAGCCGCCCTGGTTACTGGATGAATCGCAGTCGAAGTTACAAATGATATAATAATAGCCGTTTGAATTGGGCCATGTTACCGGTGGATATAATAAAATAGTGGTAATGGAATCGGGCACTCCGCTTATGCTGGTAGTGGGCAACGTTGGATTGCAGTGATCATTGTCGCCATTATAACCGGCATATATCACCTCCGTCACATTGCCTGCATACTGACCACCAATGGTGACAGCACACTTTTCATACGTAGTAATCCCAATCTTCAGGTCAGGGATATTTTCATCAACATCAATATTGAGATAGCCCCCATCGTAATTGGAATAAATGATGACATTACCGCCCGGGTAACAAAATGTTTGTGCTGACACTTTCATTGAACAGCATAGTGAACAGGTCAGCAGGCTACATAAGAACGTAACTTTAAGCCATCGGGACATAATTGAAAATTTGAGTGAAAGTTAAAAATAAATATGCACCAATCGTCAGTTTTGAGGTGCCATTAAAGCTGCAACGTAATACACTCAATTATAAAAATCTGTTTCATGGTATCTATTCGGAACAGAAAATATTTGTCACCTTGCAACGTCCGTAAATTACCCGTGAAAAAATCATACTTGACCTTCAGGACTCTTTCTACATTAGTGGACCATGCTGACGATTGGAATCGTATCCTGCCGGAAAAACATCACTTGCGCGCCGAACAGCTCCTTCCACTGGAGTTATCAGCGCTAAGCGATCTGACCTTTCTGTATCTGATTTGTTATAGTCATGATGAGCCTGTTGCCATTGCTTACTTTCAGTATGTTCACTTTAAAACAAGGCACTACCCATTTCCACTCAGTCGAAATATTTTCACACGGTCTATCGAAAAGTTTATAATGCGGAATGGGTACAGGATACTGGTATGTGGTAATCTTTTCCGCGTTGATTTCCCCGGAATCTTTATGCAGGAAGGCAAGGTGAGTGCTTCCGTGGTTTTTGAAGCTATTGAGCAATTTTTCAACGAGGTCCGCCCGAAGCCGCATGTCTTACTGCTCAAAGACTGGAAAGAAATGTCTACCCCGGAACAAGTTGGCAGCTATGGTTACAAACCATGGCCAGGCGACCTGACTATGAAACTTGACCTGAGGCCCGAATGGGTTACATTCCATGATTATTCACTTGCCCTGAAGCATAAATATGCGCAAAGGCTAAGAAAAATTCAGGCGAGCGGAAGCAGCATATGCAGAAAAGAACTGCAGTTGGAAGATATCGTCAGGCATGGGCCTGAATTGGAAACGCTTTACTGCAATGTTGTAAAAAAACAGGTGATACGACTGGTAATCGCCAACTGGCAGTATTTTATGGAGATGAAAAAGGCGCGTGGAAATGATTTCAGGGTCATCGGTTACTATGAGCATGAAAAACTAATCGGACTCAGCTCTCATATTATATATGATGAGTTGTGGGAATTGCATTATATAGGCATGGATTACAGCAAAAATGAAAAATATGCATTGTATTTCAACATGATGTTCGACGGCATCAGGATGGCAATTGAGGAAAAGAAGAAGGCCGTTGAATTGGGACGAACGGCGAGGGAAGCTAAAGCTATGATTGGCGCACAGCCCATTTATTTCCAGAGTTACTTCAGGCTAAAAGGCTGGCTCGTAAATTTTTTGGTTGATCGCTTTGCAAGTGTTTTTAATGAAAAGGCAGGATCATCATGGCAGTACAGACAACCTTTCAGAAAGGGTTTCCGGAATTGAGCGTATTACGAATTAATTATCCTGCGGAGAAGACGCTACCGGAGAAATAGGAAATAGAATGGTTTTAGATTATTAGTCCTTGAAATTAATCCCAAAACTCCAGTTCAGGTGATATTCTATTAAAGTTACCTGCCATAAAAAGTATCTTATTGATAACATTCAGCGGTTTCAGGTTTCCGATATCATCATTGCCGCCATCCCAAACAGGCCGCAGATGAAAGAAACACCATCCGTAAATGGAAGATTCATTATTAAAATCGGCCTTCTTTATTACCGAACCTTCTTCATCAAGACGGAAATACTCAGGATCCAGATCAGGCGCTCTGTTGGCTTTTTGCCAAACCTGTTCAGATAACTGCATTTTCATGTCGACCATAATCATGTCCTTTTAAGATGATTCAATTTTCCTGCGTTGACAGCCAATTAATTAGGCAACCGATTAAAGTTCATCTGTATCAATGATCACCACACCACACTCAATCTTGTAGTTGTTTTGCGAATAAATTTGCTGGGCCTGCATTTGATGATTTCCGCCGCCGAACATTAAGTTTAAAACGAGGGTGATCTGGTAGATGATGCTTGACATGGTGTTTGGTTTTTGGGATTAATAAACTTGATGACGCATCAAATTTACCTATCCATGCAGCAAATTAAATGTGCAGTCAGTGATGATTGGTAACATCGCTGTTTACCATGAAAATAATGTGAAAACACCGGTATGGATGAAATCCGCTCTGAATGAGCTTTTGGGCATGGTGCTTCAGATGCAGATAATCCTGTAGCCTATATTTCCCAGGATTAATAATGAGTAACCAAATATCTCAACAATTCCATATTGAAGTCATGAAACCCGCTTCCATAAAGGGTTACAGGCCTATCTGGCAGACAAAACACATAATCTTCAGTGGGAATTTTTCCAGATTAATGAGATAGATCATATTTACTATAACCTGCTGAAACCCTTACCAGTAGATGATTTCATGATATTCCAATAAAAAATGAAATAAATTTGACCTAAATTTTAAAAAAAGTAACAGGAAACAGGTTTTATCGCTAGTTCCTGTTGATAATCCAGGTTATATACATCAATACTTCACTTCTGTCAGTTATCCATTTAAACCCATATAACAGAAAACTTCATGTTACTGCATCTGCCTGTTCTCTCAGCTTCATGATATCAAAGGTAATTGCAATTAAGGGATATTGTCCGTGCAAAAGATTGATTTGGGTAACATCGCTTTTAATCATACTAGCTATGTTAATAAAGTTTAAATATCTTGTGAATACCAATACATTTAAGCGTTTCAGAAAGTTAATACAATGAAAATTTTCAAAGAAATGGTTTCGCTGGTAACAAAGCAACGGCTCAACAACCTTGAGTTGATTGATGATGCTTTCCTCGATAACGCCAATAATTTATACCAGAAACTCTTTAAAGGTATTGCTGAAGGTTCATTCAATACTGATGAAGATGCAGCAATGGCCCTCTATCAGACAACAGCCAGTGACAAGAAATACCTGATGCTTAAAAGCAGGTTAAAAGAAAGACTGGTGAACACCTTGTTTTTTCTCAACCATAAACGGATTCAGGATTCTCCTTACCAGAAAGCCGTTTACCAGTGCAATAAAAATTATTTCTGCGCCAAAATATTAGTGACACACGGCGCACGCACCAGTGCAATTTCGCTTGCAAAAAGCACACTGACACTGGCTTTGCACTTCGACCTGAATGAAATTGTCTTACTCTGTGCCAGGATGTTACGGCATCATTATGCAATGATGGGATTAATACGCGAATTCAACCATTTTGACAAACTGGCCGACACATCATTAAGACTGGTGAAATCGGAAAGTAAGGCCGAATTTATGTATGAGTCGCTTTTATCGCAGGTGGCGCGAAGCAAGGCCTATAAATCTGAATTAGCTGACCTGGCCAAAGACTACTTCTATCAAAGTAAAGAGCTTTCCAAATACCAGCAAAGCTTTCATGTGCAACTGCTGCACTACCGGATCGGCTTGTTGTATTACCAGGTAATCCGGAACTACCGGTTCACCCTGAACCTCTGCAATCATCTGCAGGCGTTTCTCCAGAAAAATCACCGTTACAAGCTCGCCTCACGGGAAGGCGAAATAGCCCTTTTAAAAATGGTTTGCTGCCTCTACCTCAAAGATTATAAGCATGGCAAACTGAATGCGGAAGAGGCGCTTAACTTTTATTCAAAAGGGAGCAACAACTGGTTTGTGGTTTTGGAAAATTACTTTCTGCTGGCCATGCATGCTGCCAAGTATAAGCAGGCTGCAGAAATCTATGAATGGGCAACAAGTCATCAAAGATTTCAATACCTGTCGGAGGAGAAGTCGGAAGAGTGGAAAATTTTTGAGGCCTATCTCCATTATGTGATGCCGGGGAAAATGAAAGGAAAAGAGTTTAAGATCTTAAAATTCATCAACGAGGTACCCATCTATTCAAAAGATAAAGCGGGTTTATACCCGTCGATCCTCATTGCGCAGCTGCTGTACATGATTGACCGGGGCGATGAAGACAATATTGAAAAGAAAATTGAGTCACTTCGTGTCTTTGGCTCGCGATACCTGTCCGGAAGAAAATCAGTGCGGACAAGTATATTCATTAAAATGCTCCGCCAGATAGTTAACTGCCATTATAAACCGGAGCGCATAAAAGTGAAAGCGGTCTCACTTTATAAAAAACTTATTTCAGCTGACGCAAGACAACAGGTGGAGAATGAGACAACAGAAATAATTCCTTATGAAGATATCTGGCGTATTATACTGAACCGGCTGCAACTGAAATCGCCAAGATTCCGTATGCGGCATCCGTAACAGAAATTACATTACTGATTATTTATCCCGGTGCAACAAACTTTCTGAAAATGATCTCAATGTCTCCTTTTTGTCTTCAGGTATGCCCAGCCGATCAAGAAATGACATGGCCAGCCGGAAATGACGGTTTGTTTCTTCCAGGGTGCGTTCGCTGATTCCCAAACTGTTAAACAAACTGATAACGGAGGCAATTTTTTCTTCCGGATTGAATTCCCTTACTGTATACCAGTGCTGAAGAGCAGCCCTCAGTTTTTTATCGCCTTGTTGCATCGCTTCAATCATCAGGAAAGTTTTTTTATTCTGCAGGATATCTCCACCCTGCTGCTTACCAACCTGCTGTGCACTGCCAAAGCTATCGAGCCAGTCATCTCTTAACTGGAAAGAGATGCCCAATTCTCTGCCGAAATCATACAGATACCGGGCGTCATCGCTATTGGCACCACCAATCACTGCTCCAAAGTTCAATGCAGCTGCCAGTAAAACAGCAGTTTTCAATTCGATCATCCGCAAGTAATCAGCGACTGTTAAACCTGCAGCGTTTTCAAAGTTCATGTCATATTGTTGTCCTTCACAAACTTTTATTGCCGTATCATTAAACAGATCGAGTAATTGCGGCAACCTAGCGGCATCTGCCTGCACCAGGAATTTATAGGCCATTACCAGCATGGCATCACCGGACAGGATCGCCGTTGCATGGTTAAATTGCTCATGCACCGTTTTCAAACCACGGCGCAGTGGTGCATGGTCCATGATATCATCATGAATCAAAGTGAAATTGTGAAACAATTCAACAGCCATAGCCTGCGGCATGGCCGGCATTGGATCGCCGCAGAATAATTCGCAGGTATGCAACAGCAAAACAGGTCGCAAACGCTTCCCGCCTAAACCCAGCATATAACCAAATGGTTCATAGAGTTCGCCCGGTGTGCCCGTAAAAGAATGCAATTTCAATTCAGCATTAAACAGCTCCTGCAACTCAGTTATACGCTTCATTGGTAATTAATAGTAGTTTATCATGTTCAGCTTGTGAGGGGTATATAATTAACAATCGAAACTCAGTCTTGGGTCTCTATCAGCACGAAATCTATGGTCCGTTTTGCAACATTGGTTTTCAGGAGTTTCACTTTCACCTTATCACCCAATTGCAACTTCCTGCCCGTGCGCATACCCTTCACACAATGCTTCTTCTTGTCATAAACAAAGAAGTCAGTCCGGAGAGCATCTAACCGCACCATGCCTTCACAGTAGGATCCTTCTGTCATTACAAAAATACCCCATTCAGTAACCCCGGAAATAAAACCATCAAACAATTCACCGGCCCTGGCCGACATATACTCCACCTGCTTCAGTTTAACAGAAGTACGCTCAGCGTCTGCTGCATTGCGTTCCATTTCAGAACAATGGTTGCATCTGTTCTCCAACTGATTATCAATGACCTTTTCAGCCTTCAACACCTGTTCTAAAATCCTGTGCGACATCATATCGGGATAGCGTCGTATTGGCGATGTAAAATGAGTGTAGTACTCAAATGACAATCCATAGTGCCCGATATTTTTGGTGGTATACACTGCTTTTGCCATTGTTCTGATCGCCAATGTTTCCAGCATATATTGCTCCGGCTTACCTTTCAGCTTCTCCATCATCCGGTTAAAGGAATGCGCTGTATGCTTCGGGGTACTGAAATTCAGTTTGTATCCGAAAAGCTGTGCGAATTCCGCAAAGTTGCTGAGCTTTTCATCATCAGGAAGGTCATGCACCCTATACACGAAAGGAACTGTTTTACCTTTCCTGCTGCCGACAAATTCTGCGACTTTTCTGTTGGCCAGCAACATAAAATCCTCAATAAGCAGGTGCGCATCCTTGCGTTCCTTTACAAAAACATCAACCGGATTTGCAGCATCATCGAGCCGGAATTTAACCTCAATGGTATCGAAATTTATTGCTCCGTTTTTAAACCTTTTTGCGCGCAGCTGCTTTGCTATTGCATTCAGCGTCATAAGTTCAATTGCAAATTCATCAGCCTTCCCATCCAGCACTTCCTGCGCTGCCTCATAAGCATACCTCCGCTTTGAATGAATAACCGTTTTGCCAAACCACTCACCTTTTACCGTTCCATTGCCATCCATTTCCAATACGACAGAAAAACAGAGTTTATCCTTCTCCGGCGTAAGTGAGCAGATGCCATTCGACAATCTTTCGGGCAACATGGGCACACAGCGATCCACCAGGTAAACAGAAGTAGCTCGCAGCAGCGCCTCACGATCAAGTGCTGAACCCGGTTTAATATAATGCGTAACGTCGGCGATATGAACTCCAACTTCATACAAATCCTTATCCAATACGCGGAAGGAAATTGCATCATCAAAGTCTTTTGCATCCTCAGGATCAATTGTAAAGGTTGTAACATCACGAAAATCCCGCCTGCGCTGCAGCTCTACCACCTCAATTTCTTCAGGATAGCTTTCTGATTCTTTCAACGCCTCCCCGTCAAATTCAAGACGGAATCCGTTTTCTATCAGGATCGATTGCATCTCGGTGTCGTTCTCTCCTGCTTTGCCCAGTACTTTGATTACTTCACCAACCGGACTCTCAGCACCCGGCTCCCATGAAATCATCTTTACAACCGCTTTCTCACCTTTTTTAGCACCTGCGGATTTACCAGCCGGCACGATAAAATCAATATCCATGCTTTTCTCATCCGGAATTAAATACAGCTTACCGCCAATTTGTTCTATGATGCCGGTAAAAGTATCACGGGCACGTTCCATAATCTCGATCACGCGACCTTCCGGCTTTCTGCGGTTATGCTTCAGCAGCGAAACTTTCACTTTATCACCATTTAAGGCTGTATGCCGGTGATCACGGTTGATGAAGATATCCTGATCATTGCCGGAGGAGATTACATAGCCGTGACCGGCAGCGGTAACTTCAATTATTCCTTCCACCAGGCTATCTGAAACGGCTGAGGCAGCAACTGAATCAGGCTGCAGACTGTGACGAAACTGGCTGCCATGCTGTTGTAAAAAACCGGATGCAAGCAGCGTTTGCACGGCCTGATACAATTCGTCTTTATGAAACCGTGATGAGAATTTTTTTTTAAGCTGTTTGAATGAAACAAATCGCCCCTGCTCCTGCAGAAAATGATTTACAAGAGCATGTTCGGCACGTGATTGCCGGTTTTGATTTTTATGATGTTCTGCCATAAATAGATATTTAACAAAGGTATTCAATGCGTGCGGATATACCAGCTGAAAAGATTCCCTGTTGACTGGGGGTACATTGCGCAAATAAAATTTATGCATTCATCTGCAGTATTAAAATTTTCCTGCTGATGATGTTGATTGCCCGCAGCGTGTGGTTGCCGGTAACTTATAACAGTTCTCATGTGATCATCAGGCTGATTTACCCAATGGCCGGAAAAAAAATTGACAGCAGGAATGAAAATTAATCTACAGCGAACACGCAACGCGTCCACCTGTACTGTGCGAACGCAGGATCCACAAACACCCCGTGGATAGCTTACAGGATAAACTTCCTACCTGCGTTGATCAGTAAAAGGATTTAAAGATTTCAATGTCCGGAGATTTATTTGTAAAATAGTACCATAAAAAAAGCGAAGTATGAAACAACTGAATCCAAACTGGCTGACTGAGGGTTGGGTGGATTTTGAATACAAAAAATACCTGTTGCTCGCTTACCTGCAGAAAGTAAGTATTGACTTCGATGAAAGAAAGCTTTACCCGGTATTATCTGACCTGGTGATGCACTTCAACAACCTTATCACCATCAAACAAAACAAGACGTACGTTTCCAATTTCTTCCCGAAGCAGATCAGCAAAATTGATTTTGAAAATTTCAGATTGGAGTTTGAAAAACTCATCGCCGATGAAAAGTATATGGAAGAAGTGGAATCCATCATTGATTTCGCCATTCCGCTGATGCAACGATCGCTGCATGAAGGCAAAGAAATTTATAAAGAGGTGGAAGAGGATCTTACGATATTCCCGGTAGGTATTGTTTCGATCAATCCGGAAGCCGGTTACCTGCTGCTGTCAAAAAGCAACACAAGCGACACCCGAGTGTACAGTTACCTTATAACCATTTTCGAAAATGCCTATGAAAAATTCAGGGGTATTAAAACCGAATTTATCGGTAACTACGCCCATAGTTTTTCCAACACCTTTGAGGAAATAAAATTTCAGTTGATTAAAGATTTCAGGCAGTTGCCAAATCCTGCAGTTTATGTGATAACGTCAAAAATGGAATACCCATTAGACGAAACATTTTTGCCTGTTGCTAAAAGGACGTTTGTAAGATACCTCTACAACGAAGCGACTTGAGATACCCTTTAGAAAATGTTCAGCTTACCGATTAACGCGATTTCCAGCAACTGAAAATCCGGTTGGTCCGGCAGTTGGCATATCGGGCTTGACAGGAAATTAATTTATACAACAATCACAGGCATTACTGAGCCTGCGCAGAACTATCCGCTGATGCAGGCGCCGGAGGAAGATTGGGCATAGCAGCACCCGAACCAAGGTCTATGTTTTCCAACTCTGATTTCGGTCCGGTTGTGGTAGTGGCAGGTGTACCTATAAAAAAGAGGGTAGACAGGCTAAGCAAGCCAACGGCAACTATTAAAGTCCAGGTAGCCTTTTCAAGAAAATCTGTTGTGCGTTTCACGCCGAGAATCTGATTGGAAATTCCACCAAATGAAGAACTCAATCCGCCGCCTTTAGGATTCTGGATCAGCACGACCAGCATCAGGAGGATGCAGGCAATGATGATCAAAATGATGATGAAAGAATACATGATTATTTTTTGCTTTTTAACGCTTTAATGCGAGCGGCAAAGAAAAGGCTTTTTTCGGGAAATTTCAAACTGAGCCTTGCATAGGTACGAATGGCTTTATCGATCAGACCTTGTTCTTCGTAGATGGAAGCGAGTGTTTCGGTTACCAGTTCATCATCCATCTCAACACTTTTCCTGGCCAATTCTGCCGGTGAGCGCAACAAATCAGGTTTGGTTCCTGCTTCATGACGTATAGATGATACGATTCTGTCAATTGCATTCAGTTCCTCCAGCATGCCGGCTCCTATGGTTCCAATATCGCCAATTGCAGGTGTTTCTTCCGCTGCCGGAATTGATGAAGGCGCAACGGGCTTTTCTGCAGCTGCGACCGGCGAATCCTTGTTTTCAGGTTTAAAGAAACGCAGCCAGTCGATGAATGAATGTGATTTCCCTGGCAGGAATTGCCCCGGAACAGGAACATGTTCACTGAAACGAAGTGATGACTCGCCAGGCTCAGTGGCTTCTTCCGCAGCATTAACCTTTTCCATCTCTGCATCACCTGCTATGCTTTCCAACTGCATAATCGAGTCAAGTTCAGGAATGACTTCTATGGTCTCCGGTTCATCCGTATCCTCGGCTATTTCCATTGGCGTAAATTCAGCGCCACCTCCGGCCGACTTGTTGATTAATTCGAGTTCAGCTTCCCGCTCCGCCTCATCCTGCCTTAATACCTCCAACTCCAGTTCTTTCCAGGCTATTAAACCCTTGTCTCCCTCAACCATTTCGGCTTCTTCATTTTCAGTTTCAACCAGGAGTTTGGATTCTGCCGTTGAAATGTTACCGATTTCCAGCAACTTCAAATCCTGGTCGATGTCGTTTAAAATAAATTCCTCTTCTATAACGGTATTTGACTCAACTTCCGGATCCCGTTCTTCCGTAAAATTATATTCATCATTTTCTTCGTTCAGCAATTCATTCAGCGGAATATATTCCCCGTTACCGGCTGTTTCATTGGTCAGCATGAATTCCAAACCGTTCTCTTCCAACTTCAACTGACTGGCGTCCAGCCCAGGATCGTGAGCCGGCTGTAATGTTTCCTGTTCAGCATTTGAGGTTGCAGGAGGTGTAATACCTTCTTCTATAATAACAGCCTCATCCTGCATGTTATCCGGCAAAACTTTATTCTCACTTTTATCAACCGTAACCTCCTCTTCAGCGGTACTTAAAATTTGCTGTTTACGTTCATGAATGGAACGCAGTAAGCCATCCAGTTCAAGACTGTCAGCCGTATCAGATTTCTCTGCAGCAGCTTCCTTCACCGGTTCAACAACAGCGTCGTTACTGCCTGCAACTGTAGGCGGCTGATGCAAAAACATATACAGCTTCACGCGGTTGATGACATGCGCAGCGGCAAGATTTAGTTTCTCTTCGGCCAGGGGTTCGTTTTGCAGCAATGATTTACGTGCCAGCAGCAACCATGCTGTTTGAAAGTAGGGGTACTGGATAGTTAGTTGTTCAATAGCGGCACTGTCTTGCTCCAACAATGCAGCAGGCTGTTGTATCAGCTTCAGCAATTCATTTACATCCATGTTACCAGTTTACCACTGCTTTATTAAATACATCATCCACCAACTGCTCATTGATATCCTTTATCAGCTGATCCTGCACAACTGAAAGGTCTTTATTGCTATCATAGTCAGCATAGCGGGTAAAAGTACTGTTCCACGACTGCTTCTCATTCTGATGATTGATGTAATCAACACTTACTGTTATACTTAATCGGTTAACAGCCGCCACTTCATTGGCCTGCGGCGCCACGGGCGACACCTGGTAACCGGTAATTACCGCCTGGAATTCAAGGTCTCCGCTATTATCTACCTGTTTAAGATTAGTACTGGTTACAAACTTAAACCGAAGGGCCTCCGTCATTGAATTAGCAAGCGTAGCTACTACGATGGGCGCCTGATTGACAAACGGATGAACGGTGAATGTTTTCACATTCGGATCAATGGAAGCACCCGTAAAAGAATAGATACCACAGCCCACATCAGCCAGCAGCAAAACGGTTAGCAACAGTAATCTCATGGAAACAGGCATCATGTTACGGTGCTGCATCAGCCGGATGAATTGATATTTTACTATTCTGCGATCTTATATTCTTTAATCTTCCGATAAAGCGTCCTTTCTGAAATGCCAAGATCCCGTGCTGCATCCTTACGTTTCTGCCGGTGTTTTTTCAGAGCCCGCTGAATCATCTCCTTTTCTTTGTCCATTAATGAAAGTGATTCTTCCACTTCAATGGGTTTAACCTGGTTTGAATCAATCACTATAGGTTTATCCAACACCGGCGTTTTCTTTTCCGTGAATAATTCCGCCGGCTTTTCAATAGCCACCTCTCCGTTGTGCTGATCACCCGGCATGAGTCCGTACACCACCTTCTTCAGATCATTAATATCATTACGCATGTCAAACAATACCTTATACAGTATCTCTCTTTCTGAAAAGTCAGTATCATGATTTTTAGAAGATGCCAGCATTGGCAAGTTACTTTGCGCTGCGTTTGGTATAAATGCATGCAGTTCCAGTGCGGTAACCATCCTGTCTCTGGAGAGCACGGAAACCTGTTCTGCCATATTTTTTAATTCACGCACATTCCCGGGCCATGAATAATTAGTAAGCAATACTTTGGCTTCCTCATCCAACTGAATGGGCGAACGTTTGTATTTCTCCGCAAAGTCAATGCAAAACTTACGAAAGAGTACGGGTATATCTTCCTTCCTTTCACGCAGTGGCGGCACTGTAATCGGCACCGTATTTAAACGGTAATAGAGATCCTCGCGGAATCGGCCGACATGGACTCGTTCGAGCAGGTTTACATTTGTGGCAGCTATTACTCTAACATCTGTTTTCTGCACCTTGGACGAGCCCACCCTGATAAATTCCTGAGACTCCAGCACCCGCAACAGGCGGGCTTGCGTACCGAGCGGCAACTCACCGATTTCATCGAGGAATATTGTTCCGCCGTTGACGGTCTCAAAGTATCCTTTACGTCCCTCATGCGCTCCGGTAAAGGATCCTTTTTCATGACCGAATAATTCAGAATCAATCGTTCCTTCAGGAATAGCTCCACAATTAACCGCAATAAACGGATTGTGCTTTCTCGGGCTCAGCTGATGGATGATCTGCGAAAAGACCTCCTTCCCTACACCGCTCTCGCCGGTGATTAATGTACTGAGATCTGTCGGCGCCACCAGGATGGCAACGTTCAGTGCCTGGTTTAGTCCGGGCGAATTGCCAATGATGCCGAATCGTTGCTTTATTGATTGTATCTCCACTTTCTATTTCAACGTGTTGGATGATTGAATGTTTGATTGCGCAGGCCGTTTTCCCTTACAAAGAATTTGTTCAGGATGATAGATGCTGAGCTGTAATCCGATCTTGTCGCCGTTCAAATTTTCCAGGTTATCAATTTCTGTCCGGCGCATCATTTGATCTGCTATCAATTTCATATTTCTTCAACAATTAAACCATATGCACTACTTCGCCCATTAAGGTTGCGGAGGTGAAAGATTGCACCTTCACATTTACATAGTCGCCCACCAGCACATCGCCTTTCGGAAAGATGACAACCTGGTTTTGTGTTGTTCTGCCAAACAAATGATCTTCAGACCGCTTTGAAATTCCTTCGGCCAGCACTTCATACACCCTGCCAATGTCCTGCATATGTAAGATCCGTTGCTGCTCATGCTGCAAAGCAACAATTTCCGCAAGACGCCTGCTCTTTACATCAGCAGGTACATCATCCGTAAATTTTTTCTCTGCCGGTGTACCCGGGCGTTCTGAATAGCTAAACATGTAAGCAAGATTGTACTTCACTTCCTTCATGATGCTGAGGGTTTCCTGATGATCGGATTCCGTTTCGCTGCAGAAACCAGTAATGATATCGGTAGAAATTCCGCAATCCGGCAGTATTTCACCTATTGAACGGACTCTCTCCAGGTACCATTCGCGGTCATAGGTTCTGTTCATCCGTTTCAGCACGGCATTACTGCCCGACTGCACCGGCAGGTGAATGTGTTTGCAGATATTATGCGAGGCGGCCATGGTATGCAATACTTCATCCGTAATATCCTTCGGATGGGAAGTGGAGAACCTCACACGCAACAATGGATGTACACGGGCAACCTGCGCAAGGAGTTGCGCAAAATTCATGGTATTGTTGCTCTCCGGATGTTGCCAATGGTACGAATCTACATTTTGTCCGAGTAAGGTTACTTCACGATAACCCTGATCAAACAAGGCACGGACTTCAGCCACAATAGTGTCTGGATTACGGCTTCGCTCCCTGCCCCGCGTAAAAGGCACCACGCAGAAAGAACACATATTATTGCAACCGCGCATGATGGAGATAAATGCAGTAACCCCATTGCTGTTAAGCCGAACAGGACTGATATCAGCATACGTTTCTTCCCGTGACAGCCAAACATTCACCGATCTTTGTCCTTCGTCGGCTTTGGCTATAAGCAGTGGTAAATCCCTGTAGGCATCCGGGCCTACCACCATGTCCACAATTTTTTCTTCTTCCAGAAATTTTGATTTAAGCCGTTCGGCCATGCAGCCCAGCACGCCGATTATGGCATCGGGATTATGCTGTTTCACCTTCTTAAATTCCGACAGCCTTTGACGTACGCGTTGCTCTGCATTTTCGCGGATAGAACAGGTATTGATCAAAACAAGGTCTGCACTATGAAAGTCATTTGTGGCGGAAAATCCTTCCTGCATCAGGATAGATGCAATGATTTCTGTATCGCTGAAGTTCATGGCACAACCATAGCTTTCGATATAAAATCTGCGCTGTGCCCGGGCCTGTGTAATCAGTTCCTTCAATGCAAAAGCTTCGCCCTGACGGTTTTCATCGTGGATCTTCGTGTAAGTATCTAAGGCAAACGGCATTTGTCGTTTAAAAATGAAGGCCAAATATAGCTATTTTGAAAGGCATAACAGACAACCTCGCCGTGGCAGGTTGCTATCATTCCGTAAATCGATGGCTGGTTACTTGTATGCATGCATCAATGGCTGCAGATCGTATTCACCTTGCATTGACACAATGAATATTTCCCGCAGGGACAGCGTTGATGATCATGGCTGTAAAAAACAATAGGCAACGGAAAATAAAATGCGGGATAAGAGAACGGGTAATAATTCATTGATCCCGGAGAATTACGGGAGGCATATCTGGCAACCTGTAACGCCTGCTACTCTTTTACAAATCTGCCGGTAGCCATTCCACCCGCAGTTTGCACTTTCAGCAAATAAATACCAGGTGCAAGACCTGAAACAGGAATGGCGGTAACATGGATGCCTTCGTTCAGGTGATTAAAAGGAGCACTGCTGATCAGTGATCCCCGGATATCGTAAAGTTCAAACAAAGCAAAGCTGCCGACCTTCATGGTAACTTCCACATTAAGCTGCTCATTAACAGGATTGGGAAACATCCGAAGAGAAAAAGGTGTGGGTGATATTGCACTGCTTCCTGAAACCAGGCTGCTGTCGAGCACTACATTCTCGTCACCGGGCATATACTCAGTAAAAGCAAAAAATCCAATCATCATCTCATCGGTAGTATGTTCTCCTGCACTCACATCCTGCGGAGGATTGCTTGGGTTATCCGGATTATTGGTTGTATTGTCGTAGGTAGCTTCCGCCCAGAAAGTGGAACCGCTGAATACAGGAATCAGTTTCTGATAGTTATAGAAACCCTGCCAGTGAAAACTCCATTTCGGAATGTCAATCAACGGTGTGATGGCACCGCTGCTGCTTTCAGTCCATGATTTGAAAGAACTACCGATGCGGTGCATATGCGGAAAGACGCCGATGAGTGACACATTATAACCATTGAGGTCATACGATTCATGAAATGTTTTGACCGTATTGGCAGGAATAAATAAGGGGCCGTCCGTCATTCCGAAAAAATATTGCAGTACAGCATCTACATACACCTGCCTCACCATTGGATAGTCGGTAAATTTAAGGTTTATCGCTGTTGAATCACTCTGATTTAAACTGCCGGGAGCATAGTGAATTTCCACTACGTAATCAAAGTTCGATTCAATCTTGATACCCATGTTTTCCGGCAAGCTGAACAGACCGCTGCCGGGTGCCCATGCACCAATGAGCGAAGCAAAAATACTGGCCGGCATAGTTCCATTGCTCTCGAAGCCGGGCAAAGGATCGAGATCGTCAAGGGTTTGAGAAATATTGGTTGGATCAGCCCATATCACAATGTGATGTACGATGGCATTGTTACCGGGCAGATATTCTATCTGCTTCAGGTATTTTCCGGCACTTGCTCCTGCGGGAATAACGAAGCTGCGGTATTGATCAATGTCGGAGGAAACTGTCCATTCAGGGAGCTTCAGTGTCTGATCAATTTCAGTCATTTGCGAAATGGAAGTAAAAACCGGAGGCGCCGGAGCCGTTGCAAGATCGCCGGAAGGGTAACCTGCATTCACCCAGTCGGCTATAGTCGTCATCTGATCGGCGGAAAGGAAGCGTTCATTCTGAAAATGTACATAGTCAGGATTTGGTTTCCACGGGGGCATCAGCTTTGCCGCCACCTGTGTCGCAATCCCATATCCGTTAGTGAGTGCATCATCATACGACATGAGCGGGAAAGGTCCGATACCGCCTTCACGATGGCAACTGCTGCAGTTATCATAGATGATAGTTGCCACATCACTGCTCCAGGTGGGTTCTTGTGCCCGCAGCTGCATTGCGGAAAACAGGGTATACAGCAACAGTATATTTCTTTTCATGTGATTTACCAGGGATTATTTAAAGGAAACAATAACAGGGTGTTGCGAAACTAATCTTTTTTCAAGAATAGCATGCCGATAAATTGATTGCCACCGGCATGAACTGCAACAATAAGGTCACTATAGTATGGCCAAAATTCAAACGCTTGTTTAACTTAAACATTTGTTTAAATTTGCGCCCGCATAAAAAACATGACCGGTAAACGGGAACAAATACTGTGTGTCGCCGAAGAACTCTTTGCCGAAAAGGGGTTTGAAGGAACATCCGTCAGGGAGCTTGCCAGAAAAGCATCCATCAACATAGCCATGATTTCTTATTACTTCGGCTCCAAGGAAAAGCTTTTTGAAGCCATCGTGGAGTTCCGCACCAGCTATATCCGTGAAAAGCTGAAGCGCCTCAACCGCGATACTGTGCTGGATCCTTTTGTCAAAATGGACACAGCCATTGACTTGTACGTTGAGCGTATCTCCGCGCTCCCTCATTTTCATAAGATACTGCATCATGAACTGATGTTGCAACAACGGAGTAACATGCATAAAGCCATTACAGACATACTCCTGAGAAATTCAAAGGAGATGCAGAAGCTGATCATCGAAGGACAGCAGCTGGGATACTTCCGTGCGGCGGATGCTCAATTGCTGATTATTACCATCATCGGCACCATCAATCAATGCACCATATCCAATGCCTTAAGCAGCCGTCTGCTTAAGCTTGGCAATGCGTCGATTTTTGATGCACAGCCAAAAAAAAGACTGAAGAATTATCTGAAAGCCCTGGTACGTTCTTACCTGTATAAATAAATTTCATTTTCCAATCATAACTATTACGCTGGTAATATGAAAGTTTTCTCAATAAAAATTATCGCCTCTCCGGTGATTTTTTTCATGAGCCTGCCACTCATTTCACTGACACGTTTGCTGGCACAACCTGCTCCCACAATCAGTTTAACGGAAGCGGTTCAAATGGGTATGCAAAACAGCCGTCAATTGCAGATCACACAGGCAAAAGCTGCAGCAGCCGATGCAAAAAACAAAGAGACATATGACCTTGCCTATCCCATGGTCAATTTGTCCGCAAGTTATTCGCGGCTGAGCGAAGTACCGGCCTACCTTATTCAATACCCGGGTGAAACGGAGGCACATGAGTTGTTCCCGGTTTACCTGAACAGCTACCAATCCAGGCTATCAGCCAGTGAACTGGTTTTTGCAGGACTGCGATTGAAATACGGCAAGTCGTCAGCAGATTATCTTAACCTCGCTGCTGCCATGGATGTTGACAAGGATAAAGATGAAGTGGCATTTAACATCGTTGCAGCCTACTTTAATATTTACAAACTGATGCAGGGTGTAACCATTATTAATCAAAACCTTGACCTCGTAAAACAAAGGATTAAAGAACTGCAGGACGGTGAAAGAGAAGGTATCGTATTGCAGAATGATGTTGTGAGGGCACAACTGCAACAATCAAATTTTGAGCTTTCAGCCATTGACGCCGACAATGCCTTGAAAACTGCCGTTTATAACTTTAACCTGCTCATTGGTATCACTCCACCCGAAACGCAAACACAAATTGATACCGGCAGCTTATTTACGAATCCTTCGCTGAAAACACTCGATGAATACCAGCTGATTGCTGCCACCACACGTTCCGATCTTCAGTCACTGAAAACGCGCAACCTTGCGGCGATGAATAACCTGGTGGTTGAGCAGAAAGATTATTGGCCAACTGTTTTTGTTGGCGGCAATGTGTATTACGGAAATCCCAACACCCGTTACATCCCGCCTGTTGATCAGTTTAAATTAACATGGGACATCGGCGCCAACCTCAACTGGAACCTGACTACGCTATTCACCAATAAGCACCAGGTTGCAGAAAACAAGGCCATCGTGCTACAGGGCACAACTGCTTATGATCAGCTCAGTGATGCCATTAAATCAGATGTGTACTCCAGCTATCTCGGCTATTCAGAATCGACCGAGAAGCTCAGGACACTGGAGAAAGCACAGGCGCAGGCAACGGAGAATTATAATTTGATGAATTCAAGATACAATAACAGCGTTGCACTCTTCAGCGACCTGATCGACGCACAATCTTACCTCCTGCTGGCACAAATCAACTATGCGCTTGGAAAGGCAGATGTACAGGTAGCTTATTACAAATTACTGAAAGCAACAGGAACCATTCAATAAAACATTCAGGAATCAATCAAACGCACGCTACATGAAAGCAAGCAAATCAAGAAGAATAATACTCCCGGTCATACTGGGAATTATAGTAGCCGGTGGTATCGGATATGGCATCAGTCAATACTTTTATTCCTTACACCATGAATATACCGATGATGCGCAGGTTGACAGTGATATCAGTCCGGTTGTTACACGCGTTACCGGCTACGTCGACAGTATTTATTTTGAAGAAAATCAACCCGTGAAAAAGGGACAGCTACTGATTAAGCTGGACGACCGCGACTTGCGCATCAAGGTACAGCAGTCGCAGGCTGCACTCGATAATGCTATGGCAAATGTTACCGTTGCACGGGCCAATCTGACTGCCAGCCATGCTGGCAATGATGCCGCCAAAGCCAATGTTGAGAACGCAAAAATTAAATTATGGAAAGCCACACAGGATTTCCAGCGTTATCAAAACCTGTTGGCTGACAAATCCACAACACAGCAACAATTTGATGCCGCTAAGGCTGAAAAAGAATCAGCTGAAGCGCAACTGCAGCTTGCCGAAAAACAACTCGTTACCGGTAACGTTCAGACAAAAGTTACTGCAGAACAGATATTGGTGGCACAATCCAACGTAGAAGCAAAGCAGGCAGAACTCGATTATGCTGTGCTTCAGTTATCCTATGCAACCATTAAGGCACCGGCTTCAGGCATAGCATCTAAAAAAACCGCACAGCCCGGGCAGCTGGTACAGGCCGGGCAGACCCTTTTCACGATAGTGGCTGATTCAAATGTTTATGTGGTCGCTAATTTCAAAGAAACACAACTTGACCGGATGAAGGTTGGACAGCATGTATCTATTAAGGCAGATGCTTTCCCGGGCAATGACCTGGATGGAGCTGTCTATTCTTTCTCACCGGCCACGGGTGCAAAATTTTCATTGCTGCCACCTGATAATGCCACCGGTAATTTTGTAAAAGTCATTCAGCGTGTGCCGGTAAAAATCAAACTTGCCCATTCAGCGGAGCAGTCGCAACAATTGCGGCCCGGCATGAGTGTCAGGGTAACCGTTGATCTGTAACGGCAGCCGCATTCCTGATCATGAAGCAATTCACCTAAAGCAGTAAAGAAAAAATATGGCTGAATCCGGATTCAGAAAATGGATCATCACGCTTACTGTTATTCTTGCCTCGTTGCTGGAATTGATTGATACCACCGTTGTAAATGTATCGCTGCCACAGATTATGGGCAACCTTGGAGCAACCTTAGAAGATGTGGGTTGGGTGGTTACTGCCTATGCCGTTGCAAACGTCATCATTCTTCCGATGTCGGGATGGCTATCCCTGAAATTCGGACGAAGAAATTACTTCCTGTTTTCCATCATCCTGTTTACCGTTGCTTCATTTTTTTGCGGTAATGCACAAAATATATGGGAACTGATTCTCTTCCGTTTCATACAGGGTTTAGGCGGCGGCGGACTGCTTTCCACCGCACAAGCCATCCTGATTGAGACCTGGCCGAAAGAACAATTGGGTATGGCCACTGCCATGTTTGGTTTGGGCGTTGTGGTAGGTCCCACGTTAGGGCCGACAATGGGTGGTTATATCACTGATCATTTTTCATGGCCCTGGATTTTTTATATTAATATTCCGCTGGGCATTATTGCCACCTTTTTTACCCTTGAATATATCAGGGGGCAGCGTGATCACAGCATGTCGGAGCAACGCATTGACTGGTTGGGTATCTTTCTGCTTACCATAAGCGTAGGCTCATTGCAGGTGGTACTGGAACGGGGTGAAAGTGAAGACTGGTTTCAGGCACCTTATATCATGGTGCTGGCCATCGTTGCCGCTATTGGGTCAGTGGCTTTTGTCTGGCAGGAACTTACCATACCCAATCCCGTGGTGAACATCCGGATACTCCGGAACCGCAGCTTTACCATCGGCATATTTCTGACTTTCATACTTGGCTTCGGATTATTTGGTTCTGTGTTCATCTTCCCGGTGTTTGCACAAAGCCTTCTCGGGTTTTCCGCGCAGCAAACAGGTGAAATGCTGATACCGGGCGGATTGGTTACCATATTCATGATGCCTATGGTTGGTGTATTACTGAGAAAAGGTATTCCGCCGCAGATCATGGCAGCGGCAGGCTTCATATTATTCTTTGTCTTCACCGAGCTGCTGCGGCAATCTACACTCGCATCAGGATGGAATGATTTTATTCTGCCACTGATCATTCGCGGCATGGGACTCAGTTTATTATTTGTGCCGCTGACGACGCTGGCCCTCTCCGGATTACAGGGTAAAGATATTGCACAGGGAACAGGCCTCAACAACATGATGCGTCAGCTCGGCGGTTCTTTCGGCATAGCCATTATCACTACCCTGCTGCATTTGCGGCAGGGTTATCACCGCAATATCCTGTTGGAGCATGTTAATGCTTATAACCCTGCATTTACAGAACGATTTAACAAACTGGTTAACGGTTTTCTTTCAAGAGGATTTTCAACAATAGATGCGCAACAGGCCGCGTACAGGGCGTTGGAAGGCGCTGTGGTAAAGCAGACCTATCTGCTCTCTTACCTGGATGGCTTTTATTTCGTGGGTATTTTCTTTTTGTTCTGTATTCCATTATTGTTTCTGCAGCCGCTCAGGGTGAAGAGTGGCAGCATTGCCGTTGATGCGCATTAAAAACATCTTTAAACCATACTGATCATATGCAAAAAATCGAAACGGGCATCATTGGCTTCGGCACCGGCGGACGTATATTTCATGCACCATTTGTTTATGGATCAGACCGCTTCCTGCTGAAGAAAATATGCACCTCCCGTGCAGCAAGTGCAGATTTGGCGCGGACATCATTTCCACAAACTGAAATTGTTCCGCAGGCAGATTCACTCATTAACGATGCATCAATCGAACTCATCATCATTGCCACTCCCAATACTTCTCATCTCACGCTCGCAAAAAAAGCGTTGCTGGCTGGTAAACACGTTATCGTAGAAAAACCATTCACCATCAAGGTGGCAGAGGCAGATGAGCTCATTGCACTGGCTGCAAAGCAGGATCGCCTGTTAACGGTTCATCATAACCGCAGATGGGACAGTGATTTCAAAACGGTAAAAAAAATAATTGATCAAAAACTGCTGGGAATACTGGTGGAATATGAAGCGCACTTCGACCGCTTCAGAAATGAAATAAAAACGGATTCGTGGCGGGAAACAGAGACTGCAGGAGCAGGCATCCTGTATGACCTTGGTGCACATCTCATTGATCAGGCGCTGTGCCTTTTTGGTATGCCGGCTGAATTATTTTCCCACCTGCAGGTGCAGCGGCCCGGAGGTAAATCCATTGACTATTTTGAACTGCTGCTGTTTTATCATGGTTTGAAAGTTACCTTGAAGGCCGGAATGCTGGTAAGAGAACCACTGCCGCATTTTATCTTATCAGGAACACAGGGATCATTTGTGAAGTATGGCATGGATACGCAGGAAGTGGCGCTGAAGAACGGATTAACACCATTCAACAGCCTGAACTGGGGTGAAGAACCGGATACTATCTGGGGAAGAATCAATACAGACATTAACGGTGTTCATCAGCATGGCAGCATCAAAAGCGAAAAAGGTGATTACCCTGCCTTCTATGAAAATATATACAATGCCATCCGTTTTAATGCACCGCTGGCAGTTACTGCGCAGCAGGCAAGAGATACCATAAAAATTATTGAGCTGGCACTGAAAAGTAATTCAGAGAAACGGACAATTCGCGTTGCCTGATGATACGTTAAGGATTCTTCCTACAATCAGCCTTAAGATAATCTTCGCGACAGCAATGACGCTTTCATTTCTCCAAAACATCCAAATGCACCCGCTTATCAGCACGGCTTGTTGTAGTGCCTCTGCAACAACCTCCTGCTGTATATTAATACAGCATACCGCAGATTAATCTATGAGTATAAAACCATCTACAAAAACTATTCAATAACCTTTACACAGTTATCAGCAGCAGCGGAAGCGATAAAATGAAAAGGCTTCCGACATTTTTATCGGAAGCCTTCTGCTCTGCGAAGTATGATAATTTAATACGCTTACTGCACCACAATTTTTCTGCTGCCGGTAAATTTTTCAGCATTTACAAGTAAGGTATATATACCAGATGGCAAGCCATCAACAGGCACGTATAACTGATTGATGGACCCATCAATGGCAGTGCTATAGACGGCGCGGCCCAACGTATTGATCAGTTCCACTTTCGTAGTGCCCGAAGAAATATTATTCCATTTCAGCATCACCTGATCAGTAGCAGGGTTTGGCGCAACAATGATGGCAATATTTTCCACCTCATGTATGCCGATGGTTGGATCACCCAATTCCCAAAGTACCACATCATCCACTGCGGCTTCCACCAGGCTGCCGCCTTCAAGATTAGCACCGGCAATGATGCTGTCTGAAGCAACAAAACGCAATTGCACCATATCCGTCAGTTCAACATAGTCTTTAATGCGGAAGGCATTGCCTCTCCACTGATGGTCGGCTGTATAAGTAACTTCCACAGGAACCCAAATGCCATTGCCGTTCGTGATATGCACCTTCCACGAGTCATTGCCCGGATTGGCACCCTGATCATTCGAATACCAACGGTAATACGATATAGCTGGATTCTGATAAGCAGTGACATCGTATTTAGGCCCGTACAAAGTATTTTTTCCGGCATCACAATCATTGGTGCCCGCTCCTGATCCCGCGCTTGCATTTCCGGTAAAGGCGCAAAAGTTAAAGGTGTTATCATCTGTGTGGTCTTTGTCTGTCTGCACCATAGAATTAGGATCACCATTCACAAGGAAAGAACCGACCGGCTCATCGAAGGTCCAGGCGCCGGTCACCGCATCATCTGAAGGGTCAGATGGGATCCAGTCACCAAAATAAATTTCAAAATCCTCTTTTATCAGCTGATTAAACCCGACCAGTAGTTTGTAGGGCAGGTTAGGATCAGCCTGAATGACTTTTGCAGGCTGCGTTAATGCCACGCTTCCGTAAATATCCGTTACGGTAAAATAGTAATCAACGATGGAACCCTGTGGCTGTGCCGGAATCTGACCCTGATAACTGGTTCCTGAAATCAAAGTCATGGGAGCGGATTGCCAGTCTGTGGCCGTATTGAGTTTATAATGTACAAAGGCATCACCGAAGTAGAGCGGAAAATCGGTACTGATGGAGGCCTGTATGGTAATCGGCGCAGCAGCTGACGTCACCAATGGTTCGGCATGAACAAGATTCACATCGCCGATGAGTGAAATTCCGTGTAACGCAAATGCGCTCAGGATAGCAATATCGTGCGGCGTGCCATTGGTAAGGTTAGCATCATCATCATCCGCTGTTAAGGCATCCAGCAATATATCGCGGTACACGCTTCCTTCCTGCCCCTGTGGCCCGTCTGCCAGGCCGAAGAGTGCTTCTGAAAATAAATTAAACATGATGTCCTTGTCGCCGATGTTGAGACGGGTATCATACCAGCAACCGGCAATGATTTCGCCGTCAGCATGTACTTCACCCTGGATATCCTGCGGATAAACCTTCTTGTTGATATCGTAACGCCGAACATATCCTTCCGGATCGGTATCAGAAAATCCTATGCCCAGAATGGGATTGTCGGTAATGCCAATCGCCCAGACATCGGAATAACCTTCATTCATGGCACCATTATCGAGGCCATTGCCATAAAGATCATGTAAGCGCATATCAATGCCATGTCCATACTCGTGATACACCACATCACCGGCAAGAGCAAGGTCATAGCAGCCGCTGCCCTGCTGGTAGAAATTAATGGAGGTACCGTCATAAAAGGCATTACAGCTGCCATCGGTACGTTCAACGCGTGTGATCAGTGATTCATCCATACTTTCGTAATCCGGCAGATGCATTTTCATGAATTTATGCACCACGTTTGCATGATAGTATGCGCTGCGTTTTTCAATGCTTGCATGCGTATCGAAAGAAACGGTATTGAACCCGGTAACAAGGCCGGTAGTGAAAGTTGTGAGTGCCACACTGGAATTGCCGGATACTACCGTTGACCATTTTCCGGCCAGCGCAATAGTTGAATTTACCGGTAGCGCGATACTGCCCAAGAGCAATATTCCGGTTGAATCGGTGTAATAATCTGTTCCTGCAATCGTCACCTTCAGGTCGGGCAGGTTACGCACTACGTCCGGTTCCCATGGGTTAGGATCAGCAACGGTAGCCTGCACAAGCAATTCATCATCGAAGTTGCATACCTGGTTGCTCCGGTAAAGCACTTCACCGTTATTGGCATCCACCAGTGTATAATACCTTGCAGGATATCCTTCCGTATTGTTGCAGGAAACAGTGGCTTCATAAACCAGCCGGTAAGTATAAGTATCGCCGGCAGGAACCGGAAGTACCTTTACACCTGGTGTAACAGCCGTGGCCGTTACCTGATAACCGATTCCGCCGGCAGCGTAAGAAGCGATGACCGACGAAGGCAGTGAAGGAGTTGTGCTGATCTGAATATTATTAAAAACATCGGCACCAAACAAAACAACTTTGTTGTCTTTGGTAAAACGAACCGTAACGCGGCTGTTCAGCACCTCAAGGCCCGCATACTTTTGATAAAAATCAACATAATAATATTTGGCTGATGCATGTGCGCTCCTGAGCACCAATTGATCCGTTGCTATATTAAATGAAGACATTTCATCATTAATAAACTGCAGTGCTTTTGCTGCCGGATCACCGCTACCGGTAAGTAATATACCGTTCCCATAAGCCCTGTGTGGCATGCTGCTGCGCTCGTCAAACACTACTTTCCAGCCCTGGTGCTTATTATTGAATTGAAGCCAGGGCTTTCCCTGCCGCAGTAGTTGCTGCCGGCTGTAATTCAGCTGTTCCCTGTTGTTGGTAATATAGCTGCGATTGTATGGATCGCTCTTCGTTGCGGCCTGCAGCATTAAAGCGAAACCTGACAGGAGGAGTAAAAGCGTAAAGTGTCTGATCATGGCAATTGGGGGTTGGGTTGGATTGTTGTATTAAAAGACCTTCTTCGTCTGCCGGTTGTATTATGCCGGCAACCTGGCGAGATGATGAAATGATCAATGATGGTTTGTAATAACAGGTGGCAAAATACATTTTTTTCCCGATCGTGACACCATCAAAACTTAGGATTACCCACAATGCAATGCGGCATTTCAACGGCAGCAAGAATACAAATGAACGGGCCGGAGATAACAGGCGGTTTTTTAGCGGAATGATAACACATTTGATTAATGCTGCCTTGCCTGCTGAGCTGATGATGACTGTTGCGGTAAATCTACCTGCTCATAATCACTGATGCGGTCAAGATAGTGGATGGTTGGGCCATCCTGCTGTGATTCAAAGTTGATAATAAACTTCGCTCCCCAAACGAGTTCGGAGGCGCGATAGGAAATACGGTAATGAACATTTTGAGAAAATGTTTCGTCATAAGCTTTAAAAAAGACAAGCAGTTCCATATCCTCCGCCTCCATCATTTCCTTTGTATAACCGTATAACAGGCTTTCAGGTGTAACAGGATGAACAATGGTCCAAGACAACGGGAACATGCCGACCTTGCTGCGCTCAAGATCCAGCGGATAAAATCTGCGCACAGCCTTTCCTTTTTCAATAGTTGCCTTTGACATCGTTACCTGCACCTCCACCTCAGCCAATTGTGTTTTTCTTCCATTCGCTATTCTGAACATTAAGCCCATGCCCTCTTTATAGGGCGCCATCAGCAGATTTTTGCTGTGCAGCAGCCGGGCATTGGGCCTAGAAAACCGACCATACAGTAAGCCTGTAGCAAGTGCAAAAGTGAGAATGCCCAGCATTGATTCAAAAGTGGCCACAAAGCTTATCACAATACCTACCGGTGCGATACGGCCGTATCCTACTGTTGTAAGGGATTGTGCACTAAAGAAAAAAGCATGCAGAAACTCCTCCAGTTTAGAATGTCCTTCATAAGCAGTAAGATGTTCAACACCAATCAGGAAATAGCCTATAGCAAAGATGGAGTTGGCAACAACAAATGCAATAAAAACAATGATACAGAACTTAAGCAAGGGCATGTTAATCAGCTCGAGGTAAAGATCTCCGGGCCTGAACCAGTTGAGTCCGCGGTATTCAATATTGAATGATCCGTTGGCAGCAATAGCGCGTTGATTTCTCGCCTGCGCATTGGTGCTTAGACCGGTATCATTGTCCTCTTTTATAGCTGTCGCTTTGCGAGTATTTGACATGGATGCGAGTGTGTCAAGTTGAACCGAAGATAATTAACTCTGTTAAAAACAGAGGAATTGAAACATTATATTGCAGACACTTCAGGAGGAGAAAACAAGTCCGGTAAGTATCAAGACTCTTCACTATCATGACAAGCGAAACACAAAGCTACTATCCGTCGGAAGGTATTTCCTTCAGGTTAATCTGTGCAGGCTGACCGAGTATTAACGGGAATTTCTCTACGGTCACATTGCTGGTATCCAATCCGAAGGCGGATTCCTCAGTCATGGATATATGCTTGAGATAGAAATAAAAATCCATGATTATCTTATCGAAGAACGATAATTCATTTTCATTGGAAAGGTATTTTTCCATTACCACAAACCTGAAGTCGCCGGCAATATGCTTGCGGCGCAACGATTCATACTGAGAGATGATATCCACTCTTTTCTCTTTGACCAGCGTCTCCACCACTTTCTTAAAAAACAGGTTCAATCGCGGCGCCACGCGAAAACCAAGTTTGAATTCTATGCGGATCACCTTATTGGGAACCAGTATATCCACAGAATAATCCATCCTGTAAGGTTCATCCATCACATCCACATGTATCAGCCAGTAAATATCAGCCCGCTTGGGTTGTTTGTTGAAAATAGAGTAAATCACCTTATCCTCAATCTGTGTCTTGTAATCGGCGCTGGTCAGGTATATAAGATGTGATGCGTATTTCGGAATAGTCATGTCCTCACTCAGTTCCTTCAGCGAAGGCAGGTATTCATCTACCGGAATAAATTCAAGGTACCTGTTTTTGATTTTTCTTGCTTTAAACCAGGTAAACATGACTGAGAATAACAGGAATGCAATAAACAGTGTGACATAACCGCCATGCGGAAACTTGCTGAGGTTCGCGATGAAGAAAGAAATTTCAACCGTAAAGAAAGTGCCGCCTACAAGCGCTGTTGTTACCCATGAACCGTGTTTAACATACCAATAAGTGCTGAATAAAATGGTAGTCATCATCATGGTGATGGTGATAGCCAATCCGTAAGCAGCCTCCATATTGGCAGATTTTCTGAAATACATTACTACCATTACGCAGCCTGCAAACAAGAACCAATTCACGCTTGGAATGTACACCTGACCGCGCTGCACTGTCGGAAAGATGATGCGCACCTTTGGCCAGATATTAAGCCGCATCGCTTCGCTGATAAGCGTATACGAACCGGAGATGAGTGCCTGGCTGGCAATTACGGAAGCCGCCGTTGCTATGATAATACCAAATATCACAAACCATGAAGGCATGATTCCATAAAACGGATTTCCCTCCAGCACCAATCCCTGGTGACGCATCAGCCATGCACCTTGTCCGAAATAGTTCAGCAGCAGGCATGACTTTACAAATATCCAGCTCACACGGATATTCTTTCTGCCACAGTGGCCAAGATCAGAGTACAGCGCTTCCGCACCTGTGGTACAAAGGAAAACAGCGCCTAAAAGCCAAAACCCATTGGGATGCTTCACAAGCAGATCAAATGCATACACCGGATTTACCGCTTGCAGAATGGCCGGGTGTTCCAATATTTTCACTCCACCTAAAATACCCAGCATGGAAAACCACAGAAACATGATCGGGCCAAAAGAACTGCCTACCAACCGTGTTCCGGCACGCTGAAATACAAACAAAAAAGTGATAATAGCTACAATGATAGGAATAGTGTTCAGCCCCGGACTATAAATCTTTAATCCTTCCACTGCAGCCGAAACAGTGATGGCCGGCGTAATGATACCGTCTGCCAACAATGTACAACCGCCGATGATAGCAGGATAGATGAGCCATTTAGCCCTTTTACGGACCAGCGCATAGAGCGAAAAAATACCTCCCTCGCCTTTATTGTCCGCCTGAATGGTGAGCACGATATATTTCAGCGTTGTCTGTATCGTGAGTGTCCAGAATACACAGGATATGCCGCCAAGAACGAGATATTTGTCTATGGGCTCATGTCCCATAATGGCAGAGATTACATACAAAGGCGAGGTGCCGATATCTCCATAAATAATTCCGAGAGTGATTAATAAGCCTGCAAAGGAGAGCTTATTATTACCGTGCTTCGATTCCAATCAGCGCTTTTATTTGAGGGCTCAAATGTAATAAGAAAAATGACCGGCAAATAACTATCTCTGTTGGCCAATGGCAGCTATTCATGTCTTTACGGTATGTTATGACATTGATTTTTCTTTCGGAAGACTTATACGTGCAAACATCCAGCTTTGGGAAAGAGGGACTTCCCATTTTTCATCCAGCTCTTTTTTGGAAGAAACTGAATTATAGAACACGATGGTTCCGGCATGAATCGTCCCGTTATCAAAGAGCTGTTGCATATTTTGCATGGGCGCCACCTGAACTTCAGCGCCATCTTTCCATGCCAGCATCAGCCTGTCGAACAGCCGCACCGCATATTCTTTTTCCAGTGCATGGATAAAATGAACTGATTTATCTATGGAACACCCACTTGCCCCAGCTTCCGATTCATCTACCATTAAGACAATAAAACGATTGTAACGCACTTCGCCTGCTGCTTTCAGCTTTGTGCCATGTGCCGACCATTCTTTACAAAAATGCCGGATTGCGATACTGATATCGCTTACTTCCACATCTGTAAAAATCCGGTTGCTGAGGTAGATCCACACTCTTGACGATTCATCAAAATGCTGCATAGTGTATTTCGTTTTATGAAGGGAGACTTCAAAGATACAACACGGCGATATTAATCAGGGTGCATGATTTGCAAGCAGCGCATCCTGGTCAATCAGCTACCAGCAATGGCCTTGTGATGCTTTTGCCGTTCACATCAACGGTGAGGAGGTAATAGCCAGGCGGCAATGCTCCAATGTTCATGAGAATATTATTTTGTCCGCTGATCACTGCAGCGTATTGCTGCACTACCCTTTCACCCAATGCATCACTGACCGTACACTGTGCCCGGTCATCATTTTCATCAGACAGGAAACTGATGGTTATTCTTTGATTTGCGGGCTGCGGAAAGATCAGCACATTATCTTCTATCGACGGCAGGTCTTCCGGATCAGGTATGCTGACTTCGGCGTATTTCTGTACACCCTGTTTCAAAAAACAATTGAGCACCACTTCCTGTGCATTATCATCAAGCTCCAGCTTAAAATTGTTTAACTGCAACTGCAGGCTCCCGATTGCCGCAGCATAAAGCGGGTTTTTCACCTGGTTAGTGTCTTCAGCAGGATCTGTGGACAGATTAAAAAATTCAGCCGTCTCATGGCTGCATCCATATTGTATATATTTTTCATGCAGTGTTCTCACCGAACGCAATGAAGGAAGCGCGGCAGTAAACGGATCGTAAACAGATTCAAAGTAATAGCTGTTACGAAGCACTGTTCCTTCCACCAGATCTTTCAGCGAAGCACCATCAAAAGAATAACCATCGTGTATTCCTGCCGCTTCAAGAATCGTCGGTGCAAGGTCAACATTCAAGGCTAACTGACTGTCGATAACAGTTGCAGCCGGAAACCAGGCCGGGAAACGGATAAACAGCGGAACACGGGACGATGGCTCATAGGCAAACCGCTTAAGGAATAATCCATGTTCACCGAACATCGTTCCATTATCGCTGGTGAAAATTATGAGTGTGTTATCGATAATATTTAGCTGCGTCAACTTGTCCAGTATCTTCCCGATGGCAACATCGAGGCCTGCCAGCATTTCATAATAAGGCTGATATTCGGATGCAATTTCCTGCTGACCGATATAGTAAGCTTCGGAAAGGTTATACAGGAAGGACGGGAAGTTGGATTTATAGTGGGCGGTATTGGCAGGAACCGGCATTGCTTCACCATCAAACAAACCATCAAACGGCTGCTGGGGAATGAACGGATTGTGTGGTGCATGATAACCAACTGTCACAAAGAAATTCTTGTCCGCATTACGGTTGAGGAATGCCAGTGTAGTATCGGTGACAATATCCGTATCGTGGCCGGGTATGGTGGCAAGCGTACCATTGTAGTTATACTTCAGGTTGTTGTACTCATCAATACCACTGTTAACTTTCGTCGCAAACCAATAGTCGTAGCCCGGCTGTGGTTTAACTGCCATGTGATACTTCCCGATCCAGCCTGTATAGTAGCCGGCACTGTCGAGAATTTTTGCCGTTGTCGGCAGGTAATCATAGATCGTCTCTGAATTGTTGGTAGCACCGTTTTTATGTGGATACAACCCAGTAACAATGCTGCCACGGCTCGGGATGCAATAGGATTGCACGCAAAAGCTGTTTCTGAAATTAATTCCTTCCTCTGCTATGCGATCAATATTGGGACTATGAAAAAAAGACGGGCCCCCATTGCAACTGTAACTGTCATAGCGCGCATCATCCAGAATAATCATTAAGATATTCGGCCTGCCAGTAATTTGAAAAGATGACGGCGCAGACCATTTGCCCGTTGTATCTTCACAGGAAGCCGCCTGGCAGGTATAGACTGTGCCCGTCAATAAATTCTGTAAGGTGACAGTGGTGTTTACACCGGTGAAAACATAGGTCCAGGTCAGTTCTGTACTTTTTCGATAACGCAGTTGATTAAAAGGTGTGTTACAACTTCCTGCGCTCCAGCTTATCGCAGCAGCAGCCGGTGGCATGACCTCAATACCTGAAATTACCGGCGGTGCACAGTAGGACGTGGTTGCCTTGATGCTTTTATATCCGCTTGTTTTGTTGTTATTGCAAAATGCAGCAACCGCGAAATTGTATTTAACGCCGGGCTCCAGTCCGCTGAAAGTATAAGCCGTACTCATTGCCACATTTACTACCGGTGACCAATCTGTTGCGGACTGCTTTTTAAATTTTACTCCATAATAGGATACACCAGCCACAGCATTCCAGCTGAGCGTGACCTGGCAGGATGTAATATTTGCGGCTGTAACAGATGATGGTTTAGGCAGCAAACAATTACCGGCAAAAACCGTGGGTGCGATAAGCAAAAGTTGCGACAGGAATAAACAAATTATACAGGCTGATTTACTGATCAACTTCATCATACATGCATTGCTTTATCTTTCCGCGGCATTTTTAATATTAAGCAAATGCAATGATACACCTACGGCAGGAAGATTTAAATTAATTTTTATCGCCCTGATTGTTTTGTTAACAACTGCCGGAATTTGCAGTTCCGATAGAAAAAATACAACATACCTATCCTTGCTCAGGTCTTAATGAATTTTTTTACTACTACCGTGTTGCCTTCCATGGCCCTCACAAAGTAAATGCCCATGGGAAGATCGCTGAGATTCACCAGGATGGTCCCCTCAGCTTTTTGCTGAGCAGGAATCGTTTTCACCACACGGCCTGACATATCAGTTATAGAAAGCTTTCCTGATAACATGTTGCTGATTGCATAAGTCACCGACAATTCATCTATCGCAGGGTTAGGGAAAATGGAAAACAGGATATTGTCCTTTACAGGAACATCCACTTCTGTAACCACATCATTGGCTGATAATATCCAGAGATCCGGATCAAATATCACCTCATCAGGAATAAACCCTGCGTCAACATTAAATGCCTGGCCTGCATAGGTGTTCAAGAGTCTGACAATTGTATCGTGGGTAGCATCTTTCAGTTCGACCGGGACAGGCATTTCAAAAAATGAAACTGACGGATCAGACTGTGACTGGTTGACTGTGATCTTTGTTATTGTTCCGTCAGGATACCAGGAGAGATGATAAGTCGGATAGCCTTCCTGGTAATACCATTGATTAAAAAAAACAGTCAGGTCAGTTCCGCTTGCTGCTTCCATGTGTGCAATAAGGTCCGGTGTTTTCGCATAACCGTAAGCAAGCGACGGATCATTCAGATAAGATTTGAGTCCTTCAAAAAAAACAGAATCACCCAGTTGCCAGCGCAGCATGTGCAGCACATACGCGCCTTTTGCGTAGGAAAGCCGTCCGTCGAAGATGCGGTTCACATCCGTGGTATCGGGGCACAGCACTGAACCATCAGGCGCACTAACAATATAGTCGCGGTTTCCCTGCTTCCACGATTGCCAGTTCCATGGATACAGGAATTGCTGTGTCAGTCCCTCAAAAAAGGTGGCAAATCCTTCATTCAGCCAGATATCTTCCCAACTGCCACAGGTAACCTTATCGCCAAACCACTGGTGGGCGCATTCATGGGCAATCAGCCATTCATCAAAAGCAACGCAGTAAGTCATGGTCTGATGTTCCATGCCTCCACCCCATCCAAATTGACAATGCCCGTATTTTTCATTGGCAAAAGGGTAATCAACCGTTAGCATGCCATACAACTCTATCACGGGAACAATTGCCGGCGTTAAACTTTGCGCTGTTGCAAGATCTTCAGGATATACATAATTGAGAATCTCGAGTTGCGCTCCATTAGACAGGGTAGCATAATCACTGTAAGATGCATAATTCGTTACGGCAATAGCTACCAGGTAAGCGGCAATAGGATACCGGCTTCTCCAGTGATATGACTTTGCGTTGCCATTCTGCGCTTCCGCTATCAGCACGCCGTTGCTTCCATCACGGTAGTTTTGCGGACAAGTGACAATGATATCAATAGAATCAATCTTATCGTTCAAACTCTGCTTGCAAGGCCACCAGTCTTTGGCGCCAAACGGTTCGCTGAGCGTCCACAATATGGGTGTTCCATTATGTGAAGACTGAATAAATGAACCAAATCCTGAACCTACAGGCGCGCCCTGATAATAAACTGTGAGCGAATCCAGCGTACCTTCTGCCACCTCTGCCGGCAAATCAATCACCAGCAGGTTATCCGGTTGCTGATTAAAGGTAACTGCATTACCATGATAGAGCACAGAGTCGGTCATCATCGCGGCGCTGAAATCAAATTCCACGGAGCTGAAGCCGGCCTGCTTAGGAATGAAGTAGGTGGTAATGTTGCCGCTTATGTAATAAACATTCGGATTAATCTTCCAGTCGCAACGGTGATACGTGACATTGTAGTTATCCTGCGTACGTGTTGTATGAATGCCGGGAAAAGCGGAATGCGACTTTTGTTCCATAGCGGCTATTTTTTTTATCCGCTCAGCGTAAACATTTTCCTGTGCCCTGACCTGCAGCATTCCGGCAATCACAAGCGCTATCGTGATTAATATTTTCATGTTAGTGAAGAAGTGATGATGGAATAAAGTTATCGCTTTACAATGAATTGATGCTCATTCAAATTCTTTCGCGCATCAGGCATGATGAAATTACTGTCTGATAAGCGATAATCTCACCATGCCTTATCCCTGAAAAACAGTTCAAAGTCTTTTGGATTATACGTTGCAGGAAATTCGCCATGGAGGATAAGACTTGCCATCACATTCCCAACACCATCGGCACACATCGCCGACCATCCGTTTGGTGCGGTGATAAATAAACGTTCATCCACTTTACCGATGTATGGGTTTTTATGATGTTGTGTACGGGGAAGAATACAGCGTTTGCTGGTATGACCCTCCACCTTCAGGTAAGGCATGATGATTTGCAGATGCTGTAACATTCTTTCTTCATACGCTTGGCTGTCGCCGAAACGAAACCAGTCTTGTATCGCCGGCAGATCATTGCTGAAGAAAATATCTTCCGGAAGGTTGCAGCCCATCTTCAGGTAATAATTACCGTCAGGATATTGAATGGGTTGTGTAGCATAGATGCCTTCCACCTCACCATCATCCAACTCATACAGCAAGGATGGCATAAGCGATAGTCTTGTTGCTTCTTCCCTGCTGACTTTTGCCAGCAATACGGTTTCACTTTTTATGACAAGATCAATTGGTTGCTCGAGCAGATTCGAAAAATTAGTGAATGCACCGGCGGCAAGAACAACGCTGGCAGCTTCGTATTGGTTGCCTTCCTGTGTAGTTACTTCAGCGCAATGTTTCCGGTAACGAATCCCTTTCACCGTTTCCCTGATAACTGTACCTTCATTTTTCTCAAATACTTTCAGCTGCGCGCTGATCATCATCGGCGGACTGATATAACCTGACGGCGAAAGTTCAGACATTCCTTTTGCTGATGCAGGAAAATGAAACTCAGGAAAAGATGATTCTATTTCCCGCCCAGCTGCATACATCGTAGCCTCAACACCAAAACGGCGGCTACGCTCAACTGCTCTATCAAGATAATCGTCGGTGCCAAGAGGATGCACATACAGGCAGCCCGACCCTTTATGAAACACGACTCCGCTTTCCTCCTGCAGACCCTCATACTGTCTTACCGATTCGAGGTTCAATTGTGTCATCGCATCGGTTTGACCGATCAACCGCTGAACGCGGCCGCTGTCGTAGTGACTGGCAAACACAATGGCCTTGCTGTAATCTTCCGGCTCATCCGGCCCCACGATGGCAATCTTTCGCATTGACCTGCTCAGGTGGCGGGCAATAGCGCAACCGATAAGCCCCTTGCCTACAATGAGGACATCATATTTCATTTACTGTCAATTCTCCGGTGCCTGCTTCGATGGTGAAGCAACAACTTCAATCCATATTTTTCAGCAGCAATAAATATCGGTCTTAATCAAGTGTCCTATTCCTTTACAAATTTAACCGTCTTGCTCTCTGCCATTGTATTCAGTCTTGCCAGGTAAATACCCTCCGGCAATGTGGTGAGGTCAAATGACAGTGACTGTATTCCTGCGGCAATATCCTGTACACTGCTGAAAACAACCTTGCCTGAAATATCGAATATAGAAATGGTGGCAGTGTTGTCAGATGTTGCTTCCACGTCAAAACTGATCTGCCCGCTTGTCGGATTGGGGTGCACCTGCACCGAAAGCATGACCGGGTCAGGCTGACCTATGCGAAGCGGCAATGTGGTGAACGTATTTATCGGCGACCAATCAGAACCGTAGCCATTCTGACAATGAACCATAACCTGGTATTCATAGGTGGTTGCCGGTTTCAGGTTGCTCAGTATCTTTTTAGGGTCGGTATTATTTTTTAACTTCCAGTTTGATGTTCCCAGTTTACGGTATTGAATATCATACGACACTGCATTGCTCACATCGGGCCAGCTAACCTTGGCAGAGTGATCGGTGATATTTTTCACCTTCAGTTTATTTGCGAGTACCGGCGCACAGGGTTTCCATATATATTTTGCTGCACGGTAACCTACCAGTGATTTTGAATTGTTCAGTGCCAGTTCCCAAACCACTTCATTGGCAGGTGTAACTTCCCACATGTTGGATTGATTGGAAGAGTTATCCCAACCGCCATTGATCAGTGTGTTACCATTATCCAGCCTGCGCACACTTCCCATTGCATAGAAATAGGCATTGGTATTGGTGTAGGTTTTTGGATTGTAACTCCAGACGAGCGTAGCAGTCATGTTTACATCGTCAATTTGGTATTCTTTGGCGGTAGAATGTGTAGGGAGATGGCCATTGCCATTATCCCATAAAGTGAGATTGCCATTACTCAGGCAACGCGCATCGTGTTCAAATGAAAAATGTTCAGGATCATTGATGAAGGTGAACTGATTCATCGTACCACCGAGCCGCCATATAAAATCTCCTGTATTGCGGTCAATCTTGTTCACCTGGCTGAGATGCCGGTTGGAAGCGACAATGTTACCATCTGCATCCAGATCAATTGAATTAGTATGTATAGCGTCGATAAAGGAAAAGGCAAGGTTTTGATTGGATTCCGTCACTGCAATATGATCCCATGCACGCCATTCAAAAATCACATTTTTGTTTTTATCGAATTCCTGTATCACATTCGTAGTGACATTGGCATTGTGCGAATAATTCGGATTATAAATCGACATATCCACGATATGCGTTTCAGAAGCAATCATGAAAGCATGCCCGTCTTCATAAATCGTAAACTCATGCGGATCGGCTGACCGTCCATTGCCCGGATAATAAGAGTCTATCAATACATAGTTGGAATCATACACATCAAACCGGTTGGCATTATCATTAAAAACAGAAAGGTATCCGTTGGGGTTCACACTGAAGTCGAAGCAAACAGACACCTTATCACTGGCATAGACAGAGTCTCCGTCAGGAGTGATAATGTTATATCCGTCATAAGTGGTGCTTCCGAAATTTCCATTCCAGGCATCATAGAAAATTTCTCCCGGCGATGGGTTGATATTTTTTACGATCGTGAAGCTACCCAGTAATGCCCGCTCATTGGGATTAAAGGCAGGGTCTTGTTGTTCCGGTACAGGTGGTACTCCATTTTTCTTCATCTCCTCCTCCATTACAATTTGAGGAAGCAGCTTAAAATTTTCCTGTTCCGCTGCGGAGTACGCACGATGGGTGGTAAAACTGAATTTATATGGATCCAGCAATCTTCCATCCAATGCACTGATACCGGACATCACGTTTACCGTAACTTCTTCTGCATAACCAAACGGAACGTCTGGATATAACAGTATCGTTTTCTGATCGTCGGAGAATGCGATCCGGAATGAATGACCACCGCTCTTTGATCCTGTCAGCGTAAACCGGCTTGCATCCAAAGATGCCGGATCAAGTACACTTCCTTCACGAATGATGATATGCGTCAACGGAGTATTCAAGGTAGATCCCGGCATTGGTGATACATATTGATATCGTGCAAATGCCGCTGCTGAAGAGAGCAGAAATGTGAAGAGGAGTAGTTGTTTCATAGAGATGAATGGAGTTGATTTGGTGGCTAAAAGAGAAAGTTTGGTTATTATTTTTAATCACTTGTTAGGTTAAAGATGTGAAATTTCATGGCATCCCTTCAATAAATATTAAGCTGCGCAAAAGGCAAGGGTTCGGCTACACTGACAGACTCCGCGAAAACAAAGATTGGCCACGATGTACTTCCTCAATAATTCTATAAAAATACCAGATAACCGGTTAAATAGAAAAAAGGAAAGTGGATTAATAGATGAATTTTGCGCTCCATAATATCCAGACCCGTTTTAGCTGCAACTCAAAACAAGAAGTATCAAGAAACATTCTGAAAGACAAAAGCTTCCCGCAACAATACTGATGAATCTGTATGAAAACCGGTTCCCGTAATACTGCACTTTTAAAGGTTCTGTGCAACCAGCTCAGCAATATCTTTGATTTTCGGCGCATCATCGCCTGCTTTATTTTTTAGTCCGTCATCAAGCATGGTCATACAAAACGGGCATGCCACTGCCACTATACCGGCACCTGTGGCAAGCACATCTTCCGCGCGTTCGGTGTTAACTCTTTTCTTTCCGGGTTCCTCTTCTTTGAACACTTGTGCGCCACCGGCTCCGCAGCACAATCCGTTGGTACGGCAGCGCTTCATCTCTTTCAGATCGGACTTGAAATTTTCCAAGACAGAGCGTGGTGCCTCATAGATACCATTACCCCTGCCGATGTAACAGGAATCGTGGTAGGTGATGGACCTATTCCGTAGGTCACTATCCTCACGAATCTTTATCTTTCCATCAAGTAGGAGTTGCTGCAGGAAGGCAGTGTGGTGCATCACCTCATAATTTCCTCCCAGCTCAGGATATTCATTCTTCAGCGTATTAAAGCAATGCGGACAGGCAGTCACTATTTTTTTCACCCCATAATTATTGAGGTTGGTGATATTATTGAAAGCCTGCATCTGGAAAAGAAACTCATTGCCGGCACGCTTGGCTGGATCGCCGGTACAGGTCTCTTCCGTTCCCATCACGGCAAAACGGATACCGGCAGCAGTTAAAATCCTGGCAAAAGATCGTGTCACATTTTTATAGCGGTCATCAAAAGAACCTGCACAACCGACCCAGAAAAGCACATCTGCCGTTTCACCTCTTGCTGCCACATCTGCCATCAACGGTATGTCAAGGCCATCTGCCCAATTGAAACGGTCGCCTGGAGAAAACTGCCATGGCGCACCATTGTTTTCAATATTAGTGTTCATCATGGCAAGCTCATTCGGCATCTTTGATTCTTCCATCACAAGTGACTGTCGCAAATCCATGATGATGCCCATCGGGGAAATATTAACCGGACAGGCTTCCACACAGGCATTGCAGGTAGTGCATGCCCACAACTCTTCTTCTGTGATATAGTCGCCAAGCAAAGATTGCTGATCACTGAAACCGGCACCATGCTGATCGATTTGCTTCCCTACTTCTTCTATCCTGTCGCGGGTTTTCATCATGATCAGGCGCGGAGAAAGTTTTTTGCCGGTGATGTTTGCAGGACAGGCGGCAGTGCAGCGTCCGCACTCTGTGCAGGAATATGCGTCCATCAGTTGCTTCCAGGAAAGATCATTGATATCCTTTGCCCCGAACCGCGCCGCAGTTTGCTCGCCGGCATCAGGCACCGCTGCAGGGTCAAGCATCAGTTTCACCTCGCGGGTAACGGCAGCGGAATTCTTAATTCTTCCCTGCGGAAAAAGATTGGAGAAGAATACATTCGGAAAAGAAATGATGATATGAAAATGCTTGGAGATGACCAGGTAATTCAGAAATACGAGGATACCGGTAATATGCATCCACCAGGCAGCACGTTCAACCATGATCAACGCATCCACCGGCAGTGAGCGGTAAAGGGGTTCAAAAAATAAAGCGCTTACAGGAAACCATCCTGCATGGATATAATGTTCAACGGACGACTGCTGCAGCAAATGATCTGCTGCATTCATCGATAGAAACAAAAACATGAGCACCAGTTCAAACAGCAGGATGATGGCAGCATCTCTCCTCGGCCATCCATCGAGATCGGGTGCAGTAAATCGCGAAAGCCGGATAATATACCTTCTGCACAGAAAAACTACGGCAGCTAATATAGTCAGGACTGCCAGCCATTCATAAACGGCAATAATAAAACCATACAACCCGCCGGGTAAAACAGCGGCAAAAATGCGATGCGTTCCGAAAATGCCATCGATCATTATCTCCAGCACTTCTGTATTAATAATGATGAAACCGGCATAAATGATGACATGAAAAATACCGGCCAGCGGCTTACTCATTATTTTTGATTGCCCGAGTGCCACCCGCAGCAAGGTTCGCCAGCGCCTGGATGTGTCACCTGTAATTTTTTCATCACGCCCGAGGTGAATGTTGCGGATGATCTTCCTCACATTCCTGGTGAAAATGAAGATGGCTATAGCCAGGCAGATCACAAAGAGTATTTGTGCAGTCATCATTTATACTTATTTTTAGAACGGGTGCAGCATTTGAAAATCGCCATTCATGTATCGACTCCTCCGCCGGTTAAAAAATTTGGGTTAACAGTTATGCTGCGAAAAATACAACTCATTTATCTTGTATGCCTCCTTCCGGCATTTGTTTTTTCGCAGCCGCGTGCACAAATGAACAGCGGCCTTCTTAAAGCGCTTTTGTCTGGCGACACTTCCGCACGTTGCGTTTCATTACTTGCCCAGGGTGATGTGACGCTCATCAACAATGCAGTGAAACAATTAGGCGGCACCAGTAAATACTCAGTGGCTGATATTGTAGCGTTTTGCTTACCATTGAATAAAGTGAAACAGCTGGCGGCGAAGCAGGGCGTGAGCAGGCTGGAAGGATTGCATGGCAAAGGCCAGATGATGGATGACATGACCTTACTGAATGCCAATATTTCGCCGGTGCATGGAGGTTTCCCTCCGCTTACACAGGCTTATGACGGCACCGGTATTGTGATGGCTGTGCTGGATGATGGTATTGACTTCACCCATGCAGATTTCAAAAACGATGATGGCACAACACGGATCCGCTACCTGTGGGATCAGACTGTTGATTATGGCGGAACCTTTCCTGAACCATTCGGTTACGGGCAGGAATGGGATGATGCTGCCATAGATGCCGGATTATGCACGCATGCAGAACCGTTCTATAATTTCGGCCATGGCTCAAATGTTACAGGCATAGCTACCGGCAACGGTAAGGCAATCAATAATTTTACAGGTGTTGCGCCTGCTTGCGACATCATCACGGTGGCAGTGAGCATGGATGAAAATTTCCTGATCAACGTAGCAGATGCTACGAAGTATTCATTTGATAAAGCTGCCGGCCTTGGCAAGCCCTGTGTCATCAATGCAAGCATTGGCACTTATGCTGGTTCACATGATGGCGATGATCTACCGGCTCAGTTGATTGATGATCTCATTATGCAGCAGCAAGGCCGCACCTTCGTATGCGCTGCCGGTAATGCCGGCAATATTCCATTTCACCTGGGATATGAAACGGCTGCTGATTCTTCCTTCACCTGGTTTAAATACAACAATGTTATTGGCGGAATATACTATGAATGGTGGATCAGCAAGGATGCAGCGGAGACTTTCAGTTTTGCCATTGGCGCAGATAACAATTCACCCTACGCATCGCTTGGCCGAACCGGATATTTAAACCTGTTGAATGATTTCAACTTCACAACAGGTTCCTTCACGATCAAAGACACTTTATGGAATGGCACCACCAGGCTCGGCATTGCCACGATTACAGCCTATGAATACGACAGCAGCTATTCCTGTGAGATATTTATTCAGCCGGATGTGACCAGCTATTACTGGCGATTTATTACAAACGGAAGCGGACATTTTGATTTGTGGAGCGGTTCATCAACAACCGGCACCTCCGACATGGTGCTTTCACTCCCACCGGCTTCTACATTTCCCGATATCGTTCGTTATAAGTCACCGGATATCCATCAAACTATTGTGAGCAGTTTCACCTGTTCTGATAAAGTGATCACCATTGCAAACTACATCAACCGCAATCAGTATATTGATTATTATGGAGACCTGATTGCCTATCCGCTGGATATGCCCGGTGACCTTGCCATCTCTTCCAGCTTAGGGCCTACGCGTGACGGGCGTATTAAACCTGATGCGGGTGCGCCGGGCAACCGAACTCTCGCAACGAGTCAGCTTTCACAGGCTGCCGCGCTCGTACTCTCGCAAGCCTACAAGGTGGCGCTGGGCGGTATGCATAATGTAAACGGTGGCACTTCCATGGCATCACCTGTAGTAGCGGGTATTGCTGCGCTGTACTTGCAAAAGAATCCCGGGGCATCATACAGGGAAGTAAAAGATGCTATCCTGCTTTCCTGTTTTGAAGACAGTTTTACCGGTGATGACTTGCCTGACAACAAATGGGGTTTTGGGAAGGTAGATGGTTATGCAGCCATGAATATCAATATCACGTATGGCTGCACCGTACCGTTTTCAATTAATTATGATCCGGCAGCAACTGTTGATGATGGCAGTTGCATACCTGTACTTTTCGGCTGTACCGATGTTGCTGCATTGAATTATAATGCAGCAGCGAATACGGACGATGGCTCCTGCATTTATAATGTCGGCATTTCGCAAACAGGTAAAGTGGATCTTGCCATCGTGGCGTATCCCAATCCTGCAAATGGTTTCACTAATTTTTACTGCGGATTAAAAGATGATGTCAGTGGCTTTATCTTGATCAACGATTTATCAGGCAAACCGGTGATGAAGATTAAGGTTAACGGTAAAAATGATTTGCTGGCCATGAAGGAAGAACTTGAACCTGGTTTGTACTTTTACCATCTTGAATCAGGTAATGCGACGACCGGTGTGAAGAAACTGATTATCTATTAAAGTATGCTGAACAAGCCTTCATCCAAAAAATTATTGTGATGCAGTGAAGGTATAAGCAGTAAAAGATCATGGATTTATTTATGGAAGAGATTAAACGGTCAGTTATTCTGACAGCAGACGATATCAACAGAAAAGCAGAACGCATCAGCTATGAGATCCTGGAGCACAATGATGACGAACAGGAAATCGTGCTGGCAGGCATCAGGCAGAAAGGCTTTGTGTTTGCACAGCGCCTTGAGGCTAAACTCCGGCATGCGGGGCATTTCTCGGTAATTTTAACTGATATCCAATTGCAAAAACACAATCCGGCAACGTCTGAAATCCTGATGGGTATCGATCCGTCTTTTGTAAATAACAAGGTGGTGATTGTATGCGATGATGTGGCCAATACGGGCAAAACATTGCTTTATGCCATGAAACCCTTTCTTGATTTCGCACCAAAGCGAATACAGGTTGCCGTATTAATTGACCGGAAACATAAAGTGTATCCCGTGAGTCCGGATTACGTAGGATTATCTCTGTCCACGAGTATGCAGGAGCATATTACGGTTGAGATAGGAACCGGCCTCGAAGAAGCTGTCTATCTGAGCTGAGCGAAAAGCAAGTTAATTTGTGGTTACCTGATCAGCATAACGCTGCCCGAAGTGGTATATGACTGGCCATCACGACCTTCAATAAGGTAGTGCACTTCATATACATAAGCGGCTGTTTCCTCAGGCTTTCCATGAAAAGTACCATCCCATCCTTCTGCTGTTCCTGAAAAGACAACCTGTCCCCAGCGATTAAAAATCTTGAATGATGTGATTTCCACCAGTTCGCCGGATACCGGGAATAGCAGGTCATTCAATCCATCGTTGTTAGGTGTAAAAGCACTGGGCACGAGCACATAGCCTGAAGGCAGCAGTATTACTGTAACAGTGTCGCTGCCCACACAACCGGAAGCAGGATCCGTTACTTCCACTACATATTCAGTTGTCTGAAAAGGATAAGCATAGGTTGTCCAGGAAAGACTATCGGAAAGATTATAAGGCGGCTTCCATTGGAAATCAAAATCACCAAACCTGTCGACCTGTGCATTTAAAATGGTGCTATGGCCCAATTCAATGGAGACATCCATTCCGGCATTAATCACCAGGTCAGGTAATGCTTTCACATATTCGGCAATGGTCACGTTGCAATTGTTGGCATCAGTAACCAGCACTGAAAAGTAACCTTGCGCGAGATTAACAAGTGACGGTGTATTCATCAACGGATTGTTGTTCCAGATAAAAGCATAAGGCGTAGTGCCTCCTGTCATCACAGCTGCCACGCCGCCATCGTTGGCGGAAGGGCAACTTGGGGGAGTGATAGCCAAAATCCCTGTAAGTGAATCAGGTTGTGAAACATAAAAAGTATCCAGTTGCTGGCAACCTGAATCATCTGTAACGAGCAATGAATAACTACCCTCAGGCAATGAGTTAATAGCTGATGTTACCTGTCCGCTATTCACCCAGTAATACTGGTAAGGTGCAACGCCCTGACTTACCGAAGTGGTGATTGCGCCATCGCTGAAACCATAACAGCTCACCGGTGTAACCGAAGGAGCTATCAGTATTTTCGGCGGACTTGAAATCGTAACATCAAGATCCGCAAAACAACCTTTTGTATCGGTAGCGGTAACAGTATATGTTCCGGTTACCAGGTTTTTTGCCGTGTCACTGTTCTGACCCGATGGCTGCCAGTTAAAGAAATAAATGCCGGAGCCTCCCGTAGCATTCACCGTAGCCCAACCATCATAACCGCCAAAACATGAAACATCCTTAACCGTTGGGGTGAGCTGAATTTCTGCCGGTGAACCTATAGTAATTGTATCAATGCGTTCACAATAGTTGGCATCGGTAATAGTAACATAATAGTCGCCTGCGCAAAGCGCGCTGTCATAGGAAGTCACATTACCTGTGCCTGACCAGCTATAATTGTAAGGAGCCGCACCGTTAGCTGCGAATATGGTGGCAATACCATCGCAATAGCCAAAGCAGGCGGCATCATGGATGGCATTTGTAAATGTAACAGGATTATCATAGGTAAGGTCGAAGCTGTAAACGGCCTCACAATTCACCGTATCTGACACGGTCACCTGGTATGATCCTGCAGATAATCCACTGATGGAAGCAGTGGTTTGTCCGCCGGGTGACCAGAGAAAAGAAACAGGACCCAAATTTCCGGTTACCGTTAATGAAATGGAACCATCATTATTTAAACAGGTTGGCTCCACCACAACATTGGTAGCTGAGATAAAACATGCCTGAGAAAATGCATTCGATATATTGAAAGCAGCACCGGGACAAGTATTTGAGGTCCATGAACCTGCTGAACCATCACCAGTTGCGGTGGCATCAACAGAAAGACTCTGACCATAAGATGTGCTGGACACCATGATGGAAAAGCAAAATGTCCAGGTATAAGAAGCGCAATTATCGCCGAAATTATTTCCGGGATTTCCATCCAGCACATTACCCGGAAAGCCAAGTGGTGAGTCGTAAGAGAAGCAAGGTCCGAAACTCTGTCCGGTAGAGGTGGATGTTACGCTATTATAGTAATTCCAGTTACCGATTCCATCACAGCTGACAGGGAGGCTGATTGGTGTGATGGTGGATAAATCCCAGCCTGGTCCGAAATTCAGATCCAGCGTATGAAACCAGTTGGAATTGCATTGATTATAATTCTGAATGGTATAACAAAAGGTAACCACCGTTCCCGCATTATAAAATCCATTGACAGGGGCAGGATCAACCGTATAAGATTGTGTGCCGACACAGTCTGTTGGCAGGCCATTGCATTGGCCAAAGCCATCAGGCACAGCGAACAGGCAAACAAAAAAGATGAGTAAAAAAACCCTGCGCATGTTTGGGAGAACGTGCTAAATTTTCTGAAATGTACAAAAAAATGAAATGCTTATATAGTCTGCTTCAAACGGTGGTGTTGATCAAATAACTTATAAACAATTCCATGCAATTGTCTTTCAGGCATTTTCCAGCAAACTGTTCCGGCAGACAACCTTTTGATCAACAAAAAGAAGAAACAGCAGCAGAGCGGAAGAACTTTCCGCATCATGCTGCTGTCAGTAAATTAAATAAAGCCGAGATGCTTTATCGGACTATCGTATCACCGTCATCTTTTGATTGAAAGAAGAAGTGCCGGAAGTGGCGCTCAACAGGTAGGTACCTGTTTTGAGATTTGATGTATTAATCTCCACAGTGCTTTCACCTTTGGATAAATTCCGCTCGTTCAGCTGCTGCACCATTTCACCCTGCAGGTTATAAATCCTGATTTCTACAGGGCCGCTCTTACTGAGTGAAATTCTGATTGTAGCCTTATCCTGTACAGGGTTTGGGAAAAGCATCATGTTACTGATACCGGAAGAAACCGGTTGTATGCCCACAAGGCTGCCGGAACGGAAAACACCACGTCCGTAAGTGCCGATATAGAGATACGGTTTTCCATAATAAGGAACCTGTTTAACAACCATCACCGGCACTCTCGCCATGCCACCATTTTCTTCCGACCAGCCATCACTGTTTGAAAGATCACGTGCATAAACACCGAGATCTGTTCCGATAATTATCCTGTTGGGATTCTCCACATCCACCACGGCTGACCATACAGGCATTTTCGGAAGGTTATCGGTGATATCGCTGAAGGTCATGGTTGTACCCATGGCATTGGTGGATCGCCAGATATTGGCATCATTACCATAGCGCGCGGCAGTAACAATTACGTTGTTTGGATCACTCGGGTCAACAGCAATCCAACGGAGGTACCGGCCACTTTCCACCGGAGCAGAAAGTACGGTGATGCCACTGTCCACGGCATTCCAGGCAGCAGCTGTTGAAGAAATGGAAGGATACCGGAAGCTGTTTGCATCATCTACAGCCAGGAGGTTGGAATAACGATAAATCATGCCATTCGATGTGCCGGCAAATACGGTATTCCCGTCATTGGAAAAAGCAACACAGGTTACCCAACCGCTTGTCACCGGAAAGCGGAACCAATCAGGGCTTACGCCAAAGTCCATCGCTCCTTTAGTGAACCACATATGCCCTGAACTGCCGCCAACACCACCTGCACCCAATGCATAAAAAGTTCTCGCCGTATCCGGTTGTTCCCATAAAGCAAAAGGTGTGAGCCAGTCTGCACCTTCGTCAACGGCCCCGTCGCCGGTAGCATCTATACGGTCATCATAGAAAAGATTGAATCCGCCACCGGGCGTTGATGATCTTGTAACTGTTCCGGCAGGTAATGCAGCAAAAAAAGCATTGGGATTGATCCGTCCTATTTCGGTATTACCGCCGTCACCACCTTGCAATTCAGTTGATGACATCATGGTATTCCCAAGGAAATCAATATAGTTTGTTCCGTTGTCCTGGGTACCAAAAAGAACTTCTCCGGTAGGTGCAGCTGATACGGAATAGGCTTGTGTTACATTAAAATTACGGTTGAGATCGGAGAAGATCGGATATACATTGTTGGCAGTACCCGTTCTGAATAAACCGCCATCACATGCAACAAACATTTCGGCAGGATTGAATGGATTGAATTCGATGCCATGCATATCGGCATGAATAAAGATATCGAGGTCAAAAAATTCGCCTAACCAGTTGCTTACCGTGAACCAGCCTAATGAAGGTGAATACTTCCACATACTAAGCTGCCCTCCGACATATATCACCTCCGGGTCAGTAGGCAAAGCATTAATACAAATGTCGTAGGTTCCTTGCTGTCCGGGCGGATTGAAGTTCACGCTGCCTCCAGGGCCTATCTGCGTCCAGTTAAGGCCACCGTCAGTTGATTTATAAACACCTTGTAAATCCTGCGCTCCGCTGTTGATACAAACAGCGTACACATAAGATGCATTGGAAGAGGCCACACATAATTCTATTCTTCCAAGGCCGCTGTTTGGAAATCCTCCCTGCCCGGAGCGAAGTTCAAAACTGTCGCCATTGGGTGTGGTAGATCTGTAGTATTTATTTCCTACCACGGCATGCACATATCCATCACTTCCCACTCGCACATCCCATGAATAAGAACTGATCGGGCCGTCAGCAGTTGTCCATGTATTTCCGCCATCGGCAGATATACGCAATCCTTTATTCGTTGAAGCATAAATCCTGTTGGCATCGGTGGGACTTGTTGCGAGTCTGCTTACAAATGCCCAGTCTTCTGTTGTTGAGTTGCCGCTTGCAGGTGTGGTGGAATCCAGGTGGACAAATGTATTGCCTCCGTCCGTTGATTTCCATATGCCTTTACCCGGAAAACCGAATGCACTGAAGCCAGTGGGATTGTTCAACCCAATACCATACAATGCCTCTCCTGTTCCGAAATAAATATCTCCGTTGCTTGCCTGCACGATGGTTGTCACCACCAATGATTCCAAAAAGTCATCCACTTTTACCCAGGACTGGCCGCCGTTCGTGCTTTTCCAGATGCCACCCGATACACCGCCGGCAAATACAACACCCTGATGATCCTTATCAAATAATATAGCGCGCGCTCTTCCTCCTACATTATCAGGCCCCATTTCTTCCCATTGAATGCCCAGGCTCCGTGTGGCGCTCATGGCATCCGCCTGTTGCTGTGCAGCATACATTGCTGCAAAATCCATTTCACCGGTTTGTTCACTGGTACGAACGGTTTTCCACCACTCTACTGCTCCTGCTATTCCGCGTTCGCCATCTTCATGCCCTTCCTTTCCCTCCGGGCGACTATATGGATCATACGCAGCCATTAAAAAGAAAAACACCAGCGAGATTGATCCGGTAACTAGTAGTAAACGTCTCATAATTTGGTTCTTGGATTTAAGATCGGCTAAGTTAGAAAAGATTATCGCAAATTGAAATTCTCCGCTCCGTACTCACCACACAACTAGAAGTTATCTCAAAATACCTGATGTCATCCTCACCCGATTGATCGGGATCAGGATCTCTTCAATTCATTGACAGATGCCGAAATAAATCCGGCATGACCGCATTGATTGCCTCTTTAGAGTTAGCTTCTACTATCTTCAAGTATCACATGTTGTCTGTTCATCTTTGTTACAACAAATAATTTTACTGCCCTCTATGCCTGAAGAAACAAGATGCTTAGTTCCTCCGTCATTCAACTCTGAAGCATCAACTACAAATATCACAACCGATGAACTATCAATAAAGTTCTTGGAAAGTGGCGACAATCTTATTTGACTTTCATATTACAATTCACGGGATATTGCATGTAACGATCATACAAATTGTATTATGCAAGTACTGTATTCATTATAATCTGATGTTCTGCATGGCAACGCTGTAGCGGCAATCCAGATATGCACAATGCATGAAAATCATTTAAGCTTACAGGATTTAGAAAAACATGAAGAGATTGATTGCATTGCATTGGAACAGCTGCGCGGGTGATAATGATTTCCTGATAAGTGGAACAGGAATTACACCACATGTTTCTCCGCATGATACGATGAGCGTACCAACGGTGCACTTTCCACATATTTAAAACCCTTTGAAAGGCCGGCTTCTTCATATAATTTAAAAGTATCAGGGTGCACCCATTCTATCACCTCCAGGTGATTGCGGGTTGGCTGAAGATATTGGCCGATCGTTAATACATCGCAACCTGCTTCCCTAAGATCATCCATCACTTCAAAAACCTCTTCTTTCGTCTCGCCCAGTCCCGCCATGATACCCGATTTGGTTCTGATGTCCCCATCCTTTAAACGCCTGATGACAGCAAGACTGCGTTCATATTTTGCCTGAGGGCGTACCTTCCGGTAAAGACGGCTAATAGTTTCCATATTGTGAGATACTACTTCCGGTTTCACCTCAATTATTAAGTCAACGCTTTGCATGTTACCCTTAAAATCAGGTATCAGGGTTTCCATTGTTGTTGCAGGGTTCAACTCACGTACGGCACGTACTGTTGCTGCCCAGATAGCGGCGCCTCCGTCTTTCAGCTCATCGCGATTGACAGAAGTGAGCACCGCGTGTTTTACACCCATCAGTTTAATGGCTTCCGCCACTCTTTTAGGTTCATCCCAATCCAGTTCTGTAGGCATACCGGTGTACACGGCACAAAATCCGCAGGAGCGGGTACATACGTTGCCGAGAATCATAAAAGTCGCTGTTCCTGCTCCCCAGCATTCTCCCATGTTTGGGCAATTACCGCTTTCGCAGATCGTATGTAATTTGTAATGATCCACGAGCCCGCGCACATGACGGTAGTTTTCTCCTGTCGGCAATTTGACACGAAGCCAGTCAGGTTTTTTTAATCGTTGCGGTTTCTCCGGAAGAATATTGAATTCAATCATTTCACCATTTTTTGCCAAACTGCAGGCTCACATACAGGTTAGGATAGAATTGCTGGTTATTTTCGATCACCATGATTGGTATTCTTTTATAATAAGCGTCGAAGGTAATTCCAACTTCCAGTGTTTTGATAAAGTCATCATAGCTGGCCCAGTCAAATGCAAGTCCTGATTTGAGATGGATGCCCGGAATAAATTTTATTTCGCCAATCCCGTAACCGAAGCCGGAGCCGCCATAGATTGAAAACCAGTCGAGAAAGCGGGCGGCATTTTCTTCTGAATACTTTTCTGACACGATCCGATAGGTGGTTGAATTATCCACCGGATAAAGCAGGTCAAGGTAATACGGCTTCAGCAACCCAAGCGAAAGGCCGCCAATCACTTTCAGTCCAACTTCCACGCCTTTATGTTCGGCTCGTTCGGTGAGCATAAATTGCTGGCCGATCGCTGCATTCAGCAGGTAAAAATTATTCTGCTTTCCGTACACAAATGGCTTGGGTGAATTAATGCCGAAAAAAGAAAATCCAAAGTCAATCGTTTGCTTCACCTCCTTCGGATGATGGAGTTGTGTAAACTCAAATTCATAAATCGTTTTCTTCTTCAGTTCCTGTCGCTTACCGACATCCATAAAGATGCCCCAGCCGGCGGTATGCACACTTATACCGCCACTCAGTTCATGGTTGTAAATGACACCTTTCAGGTCACCGGGCATCTGGGCAAACAAAGCAGTGCAAACACAAACCAAAGAAGCGATGAAACTCAGGATCTTCACACTTCAATATTACTAATTTTTGACTTCACAGGAAAGCTTTGCACCGTGCTGTATAAAACACTGCTTCAAGTTCTGCATCCCGAAACACAATTACACCCAACGGGCATTTAATATTGCATCGTAATTGAAACAGTAACAAATCGCCGGTACTGCATTTATAGCTCGAAAATAATTCCGACCGAAGGCAGCACCGTACCGGTAGTGTTTTCCAAAAGATAAGTTTGATAAGAACCTTCATTGAGCGGATCCACCAGCGGGTTGCCGGCATCATCTCTCTTCACATCGAGGTAGGGCGGCAAAGTAGCATCGAAAGCATATACATTCTGCACATCCAGATAAAGGTTAAGATTGAATTTTTTGAAAAACCATTTCTTATCGAGCCGTGCATCCAGCTGATGTGAAACGGGCAGCCGTTCGGTATTCAGGTAATCATAATCCGGCAGGCCCTGTCCATATACATCCCAGACAGGAATCTGTGATGACAAGGGAATATCATACGGTGTGTAAGGCGATCCGCCTGTCAGCCGCCACTTCATGCCCAGTTCCCAGTTTTTGCCAAACTTTTTTCCTGCTGTGAGAGAAACGATTATCCTGCTGTCCCAGGACGATGCTATAAAGACATCGTGCTTATCTTTAAACTCACTCCTCACATACGTCACGGAAGCCAATCCGTAAAAACCTTTGAATAACTTTTGTTGCAGGAGCAATTCAAGTCCATAGCTCCTGCCGCTTGATGTTGAATTAACCTCCGTATTACCAATTACGCCAAAGTCGGCGCCGAGGTTGGCCAGGGAGATGGAATCACTTAATATGAACGGGTAATTACCATATGATTTGTAAAATCCTTCCAGCGAAATGCGGCCATTGCTTTGCGAGTAAAACTCAAACCCGGCAATGATATGACTACAGGATATATAGGTTATCTCATGCTGTTTGTTAACCAGTTCGCCCTCATTGTTGCGATAGCCGAGCACTGTATATGGCGGCAACTGATAATAGATACCTGTACTGAAATTAAAGTTAAACGCATCGCTGATATTGTAGGTTGCAGCCAGCCTCGGTGACAATTGACGGAGTGGATTGCTCATGGAGGAAGCATAGTTGTTAAAATCTGTGCGCAGGCCTGCTGATAACACTAACCGCCGGTCGAAGAACGGGTAAGTAACCTGTCCAAACAGTGCGTATTTACTGAAAGAAATGTCGGAAGTGAAATCAATGTTATAGATGTTTCCGTCAGGGTCTGCCTGCTTATCAAAAGTGCTGTTGTTGTATTTTACGAATTCATATCCACCGCCGTAATTTATTTTCAGCTTGTTCCGGTAGTAGTTGTTTTCAAGGCGCAGTTTGTTCTCAATCTCCTGTGACTGGTAGTTGTACAACAGGTTGGAAGGGTTACTGTCGTCGTTATTAAAATATTTTTCGGCTTCATTGTTCAGCATGTTTCTGCTGAGCACTCCCGTGACAAAATTATGCTTGCCAAAGTGCTTATACACTGCACCAATTGTGTAATTCCATTGGTTGTTCACCGGCAGATTTCCCAGGATGTACCGCTGAAGATCTGTTGAATCGGCGCCAAGATTGAGCTTGAACTGATCCAAAGCACCGAGTGAAATAATACTCAGCTCGTTTTTACGATCGAATTTAAATTTATACTTCAACTGGTAGTCATTGTACGTCGGCAGGAACGGCAGCGCCAGTGCTTTGAACAAAAACTGAAGGTACGACCTGCGAACAGAGAAGATAACCGTAGATTTTTTACCGATAGGTCCTTCCAGTGTAAGCCCAAGGTCGCTGGAGCCCAGCGTTGCGGAAAGACCGAAATGATCGCTTCTGCCGTCTTTCTGCCTGAACTCAAAAAGCGAGCTGAGTGCATTTCCTTTATTGGCTGGAAAGGCGCCGGAATAAAATTCCACGTCCTGGATAAAATCAACATTAATCATTCCCACCGGTCCGCCGGAACCGCCCTGCGTCTGAAAGTGGTTGATGTTCGGCACTTCTATTTCATCAAGATAAAACCGGTTTTCATTGGGAGCGCCGCCGCGTATGATGACATCATTGCGAAAAGAAACGGTCTGTGCGACACCTGGAAAGGATTGAATCACTTTTGATATATCGCGGTTGCCCCCGGGATTGCGCTGAATCTCATTCACACCAATGGTACGAAGGGAGACCGGGCTTTCCTCCGATTTATTAAATGCATCGGCTTTGATGGTCACCTCGTCCAGTTCTTTAACTACTGATTCCATGGGAACACTTACCTCCGCAGGCCGGGCATTGGTGACAGTAATTTCAAAAACTGTCTTCGGTTTATAACCTACCGAAGTAACCTGGATGTTGTAAAGGCCTGGCGCAAGGCTTTTCAGTTCAAAATTTCCGGCTGAATCCGTTCCGGCGCCATTAGCGGTGCCTTGTATAATAACTGTTGCGAATTCAATTGGCTGATTATTGATTGCATCAAATACCTTTCCGCGGATAATGCCCGACTGCCCTATTGCCTCTGCCGCTGCCGACAACATTACCACGATTAAAAGGAAGTGTTTCATACGTTTTTCAAATATGCATTTGACGGAAATACAAAATTGCAGTAAAAGTGTTCAGGAATTCATGATAATTTTTTTCACAGAAGCATTCGATTAAGATAAAATGAATTATTGCTGCAACTTCACTTGAAAATATCTCAAGATACCCGGAGTCATCCTGCCCTGATTGATCGGGATCCGTATCTGATCAATGCATTGAAAGTTGCCGAAATAAATACTGCATGACCGCATTGAATGCTTGTTTTGAGATAGCTTCTAACCATGTTAATTGTTCAACCTTTGCATGAATACTATCTTCAAACCCAATATGGAGAAACCTCATGAAAGAATATTTTGAAGCCAACAGGAAATTGTGGAATGAACGTACACCCGTGCATGAAAAATCGGCCTTCTACAACATGCAGGAATTTAAGAGCGGCGTCAATAGCCTGATGCCAATCGAGCTGGCTGAAGTTGGTTCCGTGACCGGTAAAAAACTGCTTCACCTGCAATGTCATTTTGGATTGGATACACTCTCCTGGCATAGACTGGGTGCCATTGTCACCGGCGTTGATTTTTCAGAAGTGGCCATTGAGACCGCGAGGAAACTGGCCGCAGAGGTACATGCAGAAGCTGCGTTTATCTGTTCGAATGTATACGACCTTGATCAGCATTTACAGGAAACCTTCGATATAGTGTTCACATCCTATGGCGTGATCGGCTGGTTGCCTGACCTTGATAAATGGGCGGCAGTCATTGCCCGTTCATTGCGAACCGGAGGCGTCTTTTATATAGCAGAATTTCATCCCGTCGTGTGGATGTTTGACAATGACTTTGAGAAAATCAAATATGCCTATCACAACACATCAGTAATTAAAGAAGAAGAATCGGGTACCTATGCTGATCCCGGTGCCGGTATCAGGACTACTTCCTATACCTGGAATCACGGACTTGGTGAAGTAGTAACAGCGCTTGTTTCGCATGGTTTGCAAATTGAATTCCTGCACGAATTTCCATTCTCTCCATACAATTGCTTTCAGAAAACCGTTAAAGGTGCCGACGGAAACTACCGGATTAAGCACCTGGAAAATCTCCTGCCCTTGATGTATTCGATTCGAGCCACCAAACTTTAACTGCTGATCAGCACCAATGATAATACTAAAAGAAGTCGTGAAATCATATGGATCATCAGCGGTGGTGCAGGTGCCGTTGTTTCAGCTGGATCATGGCATTCACTGGCTGAAGGGTATCAACGGATCTGGTAAAACTACATTGATGAAATTGATGGCCGGGCTTTTGCCCTTTGAAGGTGATGTGCTGCTGAACACATCAGTTTCCATAAAGAAAAACAGGATGCAATATCTGCGCCTCGTCAGTTATGCGGAGGCCGAGCCGCTTTATCCGCCATTTTTAAGTGGCAAGGATCTGTTGCATCTGTTTATAAAATCAAAAGGTGCTGACAAAGAGCAAGCCGAAGGATTGGTGGATATATTACAGGTAAATTCATTTATTAATCAGCCGGCGGGAACCTATTCAAGCGGCATGATGAAAAAGATTTCGCTGCTGCTCGCATTCACCGGACATCCGAAACTTATATTACTCGATGAACCGCTCGTTACGATTGATGATAATACCATACCGGCTATCAACCGTCTCATTCATGACTACCACGTGAAGCATGGTGTTACCTTCCTGCTTACTTCACACCAGGCATTTGATGCAACTGCCTTTCCCATCACACACAAGCTGCTGATGGAAGATCATACCATCAAAATACTGTCATGATGAAACTACCGCAACTGTTGTATCGTGTAACCGGCCTTCCATTTTATCAGCGTCATGCAGGCTTGTTCCTTTTTATTTTTATCATACTCTTTGGTGTAGTGCAGGGGAATCAACTGATCAGTTATCACCTCAGCCTTATGTATGCCATGCTGGGTTCCCCGTTATTTATGCTGGTTGTTTCGCTGATATGGCTATTGTATGCCATGAAGTGTTATCAGTTTACCGCTAAAACACTTGCAGAACAACAAAATCAGTTTCTCTACATCACAGCTGCGCAGGATCCGAAACTGCTCCTTGGTGCTTTGCTGTCCGCCCAGTGTTTTATCTACCTGCCGGTTTTGATCTATGCCCTGCTGCTGGTTTTGCTGGGCATATATTCCGGGCAGTTTGCCGCCGCCGCATACGTGGCTGTCTTCCATACAGCAATCTGTTTGGCGAGCGCATTCCGTTACAGGTATCATCTCCATCATCCTGCTGCCGGGCGGCAACTTTTTCATTATGGTTTTTTAAGGTTTCGATTCAGGAAGAATATTCCGGCCATCTTTGTATCACAGTTGTTGAAGGAGATGAAGGTGATTTTCATGGTCACCAAATTTTTCTCCGTTACGATTATCATAGCTTTCCTCAATGGATTTTTCATTGACAGCTACGACAGCCGCGTAGTGATGCTTGGCTTCCTGGCAGGCATAACGGCGCATTGCGTATTGGTTTTCGAGTTCAGGAGATTTGAAGAAACACTTTTTATGTTTTATCGCACCCTTCCGTTCAACAGCTTCATTCGCTGGCTGAATCTGACGGCGGTGTATCTGATAATACTGATGCCCGAATGGCTTATTTTTTCCATGGCCATTCCGGACAGACTGCATGTTGGTGACAGTTTATGGTTACCTTTTTTCGGCGCAGCTCTCTTAATGGCTTACCACTGCCTGCTTTACAAACCTCCGCTGGATATGGAAAAATACCTGCAATGGGTTTTTAGTATTGCAGCTGTCCTGTTCTTTTTGCTGCTGTATAAATGGTACCTGATTATGATTGTATTGTTAAGCATGCTCTCTATATTTTATTTCCGGAAATGGTATTTACGGTTTGAACTGACTGAAGGCCAACTATAACTCTACAGCAATGGGAATCCCGCTTGTGGAACCAAACAAAAGATACTAACCGGTAAAAGTTGAAACATGATGTTTCGAATTGCAGACAGAATGTTAGGTTAACACATCATCCTGAGATTTCAGGTTATCGAAACAAAGCATTTCATCAGATATGAATGAATTACATCTGCAATTCCAAAAAACGAATGGCCTGAAATCATACCTTGCTTGCCATAGCTTATTTCGCGGCTTCCCGAATGATTTATAATTTTAGAACCTGACACACGTCGCCATACCATTTTTCTACAGGACATCATCCGCTTATTTTTCAGTACTGCTGTTCATGCAGCTGATCATGTTTACCCGAACAACCTTTGCGCAGATTCCCACCGAACAGGATTGTCTCGGCGCCATTCCGATATGCGACTTCATCTGGACGACGGGTAGTTCCACTCTGGGTAGCGGCAATTATCTGAATGAAGTAAGCCCGGGCACCTGCCTCGTTTCCGGCGAATTAAACAGCACCTGGTTTACGTTTACGGTCATCAATTCCGGTGATCTTGCTTTTGTGATCACGCCGATAGACCTTACCGCCGATTATGACTGGGCACTCTATAATCTTACGAATGCATCTTGTGAAGAAATACCTACCAACGGTTCCCTGATGGCGAGTTGCAATTCATCACAATATGGGGTAACCGGTATTTCTTCTACCGGCAGCGGCAACTGGAATGGCCCCGGACCTACACTGGCATTTAACTACCTTTTACCGGTTGCAGCCGGTGAAACCTTTGCATTAAATATTCATAACTGGAGCACTTCCAATGGCGGATATTCCATCGATTTCTCCACTTCCACCGCAACCATCTTTGATACCGTACCGCCAATACTTCAGATTGTTTCAACCATCGGATGTAATCCTACATCACTCACCTTCACCTTTTCTGAAAACGTGTTATGCAGTACGGTGCAGGCAGGAGATTTTGCACTTTCAGGACCTGGCGGACCCTTTGTTATCAGCAGCGTAACAGGTGCAGCCTGTGCAAGCGGCGGTGTGCAGGAAAAAACTTTCATCATCGACTTCTCACCGGCATTGGAGAATGGTGAAACATATACTTTCGGATTAACCGGTTTGGCCGGCTATGTAACTGATTTATGCGGAAATATTGCAGATACCTCTTCGCTCGTATTCCAGGCGCCGGGGCCGTTGATTCAAACAGACTCCATTCACCAGCCGGTCTGCAGCGCCAACAGCGGGGCTATCTATGTGTCCGGAATCTCAGGAATAAGTCCCTACAGCTATTCTTTGAATAATGGCGCCTTGCAATCCAGTGGCGCCTTTACCGGACTTTCAGCAGGCAATTATCTGATGACCGTAACGGATAGTGCAGGTTGCACGGATACATTAACAGTGAATTTATTGCCCGGCCCCGGCGGCGTTGATGCAGCCATCGTTTCTTCCACCAACCTGAAGTGCCCGAATGAATGCACCGGCAGCATCACCGTAGCAGGTAACGGAGGCACAATGCCATATACTTATGCATGGTCGAATGGCGGACCAGCCTCGTCCACCATCAATAATCTTTGCGCCGGATATTATACTGCCACCATTATTGATGCCGCCGGATGTTATGATACTGCAGGCGTACTGCTGCAGCAACCTGATACCTTTTTGGTAACAACAACTCAGCTGGTGCAGCCTTCGTGTAATGGCTATGCTGATGGACACATTACTGTTAATGTTTCGGGCGGAACGCCGGGTTATACATTTGAATGGTCGCCGGAAGGCGGCACAGGTTTAACAACCACCAACATCGCTGCGGGATTATATACTGTTCTGGTTACCGATGCAAAACAATGTACCTATAGCGCCATTGTGATTTTATCACAACCGGCACCGGTGACTGTTACGCCACCTGCTGATACCATTGTCTGCGTTGGAACAGGCGGAGATTTGTTTGCCGATGCCAATGGCGGCACTCCACCATACTCCTTCATTTGGGAAAATATTTACACCGGCAATCCATTTCCTGTTGCTCCTCTTCATGACACAGCTTATTCAGCTATTGCCATCGACAGTCATGGCTGTCAGAGTGAGCCGCAGGTTTTTAATGTTATTGTTGACCAAGTTCCTGTTGTGGATTTGGGGAAGGACTCTATCCTGTGTATTGGAGACTCTATTGTACTATCCGCTGCATTTCCAGGGGCATCTTACAGCTGGCAGGATGGATCCACGGCCGATAATTTTACCATTCTGCTTCCAGGTATCTATTGGGTGACGGTTTACAACACTTGCTTTGACACTTCCGACACATTGATTGCTGATTACACCGATTGTTCCGCCTGTGTACACTATCCTACCGGATTTTCGCCTGACGGTAATCAGCAGAATGACCTTTTCCGACCCGTAATCACCTGCCCGGTGAGTGAATACAATATGAAAATATTTAACCGCTGGGGACAACTGATCTTTGAAACCAGCAACGTGAATGATGGCTGGAACGGTGAATATCTGCAGCAACCGGCCGAAGTGGGAGTTTATGTTTGGACAGTAGATTATACAGGCCTTCGCCATGCAACCTACTTCACCGAAAAATTGTCAGGCAATGTGACGCTCCTCCGCTAACGTCTGACGGAAGACTCTCTGCATAATCACGGTGTTTGCAAGTGGAATTGAAAGTATGTCGATAACACAGTAAGATTGATTTCGCCTGCTGACAAATGATTCATAAATTTGAGCATCTTTAAAATTGCATGCGCCACCTTTACAAGATAACTGCGGGATATCTCTGTCTATTGATTGGATGCTGCCTTATGTTGCAGCCGGCTGCTTGCATTGCGCAGATTCCTACCTTCCAGGATTGCCTGGGAGCAATTCCGGTTTGCAACCAGGTTTATCAGACACCAAGTTCAACATTCGGAACCGGTAACTATCCCAACGAACAAGGCCCTGGCACTTGCCTTATTCCGGGTGAATATAACAGCAGCTGGTACACTTTTAATATCAGCAGCAGCGGAACCTTTGCATTCACCATTGTGCCTGCCTCACCCGGTGCTGATTATGACTGGGCCATGTATAATCTGACCAATGCAAGCTGTGCTGAAATTCAGACGAATGGTTCGCTGATGGTGAGTTGCAATTCTTCGCAGTACGGCTTCACCGGTATTTCCGCCAGCGGTTCCGGTAACTGGAACGGTCCCGGCCCGACGAATGCCTTCAATGCTTTGCTGAATGTAAACGCCGGAGAAACCTATGTACTGAATATCAATAACTGGAGCGGCACAACAGGTGGTTATACCGTTGACTTCAGCAGCTCAACGGCTTCCATTTTTGATACCGTGAAGCCTTATATCAGCAGTATAGATCCTGTCATCTGCAATAACAGTCAACTCACATTTAATTTTTCTGAAAATATTCTTTGTGGCAGCGTACAGGCAGCTGACTTTTTAATTACCGGCCCCGGCGGCCCTTATACGATCAGCAGCGTAGCCGGAGCCACCTGCCTCGCAGGCGGAACGGCAGAAGTAACCTTTACGGCGAATGTTTCTCCGGCCATCACTACCGGCGGCAATTATCTTTTGCATCTAACCAGCTTATCAGGATCAGTTACAGATCTGTGCGGACTCAATGCAGATACGGCCGCTGTGCCATTCTTTGTAAGTGCTGTGCAGGCCGTGATTGATTCAGTGGTACAACCCACCTGCGGCGGTTATAACGGAGAAATCTTCGCATCAGGCACCGTTGGCACACCACCCTATCAGTTTTCCATCAATGGAAGCCCTTATCAAAACGGCAGCTCATTTAGTGGCATGGACAGCGGTACCTATTACATCACTGTCAAGGATTCTTTTGGATGCGTCGATACTGCCATTGTAACTTTCCAGCCTTCCACCGGTGCCGTAAAAGCCACCAAATTATTCGCGCAGGATATCAATTGCTTTAATGCATGTGACGGTGCAATTTCCGTATCCGGTGAAGGAGGCGTTCCTCCTTATGCTTATTTATGGAATAACGGTGCACCTCCGAGCGCGAACATCGGTGGCCTCTGCCCTGCTAACTACAAAGTAACTGTAACAGATGCTTATAATTGTTCCGATACACTCAGTATCGTCTTAGCTGAACCACCCGAAGTGCATTTCCAGGTAACCGATCTGAAGAATGCGGTGTGCAATGGATATAAAGACGGCAGTGTGTCACTTAACATCACCGGCGGCAATCCACCTTTTACCTATGTCTGGACTCCTTACGGTGGTGGAAGTAACACAGCAACCGGTCTTGGTGCAGGAGAATACAACCTTCTGCTGATTGACATTCATCAGTGTAAATACGATACGGTTATTACCATCAAAGAACCGGATCCGCTGGCCATTATATATCCGGGTGATACCACCATTTGTTTTGGTACACAGGCACGGCTGACAGCACCAGCCGTTGGAGGCAATGCAGGATTGTATGGTGTCATCTGGAACAATGGCGTTTCAGTTGATGACCCATATTTCGTTCAGCCATTTCAGGATCAGACCTATACGGCCGTTGCTTTTGACGACAGTAGTTGTTTCAGTCAGCCACAGGAATACAGGGTGTATGTAGCTCAAAAACCGCTGATAGATTTAGGAGAAGACTCTGTATTATGTTATGGAGAAGTATTATTCAAAGATGTCTTTTTCCCAGGCGCAGAATACCGATGGCAGGATGGCTCCATCTATCACGATTATGCGATCCGGGAACCCGGCTTGTATACCGTTGATGCCTACAATAGCTGCTTCCATACATACGACAGCCTTTATGTTGCCTTTGATGACTGCGGAAGCTGCCTGCATGTACCCAATGCCTTTACTCCAAACAATGACGGATTAAATGATCTTTTTGTTCCTGCTATTGGCTGTGATTTTACATCCTATGATTTCAAAGTATTCAACCGTTGGGGCCAGGTGGTATTTTCTACCAATGATCCCAATGCAGGCTGGAACGGGCAAAACGATAATAAGCCGGCTGAAATGGGTACTTATGTCTGGACAATTGCTTATGAAGGAACCGAGCATGGCCTGAAACTTTCGGAGCATTTGACCGGTGGCGTAACACTGATCCGATAGAAATTATCTCAAAATACCCGGAGTCATCTTGTTCCGATTGATCGGGATCAGGATCTCTTCCATTCATTTACAGATGCAGAAATTAATTCGGCATGACCGCATGGATTGCCTGTTTTGAGATAGCTTCTGATACTTCCGACCTCCGGTATCACGATATGTACTACCACTAACATGATTCATAGTTCCCTTCTTCATATTCACCTGCTAATGGATTTTCCAACGATCATTGCCTCGATTGGCGTCAGCCTCCTGCTCATCGCTTTTTTCCTTCAGGTCTTCCAGCTTACGGATGAGAGAAGCTATACCTATATCGGACTCAATGTGCTTGGTGCGGCTATTGCCTGCTATGCTTCCTGGCTGATAGAATTTATGCCCTTTGTTATTCTGGAAGGTACGTGGGGTGCTGTAGCAATAGGCGGACTGGTGAAGAAACTGCGTAGTTAAGGTATTCTTTCGAACAACAATGCCAGTTGTTTCATGCTGCACCTTTTGGGCTTCATTTTCCCGGGTGATTTAGTTGAAGACTGTTGCAAACAAACTATTGAATTTCCGGAACGAAAAGCAGACGGGCCTGTGTGCCCTTCATGTCGGAAATTAACTGAAGCTGTTCGTAAACCGAATAAAAAGCCCCGAGTTTCGATTTTAGCGCACTTTGCTCTTTGCCTTCTCTGAACATACTGATCAGTTCAAACATATCCTTATCCACCTCCGGATATTCCACAAGCCGGTAGGTGGTTGATTTTGCAAGATGAGTGGCAACGCTGATTGCATCTTCCAGTCCACCCAGCGTATCCACCAACCCGAAAGCCAATGCCTGGCTGCCTGTCCATACCCGGCCTTGTGCAATGGTATCTACGAGGGACGGATCTAATTTCCTGCCCTTTGCCACAGTTGATTTAAAGTCGCGATAGATGCTGTCAACGCCTCTTTGCACAATCACTTTTTCATCCTCACGCATCGGGCGGGAGACATCGCCAAAATCAGAATATCTGCCTGTGTTAACACCGTCGAAGTTTATACCGAGTTTGTCCTCCAGCAATTTCTGCATATTGGGATAGATGCCAAATACACCAATAGACCCCGTGAGTGTATTCGGCTGTGCAACAATTTTAGTTGCATAAGCTGAAACGTAATAACCGCCGGACGCAGCATAATCACCCATCGAAACCACCACCGGTTTTTTTGCAGCCGTGAGTTGCACTTCACGTGCAATGATATCGGAAGCCAGTGCGCTGCCGCCAGGTGAATTCACCCTGAACACAACAGCCTTCACTTTATCATCGTCGCGCAATTTCCTGAGTTGCTTCACAAATTTCTCTGAACCGATATTATCATCGCCTCCTTTACCATCCACAATATCACCGGAGGCAAAGAGTATGGCGATCTTATCCGTTTCGAGGCTGACTTCTTCTTTTTTGCCCGGTACGGTAAGATACTTCGTCAGTGAAACCATTTGAATCTTATCATCTTCGCCAAGTTTGAGCTGTGCTCTCAGGTAATCGCGCACCTGGTCATCGAACCATGTCTCGTCGACAAGGCCATAACTTTTGGCATCACGTGCATTTTGCACCAGCAGGTTATTGTTGATGCTGTCAAGCTGCAGTATGCCGATCTTTCTGCTTTCGGCAATATTTCTCATCACCTTGTCATACACATCCTTCAGGAGCGTCATCGTCATTAATTCATTTTCCCTGCTCATAGAATCGAGGCGGAAGGGCTCTGTGGCGGATTTGAATTTGCCATCATAAAAAACCTGTGCCTGAATGCCGACTTTGTCAAGCAGTCCTTTGAAAAAAGGATATTGTGCACTCATGCCGTTGAATTCAACCACTCCTTTTGGATTCAGTATCACCTTATCGGCCACGCTGCAGAGGTAATAGGCTTTTTCCGTGTATAATTCAGCATAGGCAACCACAAATTTTCCCGACTTTTTAAAATCAAGCAAGGCATTCCTGATTTGTTCCGTATTCGCCATGCCGAGGCCTATATATCCGAAACTCAGATAAATACCTTTGATGGAAGGATCGGTCTTCGCCTTTTCTATATTCTTCATGATGTCATAAACTCCCGGCGCTATGGCAGGTTTAAAATCGGCAAACGACATACCCTGGAAAGGAATGTAAGTCGTTTGTTCCGGGATCTCATAACTCAGGTTTAGATTCAGTACGCTGTTCGGCTTTACGCTGGCCGTTTCAATGCTTGAAAATGAAGATGCCAAAGCCGCGATAAAAGCGATGACAATAAACAGAAGCAGCAGGCTGCCAATTATGAAAGCGAGCAAAGAACCAAAAAATATTTTCCAGAAACTCATTGAAGCAGGTTTTATGGGTAGACGAAGAAGGTGCAAATTTATGTTAAATAAGCTGATGGCAGTAAACCACTCCCAAACCTGATTCAAGCAGGTTAATGATTAAAAGGAATTGCCATGAATTGCTGATATATGGCTCCCATGTTTTTTATCATTCTGCCGCTCATTATAAAAAGATGTTACTATGGATATCCATGTTTTTACTGATGTGCTGCCACACAATGTAACGGACGGAGTATTATCTTCCACACCGGAATGATGCGCTATAATTACATAACGATTGAAGGCAATATCGGAGCAGGTAAAACATCACTGGCCAACATGCTGGCGAAGGATTACCATGGCAAACTCATACTCGAACAATTTGCAGACAATCCTTTTCTTCCATTGTTCTACAAAAACCCGCGCCAATATGCCTTTCCGCTCGAGCTATTTTTTCTTGCCGAAAGATACCAGCAGCTGAAAGATGTGGCAGCCATGCAGGACCTGTTCAGTTCTTTTACGGTTTCGGATTATCTTTTTGCGAAATCACACCTTTTCGCAAGTATCAACCTTGTTGAGGAAGAGTTTAAACTCTTCAAACGCCTGTCACAGATTATCCAGGCTTCACTGCCTGAACCGGAATTGTTACTCTACCTGCACAGTCCCGTGGAGGTGATCTTGTCCAACATCGCCAAACGGGGACGCCCTTATGAAAAAGATATATCCGCTGAGTACCTGGGCAAGATTCAACAGGTCTATTTCGATTACTTCAAAACGCAGATGCAGCTGCGCATCGTAATACTTGATGTATCGAAAATTAATTTCATTGAAAATAAACAGGATTACAACCGCATTATTGATTTGCTGCAGCAGGAACATCAGCCCGGAACAAATGTGATTACCCTGTGATGCATGGTGGGAAAAAAAACCATTTTAAAATCAATACAATCCTTACTTTTGCTCGCTCCTGAAAATCATTCAACATGGAAGAAACTAAAAGGTCATCGAAAAGTCTTTACTGGATACTGTTTTTTATCTCGTTAACGGCAATGGTATTACTGCTCATCTTCCTGCCGGAATGGTTCTGGATAAGCCTTCCCTTCACTATCACTTTTCTTGCCGGAGCTATGGATGCACTTTAGCATTCGTTCCTTTGCTGCTGCCATCACAGGCTGTTTATTATAGCCTACTCTTGTTTTCTATCCTCCACGTTCATTGCTGTGGTCTCCTTACTGATTGATTATTGTACGGCTGTAACTAATGATTCTTTTTGCGCAGTAAGAATGGGTTTCACTTTCCCCCGAAAAGTTTATCCAATCCTTTTACATTTGCCCGTATGGTGCAAAAGGTCTTCATCTTATATGTGTTAGCCGGTTACCTGCTGCTGCCGGCCATCACTTTTGCACAAACAGGCACCATATCAGGCAGGATAACCGACAAGGGAGATAACAGCGAACTGATCGGTGTCACCATAATGGTAACGGGCACACGCTACGGTGCAGTAACAGATGAAAACGGTCAGTATTCCATCAGCCTCCCTGCCGGCACCTACACCCTGAATGTAAGTTATATCGGTTATGAAAAAACACTTTATACCGGTATTGTAATACGGCAGGATGAACAAAAAGTACTCGACATTCAGTTAAACGCGACGGCCGTTACCATTGACCAGGAAATTGTGATCATCGGAGAGCGGCCATTGATAGATGTGGAAGAATCCAAAAGCTCTTCACAAATCAACAAAGAGGTGATAGAGGCGGCTCCCACCCGTGCCGTGCAGGGCCTGCTGAATACACAAACCGGTGTGGTGCTTAACCCTGAAGGCATTCACATCCGTGGTGGCAGAACCTATGAAACGGGATTTTATATCGACGATGTTTCGGCTACTGATCCGCTGGCGGGCACAGGGTTCGGCATTGATATCGGCACCAATGCCATTGACAATATCGATGTAACCACGAGTGCACCGGGTGTTGAATATGGAGATGCCACATCCGGCATAGTGAATACGAAAACAAAAAGCGGAGGAGATAAATTTGCACTGGCCTTATCACTGAAGCGGGATAATTTTGGCTTTAACAGTGATCAGCAATCCTGCTTCAACCAGTCGACCTATGAAGCTGGCCTCGGAGGACCAATCAGGTTTACCAAAGACCATCCCGCAAAACTTCATTACTTCACTTCTTTCAAATTCAATTTCACTGATACTTATATTAAAGCGCCGGCAGAGCAGGTGATCTCTTCTCTTTATCCGGATGTGTTCTGGACACCTTATGAAGACAATCGATGGGCCGGCATGCTCAAGCTGAATTATGATTTCAGCTCCACCAAAAAACTATCATTCTCCTATCTGCGTTCCATCACTGCCAACCAGGATTACAATATGCTCCGCATCACAGGCAATGATGTCGGATTCACGCCCGGTTATCAGTTTAGTTTTGCCCTGCAGCCCGACAATGCAAATACTTATACGCATGATACCAATCTCGAATCGCTGAGTTGGAGCCACACGCCACAACCAAATATCTCTTACAGGGTTTCGCTGTCGCGACTTTTTGTGCATTTGCGCGCCGATGCAAACGGGCGCGACTGGCGGCCGGCAGAAGTGAGTACTGAGTTTGATCCGGCATCGATCGTGGAGTTTCCCGCAACCTATTTTAATCCGGATGACTCCATCGTATTTGTGAATCCTGCTCCCGGCCTCTATAACAACGATGGCATTGCCACGCTGTGGCACGATCATTATGTGGAAGATTACACGGCAAAAGGTTCAGCCACCTTCTATTCCAAGAACACACTCAACAGGTTTTATTTTGGAACAGAATTCAAAGCAGAGGAACTGCAATGGATTGATATTACCCGGCCATGGATCGGCGCACCGATTGAATTGCCGGACAGCCAGTTCACACAATCATTCAGGCTCGGTGATGTAAGCGATGTATGGAAGGTGAATCCTATCAAAGGTGCCGTATTTGTATCCGACAAATACAAGTTTCATGGATTGATTGCGGAAGTAGGGCTGCGTTTTGAATACTGGATGCCCGGGAAATTTGTAGATGATGCCGTCAGCAATCCTGAAGCTCTGATTGCTGATGAAATCCGGCAGAGTTACCTCGATCATACCATTAACGTGATGGGTTTACGGACGAAGGCCCGGCTGTTGCCCAAGTTATCCGCCAGTTTTCCCATTAAAGAAAACCAGGTGATGTATTTCAACTATGGACAAAGCACGATCTCACCGCATCCTTCCTATATCTATGCAGGGCTCGACCCCTACTATGCTGACCGTTCAACGTTAGGTTTCATCGGTAATCCTGATCTCAACCCTGAAGTGGATATCTCCTACGAGTTGGGCCTTAAGTCGCAGATCTCGCAGAATGATGCCCTCAATGTTTCCGCCTATTGGAAAGACAAATATGATTTCATTACCTCCAGCACTATCCTGCTGGAGGATGCAACAGGACGTGAAGTAAGCCGTACCATTCGTATCAATGCAGACTATGCGCGCGTGCGTGGCGTGGAAGCAACCTATATTAAGCGCATTCAGAAGTGGTTTGAATCGAGTTTATCCATCTCCTACAGCGTGGCCACCGGCCAGAGTTCCTCCGCTTCGCAGGGACTCGAAGAAATACTGGCCACCGGCAACAGCGTGAGCTCGAAAGAAACCTACCTGGCATGGGACTCACCGCTCGATGCCAAAGGATATGTTTTGTTCACCGTAAATAATACAGATGGGTTGTTTAATAAAAAATGGATCAATCAATTCAGCTTTTATACCGAAGCCATTTACCGCACCGGAAGACGATATACGCCTTACCTCTTTGCCGGCACAGAACCTAATTCAGGCAGGCCTATTTATGAAATTGATGCAGATCCCGAACACCGCTACAGCGACCTTTCGGTTTCATCCTTCTGGCTCAATTCGTCACTGAAAAAATGGTTTACCATCAGCAAGGTGCAAATGGCAATCACCCTCGAACTGACGAATCTGCTGAACAATAAAAATACAGCTATCGTCAATCCTGTAACCGGTAAAGCCTATGAATACGGCGATGATGTACCCACAGAATGGCGCGATCCACGTTACCTCGATCCGCGCGATCCACGATCTTCCAATATTCCGCCTGATAACCCGGCAAGGTATTATGAACAAAGGCATGTCTTGCTGGGCGTTTCGATTAAACTCTGAGCTGCGCCCCTGCATTCAGTTATCTTTTTGTACTAGTAGATTCTGTGAGCTGCTTTCCTCTTGAGTATTCACCTTAGCTTATTCCACACATCCCACAATACAATTCCGGCTGCCACGCTCACATTGAATGAATGCTTGGTTCCGAACTGTGGTATTTCAATCAGGTGATCTGCAAGTGGAAGCAAATTACTTTGCACTCCCTCCACTTCATTGCCGAATACAATAACATAATTCTTCTCTTTTGAAGGTAAAAAATCCTGTAAGGCAATGCTTCCTGTGGTATGTTCAGCAATCACAATAGTTGATTGCCGGCGTTTCAGCCCTTCCAATAAACTCTTCGTATCCGGAAAATGCTGCCAGTCCACGGAAGACGTGCTGCCTAAGGCTGTTTTCAGCACTTCCCTGTTCGGAGGTGCCGGCGTAATTCCACAGAGATATAGCTGCTGAAGCCCAAAAGCATCGCACGTTCTGAACACGGCACCGGTATTATGTCCGCTCCTGACGTTATCGAGTACTACCGCCACAGACATACTGCCGGAAGTCTTGTATGCTGCAACGGTTAACCGTTTTAACTCCTCCATCGCTAATTTTCGCATCTGAATAGTCTTACCACAAATTGAAACAATAAAAATTAAAGGTCGAATCCTATTGAATATAGTTGCCCGTTTTAGTCAGGGTAGTATTTCACAGTATGTTATTTTATTCAACGTAAGGCTATCATGGCATTGACTGCAAACCACCTGATACAGCACTTAAGCAGGCAAGACTCATTTTTCTTCCCAATTTATTTTGTTGTTCACGCATCATTCCATCTTCCAGCCGGGCGGCATTACCACCTCGCAAAATACCAACGATTGATTCATTACCTTCGGAAGATTATTCACCAACGATTTGTTTTGTGTCTGCGTTGTAATATTAACTTGCAGCTATCATTTTTATCGCCTTTTAATTTGAAGAAAACAACTGAAATAAAAGAAACCCCTCTGATGGGGCAATATAAAAGCATCAAAAAAAAATATCCTGATGCCATACTGCTTTTCAGGGTAGGTGATTTTTATGAAACCTTCGACAGCGACGCGGTTACCACCTCACAGGTGCTGGGTATTGTTTTGACCAAACGCGCCAATGGCGCTGCCAGCTATACCGATCTCGCCGGCTTCCCCTATCATGCGCTCGATACCTATCTGCCGAAACTCGTACGGGCCGGTTACCGCGTTGCGATCTGTGATCAGCTGGAAGATCCGAAGCTGACAAAGACGATCGTTAAGCGTGGTGTAACAGAACTGATAACACCGGGCGTCACCGACAATGAAAAAATCCTTGATCACCGGAGCAATAACTTTCTTTGCTCCATTCATTTTGAACAGACATTGCTTGGCATTGCCTTTCTCGATATTTCCACCGGCGAGTTCTATGCGGCACAGGGTAATGCCGACTACATTGATAAGTTACTACAGGGTTTTAAACCTTCTGAAATCATTTTCGCCAAATCAAAACAAAAAGACTTCCGTCAGTCGTTTGGCACAAAATATTACACCTATACCATCGATGACTGGATCTACCAGTTCGATTATTCAAATGAACTCCTGACCAAACATTTTGAAACACAATCGCTGAAAGGCTCTGGGATCGGTGAAATGAACCTTGCCATTGTTGCCTCAGGCGCGGCCTTGCATTACCTGCAGGTATCAGAACATCCGAATCTCGATCACCTCAGAGGCATCTCCCGAATTGAAGAGGAACGTTATGTCTGGCTCGACCGATTTACCGTGCGTAACCTCGAAATTCTGCACAGCAATAGTGAAGGCGGAAAATCATTGCTGCAGGTTTTGGATCAGACACTATCGCCCATGGGAGCACGCATGCTGCGCAAATGGCTGGTGTTGCCGTTAAAGGAAATAATACCGATTGAAGAAAGGCTCCAGTTTGTGGAGTTGCTGATTAAAGATCCAGAACTCACGAGGCAACTCTCAGCCTGCATCCGCCAGATTGGAGATCTCGAACGACTGATTGCCAAAGTAGCGCTCGGAAAGATCAGCCCACGTGAAATAATACAGATCAGGAAAGCTTTAACGGCAACAGGGCAGATCAAGCAATTGCTGGCTGAACGTGCCGATGCTCCTTTCCGCAACTGCGCTGATCAGTTGCATCCCTGCGATCTTATTAAAGAGCGGATCGCTAATGAAATCAGGGAAGATGCTCCGCCGGTGGCCGCTAAAGGTGGTATCATCCGTGATGCGGTATCCGCTGAACTGGATGCACTGCGTGAAATTGCCCACTCCGGGAAGGATTACCTCCTTCGCATTCAGAAGACAGAGCAGGATCGTACCGGTATCACTTCCCTGAAAATCTCTTTCAACAATGTTTTCGGATACTACCTGGAAGTAACCAATGCCCATAAAAGCAAGGTGCCGGAAGACTGGATCAGGAAACAGACGCTTGTGAATGCAGAGCGATATATCACGCCCGAACTGAAAACCTATGAAGAAAAAATTCTGGGCGCGGAAGAAAAGATATTACTGCTTGAACTGAAACTGTTCGATGCGTTGGTCACTTCACTGAAAGAGTATGTCGGTCAAATTCAGCTGAATGCGCAGGCCATCGGACGGCTGGATTGCCTCATCTCCTTTTCACAACTGGCTATAAAAAACAATTACTGCAGGCCGCAGTTTCATGAAGGTTTTTCGCTGGAAATCAGGGACGGCCGCCACCCGGTGATCGAACAGCAACTCGGCCACGATCAGTCATATGTACCCAATGATGTTTTACTGGATAACATCACGCAGCAGGTCATCATCATCACCGGACCCAACATGGCAGGTAAGTCTGCCTTTATCCGTCAGAATGCACTGATTGTGCTGATGGCGCAGATCGGGAGTTTCGTGCCGGCAGCGTCGGCCAGCATCGGCATCATCGATAAAATATTTACGCGGGTGGGCGCTTCTGATAACCTGTCGTCCGGCGAATCAACCTTTATGGTGGAGATGACGGAGACAGCGAGCATCCTCAACAACCTGTCTGACCGTTCCCTCGTGATACTGGATGAAATCGGGCGGGGAACCAGTACCTACGATGGTATTTCCATTGCCTGGGCCATTGCTGAATTTTTGCACGACTTCCCGAAAGGAAAAGCCAAGACCTTATTCGCCACGCATTACCATGAATTGAATGAGCTGGAAAACAAATTTGAGCGTATTAAGAACTACAACGTGTCGGTGAAAGAGGCCGGCAACAAGGTGATTTTTCTCCGGAAGCTGCAGCCGGGCGGCAGCCAGCACAGTTTCGGAATACATGTTGCCAGGATGGCCGGCATTCCGGCGCAGGTAGTAAACCGGGCGAATGAAATACTGGAAGAACTGGAAGAAAAAAAGATTGCAAAAAACCTGCAGAACAGGATAAAGAAAATACCGGTACGCGAAGTGCAACTGAGCATCTTTCAACAGGAAGACCCTGCTTTGCGGAAGCTTATACAATGGATGGCGGAAGTGAATCCCAATACACTCACGCCTATAGAGGCCCTGATGAAACTGCAGGAGATAAAAGATCAGCTACAGGGAAAATGATCAACGGCTTTCACAGCAACAACCTGTTTCCTTCATGCTGCAACAGTAAAATGCCGGTTGACCAATTCGCAAAATGAGATGTATATATGTTGGTTCGTGAAAAAATGATCTGTTTACACTCACACAATTTCTCCTCAAAAATATTTTGCAGATGAGCTTGAAATTTTCCTTCAGCACAATCAGATAATACCGGATGCTTTCCGGCCACTTATAAAAAAAAACTCCGCAACAAGCGTCGCGGAGTTTTGCGGTATAATAATTCAATGATTAGTTATTGGGTGTTGTCAGCATATTAGGCTGCTTCTCCGGCGTGGTTTGCTCTGTTTGTGTTTCCACGGTTCCTTTGATATACAACACCTTGGATGGTGTTTTAGCATTGGAGGTAATGGTTATAGACTTATTGAACCCTCCCGGGTTAGCGGCATTATACTGCACATTGATGGAGGCACTCTTACCGGGAAGAATCGGTTCTTTAGGCCATTTCGGTGTGGTGCAGCCACAGGAAGCCTGCACATTGCTGATCACGATAGGTTCTTTCCCGTTATTTGTGAAATTGAATTCATAGTTTACGGGGGTTCCTTTCGCAATTTTTCCGAAGTCATGTGTTTCTTCAGTGAAAGCGAAATCACCGGCATTGGGATTAGCCACCGGCGTTGAATTAGGTGCTGCCACAGGTGTTGCATTCTGGGCAAAGCCCTGGAAAGCGATAACAGCAAGCAGTGCAAAAGAGAAAATTACTTTTTTCATGATGAATTGGTTTTTAAGTTTATGTTTAGTTTAATTAATGACGATTATGCTTTCTATTGCAGGATCTTCGCTACATTATAGCAACCCACATTTTATTTTTCATCTTTGGCTGGTGTCGCTTCAGGAGCCGCAGCCTTTGGTAATACAGTTCCTTTAATCGTTAGGTATTTGGGATTTCCGGTATTCGATAACAATGTGATTGACTTATTGAAGCTGCCTTCCTTCACAGCATTGTAGGTCACCTTCACTGTTCCTGATTTGCCGGACAACACCGGTTCTTTCGTCCACTCAGGGGTGGTGCAGCCACAGGAAGCAGTGGCCTGACTGACGATAAGTGGTTCTTTCCCGTCATTGGTGTAAGAAAAAACATGGCTTACAGGAATACCTTGTGGTATAGAACCGAAATCCCACGTTTCTTCTGTAAACTTGAATATAGGCGCATCAGGCCCTGCCGGAACTGCCGGTGCAGCAGGCGTAGCAACAGCGGCCGGTGTTGCTTTCATTGGTGTCACTTTCGTGTTTTGTGCCAGCACAATAGCCGGAAGCAGGCAGAAAAGGAATAGAATTTTCTTCATGTTATTTTTTTATTTGCCCAAAACTATTCAATTGTGCAGTTACCTTCCAAATTATTTAAGAGGGCGGTAAGACTTTTAACAACTTTTTAAGAATTAAGTCTGTGCATGTACAACATAGGTAAGGAAAAATGACAGCAATGAAATTTTCAGTTTCAGATCACCTCGTGTATTAGCAGCACTTTTTACTATTTTTGAAAAAAATCAAAATATGTCGGGAATGAAAATGTCAGCCGGCTCATCTCCGGGTGAAGGTCAGTTGACTTTTGAAGAATTCAAACTGCAGGTAGCAGGAGATTACCGGCTCGCCATGATCAGCAGGGAAGCAAGTTTGCTGGGAAGAAAGGAAGTCCTCAGGGGCAAAGCCAAGTTCGGCATCTTTGGCGACGGTAAAGAACTTGCGCAGATCGCATTGGCCAGGGTGTTCCGGGAAGGTGATATAAGGTCGGGCTATTATCGCGATCAGACAATGGCCTTTGCCACCGGCATGTGCGATGTGAGGCAGTTCTTCGCCCAGCTCTATGCTGATACCGATCTGGCTCATGAACCGATGTCGGGCGGCAGGCAGATGAATGGCCATTATATCACCAGAATGCTTGATGAGCAGGGTAACTTTAAGGAATTATCCGCCATGAAGATTTCAGCGGCGGATGCCTCTCCGACAGCTACGCAAATGCCTCGCGCATTAGGACTGGCGCTCGCCTCTAAAAAATTCCGTGAGATGGACAGTCTTAAACATCTTACGCAGTTTTCAGATAACGGCAATGAAGTGGTATTCGCCACCATCGGTGATGCAAGCACTTCAGAAGGACACTTTTGGGAAACGCTGAATGCCGCAGGCGTGCTGAAGGTACCTTTGGCGATTTCAGTCTGGGACGACGGTTATGGTATTTCCGTGCCGATCACTTTTCAGACTACGAAACAAAGTATCTCCGATGTGATAGCTGGTTTTGCGGCAGATGAAACAGGCAACGGCATCGACATTTATGTAGTCAACGGATGGGATTATGTTTCACTGATTGAAACGTATGAAAAAGGTATTGCCAAAGTGCGTGAAACACATATACCGGCATTATTTCACATTAAAGAACTAACACAGCCGCAGGGACATTCCACTTCCGGTTCGCATGAACGATATAAAACCAGGGAACGCCTTGAATGGGAACGCACTTTCGACTGTAACAAGAAAATGCGGGAATGGATTATTCAATACGCCATATTATCGGCGGAAGAATGTGATGCAATTGAAGCAGAAGCCAAAGCATTTGTAAATGATGAACGCAAAGCCGCGTGGGAAGCGTTTAATAATCCGATTAAAGCCTCCATCTCGGCGCTGACTGAATTGCTCGGGGAGATCGCACAAACCTCTTCGCATGCATCCGACATTACTGCCATCAGTGATAGGCTCCTGTCGGCCATTGATCCCATAAAGAAAGATGTGCTCATCGCGGCAAAAAGTGCACTGCGCATCATCAGCAGGGAAAATCATCCGATGCGCGAACAGCTTGCACAATGGAAGACATCGTATGAAGCAGCGCAACGCACTGCCTACACTTCGCACCTGCACAGCCAGTCATCACAGTCTGCCCTGCTGGTGAATGAAGTAAATCCTGTGTATGATGAAAATGCGCCGGTGATCAACGGGTTTGAAATCATGAACCACTGCTTTGATGCTGCGCTGGCACGTGAACCCCGCTTATTTGCTTTCGGTGAAGACCTGGGAAAAATTGGTGATGTCAACCAGGGGTTTTCCGGACTTGAAAACAAGTATGGCATTGAACGTGTATTTGATGTTGGCATCCGCGAAGCGACCATTATTGGACAAGGCATCGGAATGGCAATGCGCGGGCTACGCCCCATAGCCGAAATTCAATACCTCGATTACTTATTGTATGCATTGCAGCTCATGAGTGACGACATTGCCACGCTGCAATGGCGCACAGCCGGCGGACAAAAAGCACCCGTCATCATCCGTACAAGAGGGCACCGGCTGGAAGGTGTCTGGCATTCCGGTTCTCCCATGGGAATGATACTGAATGCAATTCGTGGCATTTACCTGCTGGTTCCGCGAAACATGGTACAGGCGGCCCGTTATTATAACACGATGCTGTTGTCTGATGATCCTGCGTTGATTATTGAATGCCTGAACGGATATCGCCTGAAAGAGCAACTGCCTTCCAATATCGGTGAGATGACCTTAACGCCCGGTGTGACCGAAATACTGAAGGAAGGAACGGACGTCACACTGGTTACTTACGGTTCTTCATGCCGTGTGGCCATGGAAGCCGCTGAACAGCTGGAGAGCACTGGCATTTCAGTGGAAGTTATTGATGTGCAGTCATTGCTACCGTTCGATACCCATCATACTATTGTGGATTCCATCCGAAAAACCAACAGGGTAGTGTTTTTAGATGAAGATGTACCCGGTGGAGCCACTGCCTACATGCTGCAGCAAGTGCTGGAAATACAAAATGGCTACCGATACCTTGATGCAAAACCGGTTACCATCACTGCCACAGCCAATCGCCCGGCATATGCGACGGACGGAGATTATTTTTGCAAACCCAATCCGGAAGATATCTTCGAAAAAATCTACGATATCATGCGGGAAGCGTTTCCGGAAGATTACCCGGCTATCGGTTAACAGTTTTTATGGGTAACCGGCAGATGTTGTTGCCGGTGTAATGGCAATGGAATTGAATAAATGACACAGCAGCTTCGTTTTTACGAGCAACGGAATATACAGCTAATCATCATTGCATTAGTGGCTTCATTGCTTTATGGCAATACCCTGTTCAACAGCTATGCATTGGATGATGGTATGGTGATCCTTGAAAACAAATTTGTGCTGAAAGGGGTCAGCGGGATTCCGGATATCCTGGCGCATGACAGTTTTTACGGCGCCATCGGCGACAGCAAAAATCTCAGTGGCGGACGCTATCGCCCGCTTTCCCTCATTGCCTTCGCAACGGAAATCTCGCTGTTCGGCAATAATGCGGTCATCCATCATCTTTTCAGCATTATTTTTTACCTGCTGACGGCAATTGTATTGCTGCTGTTTCTCCGCGACTTCATTTTCAGGCAGCATCCTGTTGCAGCATTTACCGCAGCTTTGCTTTTTACGATACATCCAATTCATACGGAAGCAGTAGCCAATATCAAAAGCAGAGATGAGATTTTTTCACTGCTTTTCCTGCTGCTGACCTTGTATTTCCTGCTGCACTATGTGACAGTTTCCAAAAAACAACGTCACGCGCTGCTTGCCGTCTTCTGTTATGGGCTCGCTTTATTGTCAAAAGAAAACGGGATCATTTTTGTTGCCATCATTCCCGTCACACTTTGGTTTTTTACAGAGAAGCCTCTTGCCTTCATTGTGAAGCAAAGTATTCCCTTTTGGGTGATAGCAGCGCTCTACCTGTTGATGCGCTTCGCCGTTTTACCGGTTAATCACAAAGAGATTACAGAGGTGATGGATAATCCGTACGTACTTGCTACCACCGGCGAAAAGTATGCTACCATTTTTCTGGTGTTGCTCCGTTATCTTCAGTTGCTCCTCTGGCCACATCCGCTGACTTATGATTATTCTTTCAGGCAGGTGGCCTATGTAAATTTCTCGTCACCATTAGTTTGGTTATCCTGTTGTTTACATCTTTTGATGGTTGCGTGGGTTATATCAGGGCTAAGAAAGAAAGACGTTATAGGCTGGTGCCTGTTATTTTACCTGTTGGGGATTTTTATCGTCTCCAACCTGCTGATAAACATCGGCGCGCCGATGGCAGAACGATTTTTATTCCAGGCCACTGTACCTTTTTCCATCGTGCTGGCGGAAACCGGCAGACGAATCTGGTTGCGATGGAAGACCAATGAGGCGATACGGCTTTCAGTCTCAGCTGTGTTGCTGTTACCGGTTTTGGCCTTCAGTTCGTATGCGACCATCACGCGCAATGCGGACTGGCAATCAAATGAAACCTTGTTTCTGCATGATGTGAAAATATCATCAAACAGTGCGCGCGCCAACACTTATGCCGGTGTCTCGCTCATTAAACTTTGCGACTCGGCTGCAAATGATACGGTGAAACGAAAGTATGCACGACAGGCAATAGACTATTTCAAGATTGCTGAATCAATTAAAAAGAATTACATCACAACACTGCTGAATATGGGTGTGGCCTATAGCCGCCTCGACAGTGCAGATGCGGCGGAAGAAGCATGGAGCCGTGCCCGAATCGTGGATCCTTCCAACAGCAACTTTATTGTTTATGATAAATACCTCGGCGAAACATATTACCAACAGGGTATGCAGGCAGCAAATAAAAACGAGCTGGCAAAATGTATTATCTACCTGCAAAAAGCAGTGAAGTACACACCGGGAAATGCAAATGCATGGTATAACCTGGGCGGCGCTTTCTATACCACCGGGCAGCTTGATCAGGCTAAGTTGTGCTGGCAGCAGACATTAAAGCTGAATCCGGGTCATCAGGATGCCGCGAATGGATTAAGGGCATTAAGCATGATGCAACAAAAAAATTAGCGATATACAGCTGCAGCCGGAAACTCATTTTTGTTCAGTGACAAATTGACGATGCTTTTATTACAGGAAAATATCCGGTCACAATACCTTATCCGCTGAATACCTTATCATCTTCTGAATATTAATACAGGTTTCTGTCAATAATTTCTGTATTGAAAGCAGTGGCGGGAAAGAATCTGTTAACGGGAAATTTGCTTTCTCCTGTTACCATTTCTGTATTACAAAATACCTGCAGAACCAATGATCGTATTATTGATTTCAGTGTGGCCGGTTATCAGTGCTATCCTTTGATTACTTTTGCTTTCTTCAATTTACTATGTCAAAAAAATTCGGAATAGCAATACACGGTGGAGCAGGAACGATTCTTCAAAAACTGATGACGCCGGAAAAAGAAAGCATCTACAGGGCTGGGCTGGAACAGGCATTGAACATTGGCTATCACCTGCTCGAAAGCGGTGGCAATGCCGTGGATGCTGTGGAAGCTTCTGTGCGCAGCCTGGAAGATTTTATTTATTTCAATGCCGGGAGAGGTTCCGTCTTCAATCATGAAGGGAAACATGAGATGGATGCTTCTATCATGAATGGAGCTGATCTGCGGGCAGGTGCTGTTTGTGCAGTCCGGAACATCCGCAACCCTGTATCGCTGGCCAAAGAGATCATGCTGCATTCCGAGCATGTTTTTTTGTGCGGAGAAGGTGCAAGCGAGTTTGCCGCTGAAAGAAAAATTGCTGTAGCAGAACCGGCTTATTTTTTTAATCAGGAACGGTATGATCAGTGGCAGCAAGCCCTTGCCGCAAATGTGATGAAACTGGATCACGGCAGTGAAAAAAAGTTTGGCACCGTTGGCGCTGTCGCACTGGACAAAGATGGCAATCTGGCTGCGGCCACTTCCACCGGTGGATTAACCAATAAAAGATTCGGTCGTGTTGGAGATAGTCCGCTGATAGGTGCCGGCACTTATGCCAATAACCAAATCTGTGCTGTTTCGTGCACCGGCCATGGAGAACACTTTATCCGTGCCGTGGTTGCGTACGATATTGCCGCGCTGATGGAATATAAAGGAATGCTGTTGAAAGAAGCATGCGAATTTGTAGTGCATAAAAAATTAGTTGATATGGGTGCTGAAGGCGGCCTCATCAGCATCGACCGTTTTGGGAACATCGAGATGCCCTTTAATTCCGAAGGCATGTATCGTGCATGTCGCAAAAACGATGATGCGGCATTCATTGCCATCTATAAATAGCGAATGCCGCTCTTTTATTGTATTCCTCCGTTCAGTATGCGTTGCTGTTGCACAAATACGGATGGTGCCTGCATAAAAAGTCTTTGTTGCCACTTTCTCGTGTTGCCGGACTTTCCCGATAAATATTCCGGCACTTTTGTAATCTCAGATTTTGAAAGCAAATTTGCATTTTTCGTCTTGTTCAAATTCTTTTATTAATTCACCTGATCCAACACGTCACGGCAGCTTTTCAAACAGTACTATTTTCATTTGAAAACACTATTTACTTCGCTGTTTTTGCTGATTACCACTACCCTCCCAGCTGCCACCGTTGCTGACAACGGAAATCGCAGTGAAGCGGGCGGTTATGGATTTTGGGAAAACAAAGGACAGGTAGTGGATCAAAATGGTGTTTCCCGCTCCGACATCCTGTACATTTTTGAGCAGGATGGCTTCACCCTGGCCCTTGGCAAAGATTTTTTTTCATACCAGTTGGTTTCCATCATGCAGGATACTGCGGAAAGCCTGCAAAAAAAATCACCATTGATTCGTGATGAAGATGGTTCGTCCATCGGCCTGAAACAACAAACATTCCGGTATGAAAGAACTGATATCCGCATGGCAGGCGCTGATAAGAATGCTGTATGCAAAGCGTCAGGCATCTCTGAGGAGATCAGGAACTTTTTTTCACCCGCCGGCAGTTTTTCAGGTATCCATCATTTTCAGCGTGTCACCTATGAAAATATCTATCCGGGAATCAATTTGGTTTTCTATGTTAAACCGGTTGCAGGTACGGCAAGATCACGGCTGAAGTATGATTTTGTGATTCAGCCCGGAGCAGACATTAACCGCATTCAGTTATCGTATGCAGGTGTTGTATTACCTGCTGTCAGCGAGAGTGGTGAATTGATATCCCTTTTCCCTTCATCCGGCAGCATCGTTGAATCAGCGCCACTGAGTTATTATACTGCCGATAAAGATTCATTTATCATTCCATACCAGTCAAAAGGATCCATTGTCAGTTTTAAGTATCAGGGGAAATCAAAAAGAGAAACGCTTGTAATTGATCCTGAAATTACCTGGAGCCGTTACTACGGTGGTGTTAAAGATGAAATTATAGAAATGGTAGAAGCAGATGGTTTGGGAAATATCTATGCATGTGGTCAAACATTTTCACCATCCGGTATCGTAACTTCCGGTGCTTACCAGACGGTCAAGAAGGGCATATCCGATTGCTTCATCACTAAATTGACAGCGGACGGCACTATATTATGGAGCACCTATTTTGGCGGCGAATCCGATGATTTCGCACTGGGCATGTGTCTCGATGGTTTTGGCGGTTTATTCATCTGCGGCCAGACGAAAAGCCTGCAGGTAATGTCAACTCCGGGTGCCTACCAGGAAACCAACCAGGGATTCATTGATGCGTTCCTTTCCAGGTTTGATACAACAGGTATGCTGACCTGGAGCACATTCTACGGAGGATCACAAAAGGATCAGGCTTATTCCTGCATCGCTGATCAGACTGGCGTTTACCTCTGCGGTTATACGGAGAGTGCCGACAATATTGCCACGCCGGGTGCAGCACAAACTGTGTATGCCGGAGCAGGTGATGCTTTCATCTGCGGTTTCACATTATCCGGCAACATGATATTCTCCACCTATCTCGGAGGATCAGACCAGGATCGCGGCCACGACATACACATGGATCACTTTGGTTACCTTCTCATTTCAGGTACAACACCCAGCGCCGATGGCATTGCATTAGGTGATGTGCATCAGTCGGAAGTGGGTGGTAACAACGATGTGTTTATTGGTAAATACACTAAATCAGGTATAAAGAGATGGTGCACCTATTATGGCGGGTTAAAAACAGAACGTGGCCGTGAAATTGTACCCGACGGAGACGGCAATATCTATATCACAGGGCCAACCGCCAGCGGATTATACATGACTACTGAAGGTGTTCATCAGACTGAACTCAACGGAAGCGGGCCTGCATCGTCCACGGTGTATGAAGATGCCTACCTTGCAAAACTGGACAGTACCGGCAACCTGGTATGGGGCACTTATTTCGGTGGCAGCGGTGATGAGATCGGTTCCTGCATTAAATTGCTAAATGGCGGCATGATTGTCATTGGCGGAACAACACTCAGCGACAGCCTGATCAGCACATCGGACGCAATCCAGCCTTTAATCAGCGGGCAACGCGATGCTTTCATCGCAGTTTTTTCCGATAAAGGCCAGCTGCTGTGGTCAACCTATTACGGTGGCACGGAAGAAGAAATATTTGACGATGGGTATGGACCTGCCCTGGATGTTTACAATGACAATCAATTGATATTCGGCGTGTCCACCATGAGTCCGGAGCTGGGAACACTTAATACGTATACACCTTCCAGCAATTCCACACCCACCACCGATGCATTGTTTGTCAATATCGACCTTGGCTGCCTGGATAGATATGAACCCAACAATACATGGGCAACGGCTTATCCGTTAGGCGTCATCAGTCAGCCGGTGTCACTTGACGCACTGGTGAATTATGCCGGTGATAAAGATTATTTCAGTATCAAAAAAACGTCTGATCTTCCTGTAAAGATTACCCTGAGTAATCTCGCCAAGAACTTTGATATCATTTTGTACGATTCTCTTTTTCACCCTGTAAAAGTTTCACATCATACAGGTTTAGGCAATGAGGAGATCACCATTAATAAATTAATTAAGGGAACATTTTACGTCGCAGTGCTGAATCCCGGCGGTGAATATTCAGGATCCTGCTATCACCTTTCCATTAAAAAATTAACCGGCATGATGAAGTCTGCCGGCGAAACCGGAGACGAAGCCGCTCAGCATTCACTATTCATATATCCTAACCCTGCCTCAACTTCAGTTAATTTAACAATCCATGCCTCCGCAGAAGAACCGGCAACAATTAATATCACGGATATCTCCGGCAGAAAATTGCTGGAACAAATCGTGATTATTAAAAGCGGTGAGAATACCATTCCGGTAAATATTGCACAATTGCATTCCGGCACTTATTTCATATCGGTCATCAGCAAGAATTTTGCGATTGGAAAACTGATTGTTGAGGATAATCGCTGATCTGCTTCATTACCCGCTGCCATTTTTCCGGCGTTGATTTGATATTGCCTCAAACCGTTTTTTCAACCTTCCCTTTCAACTCCGGCATTTTCATATAATTGAAAATGCATATAATTTACCAATCAAACGGATGTTATTGCATGGTATAATACTGAATGAGCATTGTATTTGATTATTGCCTGATAAAGCAAAACCACCGGAACATGGTGCAGAGATTTTTCCGGTAAGCACGACATTATTATTCTTCTACTCTTTCTTCCACCTGCTTCGCCTCCATTTTACGAAGCTGAATATTGAACCGGTCACCTGATGTGAGGAAGTGAACAATAAGATTTTCAATCGAAATGGGTGTTCCTTCAGGAATATCAGCAATGTTTGAATGCCTGATCTGATGCCCGTCGATAATTGTCACCATGCCAGAGCCAATGATCTCGAGATGATTACCTTCCGTAATCAGTGCTCCTGTGTCTTCGCCAAGTCCTACACCCAGGCAGGAAGGGTTGGCACCAATAGCCTGCACCAGCCTCGCAAAACGGCCGCGTTTGTCGAAGTGAGAATCAAAAATCACATCCTTATTAAAGCCAAGTCCGGTGGTGATTTTCACTTCCCCCTTCAGGTGGGCCCTCCCGCTGTTGCCTTCATAAATCATGGTATTCGACATGCCCATGGCACCGGCGCTTGTGCCTGCCACAATAAAATCTTCATGCTGATAACGGTCATGCAGTATCTGCAGGATTTCAGTGCCGCCGAAGGTAGAGGTAAGCCTGTATTGATTGCCGCCTGAAAACATCACTACATGCGCTTTCTTCACGCGCTGAATAAATTCCTTGTCCGCGGCATCATCCCGGTTGCGAATGGATATATGGCCAACATTCTGATACCCTATTTTTTCAAATGCATTTTTATAATTGCCGCCTACTTCTTTTGGCGAGGAAGAAGCAGTGGTTATCACTTCAATCCGGGAATCAGGAAAGCCTGCTTCCGCAGCAATCCTTTTTAAGATGCCGAGTTCAAAAAAATTAAGATTGTTACGATGTATTACACCTAATTCGAGGTCGGTACCCTTGTCTTCTGCCCCACCAATGGCAATCAGTTTCCCTTTAGGATGATTCATGAAAAACGTTGGATGATTGTTGCAAAAATAACTGAACTTCATGAATAGAATTGATTGCGTGAAAAATGATTTCCACATCAGTTGCCCGGAAATGCATTACCTGACAGGTTATTGCCGGTTAAACAAAATGAATGCAAATGCATATGACCGTGGCGCTGGCCTGCTTTAACAACATCCGGATGCCTGGTTCCATCGATTTCGCCTGCCACGCAGCATCTGATGTTTTTGCATTCATGGATAAAAAATTTCATCCGTATTTTTTGAAGAAACTTTCAGAAAATTGTACGATTATGCACTACAGGAATTCGTAATAAAAATTAATCACCCTGTAAACAGCAGATAAGCTATGGAAATACTGAACATACGTGCCATGAACGGGCCGAATTACTGGTCGATCCGGCGGCATAAACTGATTGTGATGAAACTTGATCTTCAGGAGCTGGAAGATTTTCCGACCAATAAAATCCCGGGATTCAAGGAACGGCTCTTTAAATTATTCCCCAGCCTGTTTGAGCATACCTGTTCAGAAGGCAAACGCGGAGGATTCTACGACCGTGTGGAAGCCGGTACCTGGATGGGCCATGTAATTGAACATATGGCACTCGAGCTGCAAACGCTGGCAGGCATGGATGTAGGTTTCGGCCGTACGCGTGAAACAGGTACACGCGGTGTCTATAACGTAGTTTTTAATTATATGGAAGCGGAAGCTGGTATTTACACTGCTAAAGCCACCGTTAGAATTGCGCAGGCATTAGTGGACGGAAAGGATTATGATCTTGCAGAAGATATTCAGAATCTCCGCGAGATCAGGGAAGAATACCGGCTCGGGCCCAGCACAGGATCCATTGTGGAAGAAGCCTTCGGACGCGGCATTCCTTTCATTCGCCTCAACCGACATTCACTGGTACAGTTAGGTTATGGTGTCAATCAGAAACGTGTGCAGGCAACCGTTGCCAGCACCACCAGCAGCATTGCCGTAGAAATTGCATGCGACAAGGAAGAAACAAAAAACCTGCTGGAGCAGGCTGAAATTCCTGTGCCGAAAGGGATGATCGGTTATGATGAAGATGATCTGCGTGATGCCATTAAGAAAATCGGCTATCCCATTGTTACCAAACCAGTCAATGGCAACCATGGGAAAGGTGCCACCACCAACCTGCGCAACTGGGAAGATGCTGTAAAAGGACTGGCTGCTGCCAAACATTATGGAAGGGCAGTGATTATTGAAAAATATATTACCGGCTATGATCACCGCATTTTAGTGATCAACTATAAATTTATTGCTGCGGCTAAACGAACGCCTGCTTCCGTGACAGGCAACGGGAAATCCACCATCCGCGAACTGATTGACGAGGTAAATGCTGACCCGCGGCGTGGTTATGGACATGAAAAAGTGCTGACAGCAATCAGGGTGGATGATTTCACCATGAGTATTCTGAATGAAAAAAGACTCACACTCGATTCCGTGTTGCCTGCAGGTGAAGAACTTTGGCTTAAGCCGACGGCTAATATTTCAACCGGTGGTACGGCTACGGATGTAACAGACCTCGTGCATCCTGACAACGTATTCATGTGTGAAAGAATCGCGCGGATTGTCGGACTCGACATCTGTGGCATTGATATCATGACGCCCGATCTGAGTCAGCCGATCAATGAAGCGGGCGGAGCGATTCTTGAAGTGAACGCTGCACCCGGCTTTCGCATGCACCTCGCTCCTACGGATGGCTTGCCACGAAACGTTGCAGAACCGGTAATCAATATGCTCTATCCGCCGGGAAGTTCTGCGCGCATTCCCATTATCGCTGTCACCGGCACCAATGGCAAAACCACCACCACACGGCTGATCGCTCATATTGTAAAACAAGTTGGTTACAAAGTGGGCTTTACTACTACGGATGGCATATACATTCAGAACCAGATGATGATGCGCGGCGACTGCACAGGCCCCGTATCAGCTCAGTTTGTGTTAAAAGATCCTACCGTTGAATTTGCCGTGCTCGAAACGGCACGTGGAGGCATCTTGCGGGCAGGGCTGGGTTTTGATCATTGTGATATCGGCATTGTCACTAACGTTCAGCCCGATCACCTTGGACTGATGGGAATTGAAACCATCGAACAACTGGCGCGCGTGAAAGGTGTTGTTCCGGAAAGTGTATGGCCCGACGGCTATGCCATCCTCAATGCCGATGATGAACTCGTGTATAAGATGCGCGAAGCGGTCGCCTGCAAGGTGGCATTCTTCAGCATGGATGAAAATAACCCACGCATAAAGGAACATCTTGCCGACGGAGGACTGGCCGCCGTTGCGGAAAACGGGTTTGTAACCATCTGCAAGGGGAGCTGGAAAATACGCGTGGAAAAAATTAACAGCATCCCGCTGACCTTTGGCGGTAAAGCAGTTTTTAATGTTCAAAATGTGCTGCCGGCCATCCTCGCTGTACACCTCCGTGGATTCAAGATTGAAGACATCCGCGCGGCCCTGCATACCTTTATTCCTTCACCTGCCACCACACCCGGCCGCATGAACCTCTTCCAGTTCAAGAATTTCCAGGTGCTGGTAGATTATGCACATAACTATGCAGGCCTTGAACAACTCGCAAGGTTTGTAGAGAAGATTGACGGAACGCCTAAAGTAGGTGTCATTGCCGGCGTGGGAGACCGCCGTGATGAAGATATCATTGAACTGGGACGTGTTGCTGCCCGTACCTTTAACGAAATCGTTATCCGGCAGGATAAGAATCTGCGAGGCCGTTCATCAGAAGAAATTATCCAACTGATGACATCAGGCATCAGGGATGTGGATCAGGACAAAAAAATCACCACGATACCCAGCGAGTCGGAGGCAATTGACTATGTGATTAAAAACGGGCAAAAGGGAGCCTTCATCACCATCTGTTCCGACGTAGTGCCTGATGTGCTCGATATGATCATGCATTATAAAGAACAGGAAGACAGTGTGGAGATGTATTCGCAATAAACCTGTCAGGCTTGTGAATAATTAATTGACCTTGCCTGAATGAGCAGGTCGAAAAATGACTAAGCTTACATCATGAAATTACTTTTAATAATAACGCTATGAGCCAGGTAGCTTCCGCAAGAAAACTTATCGTATCTGAAATGGCTGAAACCCTCATCGGCAGTGAGATCATCAAGCTGGCCGCTGAAGTGAATGAGAAGATAAAGAAGGGTGAGAAAATATTCAATTTTACTATTGGCGATTTCGACCCTAAAGTATTTCCCATCCCTGTTGCCCTGGAAAATGAAATTATCCGCTCATATCAGGATAAACAGACCAATTATCCGCCAGCGAATGGCATTGCAGAACTGAGAAAAGAAGTGAGCCTTTTTCTTGCCGATGGCGGCATGCATTATTCTCCGGAAGAAATACTGATAACAAGCGGTGGACGGCCTGCAATCTATACTGCTTATATCACCTTACTTCAGCCGGGCGACGGTGTGATATTCCCGGTACCTTCCTGGAATAATAACCACTACTGCCACCTTTCCGGTGCGAGGCCTATTATGATAGATGCAAGACCGGAAAATAATTTCATGCCCACAGCAGCCGACATCAAACCACATATTAAAGATGCATCGATGATTGCCTTGTGTTCGCCGCAAAATCCTACCGGCACTGCTCTTACAAAATCAGCGCTGGAAGAAATTTGTGACCTCGTGCTGGAAGAAAATGAACGGCGCGGTGGCGGCCGCAAGCCGTTGTATATCCTGTATGATCAGATGTACTGGATGCTCACATTCGGAAATACGGTTCATTATAATCCCGTGGCACTGCGGCCGGCATTGCGTGATTATACCATTTTCATGGACGGCCTGTCAAAAGCCTTCGCGGCCACCGGATTGCGCGTCGGCTGGGCATTTGGACCTGCTGATCTTATTGATAAAATGAAATCAATTGCATCACATATCGGTGCATGGGCTCCGAAACCGGAGCAGGTGGCGACGGCCCGTTTCCTGGAGATGCGTGATGATATTCAAACTTATATGTCACATTTCAAATCGCAGATTGATCTGCGGCTGAGGGGTATTTACAATGGACTGATGTCGCTTAAGCAAGAAGGCCATAATGTAGATGCCATCGCTCCGCAGGCAGCGCTGTATCTCACTGTACAGTTTAACCTGAAGGGCAAACGTACCGCAAACGGCACCATCCTGCATAATACCGAAGATATCACGGCCTATCTCCTGAATACGTGTGGCATAGCACTCGTGCCATTTTATGCATTCGGTACTTCTCATGATTCAACGTGGTATCGCCTTTCCGTGGGTACCTGTAAAGCAAATGAGATCGAAGAATCTATTGCCAAACTCAGAGCCGGATTACAGCAACTGTCATGAAATATCATTTCCACCTTGTGCTGCCTCTTAATGATCTAAGAAGAAAATCTCTTCATCTGCTGCAGTTCACTCTTCTTGCGATCTGCCTGCAGTTGATGCTTTCATGTAAACCGCCCGCCAATAGCAATACGGTGCAGCAAAACAATATTGCCAGGGAAGATACGCCCGTAAAAGATGCAAATACCGGAAGCGAAACCACAACAGCATTGTCACATACGCTGCCGGCCGGATTCAGCTACCAGGTTATTCCTTCTGAAAGCAATACTTACGGCTATGATATTTATAAAGATGGTAAACTGATAATACATCAGGCATCTGTTCCGGCATTGCCGGGCAACAAAGGATTCAAGACACAGGCCCTGGCGGCAGCGGTGGCAGAAGCAGTGATTGAGAAAATCAATAAGGGTGAAATGCCGCCAACCATCACTACGGAAGAACTGGAAAAGATGGGAGTAAAAACAGAATAACGTACATTAAATAACAGCCATAAATCCAATATTAACATATTAAACATTATCAAAATAATCCGGCTCCTGATTGTTTTTTCCGTAAGTCAAACATTGGCTATCTTACGCGCTTCAAAATAACTAATGAAAACACCATTACCCGCTTTACTCCTGCTTGCAGGCATTGCTTGCTATTGTCCATCTGTAAACGCTCAGTCGGCGTGGTCTAGCGCTGCACCGCTTGGCCACGGTGCCACGCCTCGCTACAATGCCTGCGCCATGTCAATTGGCAGCAAAGGCTATATCGGAACCGGTTTTTACAACTCCAATTTTTACAGTGATTTTTTTGAGTTTGATGGCGCCAACAACATCTGGAGCCAAAAAGCATTTTTTACCGGCGGCAACAGGTCGGGAGCAACGGCATTCTCCATTGGCTTAAAAGGTTATATCGGCTTAGGGTATGATGGATTGAACTACAAAGATGATTTTTGGGAATATGATCAGGCGGGTGAGACCTGGACGCAAAAAGCCACTTTTCCCGGCACAGCAAGGTCAGGCGCCGTTGGCTTTGCTATTGGCACCAAGGGTTATGCAGGTACAGGTTATACAGGCACTGTGCGTAAAAATGATTTCTGGGAATATGAACCTGCAACCAATACGTGGACGCAAAAAGCAAATTTTGGCGGTGTTGGGAGGTCAGCAGCAGCAGGTTTTGCTATCGGCACCAAAGGTTACTTAGGCACCGGCTATGACGGCACCAACAGGAAAACAGATTTCTGGGAATTTGACCAGGCTTCTAATACATGGACGCAAAAGGCGGCCTTCGCAGGCAGTGCAAGATCTAACAGTGTTTCCTTTGCCATCGGCACCAAAGGTTACATTGGTACGGGGCTTGACGGAACCTATAAGAATGACTTCTGGGAATATAATCCTTCTACGAATACCTGGACTTCTAAAGCCACATTCGGCGGTGCAGGACGATACAATGCAGCCGGATTTTCCATTGGAACCAAAGGTTATATAGGCACCGGTTTTGACGGGATAACTGCACGTTATGATTTTTGGGAATATGACCAAACTACCAACACCTGGTTGCAGAAATCCGCTTTCGGCGGATTTGCCCGTACAGGTGCTGTTTCCTTCACCCTCAACAATAAGGGATATGTCGGAACAGGTTACGATGGCAACAATTACACCAATGACTTCTGGCTGTTTGATCCATCCAATAATCAATGGACACAGAAAGCCAGTTGCCCCGGCAGTGGCAGAACGGGTGCCATTGGATTTGCCATCAATTCTAAAGGTTATATGGGCACGGGTTACAACGGTACCTACCTGAATGACTTCTGGGAATATGATCCTGTTGCCAACTCCTGGACACCGAAAGCAAATTTTGGCGGAGCAGGCCGCGCTGAAGCAGCAGGCATGGTCATCAATGCCAAAGGTTATATCGGTACGGGCACTTCCGGAAACTCAAAATCGGATATGTGGGAATTTGATCCTGTCGCCAATACATGGATGCAAAAGAATGACTTCCCCGGAGGAAACCGGCAGGAAGCCTGTGCTTTTTCAGTCAATTCAAAGGGATACCTTGCTACAGGTGTAGATAACAGTGAATCCTTTTATGATGACTTATGGGAATTTGATCCAGCCGCAAATACGTGGCTGCAAATCGCAGATTTTCCGGCTGGCACACGAAAAGGTGCCGCTGCCATTACCTTCAACAATAAAGGATATGTGTGTGCAGGAATTGACCAGCAGGGACTGAATCAACGTGATTTCTGGGAATTTAATCCAGCCACCGGCGGATGGACAAGGAAAGCCGACTTCATGGGAACAGCGAGAAACAGCAGCATCATGTTCACCACTGAATCCACTATTTGGTCCGGATTTGGTGATGACGGCTCTATCTATAAGAATGACCTGTGGAAGTTTAATCCAGCCAATAGTATTACGCTGCCCGGCCCGGGATTTTGCGCAGGATCTTCATTCATCATCACCTTTACGGATGCTAACTATGCATTTGCCGGTAATGTTTACACGGCGCAACTCTCCAATGAATCAGGGAGTTTTAGTGTACCGGCAACCATCGGTACATTAGCTTCCACTGCTTCAGGTACCATGCCGGTAACATTATCACAGGGATTAGTCGCAGGCACGAATTATAAAATCAGAATTTTGTCCAGCAACCCGGTACAAACGCTCGACACTTCCTCCTCATTTTCTGTTTACACAGCACCAACTATTATTTCCTGTCCGCCACCGGTAACTGCAAATACTGACTTGAATTTATGCAGTGCAACCGTTTCATTTGGAGCAGGTCAGGCATCAGGAATTCCGGCACCGGTATTCAGTTTTTCACCAGCGAGTGGTTCTACTTTCGCAACAGGTGCTACCAATGTTACGGCAACAGCAAGCAATACCTGTGGCACAGCCAACTGCAGCTTTATAGTGACGATAAACGACAATCAGTCTCCCGGCATAATCTGCCCTTCACCCGTAACAATCAATGCAGGCAGCGGATTATGTTCAGTGACGGGTGTGAACCTGGGAACGCCAGTCACCACGGATAACTGCGGCATAGCTGGTTTTTTAAATAATGCACCCTCCACATTCCAGGTAGGCACTACCAATGTGGTATGGAAAGTCAATGACATCAACGGAAATATGGGCCAATGCCTGCAAACCGTTACGGTGGTCGATAATCAACCGCCGGTAATTTCCAATTGCCCGAATAATATTTCTGGTTGTTCCAGTATCGTTTCATGGGTTCCACCTGTTGCCGCCGACAATTGCGGAGTTGCCTCACTCACAAGCAACAAGTCTCCAGGTTCCTCCTTCCCGAATGGAATCACCAATGTAACCTATACAGCAACAGATGTAAACGGCAATTTCTCCACCTGTTCCTTTACGGTAACAGTTGCTGCACCGGTTTATACCGTTACGCCCACCGGGTCTTCTGCCTTCTGTATTCCCGGAGGCGTGAAGATGACAGTGTCGCCTGCAGGTGATGCATACCAATGGTATAAAAATAATGTTGTCATTTCAGGCGCCACGAAGGCAACTTTTACTTCTAAAGGTACCGGCAGTTACTTTTGTAAGGTAACAAGCAGTACATGCGGCATCAACAATTCCAATACGTTAACAACAACCGGTATTGCAAAACCGGCGGCTGTCATCTCTCCATTTGGAAATGTAACCATCTGCAGCGGGCAGACGATTACACTCGCCGCCAATACGGGAACAGGATTGACATATAAATGGAAAAAAGGATCAGCAGTGATTGCCGGTGCTACCAACAGCACCTATACTGCATCACAGGCAGGGACTTACCAGGTAATAGTAACAAACAGTGCTGGTTGCAGCAATACATCGGTGACAGCCGTGGTGAAAATTGGTTGCAAAGAATTCATCAATGCAGCTGGAAAGATCAACTTAAATGTGTTTCCCAATCCGAGTGACGGGTATTTCCATGCAGCCATATCAACAGATGCGAGTACGCCATCCACTATACAAGTGGCTGACCTGCTGGGCCGCGTTATATTTCGTGAGGTTGTGAACGATAGTACTGAAATTGCAATTGACCTCAGGGGAAATCCTTCAGGAATTTATTTTGTAAGCCTCCAATCCAATGAATCAAGGATCGTGAAAAAGATAGAAGTCACACATTAAATTATTTATTAATTTTTTTTATCAGCAGTAGTAAATGACCGCTGCAATTCACTACGGGAAGTTCAACTAAAAATACAGTATCTAGCATGACTCATCATCCTGATCCCTTGCTTGCTTCCAAAGTGGTAAACAAAATGCTGGAAAAGGACAGTTATGGCAAATGGCTGAACCCGGTTATCGAAAAAGTTGACGCCGGATATTGCCTGATGAAAATGAAAGTGAGGCCTGAGTTTCTGAACGGTGTTGGCACCGTGCATGGCGGAATTATTTTTGGCATCGCTGATACGGCTTTCGCCTATGCAAGCAATTCGCACAACAGGATTGCCGTTGCACTTGATGTATCCATTTCTTATCCCAATGCAGGACAACTGAATGACGAATTAACCATTGAGGCGAAAGAGGTGTATCTAGGCGGCAGAACAGCGATCTACAATGTGACCGTCACTAATCAGGACCAGCAACTGATCGGCATCTTCAACGGAACAGTATTCAGAACACAAAAGAAATATTTTGAAGAGAGTGTGTAAGTGTATCCAAAAACGGAATTGGGAAAACCGGCCACTGTTTATTTCAACTGATTGATCAGCCGATTACACAACCACAACACTATAAATGCACCGGCACCGATTACTGCATCAATCATCGACCAGAAAAATGGTATTTCCCGGAAAGGTTCGGCAATCAAAGCCATTAAAACGGTGAGTGCTGATGCTATCATACCCCAGATCACTACCCATTGATTTTTCACCGGATCGAGCAGTGGGCCAATAAATGCAATGGCAATCAGAACATGCGCAAAACCCAGCCAATCATATCCATACAATACCAAAGGATATTTTTCACTCGTTTCGGTGATTGCCTGATTCACCTGATCAAACCATTCGGTGAGCATTGATGGCAGTTGTTCACGATAGTGCAATACTAAATTCAATTCCCATTGCAATGGAATAGCTGACAGGCCGCTGGCAATCAAACCGCATATCGTCAGCAATAATAATAACCGGATTCTTTTACGCCGTATATGGTTCGCGTCATCTTTCATGGTTCAGCATATTTAGCCAGTGAAAAATAAAAAAAAAGCGGCAGTATAGCGGTCATCATTTATTTGCATCAGCACCGATTTAAAAAATTGCATTTCTTTACCGGCTTCAACGCGACAATTATGCATGAAGAAAAGCATTTTGAAAGTTCGGATGTAGTCAGGGACATTGTGATAGGAATGGCGGACGGACTCACCGTTCCGTTTGCGCTGGCCGCCGGTCTCAGTGGCGCGGTAGACTCCAATGCCATCGTGATTACCGCCGGCATTGCTGAAATCATTGCCGGATCAATTGCTATGGGACTCGGAGGATACCTTGCGGGCAAAACCGAAGCCGATCATTACGCATCGGAACTGAAACGCGAGTATGATGAAGTGGAAAATCTTCCCGAAAGGGAGAAACAGGAGGTCAGGGAAATTTTAGCAGCGTATGGCGTTTCCGCTTCCACTCAACAACTGGTAGCCGATGAACTCTCCGGCAAAAAAGATCAATGGGTGGATTTTATGATGAAGTTCGAGCTCGGACTGACGAAGCCACACAGTAAGCGTGCAAGCAGGAGCGCTTTCAATATTGCCACCTCATATATTGCCGGCGGATTTATACCACTGAGTGCCTATTTCATGACGGCACATCCCGGCGAAGGTTTGCCGCTATCTGCTGCCATCACCCTGCTGGCGCTGTTGATTTTCGGATACTTTAAAGCGCGTGTAACCGGTCAGCCTGTATGGCGCGGTGCCATAACAACAGCCACTGTTGGTGCGCTCGCCGCATCAGCCGCCTTTTTGATTGCCAGGCTGATCAGCGGTTAAATCAATTATGCTATCAGTATTGTTGCTGCGCTATCCGCCTTCCATGCAGAAGCTTCAGGGCAGCAGCAGATTGATTTAAGGTGCGGGCGATTGTTTTCTCCTGCTCATGAATTCTTTTCCAATCAATCCGGCAAGGAATAATAAAATTAATCCCGAACCCGCCATTGCGATTTTTTCACCGGTGTAATAAGATGCCGGTTCAAACCTGAATTCGATGGTGTGATTACCAGCAGGTATGCGCATGCCGCGCAAAATATAATTACAGCGGAAATGCGGCGCAGGCTTTCCGTCAATGAAAGCATCCCAACCGGGCTGGTAATAGATTTCGGAAAATACAGCCAGCTGTTCTACCTTAGAAGTGGAAGCATAGCTCAGGTAGTTTGGTTCATAGGTCTTCAGTATAATGGATGCGGCAGAATCCATGGAAGGAACAAATCCTGTCAACTGATCTGCAAAACGCTTATCGATCAACACCGTTTCCGCGGGCATAAAATCATTCAATGCCTTCATTTCCGCATCAGCATTTTCCACCATCTGCACTTTGTGAACAAACCATGCATTGTCGAGTGCTGCGGTATTTGGCAATACCTGATCCTTATCGCCCGATTTAAAGACGATATACTTGGTATTAAGCATGTCTACCACTTCTTTGTTAAATGGAAAGCCGGTCTGCCTGGTAGTATCACTTTTTGTGAGTTGCTGCTCAATGATATCCTGGTACCTGCGGAGCTTTACTGCACTATAACCTCCCAGCGACTTGTGGAAATATGAAGTCCTCGAATCGGCCGTGGGAGAAGCTGCCAGGTTGAATACCCTGTAATCTTTGGATGTTTCCTTTTGAATAAGCTGATCTGCCTGTGTTGCGGCAAAATAGCTGTTATAGTCGCTCTTTGAAATGAAATCTGAGCTGTCGAGGTATCGCTTTCCAACGGTAAACAAATCAAAGAATACCAGCAAGACGATACCTGCCGTCAGTATATTTTTACTGATGCGCTGCTGCAGGTAAAACCAGATGAGGCCTGCCCCGGCCAGAATAAACAGCAAAGACCTGATTGCATCAGCCCGCAACAGTGATTTACGGTCTTCCACGATGGCGCCCAGCACTTCCTTCTGTAATTGTTCATCATTTGCTCCATGAAAGTTAAAAAGAGAAGGGCCTGCAACAGCAAAAAGAAGACACAGGCCACCCGTAATGTACACGCTGATTTTTAACCTGGAAATCAGGAAGTCTTTTTCATACTCACCATTCATCACCTTTGACAAGGCCATAAATCCCATAAACGGGAATGTAAAACCAATCAGCACCAGGATCATGGATACAACACGGAACTTATTGTATCCCGGGAAGTAATAGAAAAACAGATCGGAGAACCATTCGAAGTTTTTGCCCCATGCGAGCAATAAAGCAACTACTGAAGAAGCCAGTATCCACCACTTCCAGTGTTCCTTCACCACCAGCATTCCCCATAAAAACAACAGGCAGATGATGGCGCCGACATACACGGGTCCTGATGTAAAAGGCTGATCGCCCCAATAGGTTGGAGCATTGTTGAGATAACTGGATATCTGTGCTGCAGGAGCCTGGAACTGCCTCAGCAATTCGGCAAGTTTGGAATCGCTGCCTAACTTGTTGTTAGATGAACCTCCATTGAAGTCGGGAATCAACAACGTAAAAGACTCCATTTTTCCGTAGCTCCAACCCATGGCATAATCCTTATCCAGTCCGCCGGATGACTCTTCATTGGAAGTTAGCTCTGATGGCCCGCGGATAGTGGAAGGCAGGTAATCGTACGTAGACCAAAGGATGGACAGGTTGGATAGCACGGCGAACAAGGTGCATATAACAGCGAGACCTCCTGCCACCCAAAGATTTTTAAAATTCCGGCTCCTGATAGCGACAACAAGTTCTACCACTCCATAAATAATAATCAGCATCATCAGGTAATAAGTAATCTGCAGGTGATTGGCATATATCTGCAGCGACAAGGCGACGGCCGTGACTGCTGTTCCCCAGTAAAACCTGCCCTGTCGCAACATGATGATGCCTGCTGTTGCCAGCGGTAAAATGCCAATTGCATGCAACTTGGAAGTGTGGCCGGCTTCCAGTAAAATCAAATTGTATGATCCCAGCCCGTAGGCCAAAGCACCGCCAATAGCCAGCCATGGGCTGAGACCCATTAAGATAAGCAGTATGTAAAATCCGAGAAATGCAAAAAGCAATAGTTGTGAAGGATGCGGAAAACCAAGCGCGGCAACTTTTTCAACGTATTGCACAAGATTTCCTTCATATCGTGCGCCCATCTGGTAAGTGGGCATTCCCCCGAATTGCGAATTGGTCCACAGTGTGCTCTTACCATGCTGCGTGTAATAATCAGTCAGCTCCTTTGCCACACCTTTGTAATGAATAATATCACTTTGCTCAATCATTTTGTTGTCGAGCACCATCGGTGAAAAAAACAGGAGATTAACAAACACAAAAACAAGCACGGCAATAATATGCGGCATCACCAACTGAAAAGTGCCTGTCTGCTTTGTATCGGTATTTTTTTTATCAGCCGTATTCTTTGCTGGCGCTGATTTTTCTCTGTGTTTCTCTTTCATGGTATGTCAATAATGAAGCGGGTAAAAATAGCCAAAAACTGTTAAGGTAAAACGCCTTTTATCCGGCCACAGCGTGATGCATCAGTATCAACATTTACATTTTTAGCGGGAGTATCAACTTGCTTCGCCTTATCTATCATAAGGCACTACTGCGGAAAAGCATTTACAGGTGTCGCAGTGAGAGCCAACTGTTAAAAACGTGCGATGCATACAAACTTCAAACCATGCAGTTCTCACTTCGGCAAACTATAGATCAAGCGTGTTTGCTCTATTCAGATAAAAAGGAGCATCAATGGATATCAATTGAATCGTTGCTACTGCAAAATATTTACATTTGTAAACCACCACACCTTGTTTATGAATAATGCTGATACAATACTGGTCATTGGTGCCTGCGGGCAAATCGGATCCGAGCTTACTATGGCTTTGCGCAAAATCTATAAGAATGTTATTGCCGCCGATCTGAAAGAACCGGGCACGGAAGTAAAAGAGTCAGGCATTTTTACCCGGCTTGATGTTTTAAATAAAACCAGTTTGTATGAAACTGTAAAGAAATACAACGTAACACAGATTTATCACCTCGCGGCAATACTTTCCGCCACGGGTGAAAAAAATCCCGAACTGGCCTGGCGGGTGAATATGAAAGGACTCCGGCAGGTACTTGATGCCTGCGTAGAGTTGGGTGTGAAAAAATTATTTTGGCCGAGCACTATTGCTGTATTCGGCCCTACGACTCCACGGCAAAACACGCCGCAGTGGACCGTGATGGAACCCAATACGATTTACGGCATCTCCAAACAGGCAGGTGAACGCTGGTGTGATTATTACTTTCAGAAGAAAAAACTGGATGTACGCAGTGTTCGCTATCCCGGCCTTATCAGCTATAAAACACCGGGTGGCGGCGGAACCACTGACTATGCAATCGATATCTATTTTGAGGCAGTAATAAATAAACTTTACACCTGTTTTCTTGCACCGCAGACGCGATTGCCGATGATGTATATGCCAGATGCTATACGCGGCACCATTGAACTGATGGAAGCGCCTGCAGAGAAAGTTAAAGTACGGTCGTCATATAATATTTCTGCCATCTCTTTCACACCGGAAGAACAGGCTGCCGCCATTCAGAAAGCAATTCCGGAATTCAGGATCAGCTATGCACCTGATTTCCGTCAGCAGATTGCTGAAAGCTGGCCGGAAAGTATTGATGATTCGGTAGCACGGCGTGACTGGGCTTGGAAGCCTGAGTTTGACCTTGATGGCATGACAGCAGATATGCTGCAGAATGTACGTTGAAGAATTTGGCCGATAATAACAGTACAACAATATTCTGCTTCACACGCTTCGTCAGTCGAGCATGCAGCATATTCCGGTGAGCTTTTATTCCGAGTTCATCTGTTGCATTGCGGGTAAACCGGATCGCTGTTTTCATAGCCGGGCACATACACATCCCAATTAAATCTGTTCATTCCAAATTGGATTTTTATCATAGAAATGCGCAATACAGGATAAGAGTTACCCTGGCATTTGCAGTCATCAGCAAAACTGTCGGCAGGATATCATAACCCTTTTGCCATGCGCTGTTTCATGGCTTCGTATAGAATCATACCTGCTGCCACAGATACATTCAGCGAATCAAATTTACCTGCCATGGGGATTTTTACAATCTCATCTGCAACGCGGAGTAAATCCGGAGCCACGCCTTCTCCTTCAGAGCCCATAATGATGGCCGTGGGAATCTTCATATCAACATCAAAAATAAATTTTGAGCCTTTCATGGCTGATGCGATCACCTGTATGCCATGAAGTTTTAACTGTTTTACGAGCTGAACAAGGTTTTTCTCACGGCATACAGGGATTTTATTGAGGGCTCCGGCTGAAGCTTTCACTGCTTCTGCATTCAATGCAGCGGTTTCCGTTTGCGGAATGATCAAGGCATGTACGCCGCTGCACAAAGCAGTGCGTGCCATAGCGCCGAAATTACGTACATCGGTTATCCTGTCCGCAATAATTAAAAGCGGCAACTCTCCATCGTTGTAGGCCTGTGCAAGGATATCGTCAATCTTGAAAAACTGTACGGGAGAAACAACCGCTGCTACGCCCTGGTGATTGCGGTGCATCCTGTTTAGCTTTTCAATCGGCACAAACAAGACGGGAACATCGTGCTCTCTTGCATCACGCAATATTTGCGATACGCCTTCTTTACTCATTCCCTTCTGAATAAAGATGCGCTCCATCGTGGTACCGGCATGCAAGGCTTCTTCCACAGGGTGAAACCCATAGATAAACTGGCTGCGTGCGTTTATGGTGCCGGTAGGTTTGCTCATGTATGCAGGCAGCACTGATTTGATGTGCAGCAACTGTTACGTTTCCGTGAAAAATTCAGTTTAGCTGACGGTTAAAAATTCATTATTTACGTCATGCTATTTGGACGGTGGTGTATACAAATTCATGTACCGTTGAAAGGCTTCCGATGCTTTTTTGTTCAGCTCATCCTGTTTATGCTTTTCCGACAGGTCGTTGATTTCATTCAGCACATAAACACCTTCATTCATATCTGAGGTGAAATACCTGCGTTTCTCCGCCGGCAACGAGGCAAAGTACCTCAGTTTGTCAGCGTACATCGTGAGCAGACGGTCGAGCATAGCGGTGCCTTTATCCGGCGCCCCTGCTTCATAATAAGCTTTGGACAAGGCAAGATTCAGAAATGAAACAGGCACATTCGATTCAGGCAGCACTTCCGCACATTTATCAAGCACCTGAATGGCAGAATCCATTTTGCCTTCGCGTATCAGTCCGCTCGCCAGCCGTGCAAAGTTGCTGCGCAGGTTAGTGACCATCCGCAAAATATTTTCATCAAGGTACACCGGATATTTGTCAACGCCGCCCCATGCAAACTTATGCATCATGTTATCATACATGAGGTCAGTCTGCACACCGCCGGGAAGGCCGTCGTCTCCCTGCACCTGGTACGGTACCACACGATACGTTAATCCTTCCTGCTGTAAATAGTTGTTCAATCCTAGATAAGAGTCAGGTGAAACAGAGATGGCAAAATAAACAGGCCGCTTCCAGAGGTTATTCCGCAGAATCTCCAGTGTCATCAGGTCATTCTTCAGCAAGGTGCTTTTATTGAGCTTCCATTCCATTCTCGGAAGTATTTTAGCGGTATCAGCAGTCTGTACCACTTTGTTTTGAATGACCATGTTCTTATCTACAGGTATAAAAATATTTTTGGCGGGAAGATAATTCATGGGTGCGCCCTGTCCGTAATCGAGCTTACTCTCCGGGGCATCGCTGAACATAAAATCGAGCACGGTATTCAAAGGATAGTACTGGTCTTGAGCGATGGATTTATTTTCATAAAAACGAACGTAGTCGCGGTTGGAACCACGGTACTTGATGCTATCCACGTTAATGATCACGGCATCCGACTTATTGACTCTTCTGCGGAGGTTATCAATGTACCAGTCTACACCCAGCAGGCTGAGGTTGACAATCCGTACATCTTCCCGTATGCCTTCCACTTCCTGCGCATACCATAACGGGTAAGTGTCATTATCACCTTGTGTAAATAAAATGGCATTAGGCGCACAGGACTCAAGATAGTCTCGTCCGAAATCACGTGCGGTGGTACGATGCGACCGGTCATGATCATCCCAGCCCTGCGCACCCATGAGTACCGGTACAAACAGGCAAACTACACTTGCTATAACCGCAGCGTTGCGCGGATTCATGCGTTTGCGCAAATAGTCAAATAATGCCAGCACACCAATGCCGATCCACATAGTATAAGCATAAAATGATCCGGCATAAGCATAGTCACGTTCACGCGGTTGCAATGGTGTCTGATTCAGATAGATGACGATAGCGAGGCCGGTAAAGAAGAACAGCAGCATTACTACCCATGCATCCGGTTTGCTTTTCCTGAAATGGTAAACAGCACCGGCCAGTCCGAGAAGGAAGGGCAACAGGTAAAACTTATTCTTTCCCTTGTTTTCTTTCATGGGTGACGGAAGGGAAGTCTGATCACCAAGCATGGTATTATCAATAAACGGAAAACCGGTAATCCAGTTACCATGCTGTATATCGCCATCGCCCTGCACATCATCCTGCCTTCCTGAAAAATTCCAGAGGAAATAGCGCATGTACATGAAACCAACCTGGTAGGTAAAGAAAAAATTAAGGTTATCGCCCATGGTCAGCTTTTCCCCGTCGCGCATACTGAGCCAGTTCTTATAGAACTTAACGTGGGACGGATCATCATTATCCCAAACCCGGGGAAACAACATCTCATCTGACGGGGAATACTTCAGGATCGGCTTCCTGTCCTGGAATTCATACTTATCCTTTCCGCGATAGTATCTTTTCTCGCCGCTTTCCCGGTCAATGGCAATTGGTTCAGCCGTAAAAGTGTGACCGTATGCCAATGGCCTTTCACCATACTGCTCACGGTTGAGATAGCTCAGCAAGGCAATCGGATCATTTGGCGCACTCATGTTGATGGAAGGATTGGCATTGGCGCGAATCACTACCATCAGGTAAGACGAATAACCGATTATGATGTAAAGCGCGGTTAATACGGCAGTGTGCAGGATATGATTGTTCTTTTTCACGGCATACCAGAGTCCGAATACAATAAGCGAAACCAGCAAAACAGCCAGGAATATCACACCGGAATTGAATGGCATTCCGAATTCATTTACGAAGAGGATGTCAAACTTGGCAGCCAGTGTCGGGATGCCGGGAATAATGCCATACTGAATGAATCCGAGAATGGCTACCGCCACACCGGCGGTCTTTATCATGTTCCACCGTGTAGGTTTGAATTTTTTAAATGCATACACAAATACCATGGCTGGCACAGCAAGCAATCCAAGCAAGTGCACGCCGATGGATAAGCCGATCAGGTATCCGCCAAAGATGATCCACCGGTCGGCATTAGGTTCATCCGCAACATTTTCCCATTTAAGTATAGACCAGAATACGATAGCAGTGAAGAACGATGACATGGCATATACCTCGCCTTCCACTGCGGAAAACCAGAATGAATCCGCAAAAGTATAAGAGAGAGCGCCTACAACACCGGCACCGATAACGCCTATTAAGTCAGCCCCGCCGATTTCACTTTCCTTTTTACCGCTTATTTTCTTGGCAAATGCCGTGATGGTCCAAAATAAAAAGAGAATCGTCAAGCCACTGAATATGCCTGACATATAGTTCACCATCAAAGCAACCTGTGAAGTATCGCCCGCCAGCAGTGTGAACATATGCGCGATCATGATAAATAATGGTGCTCCGGGTGAATGCGCTACCTGCAATTTATATGCACATCCGATAAATTCACCGCAATCCCAGAAGCTGCCGGTGGGTTCAGCCGTCATCCAGTACACTGCTGTTGCAACAATAAAAATGATCCAGCCTGCAATGTTGTTAACCTTGTTATAAAAAGTCATGAACCAGTTTTTTTTAAGATGGGCAAAAATAGTTTATTTGGTAATAGGCGCAAGCGTTTTGATTTCCGCATCCGGCTCCTTGTTCACAGCCTTAAGTAACACTGATGATGTAAAGGTTACACCAGCTGAATGATAAACGGCACTTCATTGTAAGTAACATTCATCTTTCACATTTACATGCTTGCTTCTGCAGGGCATGTTTGCAAATTCCAACCCATCACTTACCTTTGCCCTCCTTCCATTGACCGATGGTGTAACTGGCAACACGTCTGATTTTGGTTCAGAAGAGTCTAGGTTCGAGCCCTAGTCGGTCAACAGGTTGAGCCGCTTCACATTCATGAAGCGGCTTTTTTATTCCTTCAGTTTTCTGAACAGACAGCTGTTCCTGCTGAAATCAGCCATATAGCTTCCTGCCAGCAGCAAAGCCTTACACTTTATGCATGTGTGTATCCGGAAATCATCAAAGTAAGTAAACCGGCAGGCAATTCAATAAAAGCATGAGATACAAAATACAGGTTGCGTTGACGATGTATAAACAGTCTGCAATTTTGTTTTTCAATAAGACAGAAAACTTCTTCGAATGCTGCCAGCGATGTTCACATCAGCTTACACCAATGATTTTGCCGTCAACCACATCAATGAAGTTAGCCTGCGGCACTTTGGGTAAACCGGGCATGCGCATGATTTCACCACAGACGGCCACAATAAATCCTGCTCCCGTACTGATCACCAGGTCTTCCACATCAATACTGAAGTTGCCATCCAGCCCATTCACGGAAGCATCATCTGTAAAAGAATATTGTGTTTTAGCCATACAGACGGGGAGATTTTCAAGTCCCAGTTTTTTGATTTTTTTAATCATTTCCTGCGCCTTCTTATACAATACCACTCCTTTTCCGCCATAGATGGTGGTGACAATCTTGTGCAGTTTGGTTTCAATGTCATCGGATAATTCATACGTATGATTCAATGCCGGTGAAGGCTCCGCACAGATCTTTACTGCAGCGTTTGCCATTTCCAAAGCACCTTCACCGCCCAGTGCAAAGCCATCATTCACCGCGAAGCCATCTGACCTGCTGCTGCACCATTCCCGCATAAAATCGATTTCTTCCTTCGTATCGAAATGATAGCGGTTCAGCACCACCAATACTTTCTGGTGAAATGATTTAAGAATGGCAATATGCCTTTCCACATTACGCAAACCCTGCGTGAGTGCATGGAGGTCGGGCAGCATCATTTTAGTTTCTGCTATGCCACCGCTGAGTTTTATTGCCTGCGAAGTAACCACCAATACACTCATCGCCGGTCTGATACCTGCCTTCCTGCATTTGATATTGAAGAATTTCTCTGCACCAAGATCGCTGCCGAAGCCCGCTTCGGTAACCACATACTCGCCAAACTGCATTGCTGTTTTAGTGGCCATGATTGAATTGCAGCCATGGGCAATATTGGCAAAAGGCCCGCCATGCACCATGGCAGGTGTTCCTTCCAGCGTTTGTACCAGATTGGGTACGATGGCATCCTTTAAGAGGGCAGTGATGGCGCCTGTTACACCAAGATCTTTTGTGGTGAATGGCTCATTGGCAAAAGTAAATCCAAGCAACATCTGATCAATTCTTTCCCGCAGTTCATCAATACCTTCCGAAAGGCAGAGCACGGCCATGAATTCACTGGCCGGCGTGATCACAAATCCTGTTTCAGAAGGAATGCCGTTATTCGGAACATCAAGTGCGGTGACAATCTTCCGCAACACTCTGTCATTCACATCAAGGCAACGTTTTAACAAAACCGTTTTGATACCTTCCGGTTTTCCACGATTGAAGAAACGGTAGTTATCCAGCAATGCCGCCAGCGTATTATTGGCAGCGGTGATGGCATGAAAATCACCGGTGAAGTGGAGATTGATCTCCTCCATCGGCACCACCTGCGAATAGCCTCCGCCTGCAGCGCCGCCTTTCATCCCGAAGCAAGGACCTAATGAAGGTTCACGGAGCGCCAGCACTGCCTTTTTGTTCAACTTTCGTAATCCGTCGGAGAGGCCTACTGATGTTGTTGTTTTTCCAATGCCTGCTTTGGTGGGTGTCATTGCTGTAACCAAGATCAGTTTGCTGGCGGCAATTTTTTCTTCATCAAATTGCCTTATGTTCACCTTCGCCTTATGATAACCGTAAGGAATCACCATATCGGGCGGCAAACCCATACTGTCAGCCACTTCGGCAATGAAGCGCATTGGCTTCTCCTGTGCAATCTCATAATCTGATTTCATCTTAAACAAGTTTTTAACCGGTATTGAATACCCCATGAAATATATTGAGGGAAGTTAAAATCAGCTGATTCCAAATTTTTCATTATGACCTTTATCACATTGCAGCATGATCGTAATCAGCAGCCATAATCCAAATTTGAATCCGTTGATCGGTTAAGCAATATCTGTAATTCAAATCACCTTTCAAATAATTCCGTCACTTATCTGAAATCCGGTAATTGATGATAACAGAAGTGCCTGCCATAAAAATACATTGCGCCAAGCCGTTTGTCAGTAAGCTGTTTCAAAAAAAATGAATTTATACTTTGACAGGTGCTTCGTCATAAAATGGCTTCAACAATTTTCAGATCCTGATAAAAGAATTGTTGAAGCAGGCATTTTTGCATAATGCAGGAATCACCAACAAAAGTCACAGGGCTGTATGACAAATATCATTTGCAACCGCTACCACCCTATTTACTTTTGGATCATGATAAATCCTGCTACTCAGATTACCATAAAATGCAGGCAAACATGGTTCATTTTGTTTTCATGCGCGTGAGATAAAGAGAACTGGTTGCAGTTTAAGAGCAAAAGGGTGTTTGAGTTAGTAGTTTGGATTTGGTTGCGGCGGATGTCATTCCGCCGCAATTTTTTTGCAGGCATGTCTACAGCCTATGCCACCGGATTTCGGAAATTCAGCAAAACGAGAAAACCGTTCGGTACGCATTTTTCTGCCTACAGCAATATTTTTCACGTATTCAGCACCAGGTCATAACTCTCCTGTCACAGGTTCATAAGTTTTGCCTTCAGAAGGACCGGCAGTTTATACCATCAACTGCCAAACGGAGTATGCTAAAGCAATCAAACGGTTTCTGCAGGAAGGCAACTCAACGCTGGAACACATGCGTTTACATGAATCAGGGTACCCGCACTTATTAAACCATTTTCACTGATAAATTAACCAACTTATGAAAACAATTAAACGATCCGTAAATCAATGGAGACTGATTGTGCAGGCTTTATTTATTCTTCTCCTTACTATTCCAGCATTTGCACAGGCTCAGACCTGGAAATCGCTCGGCTCCGGTGTACCTTACTGGAGCTATTCTGTGGGCACATGGAATAATCAATTATTTGCAGGTACCACAGGCGGAATTTATAAATGGGACGGTCAGTCGTGGACCGTTGTGGGTGATGGCCTGAACGGTGAAGTGGATGCCATACTGGAATATAATGGCGAGCTGATTGCTGCGGGAAAATTTACCATGTCAGGCACGAAGACATTGAATTTTATCGCGAAATGGAATGGTACTACCTGGAAAGATATGGCAGGTGGTATGAACAGCTATGTTACATCACTTGCAGTTTACAATGGAAAACTGATAGCCGGTGGTTATTTCACCAAAGCAGAAGGCACCGCTAAATATATTGCACAGTGGGATGGTTCGCACTGGACATCGCTTGGCAGCGGCATGGGCGGCACACAAGGCCAGGTAATGGCGCTTACCGTTTATGGCAGCGATCTGATTGCAACCGGCTTCTTTACCAAGGCTGGTGGCATGAATGTGAACTACATCGCTAAATGGAATGGCACTGCATGGTCTGCATTAGGCAGCGGCCTTGGATATATTGGATATGCACTGACGGCATATAATGGCAAACTCGTTGCGGGCGGATTATTTTCATCAGCGGGTGGTGTGAGTGCAAGTGATATTGCCATGTGGAACGGATCATCATGGTCAGCTTTGGGCACAGGCATTGGTGGCGGCGTATATGGATATGTATTCGCATTGACCGTTTACGGTTCCGACCTGGTGGCAGCCGGCATATTTACAACAGCAGGCGGATTGAGCGCAGCCAACATTGCAAAATGGGATGGTTACGCTTGGTCTCCACTGGCTGGAAGTATGTCAAGCGGAGGCACGGTGCAAGGCATTTTCGGATTGGTAAATTTTGGCGGTGATGTGGTGGCAGGCGGCATATTCGATGCAATAGAAGCAACCGGCTCCCCCAATGTGGCAGCCGTTAACTACACACCTTCCGGCAATTTTATCACTTCAGTCACAGCACCATCATCACCCTACTGCAACAATCAGGTTGTCAATATCGGGTACACTGTAGTGGGTGCATTTACCGCCGGGAATGTTTTCACAGCACAACTTTCTGATGCAAACGGCAGTTTTACCGCACCGGTAACTATCGGTACAAAAAATTCCATTGCATCCGGGATGATAGTTGCCACCATTCCCAATAATACACTTACCGGCAGCAAATACAGGATCCGTGTCGTGAGTTCCAATCCCGTTGTTTCCGGACCTGACAATGGAACCGACCTGGTGATCGGTACGCCTATTTCTACCAACGACCCAACCGCCTTTTGCGTTGGAGGAAGTGCAAAATTGACGGTGGTTACGCCTGCCATATCTTATCAGTGGAAGATGAATGGCGCCATTATTCAGGGTAAAACGGCTCAGACCTATAAAGCTTCTGAAGCCGGAAATTATACTTGCGATGTGACTAACAGTTGTGGTACTACCACTTCAAATACGATAGCGCTTACCACTAATCCAAAACCAACCTCCACTATCTCCGTCGGAAACTGTGCTGCAGGTATTGTTACACTTACCGACATTGCCAGCCCTGCTACCGGCGTAACTTACAAGTGGACCCTTAATGGAAACAATATCAGCGGCGCAACAAATTCAACATACGCCGCAACAGTGAGCGGCTCCTACAAATGCAAGGTTACCATTATTGAAACGGGTTGCAGTGCCAATTCAAAATCTTCTTCGGTAACAATTACCTGCAAAATGCATTCATCTGATATGAACACTTCCATTAGTGTTTTCCCAAATCCCTCCGGCTATTATTTCACGATCAGCGATCTGGCAACCGGTATCGTGCATAATATTGATGTTTTCGATATCACGGGACGACACATTGAAAACGCGGCTACGTCGGATAATGAAATTCGAATCGGTGAAAGCTGGTCGCCGGGTATTTATTTTGCAAGAATCTCCGATATCAATGGTGAAGATGAAGTAATCAAACTTATAAAAGACTAAATAGCAGTAACAGCTGATGCTGGCTCTCCGCATTCTACCTGCCGGAATATTTTCCTTTCCGGCAGGAAGATTTTGCTGATGATAAAGCTATGTATTTTGCAGGAGTGAGGTCCAACTTGAATATAAAATATAAGTCTGTATATAGCAATAGCTGCTTCTGGAAAAATTTACTTCCAATCAACATCCCTCAGGTTTGCAAATTTCTTTTAATGTCGGTTATTCAGGGTTGTGAACGGTTGAATCAACGTTGCAGTTGCGTGTCATCTGCCTGCCTTCCCTGTTGCCGGTTACCTCAGCTTAATATGTAACAGATTTCCTGTTTCCTGCTGTCAGCAGCTTCCGTTACCTTGTATTGATATTTCTCCGGGCAATCAAAAATTTTCATCTATGAAGTCGATCTATCTGCTGTTATCCATTTTGCTGATTTGTGTAGCCAACAGTTTGTCGCAACCGAAATCAGACAGTACCGGCTTTGCAAAACCCGGCATTAACCTGTACCTGGATGGTATTGCTGAATACGATGATTACATCAGGAAGCAAATTGATTTTGTGAACTATGTACGCGACCGTCATGAGGCTAATATCCACTTGCTGATAACCACACAGCTTACAGGCGGCGGAGGGAGGGAATATACCATGCTTTATATCGGGCAAATGATGTTTGCCGGCAAAAACGATACACTGCAATATTATGCCGGCAGCGCTGTGGCTGAAGATGAAATCAGGCAAGGCCTTGTCCAGCTGTTAAAAATGGGGCTGATGCCGTATCTGGCAAGGTTACCTGATGCCGGTGCAATGGAGATTGAAATTAATTTTACCGAAGGCGAATCTCATCCGTCGGAAGTGAAAAAGCACCAATGGCATGATTGGGTCTTTACTATTTCCGGCAACTGCGATTATAGCGGGGAACAATCTTATAAAAATCTTTATGTGAATGGCGGATTATATGCAAAAAAAACAACAGAGGCGTGGAAGTTCAGTGCCGGCCTTAACGGATCCTATAACTATTCAAGATATGCCTATGACAACACGGAATATGTTAGTAAGACAAGATCAAAAAGTGCTAACCTGCTTGTCGTAAAAAGTATTACCAATCATTGGTCAGCCGGCGGAACAACTTCCATTAGCGCTTCCTCCTATAGTAACTACGATCTGCAGGCAACACTGTCACCTGCCATAGAATGGAATCTGTATCCTTACAGCCAATCCACATCACACCTGTTTACAGTGTTGTATCAGCTGACGCCATCTTATGCGGATTATACGGATACCACAATCTATCTCAAAACAGCTGAATGGCTGGCTTCACAATCGCTGACCGCTTCACTGGACCTGATTGAAAAATGGGGTTCGGTAAACATGTCATTATATGCTTCCAACTATTTCCATGATTTCTCCAAAAATGCGCTCTACTTGTCCGGTGCGGTCAACTTACGGATCGTTAAAGGACTGGAGTTCAACCTGTATGGCAATATTGGTTTCATTCATGATCAGCTAAGCCTGCCGAAAGAAGGAGCCACACCGGAGGAGGTGCTCACGCGCCAGCGCGAGTTAGCCACTGATTTCAACTACTATGGGTCTGTTGGACTCAGTTACAGTTTTGGCGCCACGTATAACAATGTAGTGAATGCGCGTTTCAGTTTCCTGAACTAAATAAAAATGAGGCACATATAAGCAATCCGCGAACGGTTCACCTAACAGTTTTTCACCGGGTTTTTTTGAGTTGTCTTGGGCAAATCTTAATTCTTTTTCTATCTTTGCCGACCTCTGAAAAAACGATGGAATCACAAGTCAGATTATTTGCCGGAACAAACACGCGTTACCTCGCCTCATCCATTGCCAAATCCTATGGTGTGGAGCTGGGTAAGGTGGAAGTTCGCCGGTTCAGCGATGGTGAAATCTGCCCTGTTATTCTTGAGTCCATTCGCGGCGATTATGTTTTTCTCATTCAGTCAACTATTGCACCGACAGATAACCTGTTTGAACTGTTACTGCTGATTGACTCTGCACGCCGTGCCTCCGCTGAATATATTACTGCCGTCATCCCCTATTTCGGTTTCGCCCGCCAGGACAGGAAAGACAAGCCCAGGGTGCCGATTGCGGCCAAACTGATCGCCAACCTGCTCACCGCTGCCGGCGCCAACCGGATCATGACCATGGACCTCCATGCACCGCAGATTCAGGGTTTTTTTGATATTCCGGTAGATCACCTCGAGAGTTCAACCATCTTTATTCCCTACATCAAATCACTGGATCTGCACGATGTTACTTTCGCAGCTCCCGATGTAGGCGGCGTTAACCGTGCGCGTTCTTACGCTATTCACTTCAATAAGGAAATGGTTATTTGCGATAAGTACCGCAAGCGCCCGAATGAAATCTCTTCTATGACAGTCATCGGTGATGTAACAGGACGCAATGTGATTATCTGTGACGATATCATCGATACCGGAAATACGCTGGCCAATGCAGCCGACCTTATGCTGGAAAAGGGCGCTAAAAGCGTCCGCGCACTCATCACACATCCGGTGCTTTCAGGTAAAGCTTATGAGAATATTGAAAAATCAAGCCTTACAGAAGTAGTTGTTTGTGATACCATACCATTGAAACAGACATCCTCTAAAATAAAAGTGTTGAGTGTGGCCGAGTTATTTGCAACATCCATCCGCAACATGTATGAGCATAAGTCCATTACCTCACTGTTCCTTAACAATTAAATTTTTTTTCAATCATGCAATCGATCACCATTGAAGGCCAAGTAAGAAAATCAGTTGGCAAAAGAGAAACCCGCGAGCTGAGAAAGAGCGGGCAGATTCCCTGCAGCCTGTATGGAGGCAAAGAAACACTTAACTTTTTCGCTCCCGCACCTTCTTTCAAAGACCTGGTATATACCCCTGAATTCCTCACAGCAAAAATTATGTTGGATGGAAACGAACATATTGCCATCATGCAGGACCTGCAGTTTGATCCGGTAACAGATCAGCTCAATCACATCGATTTCCTGGAGCTGAATGAAGATAAAAAAGTAACGGTAGAGCTGCCCATCAGGCTGGAAGGTGTTCCTGCCGGTGTACGCGCCGGTGGCAAAATCAATCAGCGTATGAAAAAGCTCAAAGTCCGCCTCTATCCCAAAGATCTTATATCGCATATCACGATTAAAATTGATCACATCGAACTGGGTAAATCGGTAAAAGTGAGTGATCTCCAGTTCGATGGTATTGAATTTCTTAATCCGGCTAACTTCCCGATTTTGTCGGTATTGATACCACGTGTGGTGAAAGAAGAAACGCCTGCTGCTACTGCCGCTGCTACCCCTGCCGCTGCTGCTACTCCAGCCGCCGGTGCTACACCAGCTGCCGGTGCTGCTCCCGCTGCAGACAAAGGGGCTGCCAAGAAAGACGACAAAAAGAAAAAGTAAAACGGCGTTCACTTTCTCCGACCCTGCAAGGATATCACCTACTCAGTTATCCGGCTTTGAAAATCAGGCATCAGCAAAATATCAGACGTGAAGTTTCTTATAGCAGGGCTTGGTAACATGGGCGATGAATATGCAGAAACCCGTCACAACATAGGTTTCAGAATTGTAGAGGCACTGGCACAGGAAGCCGGTGCTTCTTTCATTTCAGACCGTCATGCCTTACATGCAGCAATGCGTTATAAAGGTAAATCCCTGCATCTCATCAAGCCAACCACCTATATGAACCTGAGTGGTAAAGCCGTAAAATACTGGATGGACAAACTCGAAATCAGCCGTCAGCACCTGATGGTAGTGGTGGATGACCTGGCTATTCCTTTCGGCAGCCTCAGGATCAGGAGTAAAGGAAGTGATGGCGGTCATAATGGGCTGACTTCGGTGCAGGAATGGCTGCAAAGCAATGACTATCCGAGGATGCGTTTTGGCATTGAAGGAAATTTCCCGAAAGGCAACCAGGTAAACTATGTGCTGGGGAAGTGGACAGCAGAGGAACAGAAATTATTGCCGGAAAAAATTCAGGCTGCGGCGGATGCCGTTAAAAGTTTTGCCACGATTGGTTTGGAGCGAACCATGAATCTGTATAACAAATACCCAGGCCGGAATACCAACGGATAAGGTTCATCACTGAATCCGCATTCAAAAAAACAAAACCATACTTTCAAAATATAATTGGATTAACGGCCGGATTCCGGAAAACAATTGATAACTAAACATAAAATTAATAACCCCAAACAATGAAAATAGCAATCGCCGGACCTTACTCTGCACCCACGGGCAAAGAGCGTCAACAAAATCTTGATGCGTTAAATGAAGCGGCCGCAGCCATCTATGAAATGGGACATATTCCCGTTGTGGGCGTAAACGCTGCGCTGCCCGTACTCGAGAAGTCTGAAACAGAGGATGAATACCAATTGATCACGGATATTGCCGTAGCCATCACACAAGATTGTGATGCGCTGTTATTGCTTGCTGCATCCGCTGATGCCGCACCGGAATTGGAATCTATGGAGTCACAGGGCAAACCCGTATTCAAATCCATCGGTGAAATTCCGGCGTAGTACTCAAACAATCGCTCTTCATAACCCTGCTTCATGGCAGGATGTTTATCGCTGACTAAAATGAAAATCATCTGCATCGCACGTAACTACGCTGAACATGCCCGGGAATTAAAAAATGATATTCCCGATAAACCGGTCATATTTATCAAGCCCGATACTGCCTATAAGCGAAAAAAGCTGCCATTTTTCCTGCCCGATTTTTCCAAAGACATGCATTATGAAACAGAAATTGTCTTACGCATTTGCAAAAACGGCAAGAACATTTCTGAAAAGTTTGCCGACCGTTATTATGATGCAGTAACAGCCGGTATCGATTTCACGGCACGTGACCTGCAAAACGAACTCAAGAAAAAGGGATGGCCATGGGAAATTGCCAAGGGCTTTGATGGCTCCGCTTGTGTGGGTGACTTTCTGCCAAAATCTCAATTCGACAACCTGAAGCACCTGAATTTCTGCATGTATAAGAATAAAGTGCTGGCGCAAAAAGGCAATACAAAGGATTTGATTTTTTCATTTGAACAAATTATCAGTTATGCCTCACAATTTTTCACCTTGCTGAAAGGTGATCTTATTTTCACCGGTACACCGGTGGGTGTAGGGGCCGTAACATATAACGACCATATCGAATGTTTTGTAGAAGATGAAAGTGTGCTGGAGTTCGATGTGATGTGAAGTGAAGTGTTGCGTTGATTTAACTATTGACAGATTATCACATGATCTTCTATAAATTATCCAATTTGGCAGCAAGCGATAAGCCGATTACGCATGCTTTCCTTTGAGAGCAGACTGCTAAATACTTACCATATAAAAACCATAAATCCCTTGCACTGAACCATTGTTTGAAAAAAAACAATATTCATCCTTTCAGATGCAATCCCTGGTAAAACTCACTCTTCGGCACTTCCACAATATCGCCGGGTACCATTTTATCTATATTCAGCCGTTCAATACCATAGCGAATTAAACGCAGGGCAGGATGTCCCACTTTTGCCATCATCTTTCTCACCTGCCTGTTTTTGCCTTCTGTAATAGTAAGCTCTAACCACGAAGTTTCAGGATGCTTGACATAATTTACCGGTGGTATACGCTCCGGAATTCTGGGCGCCGACATGCCACGGACACCGGCAGGTTGTGTCTGATGCAAGGTACCCTTCAGATTAATCGTAACTCCTTTACGCAAGGCGTTCAATGCCGCTTCACCCGGTAATCCTTCCACCTGCACCCAATAGGTACGGCTATGTTTTCTGTCGGGACTCAGCAAACGCATATTTACTGACTTATCATTCGTCAGCAACAGCAATCCTTCTGTGTCATGATCAAGCCGGCCGACCGGGTAAACATCCTTTTGAAATTCAAACAGGGAAGCCAGCGTATCATGTTCACCCTCTTTTGTAAACTGTGAAAGCATTCCGTATGGCTTGAAAACTTTGTAGTAGAGGTATTTCATATTGATGATAAAGGTAGGGAATTGCAAAATGAGAATCGGGAAACACGTAAGTGTTCATCAGCCGGATGGCGACTGATCAGCAAAAACTACGTTAAAATTCACCGGATGTTCTTCCGTTAAGAATACAACAGTAGCCGATACGCAACACACTAACTACCGGTAGTTTCTTGTGCAATCCGCATACCTTCTTATTTTTGCGCCCTATAAAAAATCAACCCCTTGGATCTGACTTTATACCTGCGTGCGTTCGAGAAGATGTGTTATGTGAAGTATATGGCTAAAACCTACGATGAGCATCGGCAGATCTGCAAGTATGTTCACTCTACTTCACGCGGCCATGAGGCCATCCAGCTTGCAGCCGGCCTGCAATTGAAACCGTATGACTACCTCGCAGTATATTATCGTGATGAAAGCATCCTGCTGGGCCTTGGTTTCGAACCCTATGAGCTGATGCTGCAGCTCCTGGCAAAGCGTGACGATCCGTTTTCCGGGGGCCGTGAGTATTATTCTCATCCGTCTTATAAAGACAGCGACAAAGCCACCATCCTGCATCATTCGAGTGCAACAGGCATGCAGGCCATTCCTACCACCGGGCTTGCCCAGGGTGTTCAATACCTGGAGAAAAAGAATATGCTGAACGCGCAAGAACCGCCGGTAGTGATATGTTCAATGGGTGATGGCAGCGTTACGGAAGGTGAAGTGGCTGAAGCCTGGCAATTTGCCGTGTTGAAGCAGTTACCTATTATTTACCTCGTGCAGGATAATGACTGGAGCATCTCGGCCTCTTCCGACGAAATGCGCACCATGGATGCTTATGAATATGCAGCAGGATTCAAAGGCATGAAGAGAATGCGCGTAAACGGCAGCGAATTTCATGAAGCTTTCGAATGCCTCCGTGAAGCGATTCAGTTTGTGAGGCAGGAACGTAAACCCGTGCTGATTCACGCTAAGGTACCATTGCTTAACCACCACACGTCAGGCGTGCGTAAGGAAATGTACCGTGGCGCGGAAAATATCGCTTTACATTCAGCGGATGACCCTTTTCCAAAACTGAGAAATTATCTTTTGGAAAATGGAATCGTAGAAGAGATTCTGGATGAGATTGAAAAACGAGCTGAAGAAAAAATTGCCAGCGACTTTCAGCGGGCCGTTGATGCTCCAGAACCGGATCCCGCAACTATCAGTGACCATGAATATGCACCAACGCCTGTTACAACTGAAAAAGGAAACCGGTCGCCGGTTAACGGTCAAAAGGTAGTGATGGTAGATGCCGCGCTGCATGCAGTGGATGAAATCCTCCACAAACATCCGGAAGCGATTTTCTTCGGGCAGGATGTCGGTAAAAGGCTGGGAGGCGTTTTTCGTGAAGCATCCACACTGGCCGATAAATATGGCGATGACAGGGTATTCAACACTGCTATTCAGGAGGCTTATATCGTTGGATCTACGGCCGGTCTCAGTGCAGCCGGTGTACGGCCGATCGTGGAGATTCAGTTTTGTGACTATCAGTTTCCTGCTATCAATCAGTTAATCACCGAACTCTCAAAATCATGCTACCTTACCATGGGTAAGTTTCCCGTAAGTACAGTGATCAGGATTCCCATTGGTGCTTATGGAGGCGGCGGACCCTATCACAGCGGCTGCCATGAATCGGTGGTGCTGGCACAGCGGGGTATTAAGGTGGTTTATCCTTCCAATGCGGCCGACCTGAAAGGATTGCTGAAAGCGGCATATTATGATCCTAATCCTGTCATCGTATATGAACACAAAGGATTATACTGGAGCAAAAATCCCGGCACAGATGAAGCGAAAACAATTGAACCGGATGAAGAGTACATTATTCCTTTGGGAAAAGCAAGCATCGCGCTTTCCGCCACACAGGAAGAAGTTGACCTTGGCAACTCTCTATGTATCATCACCTATGGCATGGGCGTATACTGGGCAAAGAATGCAGCTAAACAATTTCATGGCTCCGTAGAAATCATTGACCTGCGCACACTCAATCCCTGCGATGATGAAATGGTATTTGAAGCGGTTAAACGACACGGAAAATGTATTGTCTTAACGGAGGAGCAGGTACAAAACACCTTTGCACAAGCCTTATCAGGAAGAATCTCGGCTGCCTGTTTCCAGTACCTTGATGCGCCGGTGAAAACGATTGGCGCCAAACCGCTGCCCGCTGTAGCGATGAACATGATATTGGAGAAGGCAATGTTGCCCGGTGTTGAAAGTGTGGCATCGGAAATTGGTTCGTTGCTGGCCAACTGATGCTTACAAAAATTACAGCGGCCTAACGTATCATTCCCCGCCGGCGCTTATCTTCGTTTCATGCCAACCGGAATTTCTATCGGCAACCTCATTATTCTCGTCGGTGCGGTTCAGGGTGTATTCCTTTCCGTTATTCTCTGGAACCTGCGCTCAGGCAATAAGCTCTCCCATCGCCTGCTTGCTGCTTTCCTTTTCGTGTTTGCACTGGAGATGATGTATTTCGTCATTTGGGACAGTCGCATGATATTAAAAGCTCCTCACTTCTCTATGGTGTTGTCGCCACTGGATTTTGCCATCGGCCCTTTGTTTTATCTATATGCACTGACACTTACCAGGAAAAATTTTGCGCTGAAGCGTATACATCTGCTTCATTTCCTGCTGGTATTGGCAGGATTCATTTATTTCCTGAAATTCTACATGCAGCCGGCAGTTTATAAATATGCATATAACCTGCAGAGCTATTCGCAGATGCCTGATCTGTGGCAGACATTCAGCATCATTAGCACAGTGCAGACCTCAGTTTATCTTGCACTCACCGTGCTGTTACTTCTGCAACATGTGCGGCGGGTAAAAAAGTATTATTCATCTATCGAAGAAATTGATCTGGGCTGGATCAGGAATCTACTGCTGATCATCGCCTTTGGATTCATCAGTTGTTCGGCCATCACGGTTATAGGTTGGAAATGGGCGAACTATTATTCCAATATCGTCTTCTCATTTTCCATCTACGCCATGGGATATTACGGCATGAGGCAAAAATCCATTTTTGCCGACATCCATGAAGAAATTCAGCCACAGGAGGCAGAGCCTTTAGTGCTGTTAGCGGAACAACCTGAGGTAATAGCTAAAAAATATGAACGCTCAGGATTAACGGAAGATAAGGCTGCGCAATACCTTACCAGTCTTCACCTGCTGATGGAGAAGGAAAAACCTTACCTCAATCCTGAACTGACGCTGCAGCAACTTGCCGATCAGATGCAAATTTCGCTGCACCATCTTTCCCAGATTCTCAATCAGCACAAACAACAGAACTTTTTCGACTTCATCAATCAGTTGAGGGTGGAGGAATTCAAAGAACGGCTGGCTGACCCTTCCAAACAGCACTATTCACTGCTGGCACTTGCTTTCGATTGCGGCTTTAACAGCAAAGCAGCATTCAATGCCGCTTTTAAAAAACATACAGGTACCACTCCTTCGGCTTACCGTAAAAACCTCTCCATCTCAACCGCCTGATAATCAGGTGTTGATTTCTTCCCGAAAAAGTAAGACGTTCAACCTTATCGGTATGAGCGATGCGGCTGTTGCAGTGCAGTTACTTTGCCTTCATTCTTTTACTCATCAAAAAAGTCCATCATGGAAGACCTTGCAGTAACACTGGGCAACATTCAACCCATCATCATCTTTTCAATGCTGATCAGCTTATGGGTGATAGAATCTTTCATCCCCTACTTTGCACCTTCACCAGGCAGGAAAAAAATGCGGCGCCGCAACCTGGTTATGGTGTTAATTTCCTTTGCGGTAAACGCACTTGCCGGACTTTATGTAAATGAAGTGATTCAGTTTACCGCCCGGCATCAGTTCGGACTGCTCAACTTGTTAAATCTGCCAAATGCCGTTTCACTGACAGCCGGCATGCTGCTGATCGATATGTGGGACTATGGCTTTCACCTGTTGCAACATCACATTCCGCTCTTCTGGCGTTTTCACCGCGTTCACCACAGCGATACAGAACTCGATGCATCAAGTTCATTGCGGTTTCATCCGTTTGATATTATACTGCAAACATTTGGCTGGACGTTCATGTTCACCTTACTCGGCATCAGCGGGCTTTGCTTCATGATCTACTTCACCTTCTATATCCTGCTCATCTTTTTTCAGCATGCCAACATTAAGATTCCTCATTTCATAGACTATTACGGAAGTTATGTTTTCTCAACGCCGGGCTGGCATAAAATGCATCATGCCGCAGAGCGGCCACTGACAGATTCACACTATGGTGATGTCTTTACTTTTTGGGACAGGATCTTTAAAACCGGAGGCCCTGTAGATGTAGAACATATTCAGTTTGGCATTGAATACTTCCGGCACGATGATGATCAGTCGGTGAAGAATATGCTGCTGATGCCGTTCAAACCGCTCTATCCGGATTCAAAATAAACAATCATTTCCTGCACCACTACCGAAGCTGCAGGGCTGATAAAAAGATTCTTTCAGGCAGAAACACAAATTGAAATATGCACCCGCAAACAGGTAAGCGGTTGCATATTACTTTTGAATGATCAGCCTGCATGTCAATACCTGGCCGCCTGTTCTGACATTGACTAAGTAAATCCCATCCGCCAGCAGCGTATCGCCGGTGATTGATTTATGCAACGCATCGCCTTCGATAGTGGCTTCGAAGCGTATCATGAGCTGATTCATCATATTCCATATTTCAATCGTTGCACTTACCGGTGTCGCATGCTGCAACTGCAATTCAAGAATAAAACTGCCAGTGGTTGGATTAGGATAACAATTGATCCGGCTGCCGGTTTGCAAATCACCGTCAGACGGATCTTCCTTACAGGAATTAACGACTTTTTGTGCGGCAGAAGTTTTGCTGCATCCGGCACCGTTGGTAACTGTTACTTTGTAATTGCCCTTTTTTGTTGCGGCATAAACCTGGTCCGTTGCACCTTCAATTGTTGCGTTCCCTTTCAGCCATTGATAAGCAAAAGACAATCCATCATTCGCCTGCAATAAAACAAAGCCTGTTGAGCAGATATCCAGATCACCCAATGGAATGATAGTGGCAAGTGGCGCAGCCATTACAGCAACCTTCGTTTTATCTGAAACAGATGAACAATCATAACTATTCATTTCACTGACCGTATAATTACCTTTCTTGTTCACGGCAAGAGCAGCATTGGTGGCACCGGCTATGCTGTTCCCGTTCTTATACCACTGATAGATGAGGTCGCCGTCATTATTAGCAGTAAGTATGATTTCCGCTCCGTCACAGATTGTAATATTCCCTACAGGATCTACAATCGCTACCATCTGATGATCATCTGTTGCACCATTGCAATTATCATCCATGGTGTTGCAATAGTCAACGGCACCAGGATGAATGGAAGAATTTGCATCATCACAGTCTGTGCTGTCTGCCACATAGCCTGGCAATGGTTCATTGGATTGTATAAATACATCAGCATCTCCATACCCGTCACCATCGCTGTCATAAAAAAATAACTGGTTGCCTGCTGTAAGCAGCACTTTAAGCAGACAACTGTCTTTGTAAATTTTTATGCCGGGCAACACTATCAGGCCACCATTGTAAACCTGCTGACCGGATTGAACAACCGTATTATCATGCGTGACTGTCCATGCGTAAACTGCGCCGGGTGAAATGATGCAGTGCTGTAACCGGCGTGGTGTGATATCTGCTGTACAGGAATCAGGATAGTTCACCAGCTGTCCTGATTTAGTATACAGGTTCCTGGCAAATAATTTCACTTCCCATGATGTAGTGCTATCGGCGATACTGCTTTCATCCCAATCCAGCGAACCATTCACCGTTCCAAAAGCCGCACCGGTGATATCATCGCCAATGCCATAATCCTCATCATTTGAACAGTGCGCAAAGGCAGGAAAAGAACGGTTGCTGGCATACCTGAACAAATCAAATGCTGCATCATTCCACGTGGAATTTACACCGGCGTGATTGCGCTGATCCCAGAAAAAATACCCACCTGTGTGATTTGCTTTTACCGAATCATAAAAAATTGTTTTTTCCGTCCAGCCAACCATCTCATCATGCTTTCCATTTATTGCAAAAATCATTGGGAAATTTTTTTCCCTGTAAGCATGAATTATCCAACCTCCGTTCACCGCATTATAAAATGGTATGCCTTTATTCGACATCAGGTTGCTGTTTACAGTTCCGAATTTGATATCGCCATCAAGCCTGGCCTGATTGCCCTCGTTCAGTGCGCAATCAGGATCATAATCATGCTCAAAACTATAATTGAAACAGGGAACGGATAAAAAAACAGCGGCAATTTTTTCAGGATGCGCTATGGCATACATGAACGCACTTCCCGCTCCCATAGAAGTACCTTTCAAATAAATCCGGTTGCTGTCAGCCGGAAAATGCATCAACGCCCAGTCAATGGTCAGTTTGGTTATTTCCTGCTGATAGTCATAATTGATTCCTGTTACCGGTACTTGATTTTCTGTGTTGTCTTTGTAAAAGTCATAGTTTTCATTGCTGCCATATCCGAGATCACTCTCTTCATTCGGTAATATGTCTTCCATCCCGATTTGTATCAGGTTACCGGGAGGCTTTTGCATATTCCATAAAAAATCCTCACCGCCACCATGAAAAAAAACTTCTATGGCATGAAGCCCTTCACCGGAAAAGTGAGGGTTCACCGCGAAATCAAGTGATATGTAACCTGCCTTATTCTGCAAAGCTTCACCAACCGCTCTTTTGGTGGAATAGAAAGTTGTATAAATATCCACCGTTTCGCTTCCAATCGGGAAGTGTTGCTGAAACACTGGCATAACCGTTGCTACTGCTTCTCCGATGGGCAGCACGGTCGCATTGGCCCCGCTGTTAACAGAAATATCTTCCATCTCATTCAGCACTGTTGTAACTGCGTAGTAATAACTTCCGTCCTCAAGTGTAGTTGCCACAAAAAGTCCTGTGCCGGAATTTAAGGGTATATCATTGGAGTCAATACGGAAGTAGGAAACAACACCGTTATGCGCTGACAGGTTATGATCCTGCGCCGAATTATTGTCTGTATGCCCAAGATATTCACAACCGGCAAGTTGTATACTATTGACTATGGGGGAGGTTGAACGGTATACCTTATAATAAACATCCGCAGATAAATTCTTCCAGGTGAGAAAAACCTGGCCGTGTTTATATTTTCCTTTGAGTTTGGTTACTGTATTTCCATAAACTGCCACATGGAATATTGCCGCCATAAAAAAAAACATCCAACGGAGATTACCATTTATTTGATGAGGCATGGGCAGCAATTTTAAGAGGGTTGTATCAACAAGCTGGGGGCAAAAGGTGCATTGCACCTGGATGCGATAAATGCTAACTTAAAGATACCTTATTCTTTGTTCTTTTGATTCGATAGTGCCGTATGCTGCCAAAGCAAAGTTGAAACCGTTGATGTGAAATCCGGGCGTACTTCAATACTTCCATGTCTTCAAATATTCTGAAAACAACTGTTCAAAATTGGAAAATCTGCTGATCGCAGATTTTCCAATTTCAAAATATCAGCTAAGGCTGCTACTGTTGTACCGCAATTTTACCTGCGTACACACGATTGCCAGCAATCACTTTAACCAGGTAAATGCCGGCGACCAGCTTTTGATCAGCCACGATTTCCTTGTGCAACAGGCCCTCAATTATGACTACCTGCTCCATAAGCACTACTTCATTTAACATATTGGATATTTCTATGGTTGCCGTGCCGGCCGTTACATTTTCCAGGTTAAGGTCAATCGTAAAATGACCTTGTGATGGATTGGGATAGCAGGTAAGAAGAGTGTTTACCTGCTCCGTTTGAAGCATGCCCTCTTTGCATGTCTTCACCACTTTAACCGCCAGTGAATTTTTACTGCATCCGGCGCTGTTGGTAACCGAAACCTTATAATTTCCCTTAGCGGTTGCAGTATAAACCTGATTGGTTGCACCAGCAATAATGAGGCTTCCCTTCATCCATTGATATTGGTAACCGCTGCCTGCTGTAGCCTGCAAGTCCACAAATCCCGCAATACAAATATCAAGATCGCCCAGCGGTGTGATATAAGCTGTCGGCAAAGCAGCAACAGAAACTTTAACAGTGTTGGACGTTGCAGTGCAATTGAAACCATTCTTTTCTGTCACAAAATAGTTACCCTTTTTACCGGCAACAAAGGTGGCATTGGTTGCCCCGGCAACGGCATTTCCGTTTTTATACCATTGATAGGTGATGCCACTCCCTGTATTGGCCTCCAGTGCAATCGTTGTTCCTGAGCAGATCACGATGCTACCGGCAGGCAGTACAATAGCGCTCAGTGAGTTTTCATCTATTAGTCCATTACAGTTATCATCCAGCCCGTTACAGATATCCTGTGCATTTGGATGTATGCCTGGATCTGCATCATAACAGTCAGTATTGATAGCAACATATCCGGAAGGCTTATCACAAGATGATTGGGTGATCGCAGCATTTCCGTATCCGTCATTATCAGCATCCTGATACCACAGTACAGGAATGCAGGATGAACATAACGTGGTTGTTGATGTGCCGGAAGCAGTAACAGAAGCAACTGTATTAACGATTAGCACGGACGTGGAATGCGCGACGGGTACTCCCACCAGTATAGACGGCGTAGAAGAGGAAGAATTAACAGTCGTATTGCAGCCACTGTTGCCATCAGCATCTGTTTTAACAAGGTATAAACTGCCACTTGATCCATATACTTCATCCTTTACACCGGCCAGCACTAATCCACCATCATTCGCTTCCTGGATAGCAAAGAATCCGGTCCATCCGGCATCGCCTATTGTCTTGCTCCATACAATACTACCGGTAGCATTGAGCTTCACCATATAACCGGCATGAACAGTTCCAAAGCTGGAGGTAGTGCCACAGAATACAAATCCTCCATCAGCAGTTGCCGTAACAGCATAAGCATCATCTTCTGCACTTCCGCCGATATTTCTTGTCCATTCAAGATTACCGCTTGCATCCGTCTTTACTACATTCACTTCAAAAATAAAGGCGCTGAATGTTATGCCGGCAATAATAAATCCACCATCATTAGCAAGGTGAACCGAATAATTCTGGTCATGACCGACATCACCATAGGACCTGTACCACAAGAGGTTCCCTGCACTGTCTGTCTTTATCAGGCACATATCATCATTGATACCTGTGTTAAGGTTCTCCCATCCGCCGATTACGAAACCATGATCCGGTGACTGCAAAAGTGTGTATGCGAAATTTTTCCGCGTGCTGTTGCCAAAGGTTTTCGACCAAAGTACAGTTCCGGTTGCATCTACCTTCACAAGGTGGGCATAACCATTCAGCCCAGTCTGTTTCTCAGTTCCGGAAAAAACATACCCCCCATCCGCAGTCTGCAAAATCCCATAGGCCGCATCATTACTGGTGGTGCCATACGTTTTACTCCAGGTCACGTTACCGGCAGCATCCGTTTTTACCAGGTATGCATCGGAAGCACCTGCGCCGAAACTCATCGTTGAGCCAGCAATGATGTAACCACCATCTGCAGTAGCTGCCACGGAATTTCCATGATCGACGCTGTTACCTCCAATGAATCGTGTCCAGAGCGTATCACCATTGGCATCTGTCTTCAACAGAAAAATATCGCCGCCGGCTCCTGCAAAATTGCCGGTGCCGACTATGATATATCCGCCATCGGCTGTGAGCTGCACATCGTTTGCATAGTTGTCACCGGCTAAGCCATAAGTCTTTTCAAAAGTGTTCTGCGCCTGTAGTACAGTAGTGAAGAGAAGGAGGCAGAGCATCAGCATGTTGGTCGTTGCTTTCATAAAATTTATTTTTAGATTTCTATTAACTGATTGAATAAAGTGAGTTTGCATATTCACTGTTACCTTGTCATTATTTATTGTTGCATCTTGTTTTAACATGGATCTAACAGGCGGTTTGTGTTTTTAAAACATGAACGGTAACAAGAGTATCCGCGCACGGCAGCAATTCGCCCGAATGCAATACCCAAAAATCACTCACTGAGTATGCAGGACAACGGTATCATTTTTATTTTACGATCTGAATTTTGTTCGTTGACACAACATCGCTCAGTGTCAGCCGCACAAAAAATGCCCCTGCCGCAATGTTTCCCGGCAGCGTTACCATCTGATTATAACTGCCTGTGTTTGTCATGCCATAATTGCAACTGTAGATAACCCGGCCATGGAGGTCGAAAACAGTGAGCAATACGTCAGTTGGCTTTGTTAACCGGTAGTTAATCATGAAAGAACTGCCTGTAACCGGATTCGGGAAAATTGAAACCGTTGGTTTAATCTCATTCTTTACGATTTCCTTCAATAATGCTGAGTTGCTGAATCTTGCCGTGAAAAAAGAACTTTTACCGCCGTTTATATTCCAATATCCACCCACTACTATTTTTCCATCTGTCTGCAGTGCAACATCATTGGTTCCTATATAGCTATTGGTTACCAGCGATGTGTCCATCCCACCGGAACCGAATGCGTTATCAGGGATCCCCTGATCATTCAGTTTTGAAAGACCGACACCATATAAGGTACCCGTTGATGTCGGGATATATGCCGGGCCTGCCAGTACAATATCATTATCCGGCTCTATCGCCAAAGCTTCGCAATAGGCCGTGCCTCCGTAGAAGTTCATAAACTTCCAGCCGCCGCTTCCGAATGACTGGTCTATGGCACCATTTGGCTGCAGGCAAAGTGCAGCCACCTGCGTATTTCCAAAGTAGTTCGACATTCCCCCTAAAACAATCCGGCCGTCACTAAGCAACCCGACTGATTCCGCTATATCCGTAGTGCCTTTATCAGCGCGTACAATTCCATTCGTGCCAAACGTATTGTCTGGCGTACCATTAGCGTTTAACCTCACTGCAGCAAAATCATATCTGAAAAAAGCAGTTTGCACCAATGTATCAATATAACCTGCCGCTACTATTTTTCCGTCCGGTTGAATAGCAAGCTGCCTGCATTCAGAATGTTTGCCGGAGAGATACAAAGTGTACATACCATTATTGCCAAACGTATTGTCAAGTTTACCGCCTTTGGTTAATCTCACGATCAGCATATTCCCATAGCCGCCGGAACCTCCCTGGTATCCTGCCAAAACAATTTTATCATCCGGCTGAATGGCAACATCAAAGCAAATCATGCCGCTGCCAGCAATATTCACTTCAACATTACCTTTATCACCAAAACTTGTATCAGATGACCCGTTTTTATTGAGACGGTACACTATATAATTGTTCACGTTTGTGGGGCCCACACCGCTGCCGGCCACAATAATTTTTCCGGACGACTGTAGTGCCATATCACAGAAAAAACCACCGGTGATCGTAGCAATGCCTCCCGTTCCAAAATTGTTGTCGTACCCTCCATTCGGTTTAAGCCTGACTATGCCGATATTGGAATAACCGATTGAATTGAAGCTGTTACCTCCCGTCAGGATTTTACCGTTTGGCTGAATCAGCACAGAGCGGGCAACATCATCCCTGGAAGGCGCAAGCTTTGTGGTTTTATAACCTGTTCCTGCAAACGACAAATCCAACTCGGGTTGCGCAAATGCCGGAACAATGATCAACAGCAGTAATACCACCGTTGAAAGAATCTTTGTAAAGCTTTTCATTTGATAGGTTTTAGAAGAACATGAAAGGTCTCAGGTAGGCAACAGAGATCCGGTTTCGCGATACCGGCATTTCACAGATTGACGAACCTTCGACGATTGCTTTCTGCGGTGGAGATAACGGACACTGTCTTACTGTTAGTTATTGAACATTATCCTGCAGACAGCGGGAACAAAATTACGGCATGGCTCAGCGGTCACATGCCAAATGCACCTGAGCGTATGATTATTCATGCTGAGCAGGTAAAAAGCGATACTGTAGATTCATTTGATGATGCATGTTGTAAATAAGTCCATTTGCCTGGCTCCAAATAAGAATTCTCAATGTTTCATGTTAGTGCAACCAGTGAGGCACACCGAACGAACAGAATAAACAGGTAAGCCAATTGCAAAATATAGCTCAGGAATAATTATCATTGTGGCGTCATTCGTAAACAAAAACAATCCTTATGAAAAAAATTGTTTCTACCCTGCTGTTACTGATACTTCTTGGCGGATTCGCCAATTCACAGAATATCAGGCTGAATCTTTACAGCGCCTATGTTTTTGAAGACCGGTTTGATTCATATTATGATCAATATAATTATTACGACGGGCAGATACAGGGTGGTTACCAATGGGGCGGTGGTTTGGAATTTATGGCAAAACCAGCTTACGGCGTAGAACTGCTTTACTACCGTGAAGACACCCACGCACCTACCGAATACTACAATGGCAAAATTGTTTATAGTGATCTTGATTTAGGCCTTAACTATATTATGCTGGGCGGCGTTCGATATATACAGAAACCGGGCGGTATGGTAGAAGGATTTGGCGGGCTGATGGCAGGAATGCTTGTTGCCAGCATCACCAATCCGGATACAAACGGAAACACTACACCCACAAAATTTGCATGGGGCATTCGCGGCGGTGCCAATATATGGGCATCAGAGAAAGTAGCCATTAAATTGCAGATTCAACTGTTGTCGGCGGTGCAATCCATGGGCGGAGGTCTGTATTTTGGTACGGGTGGTGTGGGTGCAGGCGTAAGCAGTTACTCTTCCATCTACCAGTTTGGATTAGGTGGCGGACTTACTTTCGCACTCGGTAAATAAGCAATATCGAAACAGTCGTTTTGAGTGGTACGCCTGTTTACTGGCTGATGGCCCAGGCAATGGGTCCGTCCGGGTTAATCAATGACTTTACCTGTTCCCATTGGAGATAAATATTGATCGGGCCGTCAGCGTATGGGGCGATTTCATACGGACTATAAGTAAATCCGATGCCACCGTGATCAATGTAAAATGCTTCATTCAGATCCAGCTTGTTTATCAGCAATCCGTTATCTTTTAACGATGCAGATTCATCTATGTTCCGGTTTATCCTCAGTTGCTTTTCTGCGATAGCAGCCAGTTCCCTTTTTGACGATTTGAGGAAGAGATCATCCAATGTGAGTGTCTCTCCGGTTTTAAGATCCAAAACCATGTAACTGTAAACAGTATTTCCATGAGCACCACCGGTGTATGTATAACCGGTTACCCTGACCGACATCAGGTAATGCTCGTTATAGACAACATCATAGGCCTGCTGGTATTCCCAATTATAGATGTAAGGTGATTCATCCATGAATTGCCTGTTCTCAGCCGCAACAGAATCCGGAAATGCTTCCTCGTATGATTCACTGAAAGAATCAAATTCATCCTCCATTGATTCCTCTGCAAGATCCCTCACCTCCGCAGGAGTCTCATCGCCTTCCAGTTCAAAGCTCAGCAACGACTCATTGATGGCCCTTGCAACAGGATTCACTGATGACTCGGGCAGGTAGCAATAGGTATATGTTCCTTTACAACCCAGCGTCTGACCTTTGCTATTAGAGCGCCAGATATACTTGAAGGTCTTCGTCAGTGACTTTACGTTTACACTCCCTTCGGGCAGAAAGGATGCAAGCGTAAAAGGTAAAGTCTTCGACCTTGCAGCATCCGTCCAGGTTCCATCGATTTGAGTAAAATCTGCTGCAACAGTTCCATTAAACAAACCGGTGACTGCATTAGCTTCCGACTCCTTCAGCACCAGAACACCCCGTTTCAATGAACCGTTGAGCAGCAATTCCTTTCCTGCACTGCTGTAATAATAATGTCCTGTTACAACAGTATCGGCAAAATGCAAATCAACTACAACGCCAGCTTTCTTACCTATGATTCCTTCATAGCGCCTATAGGTACCGTTTATTTCCTGTGCCTGAATTACAGACGAATACAGCAGAAAAATGATAAGCAGTTTTTTCATTGGCAAATTGTTTCCGGACCAAAAATAATACACTGCAACGCAATTGAATTGATTCCGCAGCAACAAGATTTTTATGGCAATACGTTGCTGATTCACAATTTAACTTCTAAATTCAACTCCCCGTTTTTTCAGTACTTCAACCTTAAAAAATAAAAATGCCGAAATCACCAGCGGAAATGCATGCAGCGATCATCCGTAACCTGCAGCGGAACACGGGCAAAACACTGGAGCAATGGATGGAACTGGTGAAGAAATCCGGCATCAAAGACAGGAAAGAAAAAACGAAATGGCTGAAAACAAAACACCTCTTGGGAACCGGGCAAGCCAGTACAATCACGAAAATGATGTATGAAGGCCTTGCGGATTATGATGGAGAATACCTGATGCAATTGCATTTCAGCGGCGATAAAGATTACCAGAAACCGATTTATGATAAGATCACCGCTGCTCTCAAAAAATGGGGCGATCACAAAATAGCGATCAACAAAACCTACCTCTCACTTACTCACCGGTTACAATTCGCCATCATTAAAACTACCAAAGACGGATTAGTGATTGGCGTGCCGGCAGCTGCCGTGAAAGCAACCAAAAACAAAGAGTTCAGTATTACCAAAAACCTGGGCAGCGAAAGAATTACACACAAGCTGCTGCTCAATGATACAAGCGATCTCTCCGATAGTGTGATGCAGGTCTTAAAAGCAGCCTATGATAAATGCTGAACAAACTTGACGGCAGCCAACGGATTGATCCGATGAATTACAGAATAATAATCACGCTTTGATAAACGGGCACAATTAATATTAAACAATGTACCATTAAACCCTTCTTAATATATGCGCAATAAACGACCGGAAAAAAGCGATTACCCGGAATACTATGAAAGATATATTGCCAAAGCCGGCAATAATCCACTGACTGATCTGAAAAATAACCATAAGAAGTTGCGCCGCAAGTTGCTGCGCCTTGGCCGTAAGGATTTGCAATACCGTTACGCAGAAGGCAAATGGACCATCAAGGAGATTCTGCTGCACATCATGGATGCAGAAAGAGTATTCTGCTACCGGGCCTTGCGTTTTTCCAGAAACGATGCTACCGAACTGCCCGGATTCGATGAAAATGCCTGGACTCCCAACAGCAATGCTAACGGGCGCAAACTCAGGTCGATCTTGCGGGAATATGATGCAATGCGGAAACATACGATTGAACTCTTCTCCAACATGAATAAAGAGATGCTGAATCGGTCAGGCATAGCTAACGGAAAGCAAATCTCCGTAAGGGCACTCCTGTTCATCCTCGCAGGACATGAAATTCATCACATGCGGATTATCGTGGAACGTTATATTGAGAAATCTTACGTGGCTCCGCCGGCTGTATAAGCTATTCACACAATTTTCAGGATCAGTGATTTTTGCAACAGCGCCTTTTGTTTTTCACGAGTAATGAAATCCTACCCTATTTCAAAAAAGCAAAAGATATTTACTTCCTCACAGAATGCATTACCTGTGTCATTTTCTTTTGCTGCCCGCATTTTACAAGCCGTTCCGTATGCTTCCTGACTGGCTTCTCTCATTAATCAAACCTGCTGATCAGCCCGGCATTGCCGCATCCATTTTACTGATGGCATTGGTTATCGCATCCGGCATTGCACTCGGCAAACTGAGAATCAAGAAAGTTTCACTCGGCATTGCAGGTGTTTTATTTTCAGGTATTGTCATGGGTCACCTCGGTTACAGGATGGATGCGACAACAATGGATTTCCTGCGTGATGCCGGTTTGATTCTGTTTGTGTATGCCGTAGGCATGCAGGTAGGGCCCTCCTTCTTTTCATCTTTCAGAAAAGACGGCATGCTGTTTAATGCAATGGCCATCGGTACAATTGCAGGTGGTGCCATCATTACAATTCTACTTTACAAAATCACCACAGCAGGCATGGATAACCTTGTTGGCATTATGTCCGGTGCGGTTACCAATACACCGGGCCTGGGCGCAGCCAAAGCCGCCTTGTCTGATGTTGCTGCCAAAAACAAAGGGATGATCTTCAATGACCCCGCCAATGCATATGCAGTTACTTATCCATTTGGCGTGTTGGGTGTAATTCTGGTGATGCTGGCCGGTAAAACCATTTTTCGTATTGATGTAACATCGGAAACTAAAGAATTCGAAAATGGCATCCGCCAAAAATATCCTTCACCGGCTGTAGTAAAATGCAGGGTTACCAACCCGGAATATATCGGTCATACCATTGGTAATTTTTTGGAAAAAGCCGGAATGAACATCATCGTTACCAGACAGAAACACAGTGGTTCAACGATTGTGGAAACTGCTGCGGAAAGCAATCTCCTTTTGGAACGCGATGTACTGATGCTCGTTGGAATGCCGGATGACGTTAACAAAGCAGCCGGCTTGCTGGGATATGTCTCTTCCGACCGTTTTATAGAGTCGCAGGAAAAGACTGCTACCATAAGCTTGTTTGTCACGAGCAACAGCGCTGTACAGAAATCCATTGAACAACTCAACTTTGAAGATCAGTTTGGTGCGCGCATCACCCGCGTTTACCGCGCCGGTCTCGAGCTGCTGGCATCACCAAGCCTTGTATTGCATTATGGCGACAAGATCAGGGTGGTGGCAGATCAGCATTCGATGGAAAAAATTGCAAGGCTCGTAGGCAATTCCGAAAAACGATTACAGGAACCACAACTCCTTTCCATCTTTCTGGGCATCATACTCGGTGTTACCATTGGTTCTATTCCAATTTTATTGCCCGGACTTGTTGCTCCTGTCAAACTTGGTATGGCAGCAGGACCGCTTCTCGTAGCGCTCGTAATCAGCCGCTTCGGCGGCATTGCTACCATACATTCCTACCTGAATCAAAGCGCGATGCTCTTTATGAAAGATTTCGGCATCTGCCTTTTCTTTGCTGCCGTCGGTCTGCATGCAGGCGAATCATTTTACCAGACATTTATCACTTACAATGGATGGATGTGGGTATTGTATGGCGGATGCATTACCGTGATTCCCCTGTCGCTGATGGTCATTGTTGCCAGGCTGTTTTTCAGGATGAACTACCTGCCCTTGCTGGGACTGATTGCCGGCACCTATACTGATCCTGCAGCATTGGCATTCAGTACTTCCTACTTCAAATCTGATTTGCCCACACAAGCTTATGCTACTGTCTATCCTTTGGCGACCATCATGCGTATCCTTATCGCGCAATTGCTGATCTTGTACTTTGCCGTATGAGCACGTTTAAATTCACGGATCATAAGCAATATGATATTTGACCAGGTGGTCGTTGAATACAATTTTCTGAGGTCGATCCGGCATGTTGTAATGCAAAACATTTGAGTCAAAGGCGTCCTTATTAACGTCTGATTTTTTGCTGATTGAATTCCTTTTTAGATCAGCAGCTTCCAACCGATTAAAAGGCATTCTTCACAAATAGGCAGTTGACACTTTTAAGTTGATAATGGTTCTCCACCTCGCTGAAGCAGGCTGATTCTTCTCAAAGCCCTCATACAGCAACAATAGAGTATAGATTTCATAAACAAGACAACATCAGCATTCTAATGCTACTATAAGGTCATATTGCTGTAGCTCCATCCTGAACCTTCATTCCACAATTTTTTATGGAAGATGTACCCCTGATAAGCAGAACTGCCGTCAGGATTTATCTAATCACTTTGTTAGAATTGGAAGTAAAGACATCTTAAGATGTCCTATTTATCTGGCCAGACCAGGCCTTCCTTGCCATAATGTGTAAACCAGCTAAACCAAAAAGAAAAGTATCCCGGTTGCGGCTGTCCGTTTATCGTGGCATAAGGAATATTTTTTTTCACCAAAACGGAAACAATTCCTTCCGGCGATTTAACGGTTGCATTTCCTTTTTTCAACAAAGAAAGCCAGTCAAAAGCAATAGAACCACTACCGGTTGAAACAACATACATCATTTGTTTGGCGGGAAAGAGTTTGCTGCTATGGCTAACGGGAAAATAGAGTTCTTCCGAGGTCATATAATCGCCATAAGGATTCTGCATGTAATTGCGGTCGTATCCTGTCTTAGGGCTGAGGATCTTTGCGGAAGGATAGTCCTCAACCACTTCTTCAAATGAAACCACTTCAGTGTTCAAAAGCTTCAGCTTCATTCCGGTGTATTTGCCTGCCACTGCTTCTCCCATAGCCTGCGACCAGAGGCTTTCGCTCTTATCGTCAAACATGAGCAGGTTTGATTCATATAACCTCCCGCTGACACCAAACTGCAGGGTGTCTCCGTCTAACAGCCGCTCATAAACAATAGCTGATCCGCAAAGCGGGCAAAATGTAATCGCAACCGGTAAGGTATCCAGTACATCATTTACAACCTCATGCCAGTTCAAAATATTAAACGGATAAAACCGTGTTTCCGATTTGCTATGCAGCAAAATGCCATAATCCGGTTCTGTCAGAAAACCCCTGGCTGCCTCCACACTTATAAACTCAGGAAAATCAATGGCCGGAATACCATTTTTAGAAACTCCGCCGTCATGGATGGAATCAAGCGGAACTGAATGTTTGGAAAAGTCCGTCCGGAGGCCGCTGAAGTCATATTCCTTCAGTAATGCGGAATCTGTTGCTTTAATGGCGGTATCTGTTGTAACCTGCCTGCCATCTTGCTGCGACGGCGAACAAGACAGAATAAAGGTGATACCAATAAACGGAAGGAATAAAGATGCTGCTATTAACTTCTGCAATGCTGAATGCTTGACACGGATGAAATCATAATACTTTCAAAGCCGTTGGATTATTACTATAAATAAGTGATCCGGCTATGATTTGGCTCCGCCAGCTCTTGCAATATATTTATCCATATCCCTGCCTTCCGCCGTGTTAGGGTATTTTGCCTTGATCTCCTCGTAAATTTTCTTTGCCTCCGCAGTTTTCTGCTGACTCTCCAGCAACATACCCGCCTTTTTCAAAAACATCGGTGTCGTGAGTTCATTCTCAAAATTATAGGCAGCCTTTTTATAGTAATCAACGGCCTCATCCATCTTGCCAAGCTCTGAATAGGCGTCTCCCAATGCACCGAGTGACATACTGCTTACCATTTTATCTTTACCGCTATAATCCTTGAGATGTTCAATTGCGTCTTCAAACTTACCTTGTTTCAGATAGATAACACCGGCATAATAATGCGCCAGGTTAGCTGCCGGCGTCCATTTGTAATCCTCCATGATCTGTGTGAAACCAGGATAATTTCCATCACCGTTTAACGCCCGCTCCAATGAATCCTGGCCAAAGTATTTTTCAGCCATAAACATCTGATTCGTCGCTTCTGTGCTTTTAGGGTCGAGGTATAATTTGGTGAAGCCGAGATAAGCAGCTACGATGGCAAACAAACCGCCGGCAACGTAGGTCAGCAGGTTCTTATTTTGATTTACCCAATGTTCAAAATTATTTAACCGGTCTTCCAGTTTCAGATTTTGTTCTTTTATTTCTTCTGCCATTGCTGATTGTTATGCTTGATTGATGATTTTTGGTTTGTATGCTCTAAGGCACTGTTCATTGCCTGTCTTAATCTTTAAGGAAAGGATAGTCAGCTTCCATATAGTTATCACTGTATATCTCTGACGGATCAGGGTATGGAGACTCTTCCGCAAATTTTACGCAATCGTCGATCTCTGCCAGTATTCTTTCATGGAGGTCGGCGATCTGCTCCGCTGTCGCATAATTATATTTCATAATTGTAGCCAGTGTCGTCTCCAGCGGATCCTTTTGCTTGTATTCCTCCACTTCTTCCTTCGAACGGTATTTCGCAGGGTCACTCATCGAATGGCCTTTATAGCGGTATGTCTTAATCTCCAGGAAGGTCGGGCCTTCACCACGCCTGCCTCTTGCGGCAGCAGCGGCCACGGCATCATGCACCGATTCGCATCGCATCCCATCAACCTGCATGGATGGCATATCATAACCAAGTGCCAGCTTGCTGATATCAGAAACATTGCTGGACCGTTCCACGGAAGTTCCCATCGCGTATTCATTATTCTCACAGATAAAGATCACCGGTAACTTCCACAGCATAGCCATATTAAAAGTTTCATGCAGCGCCCCCTGTCTTGCGGCGCCATCGCCGAAAAAACAGGCACAGACATTCTGTGTACCGAGGTATTTTTCTGAAAACGCGATGCCTGCACCAAGCGGAATCTGTGCACCAACAATACCATGTCCGCCAAAGAATTTTTTTTCTTTGGAAAAGAAATGCATCGACCCTCCTTTTCCCTTCGTACATCCGGTGGCTTTGCCATACAATTCAGCCATGCATTCATTGGACGAAATACCCTTTGCAAGGGCTAATCCATGATCACGGTAAGCGGTAATGATGGCATCGTCGGTCTGCAGCGCTGAAATAGTGCCGGCAGCAACGGCCTCCTGCCCGATATAGAGATGGCAAAATCCGCGTATCTTCTGCATGCCATACAGCTGACCTGATCTTTCTTCAAAACGGCGGATACGCAGCATGAGCTCATACCAGGAAAGGTAGGTTTCCCCGGAGAATTTTCCGTTGACGGAGTCCAGACTTACCACACCTTCCTTGAGTCCGCCTGCCGTTTCAGCAGCCGTACCATTGGTTTCTTTTGCTATTTTTGCTTTCGCCAATTTTAACGAATAAGGGTGCGAAAATAATTAAAAAAGTCAATTAGAACGAAGCGATTTTCTCCGGCCTGTGTATCTTAAAACATTGTCACTCACCCAGTTTAAGAATTACAGATCAGCCAGCTTACAATTCAGCCCTTCCCTGAATCATTTTGCCGGCCGCAATGGGGCGGGAAAAACCAATCTTCTCGACAGCATTCATTACCTGTGTCTCGGCAAGAGTTATTTTCATGCAAGTGATATGCAATCCATCAGGGCGCCGGAATCCTTCTTCAGAATGCAGGGTAAATTCAAACAGGACGCCACAGAAATGGACGTGAGCTGCACCTATTCAGGTGGCCGGAAAGAAGTTGCAAAAAACGGCATTGCCTATCAGCGGCTGACAGAACATGTCGGAACTATTCCCGTAGTGATGATTGCTCCGGATGATCATTCGCTGATTGATGAAGGAAGTGATGAACGACGGCGCTTCATCGACAATACCATCTCGCAGATTGATCACCCTTACCTCGATAATCTCGTTGCCTATAATAAAGTGTTGCAACAACGGAATGCAGCATTGAAAACATTTGCCATCCGCAGATCATTTGATGCTGCCTTGCTGGATACGCTGAACATACAACTTTCCGGCATCGGCCGGAAAATTTATGCATCCCGTACACGCTATCTGCAACAGTTTATACCGCCGGTGAAAAAGTATCATGCCCTTGTCTGCGGCGAAAAGGAAAACATACAGGTGGAATACCAGTCTGTTTTTCAAAAGGGCGATCTGCTGCCTGCCTTACGCAATTCCATCGAGAAAGACCGGCAACTGGAAAGAACAACGGAAGGCATTCACCGCGACGAATTAGATTTTTTTCTTTCAGGTCAACCCGTAAAAAAATTCGGTTCACAGGGACAAAAGAAAACGTTCCTGATATCGCTGAAACTCGCGCAATGGGAATTGATAAGATCCGAAATAGGTAAAACGCCCATCCTGTTGCTCGATGACCTGTTTGATAAACTTGATAGCTTTAGGGCTGGGAAAATCCTTAACCTGATAGCTGCCGGATTTTTCGGGCAGGTTTTTATCACAGACACCGAAGCCGAAAGATTGCACAACCTGATGCCTGAAAATGACAAGGACTATAAGTATTTCCATATTGAAGACGGGCAAGTGACAGAAAGCGGATAAAGCATATTTTTGTTTGCTGATGCCGGTAGCAAACCGCATTTCTTTCTGTTCTCTATATTTGCCGCATTATAACTATGGATAAGGATACTTCAAGAACACGAACAAAGATCATCGCCACCATTGGCCCGGCTTCAAGAAATTATGAAACCATCTGCGCCATGATAGAAGGTGGGCTCGATGTGGTGCGCATGAACTTTTCTCACAGCACGCATGATGATCATCAGCATACACTGGATGCGGTGCGACGGTACAATGCAGAATTTAACAGCAACATCTGCCTGTTAGGTGATCTGCAAGGCCCCAAGCTAAGGGTCGGTATGGTGGAAAATAATGAAGTGATGTTGGAAAACGGCAAAAAAATATTGCTGACATCCACCGAAACACTCAGCACTGCAGAAAAGCTTTATATCAAATATCCGCAACTGGCACAGGACGTGAAACCGGGCGAACGGATTCTGCTTGATGATGGTAAACTGACACTGGAAATTCTTAGCAGTGACAACAATGATACGCTGGAAGCCATGATCATTCATGGCGGGAAACTCAGCTCAAAGAAGGGCGTTAATTTTCCGAACAGTACACTTTCTGTTCCGGCACTCTCAGAAAAAGATAAAGCTGATCTTGCCTTTTCTATAAAGAATAAAGTTGAATGGATCGCCCTTTCTTTTGTACGAACAGCCGATGACATTCACCAGGTGAAGACACTGCTGCATGAAGCACGTTCCCGTGCAAAGGTGATTGCCAAAATTGAAAAGCCGGAAGCCATCACCAATATCGACGAAATCATCGCTGCATCAGACGGCATCATGGTAGCCCGCGGGGACCTTGGTGTGGAAATGGAACTCGAGCAGGTACCTATTCTCCAGAAGAAGATCGTAAAAGCCTGTATCCAGTCTGCAAAACCCGTGATCATCGCCACGCAGATGATGGAGAGTATGATCTCGAGCCCGACACCAACGCGAGCGGAAACCAATGATGTGACCAATGCCGTGCTTGATGGTGCTGATGCTGTAATGCTGAGTGCCGAAACTTCAACCGGTGCTTTTCCGGTGCAGGTCGTGAAGATCATGGATAAGATTGTACGTTTTGCTGAAAAGGAAGCAGAAGTATATAATAAGCGCAAGCTTGTTAACCGCCACTCAAAAACTTTTTTGTCGGATGAAATATGCCACCAGGCCTGCCTGATATGTGATGTGCTGAATGCCAAAGCTATCGTAAGCATGACACATTCCGGCTACACCGCATTTCAGCTCACCAGCTTCCGGCCCAAGGCGCCTGTATTTATCTTCACTGATAATAAACAACTGCTGAATACTTTGAATCTTTTATGGGGAGTCAAATGCTTCTACTATAACAAATTCGCCACTACCGATGAGACCATTCATGATGTGAATGGCATACTGCGGGATATGGGTTATATTGAAACCGGCGATCTCGTCATCAATACCGCCAGCATGCCCTTGCATACCCGCAGCAGAACTAATACCATTAAGGTGAGCAGGATTGATTAAGCAGTTGCAAGACTAAGGCGTTTGGATTTTTTGTTAGTAAGTAAAAGTCAAGGACTGTCCAAATGTTGCGTTTACCTGTAACCTTCGCCGTTTTCATTATTGCCGCATCATGTTCTTCAAAACAGGTTAAGCAGCCTCCCGTATTAGACAATAAAACGGTCGTTGTTGCTCAGCTAAAAGAAAACCTGCCGGTAGATACCGTTATCCGCAGCATTCCTTGCAAGACAGCTCCGGCACAATCATTCAGCCTTTATCTGCCTCCATCCTACTCTTCCAATGTGCCGTTCCCGGTGCTAATGTTCTTTGATCCGCATGGTGATGGTTCGTTGCCGGTTTCGAAATATCATCTGCTTGCCAGGAAGTTTGGTTATGTGCTGATTGGTTCCAACAATGCCAGGAACGGACTTACTCCTGATCAGACCAATAACATTGCTGCAACGTTAACGCAGGATCTGCGGACGAGGATTGCTGCAGATGAAAAACGCATTACGTTGGCCGGCTTCTCCGGTGGTGCGAAGGTGGCACTTGCCTACACCTACAGTCATCCTGAAGTGCAACATGTAATTTACGCAGGCGCCGCCATTCCTCTGCCGCTATCCGCACCTCCGCTTGCCATGCTTGGCTTTGCAGGCATTAATGACATGAACTATACCGACCTGCTTGCATTCGATCAGTCAATCAAAAAAACAGCGATCTCCCACCTGCTGATTGAATGGAATGGTAAACATGAGTGGCCAGATACGGCTGCCTTCCGGGATGCATTTTATTGGCTTTCCTTCGAAGCAATGCGAAGCAGTCAAGAGTTTGATGAATCCCTGCTGCAAACGTTCAGTGAAGCGATAGCAAAAAAGATTGCCGCCACAAGTGAACCTGTAAGCAAAGCGATGCAGTTGAATAAAGCTATATTCTTTCTGCAGGGTATTACAGCTACAGATCGATATCAAGTGCAGCTTGATGCACTTATGGCGGATAATGCATTTCAGGCTGCACTGCAACAAAAGCAGCAGGCATTACAGACGGAATCAAGATTAAAACAAAATTATTACGCAGCCTTCCAGGACAAGGACCTCCAGTGGTGGAAAAATGAAATAGCAAGGATGAAGCAAATGACCGACCCTTCCACGACAGCCATGTATCAACGGTTACTCGGATTCATCTCACTGGCCTGTTATTCCATTTCAGGCAATGCCATCGCGCAAAGCCAATGGTCAACGGCGGAGAAGATGCTGGCTATTTATAAATTGGCGGATCCAATGAATGCCGATCAGCCATTCTTTGAAGCCTGCTACTTCGCCCGGCTGGGAGAAAATAAAAATGCATTAATTTCTTTGAACCGTGCTGTGGATTTGGGTTTAAAAGATCCGGATAAAATATTGCATGAACCCGCTTTGCTTTCTTTGCAAAACGAACCTGGCTTTATCAGCTTGGTTGCAAAACTGCAGCAGCAGACCATATCTTCGCACCGATGACAGTTAACAAGGCGGCTGAAGAATTCAAAATCATCATTTTAATCAGAAAAAATTCTCACTTTTGAGTAATATCCTAATCTGTCAATCCATGAAACGAATGTTACGTTCTTCCAGAAACCTGATGGCAGCTTTTGCCTGCAGCTTTTGCCTCACTTTTGCACTATATGCACAGGACACCAACACACGCAAGAGTTGTTTCGACGATTATAATTACATGTTCAGCACACGCGGAACATATCCTGTGCCTGATGGCATGCAGAAAGTTACCGTATCGCTGGTAGATGCAAAAGGTAAAGCCGCTTGCAGGGTCGGACAGATCATGGTGAAAAATAATACCGTTATTCCGCCGCTCTATATTCCGAGAGAAGATGGTTCGATGACGGAATCCCACGGCACCTTTGACCGCAGCTTTTACCGCGAAACCGATGGCAAAATATCTTTTGCCATCAAGGATGCCATGTCACCGGTCTTCATGCTGGAAGGTAACCGCAAGGTCCGGCTTTACTTTATCGACTACCTGAAACCGGAACCCGGTCAGATGATAAAGGCGCCGGATATGAATTCACATATTACCATTGATACGATCATTTCAAAGGATGATCTTTCCCTCATCAGCAGCAGCGCAAAAAGTATTGAGTTTGAAACCGGCAAGGATAAACTGACACAGGCATCCTATGCCAGGCTCGATGAAATAGCGGGTATAATGAAGCAACACCCCGACAGCAAATGGATGATCAATGGCTACACCGATAATACCGGCAATGCGAAAAGTAATGATGAGCTTTCTTCAAAACGCGCCATCAGTGTGCAACGGTATTTCATCAGTAAGGGGATTGCTCCCGATCACCTGTTTGCGGATGGCTATGGTTCCGACAACCCTATTGCCGACAACAATACAGAGGAAGGAAGGAAAATGAATCGAAGGGTAGAAATCATACTGATAAAGTAAGCGCGTCAATACAACACTTACGGTTCTAAAAAACCGATGCTGACGTATAAAAATGCAGCATCGGTTTTTTTATGACTTATTATTAAAGTTGCTGAAAGAATGCAGCAGAATTTCCATTTTTTTTGAAGCTATCTCAAAACAGGCAAGCATTGCGGTCATGCCGAATTTATTTCCGCATCTGTCAATGAATGAAAGAGATCCTGATCCCGGGCAACCGGGACTGGATTACTTCGGGTATTTTGAGATAGCCTCCAGTCGCTGTAAGAAGTGGCCTTAAAAAACTATTCACTCACAAAGCTGCGAAGAGAAAATTCAACTCTCCAGTTTTTTTCCTTTTCAGTAGTGTTAGTTGAATGGGAATTCCTACTTTCATCTTCATAAAATCCGATACATGAAATCAATTTTTCTGGTAATCTCAATGGCCATTGCGTTCTCGATCAACTGTCCGGGTCAGAATAAAAAGCTTTCGCCCAATAAAGCTGCAGTGCTTGCCTCTGTTGCAGCACATCAGCAGGAACTGACTGATCTGAGCGATAAGATCTGGGGCTATGCAGAAGTTGCCTATCATGAAACGCAATCTTCCAAAGTGCTCGCCGACTATGCAGCAGCACAGGGATTCACCGTACAACGGGACGTTGCAGGCATCCCAACAGCATTTACAGCCACTTATGGATCCGGTAAACCTATCATCGGTATCATGGGGGAATTTGATGCCTTGCCAGGACTTTCGCAAAAGGCCCAACCTACCAAAGAAGCACTTATGGAAGGTGCGCCAGGACATGGCTGCGGACATAACATGTTTGGTGCCGGCAGTTTAGGTGCAGCACTCGCTATCAAAGAATTGATGGCAGAAGGCAAACTAAAAGGCACGATCCGATTTTATGGAACACCTGCAGAAGAAGACGGTGCAGGCAAAGTGTACATGGCACGCGCAGGATTGTTTAACGATCTTGATATATGTCTTGACTGGCATCCTGACTATGAAAACAAAGCCAATATGCAAAGCTCGCAGGCTGTCACAGACTACCTGGTTGAGTTCAACGGAAAAAGTTCACATGCAGCCGCTGATCCGTGGAATGGAAGAAGTGCATTAGATGCCGCTGAACTGTTTACCACCGGTGTCAACTTCTACCGCGAACATATGAAACCAAGTGCACGGATACATTATGTGTATAAGGAAGCCGGCAATGTCCCGAATGTAATTCCCGATAAAGCATCCGTCTGGATATGGATGCGCGATTCAAAACGAACCGGTGTAGCTGTTTTGGAAGAGCGTGTCCGCAATATCGCACAGGGTGCGGCGCTTATGGCAGGCGTGCAATATGATATCAAACTCAACAGCGGATTGTATGAATTGCTGGTGAATGAAACAGGAGCAAAAGCATTACAGAAGAATATGGAACTGGTGGGCCCCATCACCTATACAGAAGAAGAAACAGCCTTTGCTAAGAAAATTCAGGAAGAATATGGATTACCTGCTAAAGGAATGAAAGGTGATATCAAACCATTGGAACAAACGCGGCCTGATCCTGACGGCGGATCAACTGATGTGGGCGACATCAGTTGGATAGTTCCGGAAATTACGCTGCTTGCTGCTACGGCACCTTATGAATCTCCGTGGCATTCATGGGTAGTGGTGGCATGCGGCGGTATGTCCATCGGCCACAAAGGACTGCTGTTCGCTTCCAGATCACTCGGCCTAACAATGGTTGATTTATTTGAGAATGAAACCTTGCGCAATGAAATCAAAACTGAATTCATGAAAAGGAAGGGTGATGAAGTATGGAAACCGTTATTGCCTGATGGTCCGCCACCGGTTGGGAATTGATGCTTGTAAAAAACATTTGCTGATATTCCATAGCATTACCGGACATGATTAATCATTGACTCAACTTCAGCACATTTGCGTAATGATGCATGATCAATAATACATTAATAACTCCCATGAAACCACTGATGCTGTTGACTGCACTGTTGGTTTGGTGCACCACGAATGCACAACGCATACCCGTTTTGCCGCAGATTGATCTTCCGCACAATTACTACTACCGTGAATTATATCTTCCACAACTAACCAGCGGTCCTTCATCGGTAACATGGTCACCGGATGGAACGTTGTTGGTATTTTCCATGAATGGAAGTCTTTGGCAACAACCGTTATATAGTGACACTGCTATTCAACTTACAGACGGTGATGGCTATGACTATCAACCCGACTTTTCACCCGATGGAAAGCAAATCATCTTTGTCCGTTACGATGGCAATTCGATAGAACTGCTCCTCTACGACCTTTCACAAAAAACAACTATCAGCTTAACCGCAAACAAAGCAGTGAACCTCGAGCCACGCTGGTCGCCCGATGGAAAAAAAATAGCATTTGTCTCTACCGCGGGAACCGGGCATTTTCTGTTATACACTGCTACGATTGAAAATAACAAGCTGATTGGGCTGACCTGCGTAACTCCGGACAGAAAAAGTTCTGTAAAACGATATTATTACAGTGCTTACGATCACGCTATCAATCCTGCATGGTCGAAGGATGGAAAGAAAATTTATTTCATTTCCAATCATGAAATTATTCATGGTACGGGTGACATGGCAGTAAAAAATATGTATACCGGTGATGCTCCTGCAACGATACTGCACGAAGAAACATCCTGGCGAATGAAGCCTGATGTTTCACCCGATGGTACGAGGATCGTTTACAGCAGCTATCTTGGCCGCAACTGGCATCAGCTATGGATGATTCCGGCTGATGGTGGTTATCCAATGCAGCTTACTTACGGAGCTTACGATAACTCTTCACCGCGATGGTCACCCGATGGCAAAACGATTGCCTTCATCTCCAACCGCGATGGTAATACTGCGCTCTGGCTGCTTGATGTCTATGACGGCCATCAGCAATTGGTTGCTCAATCGCATCTGCAATACCTGCGGCCCCATGTACCATTAATGATGAAAGTGCTGGATGAAAATGGCAATGAGGTTGCAGCGAGAATCAGCATCACCGACAGCCGGGGTAAATTTTATTCGCCACAGGATGCATGGATACAAGCTGATGATGCAAGATTTCCTGCTGCACAAAAATTCGAATCACATTATTTCCATTATAAAGGATTGATTAAAGTAGCCGTTCCGGACGACCGGACAAACATTACCGTGTCGCACGGTCCAAAATATGCAATAGAAAAATTGCAGTTACAAGGCGTTGCAGCGCTGCTTGATACTGTTGTCATCCGTTTGAAAAGACTATCGCTTCCTGCCGGCACCGGCAACTGGTGGAGTGGTGATGTGCATGTGCACATGAACTATGGCGGCAATTATAGAAACACGCCGGAGCAGCTGGTGAAGCAGGCAGCAGCGGAAGACCTTCAGGTTGTATACAACCTGGTGGTAAACAAAGAGCAGCGTATTCCGGATATTGATTACTTCTCCACCACCGCCGATAAAGCTTCTGATGATAATGTATTGTTGCTGCATGGCCAGGAATTTCATACAAGTTATTGGGGTCATCTTGGTTTGCTTCATCTCAATGACCACCTCATCCTGCCCGATTATGCCGGCTATCCGCATACAGGTGTTGCCAGCCTATTCCCCGACAACACTTTTATAGCAAACCGCGCAAAGCAACAACATGCATTGACCGGCTATGTGCACCCTTTCGAACAATCAGAAATTTTTCCTGATCAGTCTCCGGCACTCACAAATGAACTACCGGTTGATGCCGCACTGGGAAATGTAGATTACTATGAACTGCTTGGCTTCTCCGATCATAAAGCATCGGAAACGGTTTGGTATAAATTACTGAATTGCGGTATCCGTATACCTGCAGCAGCCGGCACAGATGCAATGGCCAATTACGCAAGTTTAAGAGGACCTGTTGGATTGAACCGCGTGTATGTGCAGGCATCCGGACCAATCGAACAGGATACGTTTGAACAGAAATTGCGCGATGGCAAAAGTTTCGTTACCAATGGCCCGCTCCTATACTTTTCTGCAGCAAACAAATTGCCGGGTGACAGCCTGATAGTATACACCGGAAGCAGCTTACTCTCCTACCGGGGATTTTTCCGCAGTGCTGTTCCGGTTGATATAGTGGAAGTGGTATGGAACGGTGAAGTGGTGGCAAGCTATCCGCTCACCGGATCAAAAACCAAACTTGACTTAAACGGCACGCTGAAAGTAAACGGGCCCGGCTGGTTACTGCTGCGGGCAGGCAGTGCAACGGCGCACCCCGATTTGTCTGACATCTATCCTTATGCCAGCACCAATCCCATTTATGTTACCGTACCCGGAATACAACTGCGCTCAAAATCATCCGGAGAATATTTTTTGAAATGGCTCGATCAACTGGCAAATTCAACTGTGCTGCATGATGCCTATCGCAATGAGGAAGAACGGCAGACGGTACTCCGTCATATCAGCGATGCACGCAAGTACTATACATACTGCGTGGAGCATTCCACCATTCGTTAAAGAAACCTAACCGGCAACGTAAGAAAACTGATATCAATCTTTGAGAGGATAGAGTTGATTGATGATTACGAATAAGCCTGTCAGTGCACCGATGAATGAAGCAGCTGAAATTGATTTGGTACAAGAAACTATCTCAAAAGATGCAATCGAAGCGATCATGCCGGATTTACTTCGGCAGCTGTCGATGAATGGAAGAGACCCTGATACCTATCAATCGCGACAGGATGACTCCAGGTATTTTGAGATCGCGACTATTAATTTTATTGCCGGCTTTTATCAGCCATTGCAACTGAAACAATACTACCACCCTCCGCCCAAACTCCGGTACAAACTAACAGTTGAATTCAATTTGCTTTGCAGCAGAAAAGATTCATTCAATTCGGCGCTGAAGAGATTATCCTGCTGAATGATTACTTCGGTGTAGTCGGTGTATCCGAAATTATAGCGGGCTTCGGAAAGTATCAGTGCCTTTCTTGCTGCTTCTACCTGCCGGTGAACAATGTCGTATTGACGCGTGTAGCTTTCATAGTTTTTCAGCGAGTTATCTACATCTGAAAAGGCTTCCAGTATTGTTTCCTGGTATTGATAAGCTGACTGTTGCAGGCGGAACTCTTCGGCTTTCGTCGCATGCTTAAGCTTCCCGAAGTTAAACAAAGGGGCAAACAGCCCTGCACCGCCGCCTGCCGCAAAACCACCTGAAGTTAAAAACGTGTTGAGCTCAGGGCTGGCAAAACCAAGCAATCCTGTAAGACTTATCACCGGCAACCGGTTCGCTTTGGCAACGCCTACCCTGTCGAACTGTGCCTGCATCTGCAGGCTGGCCGACCTGATATCCGGGCGGCGGTCGAGCAATTCAGCCGGTATGCCGGATGGAATGGTGGGAACAATGACCTGATCAACATTCGGCTTCCCGCGGATCACTGTTCCCGGATTCATACCCATCAGCACACGCAACGCATTTTCAATCTGCGTGATCTGCCTTTCGAATTCAGGTATTGCGCCTTCCGCAACATATTCCTGCTGCTCTGCTTGTAATTTATCAAGTTCTGAAACATATCCTGTATCAAAACGTGCCGTAATGATCATGGTATTTTCATGCCGTGAGATCAGTGTGCGTTTGGCGATGTCGAGCCTGTTGTCGAGGTCGCGCAGAATAAAATAATTACTGGCAACTTCCGCAATGAGGCTCACCTGCAAAGCATTCCTGTTTTCTATTTCTGCCAGGAAATCGCTTTGTGCGGCGCGCTTTGCATGGCGCAGCTTTCCCCAGATATCAATTTCCCAGCTGAGTGTACCGAATGCGGATAATGAACCACCATCGAGTTGTCCGAGTTTTTGTGCATCCGTTCCAGCTGTTCCATAGGCTGCTCCTGCAGAAAGCCCAATGGCAGGATACAGATTTGCTTTTACCACACCGGCTATTTCTCTTGCTTCCTCCACGCGCGCCGCTGCAGTGAGTAAATTTCGGTTACTGTCAAGGGTTGTCTTGATGAAACGCGCCAACACGGTGTCCTGGTATAGTGCCACCCACGTCAGATTGGTAATGGAATCAGCTGATACCTGGTTAGGATAGATAGAATCCGTGGCAACCTGCGGCTGCGTAAATTTCCCACCCACCACACAACCGCTGAATAATGAGCCGCAGCAAACTATCAAGAGCAGGTAACTGCTCCGGTTGACTACAACCTGGCTTGTGTTTTTGTTCCGCGAAAAATTTACCGCAGTTAATAGTTTATGTATTGCAGTAGTTGGCAGCTGTTTTTGCTGCATGCCTGATGCACGATCACTGCGTTGTTTAATGGAATGTATTATGTTCATGCTTTGCAGCAACCATTTTACCCATTGACCAATTTGCCTGTTTTCCGCTACAGGTTTATAAGACTGACCTTGCTTTCTCATTTCTCCTGCGCCTCCGACGCTGCCAGTTGCTTTTTCTTTTTGCCTTCTATCATCACGTAAAAAGAGGGAATCAGCATTACGCCGATAATCGTTGCCGCCAGCATACCGGCAAAGACCGCCATGCCCATCACTTTCCTGCCTTCAGCACCGGCACCGGAGGCGGTAAGCAATGGAATAACACCCAGTATAAAGGCAAACGAAGTCATGAGGATGGGCCGGAACCGGAGGCGTGCGCCATCAATGGCGGCCTTGATGGTTTCTTCTCCCGCATCATACTTCATCTTCGCAAATTCCACTATCAGGATAGCATTCTTTGCGTTGAGGCCAATCAGCATCACCAGTCCGATCTGCGCGAAAATATTGTTTACGTAGCTCAGTGAAAAAATACCTGCAACAGCCAACCCGATGAAGGCACCCATCACCGCCCATGGTGTTCCGAGCAGAACACTGAATGGAAGTTTCCAGCTTTCATATTGCGCTGCGAGGATCAGGAATACAAACATAAGCGCCATAAGAAACGCAGTGCCACCGCTTCCTGCCGCTGCTTCTTCCTGGAAAGACATATTGCTCCACTGATATCCCATGTCGGCGGGCAATGTTTCCGCGGCTACTTCTTTCAGCGCCTGCAAAGCCTGCGATGAGCTGTAACCGGTTGCAGGAATGCCGTTTATTTCAGCGGCACGGTAAATATTAAAGTGATTGGTGTACTGCGGACCGCTCGTATCTCTAACCTGTGCCACTGTTCCAAGCGGCACCATGTCGCCATCCTTGTTACGCGCATAAAACTGCTGCAAGTCATCCGGCCTCATCCTGTAACCTGCATCAGCCATCACGTAGGTTTTATATTGCCTTCCGAATTGATTGAAATTATTGACGAATGAACCGCCCAGCAAAACGGAGATGGAACTGTTTACATTATCGAGATTCAACCCGAGCTTGTCAACTTTCTCCTTATCAACCACAATACTTTTCTGCGGAACGTTTGCACGGTATAGTGTGTAGACCTTTCCGATCTCAGGCCTTTTGCTCGCTGCAGCAATAAAGCGCTGCGCCTGTTCCGCAAGATATTGCGGCGAATTACCGCCACGGTCCTGTAACATCATGGTAAAACCCGCACCGTTTCCAAGTCCAATAATCGGCGGTGGTCCGATTGCAATCACGGTTGCTTCCGAAATGCTTTTCATGGCAAGGCCATTGATTTCCTTTGCTATGTCATTTGCCGTCTTGCTTCGCTCTTCCCATGGTTTAAGTGTTATAAAAAACGTAGCCGCATTAGGTGCGACTGTATTATTCAGCAGGTTGTTACCATTCACCGTGGTATACAAAGCTATTTCAGGAATCTTACTGAGGATGGCTTCAATCTTCCTGGTAACGCCATCGGTTCGTTCGAGCGACGCCGCATCGGGCAATAAAGTGCTGATGATAAAATAACCCTGATCTTCTTCGGGCACAAACCCTGAAGGAATCTTCATACCAAGCAACACCGCGACGGCAATGATTACACCGAGAATAGATGTTGAAACAATCAGTTTACGGGCAAAGAATCCGGCAACCTTCACATAGCCGTTCGTAAACCTGTCGAACATGCGGTTGAATGCGGCAAAGAAACGCGCAAGCCAGCCTTTCGATTCTTTTTTAGGCTTTAGCAGTAAGGCAGCCAATGCGGGACTCAGGGTAAGCGCATTGAATGCTGAAAAGCAAACCGAGATGGCAATCGTTATAGCAAACTGCTGATAAAGCCTTCCTGTAATACCGCCGGTGAAAGCCACAGGAACAAACACAGCCGAGAGAATGACGGCAATCGCCACCACAGGCCCTCCTACTTCCTTCATGGCTTTGCTGGTTGCTTCTTTCGGCGACAACCCGTGTTCAATATTATGCATTACAGCCTCTACCACTACGATGGCATCATCTACCACCAGACCAATTGCCAATACCAGCCCGAGCAATGAAAGAACATTGACGGAAAATCCGAGCAATGGAAACACCATAAATGTTCCGATAAGTGATACCGGAACGGTCAGCAACGGAATAAGTGTCGCCCTCCAATCCTGCAGGAATATGAATACCACGAGGATAACAAGGAATACAGCTTCCAGCAGCGTATGGAGAATCTCATCAATACCGGCGGTTACCGCTAACGTGGTATCCAGCGACAAGTCTTTCTTCATGTCGGGGGGAAAGCGTTGTTCCAATTCATCCATTTTTGCCTTCACTGCATCGGCCACCGCAAGTGCATTCGATCCTGGAATCTGGTAAATGGCAATGGTAGAGGCCGCTGAACCGTTGATACGGCTGGTCATGGTATAGTTTTCAGTGCCAAGGTCAATACGAGCCACGTCGCTCATACGAACCAGTGCCCCGTTGGCATTTGACTTCAGGATAATATCACTGAATTGCTGCTCGCTGATGAGGCGTGACTGCAACAAGGCCGTATAGGTGTTCTGCGTTCCGGGAACAGCAGGCTCACCGCCAAAACTTCCGCCGGGTTTGATTACATTTTGTTGTTTGAGCGCGCTGATCACATCCTGTACAGTCAGATCATATTGCGATAACCGGTCGGGCTTCACCCACACCCGCATGGCATATTCCGAACCTCCGAATACAAACACATCACCGACACCATTGATACGTTTCAATTCATCCACCACATTGATGAAACCGTAATTGTTCAGAAACTTTGAATCGTAGGTATTGTTGGGCGACGACAGCGAAACAAGCATCAGCGGAAACGTGAGTGATTTTTTCGTGGTAACACCAAGTGCTGTAACTTCCGGAGGAAGAAATGGTGATGCCTGCGACACACGGTTCTGCGTAAGCATGTTGGCATTATCGAGATTGGTGCCCACATCGAAAGACACTTCCAGCCGCATGGTTCCGTCATTCGCATTTACCGAACGCATGTAGAGCATTTTCTCTACGCCGTTTACCTGCTGTTCAATAGGTGTGGCCACCGTTTGTTCCATGTTGACGGAATTTGCGCCGGTATAAGAGGCATTAATCTGCACCATCGGCGGTGTTATTTCCGGATACTGGGAAATGGGAATACCTCTTAAAACAATCAGCCCGAGAATAACCATCAGGATGGCAATCACCATGGCGAAGATGGGTCGGCGTATGAAGAATTCAGACATGTATAGAGCAGGAGGTTAACATGAAAATTAATTACCGACAGAAGTGGAATCATAAGCATAAGCATTCATAACAGGCTTGATTTCCATATCCGGTTTAATGATTGCATTGCCGATTACCGCCACTTTATCTCCGGCTTTAATACCGTTGGAAATAACCCAATTGCTGCCGACACGCTGACCGACGGTTACCGGTTTTGGCTTAATCCTGTTACTGTCATTGACGAGGTAAGCCATATAGATACTCTGCATCTGATTGATGGCTTGTTGCGGAAGAAGCACTGCGTTTTGTAATTCACCGGCCTTGATTCTTACCTTAACATACTGGCCGGGTTTCAGGAGATGGGTCTTATTTTCGACCAAAGCCTGCACAAGGAGTGAGCCGGTAGCGGGATCCACCTCCCGGTTGGCGAAATCAAGTTTGCCTCTTTCAGAAAACAAAGAGCCGTCACTCAGAATAAACTGTACGTCGAGATTGCGCAGCTGCTCAACCGTCAGCGTTTCCTTGAATTTAAGATAATCGTTTTCAGAAATGGAAAATCGCACACGCATCGCACCAACAGCCGATATGGTATTGATGGAGGATTGACCAAGCGACTTGTTGACATAATCTCCAACCTGTACTTTGGATACTCCGATAAATCCAGTAATGGGAGCAATAATCCTGGAATAACTCAGCTGCGTATTAGCATTGTTTAACCCTGCTTTTGCGGCAAGGACGGACTGTTGCTGTGCTTCGTAGTTTGCCTGTGCAGCATCAAGCTCACGCTGACTTAATGCATTCATTTCCACCAGCGGCCTCACGCGGTCGAGGTCAGCTTTTGCTTTAACCAACATTACTTCTGCTGCAGCAACCTGTGCCTGCGCTGCCTGAACCTGATCACGCAACTGATCATCCTGAATTATATAGAGTGTCTGTCCCTTGTTAACCAGGCTTCCTTCCTTAAAATTGATTGACTCTATCCATCCTTCCACGCGGGGTTTCAGCTCAACATCAGATTGGCCATAGGTCTGACCTACGTATTCAGAAAAAAGCGGCACTGTTTGCTGACCTGCAAGCACCACATTTACTTCAGGCACTATTTCTTTTTTTTCTTCTTTCTTTGAACATGAAAAGAGCGTACTGCTGCACAGCACGGCGATAATAAAATAATCAGCTTTGAATAATCTCATAGGCTTAATGCGCTTTAATAAGCGTGAAAATTAGCAAAAGTCTGATGACTTCCGCATTCAGTTCTTGTCGTTTTGTAAAATCATGAACCCGTATGCTTTTTCAGGATGCCCTGTCAACCTTTGAATAAGAAGCGGCCGCTCAACAACAGATTCCATTTACAGGTGTCAAAATTAGCCAATGCCCGCTTATCTATAAACGCCCCTGTAAAATAAACTGGCCGGCCGCTGAATTGCTTGTGCCATCATTGATCACGATAGCTGCAGCAGATGAGCAGTACTTGTAACATGAATGCGAGTAATTGATCTATGAAAGAGGTTTTTGATGCTGCTTCACCCAGTCAATAAAAAGATTATAACCCAGCGTCAGGATAATAGCTCCGGTAAACAAGCCTATAAATCCGGATTGAATGAATCCTCCTATAGCTCCGAGAAAAACAATGAGCATGGGCACCGGTGCTCCTTTCCCGAGCAGGATAGGCTTCAAAATATTATCTACTGTACCTACAAGCACCATCCATACTGTAAGCATAATAGCTGTTGATGTGGGCGCTGCTGTCCAGATATAAATAATAACTCCGGCCGAAACCGGCAACATACCCAACTGCATTACAGACAACAGAAAACAGATCATCGTCCATAGTCCGGCAAGCGGCACTCCGGCGATGTAGATGCCGATACCCGCTAACATGGCCTGAATAAACGCCACACCCAGAATGCCGCGTGTTACATTACGGATCGTAACTGCAGCAACATTAGTCATTTCTGATCCGCTGTCTCCGGCAACGCGTTTGAAAAACATACCGGTGAAAGCGGCTGCAGCATCTGCATACGCCAGCAATACACCACTCACCACTATAGAGACTGCCAGAATCAGCAAGCCTTTGCCGGTTGATGCTATCAGCCCGAACAACCTGATCAGAATTGCTTTTATCTGTTCCTGGTACTCGATGGCAAATCCCTGCAGGTTATTGACAGCATTGTTCCAGATATCATACAGATACGGACCAATCAGCGGAAATCCTTTCAACTCATCACCGGGCAACGGCAACTTGAAGGTGCCTGCTTTCAACTGATCAGCTAATCCTTTGAGCTCTGATCCCGAAGCAATCAGCATCCATATTGCCGGTGCAATCAGGAGCATGAGCAGAATAGCAGTAATTACACCGGCCGCAAGTTTCTTCTTGTTCCAGAGTCTTTTTCGCAGCGAATTGTAAACAGGATATAATGATACAGCAAGGATCACCGACCAAATTGCAATGGTGATGAATGGTTGCAGGATGCTATAAGACCAGTAAACCAGTAACCCAAGCGCAAAAAGCCTGATCAATAAATCAACTATTTCATCAATCGTTCGGTTTGCGGTAATACCTTTATTCACTGTATTCCAGATATTCGTGCCGTCTTCCGGCTTTTTTTCCATTTTATCTTCCATGATAGATATGATTTATTGTATCCATTGAGTGGTACGGGAAAGTTAAGCATCTTTATTTGAGAAAAGGCAGGATATCAATCAATAGGCCTATAGTTGCTCTGAGGCATTCAGTCATCAAATGTTATTTCCAAAGTCATTATTGCATTACCCGTATAATGCTGCAGGAGATTAAGTTCATCTTGCAGATTTTGGTTTCGTGATTTCATTAATTCGAAAAAAAGCCATTCAGGTAAAAAAACTATTCATAAGATTTCAACTTCGCCTGAAGACACCAATTATAATGTGTAATATGTATGTTTGATCCGGAAAAACATCAGCCGTCAATGAAAAAAATATTTTGGTCTCTTTTCCTTCTCTGCCTTTCTGCATACAATTACCAGGCAGCAGCACAACTTGTCAGCAAAAGTTATTCGACTGCAATCATGAAAGCCTTCCAGAACGGACAAACCTATGCTGTGCTGACTGCTGATGCTTCATTCAATACCTGGTTTCAGACCACATTGGAAAAACAGTGGACCGTGAGTCCAATACAATATATTACCGCCGCACAACTTGATACCGCTGTCATCAACGACAGAAATTTTTTCCTTTATCCCGTCGCCAAGGATGAAAAAACCGCCGCGATCCGGTTGCTTACTACGGATGATCTTACGAAGAAAAGAGAATTCTTCTTTGTGCTTTCACAAGGTGGTTATAAGCAGGCAAAGCTGCTTTTTGCAGCGGGTACAGGTGGCTCAAAGGTGCTGGGCTCATTCCGCTACGGGCCCGACCGTGCCGAACTTACTGCGGGTATGATTGATAATGAGATTATGCTGTCATTGCTTAACCAATCGCTTAAGACGGTCATTGATTATAAGATCAAAAGCATGGTTAAAGATTCAGTTAAATGGACCCTAAGTGATGAGAATGACAGGCAGATCAGTGAAAAGATTTTATTGATCAGCCGTGCCTGCACCGATGGAACGATTGCCCTGGATGACAAGCCTCTGATCAGTGACAAAGTGCTGTCAGATTATGTTTATGAGTACCTGGTGGTGTCAAAAGATTCCATTCAAACATTGTTTGATGAATCTTCAGGTGAATATTGCTACCTCATGCTCTACTACCCCACCGCACATTTTAAAACACTGGAAGACTGCGGAGATATCATTGTGTATGATCCGTTCCTGAAGAAAGTGCTTTACTATGAAGATAACCTTGATGGGCCCTGGATGGAAAAGTGGAAACTTAAACAATTGATGAGCGCGGTGAAATCAAAATGATTGATTAGCCGTTGGCCGCAATATGTGCTGCAGCTATGAATCCTGAAGTCCATGCATGCTGAAAATTATATCCGCCTGTAATACCATCCACATCCATAATCTCTCCTCCGAAATACAGCCCTTTGTATCGCCTGCTCATCATTGAGTTTACATCTATCTCCTCCAGTGCAATGCCGCCTGCACTTACAAACTCTTCCTTAAAAGTGGTTTTGCCATTGGCTGTCATCTCATAGGCCGTGCAATTTACGGCAAGCCGGTTCATCATTACGGTTGACACATCCGCCCAGCGGCAGTTGTCATCAATGCCTGATTCATGCAGCAGGAATTCCCATAACCTTGCGGCCATGCCGGTAAAGTTTCCATTGCTGACTTTTTTGGCGGGGGCAATGAACCGTTGCTCCCTTATTTTTTCAGCCAGGCTTTGTGCGTTATAGGTTGCAGACCAGTTCACAATGAGCTTAAGCCGGTAACCGGCATCTGCCAGTTCCCTGGCAAAGAAAGAAGACAACCTCAAAACAGCCGGACCACTTAACCCCCAGTGTGTAATAAGAATGGGACCCGATGAATTTTTTTTGCAGCCAGCAATTTTAATGCTGGCATTGGTCGCCGTGATACCCATGAGTTTATTTAAAGCATGTCCTGAAAAATTTAAGGTAAATAGCGCGGGTACCGGGTCTTCCAGTTTGAGTTTCAGGTTGCTGAGCCATTCAAAATGCGCTGCCTGCGAAAAACCGCCGCACGCTATCATTACAAAATCAGCAAACTGCCGGTTGCCCGAGCTTTGATACACATGAAATCCTTGTTCAAGCGGTTCAATTTTTACCACCGCAAAATGCAGATGAAGTTCTATATTATACCGGTGCATTTCCTGCAACAGGCAATCAATTATCGCTTGCGAGGTATTCGCTTCCGGAAACATTCTTCCATCAGCTTCCGTTTTCAGCGGAACACCCCGGCTTTGAAACCAGTCAATGGTATCAGTTGTAAAAAACCTGTGAAAAGCCTTTCTCAGGAAACGCCCGCCTCTCGGATAACAATTTGCCATTTCCTGCCGGTCGAAACAGGCATGCGTTACATTGCACCTGCTACCACCGCTTATCTTCACCTTACGCAGCACCTGCCCAGCCTTCTCTACCAGCATGACCTTGAGCACAGGATTCAGCCGTGCTGCATTCACAGCACAAAAGAAACCGGCTGCACCGGCACCAATGACCAACAAGGTTTTTTTAGACATGAATAACGCACATCGATTTTGTCAGTTAGTGTGGTACGGATGCAGCATAATAAAAGGATGATTTGGTGATCAAGCTACAGACGATAAAATTCCATACAACAGTCACAGGAAATATGATGGGCAAGGCTCCTGTTTTGCTCATAGTGGTTTTCGCTTAATAGTTTCTCATGAAAAACCAGGCATGTACATCAATTAACCTCATTCCCCTGTCTGCGTTTAAACTTCAAAGGAAGCATATTTTGTGCAGTTCAAAGGGCTCCCAATAAAAAACACTTTGATTCACCGATTGAAGTATCTGTGAATCAAAGTGTATTGAATAAAGTAACCCTGCTATACGGAGGAAAAATGATCCGGCAATTAACTTGTCAGATGGAATGATTGATCACGCCCGCAGATCTTGCCCTTCCGCTGAAATTATACGATTAGCGGTGTTATTTGCCGTTGACCCAGGTTTCATTCTTGTACTCACCCAGAATAGTCACTTCCTTATTCTTTGCATACTCCCGGGCCGAATTTTCCATTGCCTCCCTGCTTTCATTCCTGATCTTCACGCCTTTAATTTTGGATCCCTTATTCGCTACTTCAATATAGAATCCATCCATCATTTTTGCCGGTCTGGTGGCCGGACGTCCGAAGTTTCCCATTATGATTTGTTTTAAAGAATTAAAAAAATTTCGCGCAAGATATAAAATCTGCGGCAACGAAGCTGAATTTTTCGATAAACCATTGATTTTAAATGACATAACCGGTACCAACGCATATGTTTCTATACGTTGAAGCAACTTTAATATGACTGCTAAGCGGATATAAGCCACAGTTGCAGAACAGCATTCAAATAAAATGTCAGGAGGAAACGGTTGGGATATCACAACGACTCCTTAAAAAAATGAACACTCAGTTTCATCCAAATAAAAAGCCGGCCATTGTTTGACCGGCTTTCATGCTTATCACCAAATAGTTTAAGGCCAGATACCGAGTGTGGTATATGAAGATGCCACCCTGTCAATTGCATACACAAATGCTGCAGTGCGCATATCCTTTATCCGCTTATCCTGCTTCCAGGTTTTACGGATATTCTGGTATGAACTGATCATGGTATCTTCCAAACCGCTGTTAACCAGGTCTACTTCTTCTGCGCCGTGTTCGAGTAATTGTTTGGCGCCTGCATTTAATTTTTGCCCGGTTACGGTTTCAATCTGATCCATAAAGACCTTATTGGTGTTTTCACTGAAACGTTTATCCATACGGCCAAAATGTACGTGCGAGAGGTTCTTCAGCCATTCGAAATAAGACACAGTAACACCGCCGGCATTTAAAAACATATCAGGAACGATCAATGCACCTTTCTTAAGCAGAATCTCTTCCCCGCCGGGCGTACACGGTCCATTCGCGCCTTCAGCAATAATCTTTGCCTTAATGCGAGGTGCATTTTCATCGGTTATAACACTCTCCAGTGCAGCGGGAATCAGAATATCGCAATCTACTTCAAGTGCCACTCCCGGATTCTTCACAATTTTTGCTTTGGGATAGGCAAGCAGGTTTCCTTTTTCAGCTTTCCACTTCATGATATCATCAAGATCCATACCCTTAGGGTTAAGAAGGGCGCAATCTATTTCCGACACCGCTACAAGTATGGCGCCTGCTTCCACAAAAAATTTAGCGGAGTGGTAACCAACATTTCCTAATCCCTGCACCGAGATTCTCTTTCCTTCAATGCCGGTAGTGAGACCAAGCTTCTTCATGTCTTCCGCCACGGCACAAGCTTCCCGAATGCCAAAATAAACTCCGCGGCCTGTAGCTTCTTTCCTGCCGTGAACCCCGCCATTCATAATGGGCTTGCCGGTAACACAGCCATATGCATTAATCTCGCCAGGATGAAAGGCGACATAGGTATCGACAATCCATGACATTTCGCGTTCGCCTGTACCATAGTCCGGAGCGGGAACATCAATGCCGGGGCCAATAAAGTTCTTCTTGATCAATTCAGTGGTGTAGCGCCTTGTGATACGTTCAATTGTATCATCGCTGTATTTCTTTTTGTCAATGCGGATACCACCTTTGGCTCCTCCAAATGGCACATCCACGATAGAACATTTATACGTCATGAGTGCTGCCAATGCCATCACCTCATCCTGGTTCACATCAGGACTGTAGCGTATGCCTCCTTTGCAGGGCACCCTGTGCTGTGAGTGCTGCACGCGGTAGGCCTCGATCACCTCCACGCTTTTCTTCCCGGTTTTTTTATCTTCTACAACTACGGGAAAACGCATCTGGTAAACGCTGTTACAGGCTTTTATCTGTGCCAGCAACCCTGGCTCGTAGTTTAAAAAGTTTGCCGCTTTGTCGAAGTAACGCTCTACATTCTGAAAAAAGCTGTGGCCATTTTGTGTTTCTTTCTTCATGGTTTGTTGTTGTCTTTAATTTTTTTTTCGAGTTGTGAAATTTTTCTTTCCTGGAAAATCAAAAAAATTACGATGCCGGCAAATATAGTAACGAGGATGGTAATCACTACATATAATTTTCCTGACTCACGCAGGAAATTGCCTGCATGCTCATCGAGGCTGTTGCCCTGTGCCTTCAGCAGGAAAATATTCAGAAATAGCAGGGTAAAAAAAATCAGCGCTCTTTTCATTGCCTATTTATTTTAGGAACCGGGTGAATCTAAAACTTCTGCAGCAGTTGCCGTGGTGTTAAATATTTCCTTTCCGGCTGTCAGACTCATCTCCATCAGGCGTATGCGTGCAACAAGTGTCATGATCCATATGCCAAGCAAACTCCAGCCAAGCACTGCAGGATAAAACACCAGCCGCATACCTCCGTCAAGGTCATAAGCGGAAAATCCGGGGTTACCTCCGTTTCCGGGGTGGAGCGAGTCCGTCAGGCGCGGAACGATGAAGATGGCAGGAATAAAAATAGCATAGGCCATGATATTAAAAACTGCCGAAACTTTGGCACGGCGGTCAATATCATCAATTGAATTGCGTAATACAAAATAGGCCAGGTAAATGAGTAACCCCACGGCAGCACCCATGAGTTTGGGATCATTCGTCCACCAGGCGCCCCAGGTAGTGCGGGCCCATTGCATGCCGGTCAGGATTCCAAGCACGCCCATCAGCAGGCCGATACGTGCCGCAGCGGTGGCATAAATGTCAAACACCAGGTTATTCCGTGAAAGAAACCGGATACTGTATATCATTGAAATCAACAACAAGATCGTCATGCCAAACCACATCGGCACATGGAAATAAAGATTACGGATCGATTCATGCAGAATCGGTAAAGCAGGTGAAGGCATCAGAAATCCCGCGATGATCGTATAGGTGATCAGCAATACACACAGCACTTTCCACCAATATTGCTTCATAAAAGCTGCTATTAAGACCGACTGTTTACAGGACAATAGTATAACCTTCTGACTGGTAAATTGCTGCCTGCAAAGATGAACAGGAATGGGATATCGTTAAGCAAGGCAAACTGCTGCGTGAATGGAAGAGCGTTAATTTTCATTCGCGCCAAAGATAAGGAAATAATAAAACCGCCATTGAAACCATTATCACGTTGAGGGAGAACAGCAAGGCAAAATCACGTACAGGGTAGTTTTCAATGTGATTCAGTAAAGCGGTTTGGGTGAGTTTAATCAGCAGCAATAGCACAGGAATAATAAACGGCAAGCTCAAGATTGCCATCAGTGCCACATTTTGATTGGCTTTTGCTGCAATGGCAGACATCATCGTAAAAGCGAGCCCGAAACTGACGCTTCCCAGCATCACCACAATGATGAAATACGGCAACTGTTCAACGGGACTTTTATTCACCAGCATATAAAGCGACATTCCCACAATGGCAAGCAATAACATCATGCCGCTGTTATAAATAAGTTTCGACAGAATAACAGCCCGAGGATGAGCGATGGAATAATAATACAGCATACGCCCTTTGTTTTCCTGCATAAAACTCTTGGCCACCGCATTCACTGCCGTGAACAGTAAGATGATCCAGAATAAGGTAACCCATACAACGGGATCCATTTCAATAAAACTGATATACACCAGGAAAATCGTTGCAGCGAGGTAAAGCATTATTCCGCTGAATGCGTAGCGCTGCCGCCATTCCAGCTGAATGTCCTTTCGGATAAGTGCTTTTGTTTCCTGCCACATTGCTGCGAAATTAAGCAGAAGTTTTTATGCAGATTCATACTTACCTGCATTCTGCTGCTGGCGGCCTTCGTCTATTCATTGATTGTTTTGTGAAGGTCATTCTTTTTCACAACGTGTTCAACCTGTTATCCTAAACAAACAGTAATCCATCACATCCTCATAAAAACCAACGATTATCATTCATTTTCAACTTTTCATTCTTTATTTTTCCCCCATGAAGAAAATCCTAATTGCCAACAGGGGCGAGATTGCTATGCGTGTCATGCGATCTGCAAAGGAGATGGGTATCAGCACGGTGGCTGTTTATTCAGAAGCCGACCGCAATGCCATGCATGTGCGTTATGCGGATGAAGCAGTTTGCATCGGCCCGCCGCCTTCCAATCAATCATATTTGTTAGGTGATAAGATTATTGAGGTCTGCCATCGTTTGAAGGTGGATGCCATTCATCCCGGCTACGGATTTCTGAGTGAGAATGCGGCCTTTGCCCGCAAAGTGCGGGAAGAAGGACTCATCTTTATCGGGCCTTCACCGGAAGCCATGGAACTGATGGGCAGCAAACTTGCGGCAAAAGAAACAGCGAAGAAACATAAAGTGCCGCTTGTGCCCGGTACTGAACAGCCGATCAGCGATATTGATACAGCCAAAAAAATCGCCACCGGCATCGGTTATCCTGTTTTGATAAAAGCATCGGCGGGTGGCGGTGGCAAAGGAATGCGTGTGGTTCAAAATGAAGCAGAATTTGAAGAACAGGTAACGCGCGCCATCAGCGAGGCCAAAGCCGCATTTGGTGATGGTTCAGTCTTTATTGAAAAATATGTAACAGCACCCCGGCATATTGAAATCCAGATTCTCGGCGATCAGCATGGAAACCTTGTTTACCTGTTTGAACGCGAATGTTCCATTCAACGCAGGCATCAGAAACTGATTGAAGAAGCACCTTCCTCCATATTGACACCTGAAATGAGGAAGGCCATGGGAAACAGCGCGATTGCATTAGCAAAAGCATGTGGTTATTATAATGCGGGCACTGTTGAATTCCTGGTGGATGACAAGCTCAATTATTATTTCCTGGAAATGAATACAAGGTTGCAGGTGGAACATCCTGTGACAGAATTTATTACGGGCCTTGATCTTGTGAAGGAGCAAATCAGGATTGCCCGCGGAGAAAAACTGACTTTCAGGCAGGAAGACCTTACTATTCATGGCCATGCCATGGAACTCAGGGTGTGCGCCGAGGATCCGCTCAATAATTTCTTACCTGATATCGGCCGGCTCAATACATACCGTCGTCCGCAAGGGCCCGGAGTGCGCGTGGACGACGGATTTGAAGAAGGGATGGACATACCCATCCACTATGATCCTTTACTGGCAAAGCTGATTGCCTATGGTAAAAACCGGAGTGAAGCCATTGAGCGGCTCATCCGCGCCATTGAAGAATATGAGATCGCCGGCGTTCAAACCACCCTGACATTCGGAAAATGGGTGCTACAACATCCGGCTTTTGTAAGCGGAAATTTTGATACCGGATTCATTCCAAAATATTTTGTTCCGGGAAGTATTTCATTGGAAGAACAGGATACTGAAGAAAAAGAAATCGCCGCCTTGCTTAGTATTGCATTGTCCGGGGCTGCTGATAAAGTACCATCAAAAGTGAATTCTGCAATGGCAAGTCCGGTGCAACATTCTAACTGGAGAAAAAACAGGCTGGCATAACCGGCCGCAGGTGGCCGTTCGTTTCACTTAGATGCCATCAACGGCAATCACAGATGATCAATGGTGTGGTAACCTCATTGCTCATGTGCCCTGCCCTGTCATTGATAAAAATCGTATAGAAGAAGGTATCTACCGGTATGCCCGGGCGGCAGTTAAACGGGGAAAACACATAGCTGATCGTTCCGGAGATATCTTTCACGTTGCCTTCCGGCGTAATGTTTGGAAACTGAAAGGTATTAATGAAGCCGGTACGGCTGTCTTTGAAAAACAAATTGGGGACGGTATCGCTGCTGGATGCTCCAAGATCACCATCACCGTCTGTAAATGAAAGAACAAACGTTATGGAATCGAAAGCAGGTTGCCCTTTCACATAGGTTTTTGAAATGGAATCAAAAACGATAACGGGCTCTATAGGATACTCAGGCGGATTGAGACATGAAGCCAACAGGGTTAATAGCAACGCAGTGACAAGCAACTGATATTTCATGATTCACCGAAATTATAAAATCTTTTCTTTGCAATGAAAGGGATGCATGCTAATGAAATGCTCCGGAAGCAAGATGACCGACAGAACCCACCTCCGTTCATGCGTTTTTGATACTGACAAAAGCACGTTCACAAAAGTTGCTGTAGATCTTTTCCATTACCAGTACCAGCATAATCCTGTCTATCGGGAATATTGCTCCTTATTAAAAACTGATACCTCCGCTGTAACAAGTATTGAACAGATCCCCTTTTTACCGATTGATTTCTTCAAGACACACAGGGTAGTAACCGGAACGCTGCCGGTACAAAAAATCTTCAGCAGCAGCGGCACAACCGGGCAGCAAATCAGCCGTCACCATGTATGTGATCTGCCACTTTATAACGAAAGTTTCAGCAAATGCTTTAATATGTTCCTGGGGCCGCCTGAAGATAGTTGCCTGCTGGCCCTGCTGCCCTCTTATTTGGAAAGAGAAGGATCATCGCTGGTGTATATGGTCAGGCAATTGATAGAAAAAAGCGGTGCGCCGGAGAGTGGCTTCTACCGATATAATCTCAATGATCTGTACCGGCAACTGCTGCAACTGGAAGAAAACCAAAAGCAGACGATATTGCTTGGTGTGACTTTCGGGCTCCTTGAATTTATTGCTGCATACCATATCACCCTGCGCCATACGCGCGTGATTGAAACCGGCGGGATGAAAGGACGAGGCGAAGAATTGACGCGTGAATCGCTGCACCATAAGTTAAGTACGGCACTCGGTACCGAAAGGATTTACAGCGAATATGGGATGACGGAATTATTGTCTCAGGCTTATATGCTGGATGACAGGAAATTTCACACTCCGCCATGGATGAAAGTAGTGATCAGGGATGTGAATGATCCATTGCAACTGATTGGCCATGGCAAAACCGGTGCGATCAATATCATCGACCTGGCCAACATTGATTCCTGCTGTTTCATTGCAACTGCCGACCTGGGCAAATCATTTCCGGATAATACCTTCGAAACACTCGGAAGGATGGATGACAGTGATGTGAGAGGATGTAACCTAATGTGGGAAGCTTAACTGTTTTTCAAAGTTACCGGCAGTAGCGCAGTATGCAGATCGGGCAACAAACAATTTTAATGTATCATATGATACAGTCAGTCGCTTAATTGATTCAAGATGATTTTATACTTTTAGAAAAAAATGACTATGAAAGCATCAGTAACCCTTTTGGCAGTTTTCATTTCAACACTGATAGTTCAGCAAAGCAAAGCGCAAAACGCCGACATGGATGCACAAATGAAAGCCTGGTCAGCGTACATGACACCCGGCTCCGAACATAAAAAAATGGCAGCAGGCGCCGGTGACTGGAGAGCCAGCACACTCATGTGGATGGATCCTGCACAACCACCCATGACACTGGATGCCAAGGTCAACAGTGAAATGATCCTGGGCGACCGCTATATGGTATCACATTATTACGGTGAAATGTCGGGAATGCCATTTGAAGGTATTTCAACCATGGGTTTTGACAATGCATCCAAAAAGTATGTGAGTTCATGGATTGATAATATGAGTACGGGCATTATGTATATGGATGGCATATGGCGTGATGATATAAACGGTATTGAATTCAAAGGGAATGGCATTGATCCTGCAACCGGCAAATCAATTCCAATGCGCCAGGTTTTCATATTTAAGGATGAAAAAACGCAGGTGATGCAAATGTATGAAGTAAGGAAAGGCAAGGAAATGAAAACCATGGAGATGACACTGACAAAAATGTAAATCAACTATCATCACATCATCCGGGTGTTGCAATAAATCAAGTCTGGCTGCAGCAAGAAAAGCCTTGACACAGCTTGAAAGACTGCAAACAACTTCAAATACCCTCAAAATTACACAGATCACAATAAAGCCTTTAGGACGTCCATTTGAGCGATCGCCTGAAAAAATTTATTTTTGCCTTACGCACTGCCTGCAAAACTGGTGTGATAAAAGGGAATCTTTCGACAGATGTCTGTAGCAGATTTGATCGAATCCGGTATTGTTGAGTTATACTGCCTTGGCATTGCCAGTGAAGAAGAAAATTTGCTGGTAGAACAGCTTGCCGTTGACAGTCCGGAACTGAAGGCGGAGATTAGTGCTATCAATGAAGTGTTGGCGCTATATGCCGTGGAGGGTTCCAAACTGAAGCCATCACAAAAGATGAAAGAAAAGATTATTGCATCCCTTCAAACTTCAGACACCCCTTTACCATCCAGCCTTCCGCCTGTATTAACAATTCAATCAACTGTAGATTCCTGGCTGGCCTATCTCGACAGTCATAACATTGAAATGCCGCGTACTGATTTTGATCTCATCATGAAAGAGCTTCCGGGAACAGCAGATTATTTCACCTATGTTGTGTTTGCCAATCCAGGCGCTGTTGTATCGGAGGAGATGCATGAAGGACACGAGGAATACCTCCTGATTTGCAAAGGAGAATGTGAGATGAACATTGCAGGTCAGACAAGACAATATAAGGAAGGTGATTTTCTCCACATTGCGCCCGGAACAAGGCATACTGCCGTTGTTACCGGTACAGCATCGATGATCGTAATCGGTCAAAGACGCGCTGCGTGAAGCGAGTATGGCAATGCATTAAAATACTCCGGTAACATTTCGATAGCATGCTGCTTCGTTTAGATATGGTTATCTATTAATTTTTTGAAGCGACAAACATCCGGAAATCAATCAGAGAATACACGTCTTCAATAATTCCGGAAGATTGAACTATCCTCCTTCCAGCTCCGTCTCCACCCTGCCGATTTCAGCACCAAGCAGATGAAGCAATTCAAATTTAAGTGCATTCAAGAGGAAAACATTTCCCTTGACCTGATTGATATATTCACCGGCTTTCTCCTTTTGCTCTTTCATCATTACGGGCAGTTCCTTATCCAGGAAGTTAAGATGTCTGATGATAGCTTGTTGTTGCATTTTCCCTTCTTCCGTTAGCGAGAATGAACCAAAAATCCGTTGCCAGAAGCCGATATGGATGAGTGGTTTTAATTCGCCTGCCAGTAAATATTTTCTTTTGAAATTTTCCTCTCCTTTCGACGCTTTAATGGCGATCTGTATAAAATGCGTGAATAAAATCTTTGATGCAGGCTTCTTATAAAACGGGTAGAGAAAAATCATTTCATGCAATAGTGGTTCTTCCTTTTTAAAATTTCGTCCGGCCACTACGTATGCTAACGACAATGTTGCATTTCCCTGAACGGGCTGCATATCATAGTTCAGCAGGTGCAATGCCTGCCGTGTGAGTAAATCCATCATGGTGAACTGCATGAAATCGCGCAGCCTCGATTCATAAGGACGGAGCAGCATCAGTGTTTCAGCCGGCGAAAGTTTTGAAAGTAATTCCATCTTCGCAAAGTTAATTCAACTATGCCGGCCTGTCTAAAGGAATTAATACCACGGCACCAGCATCGCTATATAACGCTGATACTGGACGTACTGCGGGTTTTTAGCAAGCATATGTTCCTCCATCATGGGAATGCTGATGAAAATAAACATCATAGTCATTAGTATCGGGCCAATAATCGTCCACCAGAAAGATATGCTTGCCGCCAGTGCAAAGAGGTAAATGCCCCACCAGAAAAGAACCTCGCCGAAATAGTTGGGATGACGTGAATACCGCCACAAACCAATGGTGCAGAAGTCGCGTTCGTCCTTCCGGTCTTCACGGAAACTACGCTGCTGATCATCCGCAATCAGTTCAATCAATGTGGCACACAAGCAGATCAGGAATGCCAGCACATCGAGAATGCCCGATTCATACGCCTGCTGTCTCACGGCATAGTATGCCGGTAACATGGCGCAGAAAACGATGGCAGTTGGAAAAAGATGAATACCGAAAAAGTTAACCAGAGGAAAATAAGCGCCGGTTTTCTTGCGTAACAATCCATATCGCCAGTCTTCCTGCTTCACACTTTTCCATCCCCGTGCCCAGTTGAAAGTCAGACGGCTGCCCCACACGGCTAAAGCCAGCATCAGGTATTCGAACCGCATGGTGTAATTGATCTGGCTCATAAATGTCCAGTAAAAACAGAGTGCAAATGGTGCAAGGCTCCAGTAAGGGTCATAAAAGCTGGCATTCCGGAACAGCAAACCTATCACGAATATCACCACCGTTGCTATCACATCAGCATAAAATGAGGTGGCCAGAATGGATTGCTGATCCTGAAAAAAAAAGATAAACAGGAATCCGGCGCCAAAAGACAAGATATAAGCGAAGAAAATGACAGAGTACCTGATGATCTCTTTACGATAGCGTTTCAGCATGCATACAATATACAAATATTGGCCTGATCAGGAAGTGTATACAAATCCGTGCACAGGAAAAACCTGATGGTGAAGAATTACTTAATACGGGCTGTAAAACAGTTGGATGTTGAGACTAAAAAAATCTCATGCTGCGGAGAATACAACTTTCCTGCAGATTGGCGTTGCAACAATGCCTTAAACCGGTATTGTTGAAGGTTGCAGACCATAACTAACGATTCAATAAACCGGGCGCAGGCTAAATGAACAATCAATACTCATTTGCTTTTTTCTTATTAATACTTGTTTTATATTTTATTTTTTGTTATCATTACATGTACAATCAAAACCTCCCAACATGAAAATACTCTACTTCTCCAGGCTGGTAGCAATGATAGTGTTAGGAATCATTAACATGACAGTGTTATCACCGTACGCGATGGGTCAGACATGTGCTGCTCCCTCCGTCATCTTCACCGGTTCCGCTGCACCGGATGTGGCCTCCTTCCAATGGTTGCAGGTTCCGGGTGCGACAAAATATAAACTGCGGATCAAACCCTTTAAAACTCAAACGTGGTCCAATTATTCAGCCACGGTGCCCTTCCTGCAGGTAAGTCCATATGTTGGCTTCTTCACATTTCAGATGAGGAGTATCTGTTCAGTACTAAAAAGCGACTGGTCGCCACAACAGGAAGCCTGCTTCAACTGCAAACTCGAGGTGGAACCTAATAATAAACTGGGCCAGGCTTTGATGACAGAAGGTGCGGAAGAATACTGGGTATATGGCACGGTTTCCGTTGCCGGCGACACCGATTTTTTCTGCATTAAACCATTCCCGGGCGATGGTTTTTTGACTGTTTCCCTGAATTATGGTGGATCTGAAAAATACAGGATTGCAGCATACACAAAAAGCGGAAGCTATATCGGAGCTTCATCAAGTCAATTGAAAAATCTCAATGGAAATGATACCATATGCTTCATGGTGTATGGCAAAGATGCTTCACAATACAACAGTGAAAAGCCATACTCCGTTTTGGTGAAAAGAAGCAGTATGCCACAAAAGTATGGAGCTACCGACCTGTCGGACAATGTAACAACATCCATGCAGCGATTTGATCTATCTGTTTTTCCCAATCCTGCTACGGATGCCATCACCATTATGAGCAACATTTTTACCGCTGATAATCCTGCATCCAGGCAAATCACGATCTATAATTCAATGGGTGAGCGAATCATCCACAAGACACTTGATTTTTACCCAACAGAAGACTACCATATAAACATCAGCGGACTATCACCCGGCATTTACTACCTGCAACTTTCAAGCGCCAATGCGATGGTGACAACAAGTTTTGTTAAGGATTAATCATTTAACCTTCCCTGAAAAAGGTTGCGTGCCGGGCAGCCCTTTTCACGGATGTAAATAAGCTGCTCAGGCCTGTTCACTTGCTTGACTTATCAATTAGCTTATTTATCATGAGCGTCCTTTCGTACCGACTGCAGCAGCAGTAATGCAATGATACTTAATAGGGCCAAAGTTCTATCTTCGCCGCCGCAAATACTTCCTTTGCCCTTCTGCCATGTTAATTATACAGTATAGCCGGCGCCTTGTACCGCTATTTTTCTTTTTGAACCTATATCAGCATTTGTTTGCCGTAACCATGGAAACAGCCGACAGCAGTTCAGGTTCGGATCACAAAGGCAAATTCTATTTTTATTGGGGATACAACGGCTCTGCCTTCACGAACAGCAACATTCATTTTGGCGGCCCTGATTATGATTTCACGGTACAGGATGTAGTTGCCCATGATCGCCCTTCGCCTTTTTCGCTGTCATTATACTTCAACCCGGCCACGGTTTCCATTCCACAGTATAATTACCGGATTGGTTACTTCCTGACTGACCGCTGGAGCATTTCAATCGGCCTGGATCACATGAAGTATGTAATGGACCAAAATCAGACTGCCCTTGTTACCGGAACAATTGATGATGAAGCGGGTGGTATCTATGCAGGAATTTATGATCACACACCGGTGGTGCTGACGGAAGACTTTCTGAAATTTGAACATACAGACGGACTCAACCTGTTAAGTGCGGATGCAGAATACACGGCATCACTGTTCACCTTCCTGCATGATAAAATAAGTTTGTCCGTTTCCTCTGGCATAGGATTCGCTGCAACGATTCCAAGAACTGACGTGCGTGTATTTGGAGACGGCATTAATAATAAATTTCACCTCGCAGGTTATGGTATTTCAGCGAAATCCGGCGCCCGGCTGGAGTTCTTTAAGAACTTTTTCCTGCTTCTGCAATTACGGTCAGGATATATTAACCTTCCGGATATATTGCTAAATGATAACGTGCCGCAACGGGCGAATCAGCACTTCTTCTTCTTAGAATATGCGCTTACTGCAGGCATTACCTTCCCTTTTCACAAGCATTCATAAATGTTGCATACAATGCCTGGAATCACTTCAGGTGAAACAAATTTTCAACACCCGTCATCCTGCGCGTGGTAAATCCTTCCCCATATTGCACGCCGATCATCTTTCCGAGTTCCAGTGCCCTGAAACGCAGGCTCTCGAGGAAATCCGGACGCGAAATATAGGTTTCAGGTTCGCTGGAAGACGGATCAAAAAACTGTGACTGAAAAGCGCGTATCGCTTCCATCTTTTTCTCGAAAAAAGCACTGATGTCCACCACCAGGTCTGGATTAATCCACTCATCCTGTATGTAATGATACACCACCCTTGGCCGCCAGGGATCCTGCTCCATCTCTTCTTCCACCGTAATTACTTTCCTTAATCCCGACAGGAATGCAGCATCTTCCAACAGTTGTGCGCCCCGCCCGTGATCAGAATGCCTGTCACGGATAGCATTCGCAATTACAATTTCAGGTTGATACTTTCTGATCATGCTGATTACCTTCAGTTGATGCGCTTCATCATTCATGAAGAAACCATCACGCATTCCAAGGTTCTCGCGGATATGAACGCCCATAATCTGCGCTGCGGCCTGTGCTTCCTGCAACCGGATCGCAGGTGTACCACGCGTGCCCAACTCGCCATGGGTGAGATCTACAATCCCGGCCTTCAGTCCTTCAGCGATATGTTTCAGCAAGGTGCCGCTGCAGGATAGCTCTACGTCATCGGCATGTGCGCCAAAAGCAAGTATATCAAGTTTCATAAGAGAAAAAGTGTTAACACACGAAATAAAGGAAATTATCGCTGTTGCATTTTTCAGTCAATGGCATGCTGTCTCGAAATTTTATGCTTACAACTAAAAAGATGGTAAAGCTGTTGTAACAGGATTCCGGCAAAACAGCATGAAGATAAAACAAGTTGCACTGAATGCTGTTAAATTTGTAATAAGTGAGCAGCTATGAAGAACAAAGCAAAAGATTATGTCGTACTGGTTAATGAAGCAGGGAGACGGACAGGTATCGCTGAAAAAATGAATGCGCATGAAAAGGGGTTACTCCACCGGGCTTTCAGTGTTTTTATCTTTAATGAAAAAGGTGAAATGCTTTTGCAGCAACGGGCAAAAACCAAGTATCACTTTGGCGGATTATGGACCAATGCCTGCTGCAGCCATCCGAGGCCGGGCGAACGGGTGATGCAAGCTGCAAGAAGAAGACTGCAGGAAGAACTGGGATTTAAAACGCCCTTACTGTTGATTGATACTGTTCAATATTCCTTCTATGATAAAGTAAGCGGACTCACTGAGAAGGAATTTGACTACCTGTTGTTTGGAAAATATAACGGTTCCATTGCAGCGGAGCAGGAGGAAGTGATGGCTGTGCAATGGGTGAATTTTACTGATTTACGCTTCCAGGTCAGGAAATTTCCGGAAAAGTTTACACCCTGGTTTACCCTGATCCTGCAGCAAAAAAAGGTAGTGCAGGAAATTGCGGACTGGATGCAGGATCCATAGAATTTGACGGTGTTAACAGTTAAACAGCAGCATTCAGCCTGTCTGAACAATCATTGTAACTTTATGGCACCAAATTTTCTATAAAGCGTGCTTTTCCAGGCAGGAAAAAATAATCTTCAAAAAGAGCGGAAAAGATGGCATCATACGTGCTTTCTCATCACATTCCGGCTTTTTGATGCTGCCGGGAAAGTCACGAAACACCAAGCATTGAAGTATTTTCCAGCAAGATTGTTAGCCTTTGCCGCAGTATTGCTTTTAGTGTTGGGAACAGGCTGGCATCAGGCGCTGGCGCAATGTGATACCACACGATGGAAAGCATCTATCGATCCCGGTGCCGGCGGAGCCATAACAGAAGTGCTTCCGGCATCTGTGGTTTTTCAAAACGGTGTCCTTTCCGCTTCACCTTCAGTTTCATTTCCCAATCCTTATTATGTCAGCTTTTCCCTTAAGGATACCTTTTGTATAACCAATAATTTTTCGGTGGAAGTAAGATTGAAAAATGATCCGTCGGAAGGTGGCGCTGCAGCAGGCGATACGTGGCTATCACTAAATGGCAGCGGTATCACGGCCGGATGCCTGCTGGAAGGACTACCGTCTTCACAAATTTATACAGGCATCTATGCCGGCAGCAGCTGGATGGGAAATATCCCCGAGCTTGTAATGGATCTTACTTCCTGGCGAACTATAAGACTTGACTTCATCAACAATGTGGTCAATTGGTCTTATGACGGATCTAATTTTTTCTCCATGGGCTATACCGGCAGCATCTGCAATATCAATAACCTGGTGATTGGTTTTCGCGAAGCCGGTAAAGTGGACTATGTGAAAATCCTTGATGTCACCAATACAGCCGTTTATTATGAGGAGTTTAATGATTGCAACAACCTTGCACTTGCTCCAGACTGCGTGCCGCCTGAGGTAAGCGCTTCGGCAGCCAACATTTACTATTGCGAGGGCGATACAATTAAACTTGCAGGATCATCCAACGTATCTGTTCAATATACATGGAGCGGACCGAATGGTTTCTCTTCTGCACTTGCCAATCCTGTAATACCGCATGCGCTGCCTGTGAATGCCGGATGGTATAAACTGACAGGCTATGTTAACCCATGCACACCGGTTAATAAAGATTCAGTTTTTATTACTGTTCATCCTGTAGTTTACACGAGTGCATATCCATTCATCTGCCAGGGTGACTTTTATTTTGCAGGTGGCAACAATCAAACTTCAGGCGGATTGTATTACGACACGCTTGTTTCCTCAGCCGGTTGCGACAGCATTATTCTTACCTATCTGTCTCTGCTGCCAACCTCTTCTTCATCTCTTTCAGTGTCTATTTGCAGCGGCGATTCTTTTTTGGCTGGTGGAAGTTACCGGCATGTGGCCGGCGTTTATCATGATACCCTTATCAATCACTTCGGCTGTGACAGCATTATCACTACCGTATTATCTGTGATTTCACCTGTTTATCACAATGTCAATATTGCCATTTGCGCAGGCGATTCTGTTTTTGCGGGTGGCGACTTCCAGAAGATTGCCGGCATCTACCAGGATACCACACAAGCGTTTACAGGATGTGACAGCATAATTATTACAACGCTTTCAGTGATCGCACCGGTTGTTACTACAATGGATGTTTCCATTTGCGAAGGTCAAAGTTACCAGGCAGGAGGAACACTACAGACGCAGGCCGGTATTTATTTCGACACGCTCACAGCTGCATCAGGATGTGATAGTGTAGTGGCGACTCACCTGCAGGTAATTGCACCGGTAACCGGTTATCGTTCGGTCGCCATTTGTGAACATGATTCATTGCTGACGGGCGGTGCTTATCAGACCGCAGCCGGTTTATATACTGATACGCTCATCAGTGCTGCCGGTTGTGACAGCATACTCACTACGGATCTCCAGATTATTTCACCGGTCATTCACAATGTAAGTGTCTCCATATGCCTGGGAGATTCCATTTTTGCGGGTGGCAGTTTTCAAAGCATGGCCGGCTATTATTATGATACATTGATTGCAACAAGCACGGGTTGCGACAGCATTCTTGTTACGCAATTGCAACTGATTCAGCCTTTGTACACAACCGTGCATGCAAAAATCTGTGCAGGAGATTCATTGTTTGCCGGAGGCAGCTATCAAAATTCTGCCGGCACGTATGCCGACACCCTGCAAAGTGCGCAAGCCTGCGACAGCATCGTTACAACCATTCTTGAAATCATACCACCGGTTTACCAAACGGTTGCAGTGTCCATCTGCAATGGCGACAGTTATTTTGCGGGAGGAAATTTTCAAACTTCTTCCGGGCTTTACATTGATACCCTTCAAAGTGCCACGGGTTGTGATAGCATTCTGACAACCTCTTTGCAGGTTCTTTTCCCGGTATTCGGCAATCAGTCTGCTTCCATTTGTGATGGCGAATCATTTTTCGCAGGTGGTGACTATCAGTACTTAACAGGAAACTATGCTGATACTCTCAATGCCTCCAACGGATGTGACAGCATAGTCATCACACATCTAACCGTTTTATCCAATCCGTTCGTCTACCTTGGCCAGGATACGTCTGTATGCGAAGGAACCGCTGCAATCTTTGATGCAGGCACCGGCTTTGCAACCTATGCATGGAACGATGGCAGCTATCAATCAACACTCAAGGCAACCACAGCCGGATTATATTGGGTACATGTTACTGACCAATCCGGATGCCATGCAGGTGATACCATACTGATTGCCGGCATGCTGAAAAATCCTGCCGGTTTTTTACCGGCTGACAGCAACGTATGTGGTAAATTTTCGAGGATAATTACCGTTCCGGGATATGCTACCTATCAGTGGAGCAATGGCTACACAGCCGAAACATCAATCATTACAGAGGCTGGAACTTATACTTTAACGGTTACGGACACAAACGGATGCCATGGCGATGATGCCATTACTTTTGAATCAGTCTGCCGGAAGGCTGTGATCATGCCGAATGCATTTACACCCAACGGAGATGGATTGAATGATTTCCTGAAACCGGTTTTGCTTGATGAGATTTCAGGCTTTGAACTGCGGATATTCAACCGATGGGGGAAGATGATTTATTATTCAAAAGATCCGGGCGCCGGATGGGACGGTCGGGAAAATAGCGTTCTGTTGCCTGTAGAGGAATATATCTGGACAATACAATATACCAACAGCAATGGTGACGAGCAGTTTGAAAAAGGAAATGTGGCGTTACTCAAGTAGCTGATATTACCAAACTGTTTCTTTCGAATCAGCATCATCTCTTCCACTAATAAATTGATGCAAGCGTAGTCAGGTGAGCTGCGGCAATGATCTGCATCAGCGATTCAAAGTAATCGCAGGTATTAGCACTGGCATCGTAGTTACTTACACAGTCGATACCTTTCTGATAGGCGGTATTGATGTCGTTACGACTGGTGGGAACATAACAAATGGCGAGTGAATAGAATACCACCTTCTCATTTGAAATAACATTGAGATAGAAGCTCGTGGTAACCGGCCCCAGATCTTCATCATTATATTCCTGGTTGCCATTCAGCAATAAATAATCAATTCTCCATTCATCATTCAGCTGATATGCCTTCGTATACCTTGAATCAATTGTCAATCCATGTACATCGGCGCCAAAATTTTCATTGATATTATCAACCACTTCACCCACCGGATTACCTTCATGTTGCACCATGTAATAATACAGGTCGAAATATTCACCATCAGGAAAATTCCGGAGATCTACACTGAATAAATCATAGTCAGCGTCATAGCTCAGCATGGTACCGGATGGTAATGCCAGCATGAACCCATTCCTGATATCCTGGTAAATATCAAATTCAAGCACATCATAGTCAATATGCAGGTTATTCTCTTCAAAATCAGCAGCAAAACTCTCCATATTCTGAGGGTCAATGGCTGTCTGCTGCATCTCTTTTAATGAGCGTGTCTTTGTCTGAAAAAAATCAAAGTTCCCGTAAGAGAATGAATTATAATCATCCACTGGTGCGGCAGCGTAAAGGTTGTTGTTCGTGGCCGGGTCATCATTGCCGGCTGAATTATTGGGTGATACAGGGGTGACATCGCTTTGCTTTACATCAATTAATACTTCAGCAGTATACAGTTGTGATGCATTGCCAAGATTTGCGGGCAACTGCGAAACGGCGGAGGCTTCCAGCGCATCAAGATTTGCAGCCGGAATGCACCAGCTTACATTCATCAGTCCGCGTTCAAGGCCACCGTCACCAATGCCAATCAATTCATTTTTCATATTGAAGACCGGAGCACCGGAAAACCCGGGCAACAAACTTCCGCTTAAGAAATAAATCGGCAATTTCATGGACGGAAAACCCAATGTACTTAACTGCGTTTTATCTTCCGGTCTCACGAGAAATTCCAGCGTCTCCGGATTAGCATGGCCCTTCTCCAATGCCTGCGTCTGATCGCCTTTCGATCCGCCATTAAACCCTATGGCATAAATCTTCTCCGCAAAGGCCACTTCGCCCTGGTGATACGATGTCAACGGAATCAGTTCATCACTTACAGGATCAGCAGTGATGTTGGTCTCCAGCAATACAAGATCGCCCGGCTGATATACTTTTATCACTGATGCCTCCCTGATATTGTTTCCCGGGTAAACCACCTGCACCTTCCCTCCAACTTTCATAGCATGCAGGGAAGTTACCACCCATGATTTTTTCTTCCACATAAATCCGCTGCAGACACCCATTTTTGAGCCGCCGGTCACCATCACTTTCACCAATGACTTTTCTGCCAATGCCGGCTTGAATTGCGCAAAAGCGGGCAGCATCAGCGCCTGCATCCAAATCAGAACAACTATGTACTTAGTCATGGTTTAAAATTTTTGCAAGTGATAAGAACAATGTCTTCTGATACGAGGTTGAAATATCTCCGCTTAATTTGTCAACAATGGTTTTCCATGTTTTGCCGGCAGCATTCAGTGTTTTTTTTATTTCATTCAGTGACTGCGTGCTGTTCAGCTTTGCTACCGCATCATTTTTAGGAATTTTCACTACACCACCGGCACCATTACTGCAGAATATATCGCGCAAGCTGAACAATGCTTCAATATAAACGCCATCAGGCAATCCCTTGCCCAACTCATCTGCCAGCTCCTTCCAGGTTCCGCCAGCCTGTTCAAATGTGTTTTTGATTTGTGACAAAGGCTTGTCCTTGTCAGTCATATCGAGGATATAACATTGACTTGCATCAATCTCAGAAGAGTAGAGCACGTTTCTTCTTGCTGCACCGGATTCATTAGGATCGGCAAACTGATATCCTGCGCTCTGCTGTTTTGTAACAGGTGCAGCAGACGCAACAGATTCGGTTTCGCCCGACGATGCCGTGCTTTCATCTGCTTCCGATTCAACTGACTCCCCGGGACTTTCGCTTGATGCCGCCGCGCCGCCGCTTTTCCATGCTGCCGGCACCAGGTTGAATTCGCGATAGGCAATAAAATCAAGTGCCTGCTGCCTGCTGAACCCAACTTTCACATACTCCTGCAACATTTTTTCGCGCGATGGCATCAGACCATTGTTGGTTCTGATATACATGCCGGCAACAATTCCCCCGACACAGAAAAATCCGAATGTGCCGATACGTATACTTTTTAACGGACTCAGAAATTTATCATCAAGCCCGAGCAACACCGCAAGCATCCCGGATAACACACCAATAATGCCGCTTACAACAGGTGATACGGCAAGGCCTAACAACATGCCAAGCAGGAGACCGATTCCTGCACCATTTAAGACTGCGGTGACCACTTCCGGAACGGAAGTCCTCGTTGTCACAACTTCCTCAGTCGCCGGTTGATTCGTTACAGCACTGTCTTCTGTTGTCTCCTGGATATTTGCAGTGTCAGTTGTTTCGGGTTTATCATCTGCCGGTTCATTGGCCTCGCTCATAAGCAATGGTTTTAATTTTTGAAAAACAGCTTGCAACATTGATGACAGTCTATTCATGGCTTACTCAATCATTTGTTACCGTGAACTCATCATTTCAAGTGTGTCTAAGGACATTGACATCGTAATGTCTTAACAATTTACTTTCCCATACGCTGCATCAACACTCAAGATATATAAAAAGAAGGATTGCGAAAGAATCAAAGTCTGCTGTTATTCAAACTCAGCGCAATTTGTGATAGCAATTATTGCTTTTGCAATCAGCCATCTGATTAAAATGACTGTCAAATATTAAGGTGGGAAGACTGATTGTTGTGATAAGCAACCATTGAAGATATAAGTGCGGAGAGAAAGGGATTCGAACCCCTGGTCCCGTGAAGGACAACGGTTTTCAAGACCGCCGCATTAGACCGCTCTGCCATCTCTCCGGGGTCAAAGATATGTGCTGATTCCCGGAAATCAAATTATCGCGTTACTTCATTGTGATATGCTGTACCGGATAAGCCAAAACAGCCAATCATAATTGCACTATCTTTAATCCTTATGCTATGGCACTGAAAGATAATTTCTCACGCCAGTCAGAACATTATGCGAAGTTCCGGCCACACTACCCGGAAAAAATGTTCGACTTCATCTTACGTAATGTACCGGGCCGGCAATGTGCCTGGGATGTAGCGACCGGTAATGGTCAGGTGGCCGGTATGCTGGCGAAACATTTTGAGCTGGTGATGGCATCTGATATCAGTGAAAATCAGTTACGTCATGCTGTTCAGCGCCGGAATATTCTGTATAAGCTGGAAAATGCTGAACATTCATCCTTTGCAGATAATACGTTTGATCTGATTACGGTAGCACAGGCAGTTCACTGGTTTAAGTTTGATGCTTTTTTCAGTGAAGTAAAACGAACCCTGAAGCAGGGCGGCATCATCGCCGTCATTGGTTACCCTTTATTCCGGTTAGATGATGAGGTTGACGCACTGATATGGAAATTTTATAGCGAAACGCTGCACGGTTATTGGGATCCGGAGCGGAAGTATCTCGACGAAATGTATAATACCATTCCATTTCCTTTCACCGAAATTGCTTCACCGTCATTTGAAATGGAGTATGAATGGACCATGGATCAGCTTACCGGATTTTTACGCACCTGGTCGGCGGTAAATCATTATTTATTGAAGCATGGAACTAATCCGGTTGACATTTTTGAATTGTCATTGAAGCAGATCTGGGAAGAAGGGGCAAAGAAAACAATTCATTTTCCACTCTTATTGAAATTGGGCCGCATTGAATGACATCCTCCTGTCAGTATATTGCCCCAGATCTTATGAAATCAAACATTGCATCAACCGTTGACACTGTTTAATGATATTCAGATGCCAATCAACTGTTTCAGTTTATTATAACCTGTTCTGCTTACAGGGATTTTCTGCCCACCCTTAAGTATTGCCAGGTGGCTTTCCTTTTCATAAGGTTCAATACGCGTGATAAAGTGAATGTTTACTATGTACGATCGGTGCGTGCGCACAAACTGCTGCGCATCCATCACCTGCTCGAAGAAACTCATCGTTTTGTTTTTCAGAAAATATCCTTCAGCGGTGATGATCTTCACATAATCATCTGCCGCCTCCAGGTATTGAATATCATGCACAGGAACAATCTTGATCTTACCACCATCTTTTACTATGATACGCTGATGCATTGCCTGCGATTGTGCCAGTGCATCTATGGTTACCGCCGCCGCTTCTGTCCCGCGCAATCCCGTCTTATGCTGTTCCATCCATTTTTGTATCGCTTTGTCAAATCTTTCCTTGCTGAATGGTTTGAGAAGGTAATCCACGGCATGCGCATCAAAGGCGCGGACAGCGTAAGCTTCAAAAGCTGTGGTGAAAATGACGGCCGGAGGATCCTCGATCAGCTCCAGCATTTCAAACCCTGTGATTTTGGGCATCTGAATGTCCAGGAATATCAGCTCCGGCTGATGCTGCTGAATGGCTTTCAAACCTTCAAAACCATCTCCGCATTCCTGCACTACCGCAATGTCAGCATAGGATTGAAGGAATTCCAGCAACATGGTTCTTGCCAGGGGTTCATCATCTATTACAATTGCCTTAATCATGGTGCTGAGGAATTTTTATGATGGTTGTGTATAGATGATCTTCCATCGTTGTGGTAAGTAAGTCGTTGCGTGCAAACAATAAATATAACCGGCGTTCCACCGATTTTAGTCCGAAACCGGTTCCGGCAATGGCCGGTGAAGTAGCAGGATCAAACGGGTTCTGAATGGTGATTACCAACTGACTTCCCTCTTTATGCGCAAATAGCCGTATCACCACTGTTGCCGTGGTATCATACAATCCGAATTTGATTGCATTTTCCACCACAGGCTGCAGCAGTAATACAGGCAACACCAGTTGTTCCGTTTCCGCATCACATACAATTTCCGTGGCAAGCCTGTGTCCAAAACGCACCTTCTCAATAGATAAATACAACTGCAGGTGTTTCAGTTCTTCGGCCAAAACCGCCCATTGCTGATCGTCATTTTTTAAAGTGCCTCTCAGGAAATCGGCGAGCTGTTGTATCATCCTGCGTGCTTCTTCCGGTCGTGTTCCAATCAGGGCATTTACAGAGTTCAGGCTGTTGAACAGGAAATGCGGTTGCAGCTGCTGCCTCAGATTGAACAACTCCGCCTCCCTCGATAATCGGATCGCATCAGCCTTGCGTTGTTCATTTTCCTTTTGTTCCTGGATGGTATACCACAACACACTCAACATGGCCATGCATCCGATTGAAAGAAATGCTATGCAGGCCCGTATCAACATTGATTTATCCATGAAGTCCCGGTAATGATCATCCACCGGATGAATATACAAAAGCACCCAACGGCATAAAACCAGGCTCGCCGCACTTAATCCAACACTCCAAAGCAGCAGATACCAGTAACGGTTCTGCTGCGGCAGGTAATACCGGAAATTGTTTATGACGAGTAAGCAGGCCGAAGCCAGCATTAGTATCGTGATGGCCGCATCAGTTAAAGAAATTATCCAGCTGAAACTGAGGTCATGCACTACGATTACATGTAGTGTTCCCCAGAGGAGCCAAAACAAGACAAATGCAAGGCGAAACTTATTGGCGGAGAGTGGCGAGGTCGACAAGCAGTATGATCTAAGTGGCTTTGAAGTTAGTGATTGAAGCGACAGGGATTCATATTAAAGACTTTTTCTGAGAACATGCAACATGTCCTTTTCTTTAAGAATAAAGGATTCAGGTCCTGATGAAAAATTGCGGATGTGACATGCATGAACATGTTGCCCTTTTTTTCGGAAGAAATAAGCCCGGTATTTTAAGACAAGCTATCAGCAGTCACAAAACTATTATCTGATACGGCCTTTGCCTTTACCGTATTGAACCGCAGCGCTCTTTGATGTATCAGGCTGATATATCCTTCCGCATCTTCAGGTTCATGAATGGATGAAAGCAATTCAGCACCATCAGCAATTGATACCAATGGATTCAATTCGGGCACACCGATAAACTTCCATTGCACCCGTTTACCATCTGTACTGATGAATTCATCCTGTTCAAAAATTCCGATGCTGTGCGCCTTTTTACAGGCAGCTGCTTCGTCCACAGCTTTAATCAGCCTTAACTGTTCATCAAATTGCGGCTGATGCAATCCGTCACCACAGATAATACGGAAAACAATTTTTGCGATGTACCAATGCATGGTTTACGGTTAGTGCTTTCTTGGGTTAAAATGTTTATGATTGTTTACACGGCCTTCAATCTGTTCAGGAGCAAGCCCTTATTTTGTATAACTGTGGATTTCCAGTCCTCCCAGGATACACACTCCTTTCAGCACTACAACCTTATCGTGGTCAGCATTGGATGCAAGTACCATCCGTTTATCTTCAATGCCGCCTAATACCGAAACAAGCTCCGACTTTACAACCCAGTTAGATGGCAGAATAAGTTTTGTTCCGCCCAGCACTACGGTGACCTCCATCACCACCCTGCCATTGATGTCGGCCTGCGACAGATCAATTTCACTGCCACCGAAAATGCTTACCACATCGCCACCTTTGAAATTCTTCGACAGGATCACTTTCTTGATGCCGCCCAGCACAGAGGTTGTATCAATAAAATCATCTTCCGAATAGGCACTATGGCTGAAAGTTGATGAAGCTACTCCCGGCGAAGAAAAGTCGCTTTCATTGCCCCGTTCTGCAGTATAACGCCGTCCCCTTGGCTTAATCATCAGCCACATGCCCAGTATGATAATAAATACGGGCCAGAGATAGTGACGCAGGGCCATGTCAGGATAGACGTCCTCCAGCATGAAGGCACCTCCGGCTAAAATCAGGATCAACCATCCGCTGCCTTTAAACTGGCTCTGTACGCCAATGCCAATACCCAGCACAATTAAGAAAGTTTTCCAGGTGAATAGCCAATAGGGAAACACTGCACCCAGCGACTGTAATAACCAGCCAAGACCAATCATCAGCAACAGCAAGCCTAACCAAACATTGTTGTTAGTGCCTCTTTTTGAATCATTATTTTCCACGAGTTTCATTTTTTTGAATCAAAAGTATAGATGGTGCCATCGCTGCGCAAGCAGAATTGGGCTAATCACCTCTACCAATCGGCGAAAGCCCGGATTTATCCGGTGAATACTATTGCTGCCATCAGCTGTTTTCATACGCTTTGTCGTGCTTAAACTACGCTTCATCAGCAACAGCATGGCCGCCCGGCTGCCTCCATTGATATTTGCTTCGTAAAAAATAACCATCCCGCAAAATGAAAAAAACAGACTCCCTGGCCTGTCAAGCAGCTTCAAAAGGTAATAGTAAACCTGCCGGCCGCATGTTCCTTTTCCTGCAGATTATAATCAGCCTCACCGTTGCTGTTGCCAACGGACAATCATTGAAACAAACCGTTCGTGGTACTGTTGCTGATGTTGACTCGAAGGAACCACTGATTGGCGCAGTATTGTTCTTCCCTGCTTTAAAGATGGGAAGCACCACCGACGAAAACGGCACATTCAAAATAAGTGATGTACCCGTAGGACGATATACAATGCAATGCACCTACCTTGGATATGAAGATCAGACTGTGGCTGATGTCATCATCACATCCGGAAAAGAAGTGGTACTCAACATTTACCTGGCAGAAAAAGTAAATGAACTGAATGAAGTAGTCGTGACTTACGACCGCAAAAAGGACAATAGCGTTACCAACAATGATATGACTGTGGTGAGCTCAAGATCTTTCAATATTGAAGATACAAAACGCTATGCCGGCAGTTTGGGTGACCCTTCCCGCATGGCGGCTAATTTTGCCGGTGTCAGTGGCGCGAACGATGCACGCAACGATATTATCATCCGCGGCAATGCACCATCCGGCCTGCTTTGGCAACTGGAAGGTCTGAACATTCCCAACCCGAATCACTTTGGCGCACTGGGCTCTACCGGAGGGCCGGTAAGCATGCTGAATAACAATGTGCTCGACAAGTCTGATTTTATGACGAGTGCATTTCCTGCACAATATGGCAATGCACTCAGTGGTGTGTTTGATCTGAAGATGCGTAATGGTAATAATGAACGCCTTGAGGTTCTCGGGCAAATCGGATTCAATGGATTCGAACTGGGACTGGAAGGACCATTTTCCAAAAACACGAAATCGTCGTACCTCATCAACTATCGCTATTCCACATTAGGCGTATTTCAACAGATAGGAATTGATTTCGGAACCGGCGCAGCAACGCCCAATTACCAGGATCTGAATCTTAAACTGAATTTCAAGGTACGCAATGGAAACCTCTCCATTTTCGGATTGGGTGGCACCAGTGATGTGAGTTTTCTGGGTAATGAGACTGATACCTCCAAGCTTGACTTCTATGGCAGCCGCTACACCAATACAATCGTCAGGTATAAATCAGGTGTAGCCGGTATAAATTATGAAGTGAATCTTTCACCGAAAAGTATCAGCAGCATCACCCTTGGTTTGTCAGGCACGGATGAATATTTCCATGGTGATTCCATCAGCTATACCACCCTCGAAGAAATTCCTGCAGGAAACGCATCCTTCAAAACACAGAAGTATTCGCTTAACTACACTTTTACCCATAAGCTGAATGCAAAAAACACCTGGTCAGCCGGTATAACATCAGACCTCATTAATGCTGACTTATTCAACGAAGAAATTCACAACGGCACGGAGTACATAACCAATGTAGAGACGAACACCTTTACAATGCTCGGCCAGGCATTCGCTCAATGGAAACACCGGTTCAATGACAGATTGACTTTTAAAGGTGGTATGAATCTATTGCTGCTCACCTTAAACAATTCGCTGGCGCTCGATCCGCGCATTGGCTTCACCTACCGGCTTACAGGCAATAAGAGCATCAGCCTTGGCTACGCTGTTGTTAGCAGGATGCAGGCTTACTCGTTGTATACCATCCGGACACCACAAGAAAACGGTTACACGCTGACAAATGAAAATCTTGGATTCACCAGGGCACACCATCTTGTACTTGGCTATGACTGGTTGATTACCGAACAACTGAACCTGAAAGCGGAAGCTTACGTGCAACACCTGTTTAATGTGCCGGTAGAACAACACAGCAGCTCGTATTCCGCACTAAATACCGGCGACGGTTTCGCGCCTGATTTCACCGACAGCCTTGTTAATAACGGAACCGGCAATAACTATGGATTGGAAATCACGCTGGAAAAATACTTCAGCAAAGGATACTATCTGTTGTCCACCGTTTCTCTCTTTAATTCAAAATATAAAGGAAGTGATGACATCGTACGCAATACTGCTTTCAATCAACACTATGTAATCAACCTGCTTGGAGGGAAAGAAATCGTGGTTGGGAAAAAAGGCAATGCACTCGGGCTGGACGTGAAATTTACGACTGCCGGTGGCAAATATCTCACACCGATTGACGAAGAGGCGTCTGCCATCAGCGGCAGTGAGATACGCAATGAGGATCTTGCATATTCCGAACAACAAAGTGCTTACCTGCGGCTTGATACTAAGATTTACTTCCGCGAAAATTACAAGGGATTGTCTATGGAGTTTTCGCTCGACCTGCAAAACCTGACCAATCATCAGAATGTGTTTACGCAGCACTATGATCCGTACAATAATAAAATCGTTACCGAATATCAGCAGGGATTCTTTCCTGTGCCAACATTCAAAATGACCTTTTAGAAAAATCAAAAGCAGCATCATCCTGTTTGATGCATTAATAAATCAGATCATCTCATTACGAAAATGCGAATACATTTGTCCACAGATAACCGGTACATGCCTGCCGGACTACATCTAACCGCTGACCATCAGCACAGCCTATGACTGACCTACTGAAACCCGTTCTGATAATGCACATTGTAGCCGGCACCGCAGCATTATTTTCAGGATCCATTTCCATTGTTGCAGAGAAGGGACTTATCGTACACCGTACAAGTGGCAAGGTGTATTTCTGGTCAATGCTGATTGTCGCCTGCACTGCCGCAATCATGTCGCTCGCAAAAGACCTTGATTTTTTCCTGATGCTGTCAATGTTTGCCTGTTACGCCGCATATGCGGGCTATCGCAGCATTCGCAACAAGAGGAGAAGAGCAAGCATATTGGATTGGCTGATGCTGTGCGCTGCACTGATCACCTGTGCAAGCATGCTGCTGTCCGGAAACCTGGTGCTGACGATATTCGGAGCTATCTTTGCCATGCTGTCGGTGAATGATGCACGCGACTTTTTAAAAAGAGAACCGTTAACTGTCCGGAGCAAAAGATGGCTGGTTGTGCACATCGCAAGAATGATGACTGCATACATTGCCACTACAACAGCTTTTGTGGTCGTAAACGTGAGTGATGCAATGCCACAGCAACTTAATGCATTAATCTGGCTGGCGCCTACCATAGTATTCACACCACTGATCTTTTTCTTCATCAGAAAATACACCGGCAGCAAGCAGGCATTACTTACTGCAGCAATTAACGAATAATGCGTATCCTGCAGTGAACCGAAACAAAAAGAACGTAGTGGAATGAGAACCTGGACCTACTCGCTGATCGGATTTATCCTGATTGTTTCCCTCGCTTTACTGATCAATATCTACACGCTCGATTGCTCGAAAGAAGAGTTAGTGATTGAGGTTTTTTTCACGTCATTCATTTGCATTGCAACATGGAGCGGAAGCTATTTTATTGACCGTTACATCTGTGAAAGAATATCCGATTGGCATAAGGCACCTGTAAGAAGGTTGCTGCTCTCCTACTTCCTCAGCGGATCCTATGCCATTTTGCTCATCATCACAGCATTCCGGGTCCGCGAATGGCTTGATCCTGCAGTTGTAATCGAAACCCAGAAATATATTTTCTATTCGGTTTTTTCATTGCTCATCACCTTGCTGGTTATTTCCAACTACGCCATCTCTGATTTTATGAAACAATGGCAGGCATCTGAATTGAAAGCAGAGCACATGAAGCAACAAATGCTGCAGAGTGAATATGAGTCGCTGAAGAACCAGGTGAATCCCCATTTTCTTTTCAACTCGCTGAATACATTAACAGCACTTATCGGCGAAGACCCTGAAAAAGCGACAGACTTCGTGCAAAAACTATCCAGGGTTTTCCGCTATGCATTGCAAAACCAAGAAAAAACCACGATCACGCTTGGCAGCGAGTTAGAGATCGTGCGTGCATATCTTTTTATTCAGAAGATGCGGTTCGGTGATAATCTTCAATTTGAGATTGCCATTCCGGAATCCGGCATGCATACGGAAGTAATCACCCAAGGCTTACTCACCCTGGTGGAGAATGCGATTAAACACAATGAAGCATCAGACGAAAATCCGCTGACCATCCGGATTGCACTGGAAGACAATAAATACATTGTTGTCAGCAATAACCTGCAGCGAAAGAATATGACACAGCCATCCACCGGCATTGGTTTGCCAAATATCATCAGCCGGTGCGAGAGCCTGACGGATGTGCCGGTTGTCATCCTGGAAGAACAAAATCAATTCATTGTCAAACTGCCTGCCATCGTTTCCAAACGGTAGTACTGTGTAACAGCGGCCGCTTTGTGAAGCCGGCAAAAGCAACTGAAAAGAAAATGAACATCATCATCGTTGAAGACGAACCTTTGGCAGCCAGGCGATTAAAAAAGCTTGTGCTGGAACTGGAAAAAGATGCCCACGTCGCGGCACAGTTAGACAGCGTAAAACGCACCGTGTTATGGCTGAGTGAAAATGAAGCGCCTGATCTGATCCTGATGGACATACAATTGAGTGACGGACTTTGCTTTGATATTTTCTCTGCGATTTCCATACAGATACCTGTTATTTTCACTACTGCATATGATGAATTTGCATTGAAAGCATTTAAGGTTAACAGTGTTGATTACCTGTTGAAACCCATAGATAAAAATGAACTGCAAAATGCGCTTCAGAAGTTCAGGGCACAGAACTACAAAGGCAAGACGGTCTTATCAGGTGATCAGCTGAATAATGTAATAAGTTTGCTCGCCCGTCAGCAACAAAATTATAAAACAAGGTTTCTGATCAAACTCGGCGACAGGCTGGAACCCGTTTCAGTGAACGACATACTTTATTTTACTGCTGAGCAGAAAATCACGCTGTTGTTAACCGCGCAAGGGAAAAAACATATCATTGAACCTTCACTGGACGATCTCGAGTCTCAACTCGACCCGGCACAGTTCTTCCGCCTCAACAGACAGTATATCGCATCGCTGCAAGCTATAGGCAATATTTTTACGCACCTTAACGGTAAGTTAAAAGTGCAGTTGAAAGGCATGCAGCAGGATGATATCTATGTAAGCCGTGAAAGGGCTCCGGCATTCCGTGCATGGCTTGACCGGTAAATAAGCACCGTTAATATTCTTCCGGAACTAAAGGTTTGCGTTAGTGGCCAACCACGCGCTTCAAAATTTCATGACCCATCTTATCACGCTTAGTCTGCAGATACTTCTCGTTAAATGGATTGGATATCTGCTCAATGGCTACATTTTCCACAATCTCCAATCCGTAACCCTTAAGGCCTGCACGTTTCTTAGGGTTATTGGTCATCAGCCGGATTTTACTCACGCCAAGGTCCCGCAGTATCTGAGCACCTACACCATAATCGCGATCATCCATTCCAAATCCCAACTTGATATTTGCCTCAACGGTATCGAGTCCCTGCTCCTGTAAGGCATATGCTTTTAGCTTATTCAGCAAGCCAATGCCTCTTCCTTCCTGATTCATATAGAGCACTATTCCCTTACCTTCCTTTTCCACCATATACATCGCATCATGTAACTGACCGCCACAATCACAGCGTTTCGAACCGAATACATCACCCGTCAGGCAGCAGGAATGTACACGCACCAAAACAGGCTCTGCGGCATCCCATTTTCCTTTTACCAAGGCCAGGTGAACATCGCCGGTGCTAAGCTGTGTATAGGCATGGAGTTTAAATACTCCCCAGTCTGTCGGCATATCCACTACCACTTCCTGTTGTATGAGTGACTCCATCTTCAGTCGGTACTCAATCAGGTCTTTGATTGAAATAATTTTCAGATCGAATTTCTTTGCTACTTCAAACAATTGCGGCAACCTGGCCATCGTACCGTCATCCTGCATAATTTCCACCAGCACGCCGGCGGGTTCAAAGCCGGCAAGGCGCGCAAGGTCGACGGTTGCCTCCGTATGTCCTGCTCTCCGCAACACACCACCTGCAACAGCTTTCAATGGAAAGATATGTCCGGGCCTTCCCAATTCCTCCGGTTTTGTTGCCGGATCAATCAGCGCGGCAATTGTTTTCGAACGGTCGAAGGCAGAAATACCGGTCGTTACACCTTTACCAAGCAGATCCACTGATACCGTAAAAGGTGTCTGATGCAGTGCGGTATTATCACCCACCATGAGATTCAGTTTTAATGCCTCACAACGCTCTTCCGTGAGCGGTGCACAAACGAGCCCTCTGCCTTCTTTAGACATGAAGTTGATAACCTCAGGCGTTGCATTACGCGCTGCGGTAACAAAGTCACCTTCATTCTCGCGATCTTCATCATCCACCACAATAATCATCTTACCGAGGCGAATATCTTCAATGGCCTCTTCTATGCCATTTAGGTGAATATCATTGGTTCCTTTCAGTCGGTTTCCAGACATTGTTTCTTATTCCGGTTAAATAGTTAATAAATCCATTAAGCAACGCTGCATTCATCAGGTAAAAGTGGCTGATGTAGCGCAAGGCTGCAAGGTGAATGTTCATGCGGCGCAACAGCGCATCAATCAATGGAACTGCCATAAACAATGTTTGCATCCAAAAACAAATGCGAAAAAAAAGGCTTCCGGCAGACAAAGCAAAACTACTAAAATAGGCGATGATCATCAGGAATGGTCCAATCCAGCGCAATACTTTATGCGACCAAAAAGTAAATGCCAATGCGCCATGCCTGATAGACAGGAAGCCGGCAAAACGTGCAAGGTTCTGAAAATTTCCAGTCGCGATCCTTGTCTTCCGCCTGAATTCTTCCTGTACTTTGTTACTTACATCTTCATTGCAGGTAGCGTTCAGTTCGCAAATTGCCTTTCCCTTCTTTTCAATCACACACATTGTAACATAGAAGTCATCCACCATAAAATGCGGTGGTGTGGGTGAAAAATAATTTTTCCGGATAGAATAACACCCGCCAAAGGCGCCCATCATGGTGCCCCAGCAAATTCCTTCCTGGTATTTCATCCTGTTTTCATTAAACAGGTAATCCCGCTCTTGCCTCGAAATGCCGCTTGCTTTGATGACCGGATTCTGAATATTGCCGGCAACTAAGGCAATCTCCGGGTTGCGGTAATGTTTAACCAATTCAAATATTGTGTGTTTATTGAAAAACACATTGGCATCTGTCAGAATAAGTATTCCCGCTGAAGCTTCACCGGCCAGGGTATTGATGATTCCTATTTTACCGGTACGTTCCGAAAAACGGATTAACCTTATCTGCGGAAATTGCAACGCATAGTCACGGATGACTGCTTCGGTTCGGTCTGTTGACTGATCTGAACCTATAAGCCATTCTATTTTCGACACCGGATAATCCGTTGCAAAAGTCGTTTCAATCTTCTGTGCGATCACGCGTTCTTCATTATACACGGCCAGCAGGATGGAAACCGGCGGCAAATCCTCCTGCTGCTCCTGATTGTAAACGTGTGTTTGTTGTTTTTTACCAGCTGACAGCAAAGCAAGGATAAACGGATACAGCAGATAAGTATGCAGCAGCAGCAATGCAGCAGTCCAGAAAATAATCTGCAATGAAATCACGTAAGCAGAGATTTGTAGAAATCCAGCAGTTCTTTCACGATTACCTTATTGTCGAATTTATTCCTGATAAAGGTACGGCCACCATGTGCTATCCTGTTACAGAATGCCGGATCTTTTAAACAGCGCTTTATCTGCCGGGCAAAAGCATCCGCATCATCCGCCAGTAAGATATGCTCATCATCTACCGCATCAATTCCCTCAGCACCAATAGTAGTAGAGATAACCGTTCGCCCCTCTGCCATCGCCTCCAGGATTTTTACCCTGATGCCACTTCCGGAAAATAATGGCACTACCATGATGCTTTTTGACTGGATAAAGGCACGCGAGTTTTCCACTTCTCCTACCATTTCTACGTTCTGATAACTCTTTTCAGGAAAATCGGGCGGAAAATTTCTGCCGGCAATAAAGAACCTTAGATCGGTAAACTGGCTCTGTACTTTGGGCCAGACCTTATCCAAAAACCATTCGATCCCTTCGCGGTTCGGCAGCCAATCCATAGAACCGATATAGCAAACAGAAGGTGCCAGATCCACATCTGATGATTCAGGAACATCACCATTCAGATTCATGCCTACCTGACTCGTGTGTATCGGTAACTTGCATCCTAACTCCACAAACCTGGCTGCATCCACATCAGAAATCGGCACCAGTGCATCACAGGAATTGAGGTGATATATTTCAAACTCTTTCATCCTTGCTGCAAGTGACTGCAGGTACCATTTCTTCGCGCCCGGCTTGGCGATTTTTGAATTACGCTCCCAGATGAGATGCTCAATATTGTGCGCACGCAAGACAATTTTCGCTTTGGAGAATTTGCGTACCGACAGCAGGTAGGGAAGCAGGTAGAGGCCCTCCAGCTGTACGATGTCAAAATCATTTTCCCGAAGTATAGCGGAAAGCAACCGCTCAAAGTCGGGAGACACAAACCGCTGAATATTGTATGAATCGCCAGTAAAAAGCGTGCGGAGTGCATCCCACCAGTTCACATCAGTGTCCAGTAATACCGAATGAAAGTCTGCTAATTCCTGATTTTCAACAGGCAATTCATCAGGAGGGAAAAAATGCTTTTTCGTATTGATCGCCGCTACGGTTACCTTCTGACCGGCCTCGTAGAAGCCGCGTGTCAGCTGATGTATGGCAATCACTTCTCCGTCTCTCAGCGGATATGGAAATTTTTTACAAACCTGTAGAATGCGCAAGCAGGAAAATTTTTTGAAGGTGCAAAGTTAAATTTTGCCGCCATCATTTCTATTGTGATTTGCCAAAGATGATTGATAATGATAATTGCTTCGTCAATATCACCTGATAAATAAATGTCGCCGGATCAGACGTATTGATAACAGCCGCGAACTATCCGTTGATGGTGACTGAAAGGTTCTTGAGAATCTATAGCAGCATGCTACTTGACAACCTTCTGCATAAAGCCGGTGAATTAAAAAGTGATTCCCCTGTTTATGGATCCGGCATAACAGATCTTTGTGAAAAAGCTTGTTTCAGCAGTACATCTAAGCAAATTTTATCCACATTTCATCACCGTCAAATAGGCACCTGATAACGTGCAGCGCAAGGCATCCAAACTTGCCGGATACTCACATTTTTAATAATGCTAAGCTATTATTCCCTATGTAAATGGCATTTAGCAAAAACATATAGCATGCCCCATTTCTCCGGATCATAATTTACAAATGCTCCTTGGCATCTCAGGCTAATCCGTTGGGACAACAATAATGTGGATAACCCAATTATCCATTGATTTGGCATTGGCGGCAAAGGCCTGAATCCGTTATATTTGAAAGAGAAAAACACCCCATTTTCAATGATAAAATCTACAAACTTATTCATGCTGCGGATCCTCGTATTATTTACCGTGTGTCTTTTCCATTTTGAGCAGTCCGCCTCTGCACAGGCTTTTGTATGGGTTAAGTCTTTTGGGGGAGCCGAGAAAGACAAAGGAAAGGATTTGGGAATCGATCAATATGGTAACCAGTTCATTACCGGTTTCTTTCAGAACCATATGAGCATGGGCAACATTGATCTTTATTCAGTGGGTGGCGAAACCGATGAAGATATTTTTGTTTCAAAAATGGATGTAGACGGCAATCCGCTCTGGGGTCACAGTTTCGGCAGCGGAGTAGATCTGAGCAATGACCTGCCATTCGGCCTGAATGTGAATGAAAATGGTTTCTGTGCATTAACCGGCAAGTGTTACGGATATGTGAAAATGGATAATGGTGATTCGTTGGCGGGAACAGGGCAGGAAGACATGTGGCTCATCACTTACGATCCGGACGGTAACCTCAATTGGGCAAAAATTGGCGGTGGCGCAAGCGACGATATGGGAAGTTCAGTTTATATTGACAACAACCAGAATGTTTATTGCACCGGCAACTTCAGCGGTGACCTGAATTTGTATGGCGACAGCATGTTGTCAGTTCCTTATGAGCAAAGTATTTTCTGCGCAAAGTATGACTGGGATGGTAGCCTTGGTTGGATTTACACATTCACTGCTGATGGCGGTATTCATGTATATGATATGATTGTTGATCATTCCGGGAATATTTACATGACGGGCAGCTACCGGCACACGGTCAGCTTCGGAGACTATGAGTTTACTTCCCTGGGTGATGGTGATGGATATATCGTGAAGATTTCACCGGCCGGTGAAGTTTTATGGGCCACCTCTTTCGGCTCCGATATTCCGTACAGTGATGAAGCAGGTGCCACACTCTCACTGGATGAAGCGGGCAATTGTTATGTTGCCAGCGTCTTTGCCGGTAATTGTTATTTCAGCGGCGGGCAGATCAATACAAACAGCTTGAAGAATGTGCTGGTTGCTTCCTATGATGTGGATGGTAACTTTTTATGGGCTAATGCCATTAAAGGCGGTGCCGGTGCGAAATTCAGTCCTGTAACACTCTCGATCTGTGTTGAAGAAAATGTATTGGTCAGCGGCATCTTTACAGGAGTTGACACTGTTGGTGATGTCATCCTGGAACCATATACGAATACGGATTCAGCTGACGCGTTTATCGTATCCTTTAATCCGCTCGGCAGTCTTAACTGGGCAATACATGTTGGAGGTGACGGAAATGACGGCGCATTTGGTATTGATGGAAATGGTACTGCATGGGCGTATGCAACAGGCAACTTCAGAAACACTGCACAGTTTGGACCGAACACCCTCAACTCAAACGGCGTATCGGATATGTGGATTGCAAAATTTCAGAAGAATACCATGACGGCTTCCAGTACCTATATTCCTCCGGTTGCATCCTTTCAGACTTATCCGAATCCGTTCAGAAATCAATTTACGATCAGTTTCCCCAAGAATACAACAGACGTAACGATCTTCAACAAATTCGGACAAGTGATATTTCACCAATCAGTATTGTCGGAAGACAGGCAGATTGACGTTGATTTACGTTTGCCTGCTGCAGGCATTTACACGGTTCAGCTAAAAGGTGAATACGGTGTATCCACTCAACTGGTGGAGAAGCAGGCTTATTAATGCTATTCGCAGCTTTTTATTTCCTGGCTTAACATTAAGAAATTCAAGTGCGGTCAACATACAACTTGCATTTGATCATCTTACCCGGCTATTGGCGTAATGCTTTTTGATACGCCTTCAATGTTCGGTCGCGTGCTGCCTTATGATCAATAATCGGATCAGGATAGCCGGCGGTGAGTAACTCAGGCACCCACCGTCTGATGTAGTTACGATCAGGGTCAAATTTGTCAGCTTGTGTGGCGGGATTGAATATCCTGAAATATGGCGCCGCATCTACTCCCGTACCTGCTGCCCATTGCCAGCCTCCGTTATTAGAAGCAAGGTCAAAGTCGAGCAGTTTATTCGCAAACCAGGCAGCCCCCCATCGCCAGTCGATCAACAGATCTTTCGTAAGAAAGCTGGCTACGATCATTCGTACCCTGTTGTGCATATAGCCTGTTGCATTTAATTCGCGCATACCGGCGTCCACAATAGGAAACCCGGTTTCACCTTTGCACCATTTGCCGAATTCATCAATATCATTTCTCCATTCAATCAAATCATACTCCGGCCTGAATGACCGTTCGGTTACATGCGGAAAATGCCAGAGTATCATCTGGTAGAACTCGCGCCAGATCAGCTCGTTTAAAAACTTTTCATTGAGCAACTTTGCACGCCGTGTCAGATCTCTGACACTGACTGTCCCAAAACGCAGATGCACACTTATCCGTGAAGTGCCATTGAGGCCGGGATAATCGCGTGTTGCATGATAATTCGCTATCAGTTCATCTGTAACTGACATGGCCGGGAATTGCGCATCCGTGCGGCAGAATCCCATTTGTTGCAATGAAGGGATTGTAACGGGCGCGATCCTGCACAAACGGCTGAAGTATTTTTCAACAGGATAGCTTTTAAGGTAAAAACTGTTCAGTTTATCTTTCCATCTTTTGCTGTAGGGTGTCCAGACTGTATAAGGCGATCCTTCATCCTTTACCACTTCATCCTTTTCAAAAATAACCTGGTCCTTGAAAGTATGAAGCGGTATTCCATGCTCAGCCAGCAGCAACCTGATCTCTTCATCACGCTTGATAGCATACGGCTCATAGTCATGATTGGTGTAAACAGCTATGATATCAAACTCCTGCAGCAGGTTTTGCCATACCGCCAAAGGAAATCCATGCCGGACAATCAGCGAACTGCCCGCCTTCACCAAATCATCCTGGACAGACAGTAAAGCCTCATGAATAAAATGCACCCTTTTATCCTGCTTATCCGTCAACTGATCCAGGATTTCCCTGTCAAAAATAAAAACAGGTAACACACTGTTCCCGGAAATCAAAGCATGATACAGTGCTGCATTATCATGCAGGCGCAGATCCCTTCTAAACCAGCAGACAGAAACTTTTTGACGTTGTTGCATTATTTCTAATTTCCACTATTACGGAACGGTGCAGGATTACTTCCGTAAAAATCCGAATAACAATTCGGCGATCTCTTTTGTTTTGCGGGTACCGAATATGTTACCTGCATATCTGGTTACAGGCCTGATGCCGCGACCAACATTCGAGAGGAATATTTCATCTGCGTCGGATAAAACCGTTGGCGTCACGGATTTCTCTATGCAGTCAATCTTATTTTCCTTCAGTAACTGCAACAATTGCCTTCGCATAATCCCAACTACGCCACCATCTGATACCGGAGTCGTATGCACCACTTCGCTTTTTATCCAGAATATGTTGGAGGAAATTGCATCCGCAATGTTGCCGGATGAATTCAACAAAAGGCAATCATCTGTTTGTTGTTCCTTCCGATAGATTCCTGCCATAACATAAGGCAGCGCATTCATTGTTTTATATGCGGAAACAATTGAATAATCCTTGGGAATACCGCGGAAAATGCCCAATTGAAAATCATCGGCCATCCAGGCATACATTTGAGTTAACTCAGTTACCTGGATAAAATACGAAGGCTCATGAGATACTGGTTCGTAGAGTCCCTGCCCGCTTCTGAAAACACTTATGCGTACACGGGCGTTTGAACCTGTTTGTTCCATGCGTGCTAAGTCCACGATTTGCTTATGAAAGAAGAATGCATCAAAATGTTGCGGCACATTCATCTGCAATGCCTTCATTCCTTGTGTCATCCGTTCGAGGTGATCATTATAGAAAAGCACTTCACCATCGTGCATCCGGATGCTCTCAAACAGGCCGTCGCCATAACAGATGGCCCGATTGAGCGGGAAAACAGCATCTCCTGCACGGTAGATGCGGCCATTATAGTTGATCCATTGATTCTCGCGCATAGCCTTGTTACAGATGGCCGAAAATGGCCGCTTCTCTTTTAATTTCAAGCATCATAAGCACGCTGATAATCTGTATTCCGCCAGCGAATATTTGTATTAAGGTATAAAGAGTGAATCTCTGTCCTTATCGCTCATCCACGACAGGTAATAATCTTTGTCTTCAATAGCCACAGCCTCTTCTGTCATAAGCAGAGGATGGAAGGTGTCAATCATAACAGCGAGTTCTCTTGTTTCCTTTGCCCCAATGCTTTTCTCCACGGTGCCGGGATGCGGACCATGCGGAATACCGCCCGGATGCAGCGTAATCATTCCCCTGGTCACCTTTTTACGGCTCATGAAGTCACCATCCACGTAATACAACACTTCGTCGGAATCAATGTTGCTGTGGTTATAGGGTGCCGGTATGGCATCAGGATGATAGTCGAATAATCTAGGTACAAAAGAACAAACCACATAGTTGCGGCCTTCAAATGTCTGATGAACGGGAGGCGGCTGATGAATTCGCCCTGTAATCGGCTCGAAGTTGTGGATGGAAAAAGCCCAAGGATAGTTACATCCGTCCCACCCCACCACATCAAACGGATGATAGAGATAATGATACGGATACATCATGCCTGTCTTCCGGATATATATCAGGAAATCTCCCTTCTCATCATACGTTTGCAGGTTTACCGGCCCTTTAATATCGCGCTCGCAGTACGGAGCATGTTCAAGCAGCTGACCAACCTCATTCAGATATCTCTTTGGCGGAACAATCGGGCTGAATGACTCCATCACGAGCAGGCGGTTATTTGCATCATTAAAATAAATCTGATACACTGTTCCGCGCGGGATGATGAGATAATCGCCATATTCAAAATCAATGTTACCATACATGGTTTTCAAGGTACCAGAACCTTCATGCACGAAAATCATTTCATCGGCGTCGGCATTCTTGATAAAATAGGAATCAGTTGACTTTTCAGGAGCTGCCAGTGCAATGTGCACATCCTTATTTGCCAGCACATACTTCCTGCTCTTCAGAAAGTCGCTCTCCCGCTGAATATTAAACCCCTGAAAGCTGCGGTGCAACATTTGTTTAGGTGCCAGCAGTTTCGGTTCAACAGCGTATGGTTCATCAACCGACTTTATGATTGTTGGCGGATAATGATGGTATAAAATGGAATAGGTACTGGCAAATCCTTCGGTAGAGAACAACTGTTCAGCATATAATTCACCATTGGGTTTACGGAATTGTGTGTGCCGTTTGGGAGGCACCTGACCAAGTTTATGATAGTGAGGCATAGATTAAATTTTGCAGCATCAAAGGTAGAGATTGCCAGTCAGATTCAACATGATACCGCAGTAATAATTCACCCTGATTTCTGAAAGCATAATGCGGCGCGGATAACAAGATTGAACAGCGTTTTTGTGAAACAGGAATGCAGGATTATGGCCGACTGTCATTCGCCGTTGCATAAAAGGCTTAACTCCTTTTCCGGTATGACCATTTAAACTGATATAGTGCAGCCTGCTTTTCTATCAGCCGGCAAAACAGGAAGCCTGCCGGTCTCAGGCTGTCCGGAACAGTAAATTATCAATCACCGAATCTGTTTCCCCGAAGACGTTTCTTTTCCGCCTTTTTCCGCTTTGATTCAAGCCGCTTCACATTTGCAACAGGCGGCGGATTCGATTTAATGCGGACCTTTTTCCTTTCCAGCGACTTTTTTATCAGCGCATCAAATTTGGCTGTGGCAATTTTCCTGTTGCTGATCTGTGACCTGCTTTCCTGTGATTCAATGATGAGCCATCCGTCTTTACTGATCTTATTAGCCAGCTTCTCATTCAGCAGTCTCTTTTGCGCATCGTTTAACAAGGCAGAACCACTTACATGGAAATAAAGCTCCACTTTCGAAGAAACTTTATTCACGTGCTGGCCCCCGCTGCCACTGCTTCTGACCGCTTTAAAAATCAATTCAGGATGAAGAGTACCGGTATCGAACATAACAGGCAAAAGAAATAAAAAACCTGCCTGTTGATGAACGGGCAGGTGCATTTTACGAAAAGGTGAATTACTCTTTAATGAACGCTTTGGCAGCAACTTGTCTTCCGTTAACGTCCAGTTTGATGTGATACAAGCCACTTTCCAAATCGCCCATGTCAAGCGCTTGCCGGAAGAGCCCGGGGCTTACTGCATAATCATCCAATACCTTAACGGTCTGTCCTGCAACATTGCAGATACTCAAACGGGCTGAGCCCTGCTGAGTAAGTGTTGCAGTAAACTGTAAATAGTCATGCGTAGGATTAGGGAAGAGCTGAATGTCTGCCACTTGGTCTGTTAACAACCCTGCTGAAACCACTTCCGGCCAATAAGAAACAGATTTTTCATGCACAGTATTACCGGCAGAGGTAACCGCTATTTCAGAAATACTGAGCAAGGCATTCTTGTTACCCGGCATCATCCAGTAATAAGTTGTAATGACGGTAGTGGTGGTGATATTTATAGGACCAATCGATATCACATCGGATGTATTCTCTGTATATTTTATGCGTAATACGTCGTTAAATGTTTGCTGTGGCAGCACCAGTTTACCATAACCGTCCGCAAGGAACGTGACCGTGCCTGTCCGGTTATTGGTAAATCCATTGAGCTCATACGTTGCCGCTAAATTGTCGGAAAATGATGTGTTATAGGTAAACGGGAATGAGACCACTTTCTGCGGATCACTATAGGCGGCAACGATGCCGGAAGCCGCAAAACCCAATTGCAAAAAATCGCTGCCGCTTATATCAAAATAACTGAAACTGCCACCGGCATCAATGGCAAGATCAGCAGTGGGAAAAGAACTGGCATAGGTCGTACCTGATGCTGCGACTACACTTTGAGAATATTGGGATCCACTTGCTGTGAGATTGGAGAAACCCCAGGTCTGATTGGCACCGGCCGGACCCTCATTTATTCCGGCAGTGTCTGCATTTTGCATGGTCAACACATCGCCGGCAGCGTACATATTTGCACTTGTTATGGTTGGCTGAGCTTTTAAATACAAGGCGGACAACAAGGTAAAGGCTATTGAAGTAAAGATTTTCAATTTCATATACAGGTTGTTTTAAAGGGTGAAATGATCTATAAAATTAAAATAGTAAGTGATTCCTTTCCGAATTAATTTCTAAATAATTTGTGAATGGTGGCTGCCAGCCTGATCCCGGAAGTCAATTTTTCAACTGGTATATTTTTCCCATGCAATCGAAAGAAAATATTATAACAGATGCATTGTTTGATACCCGGAAACCAAATCAAATCCGGGGTCAACGTTGAATAGCGCCGTTCCGGACCGCTCGGTTGGCTGATCTGCCCAACGGCTATTTACTTCCCTGAAAAACTGCGGTCTTTCATCGCGTTAGGAACCATTAAAGCGGGTGGCAATGCCGCAAGCGGCATCTCAGAAATAATAAGGGCAATTGGCATCCAGCATAAGACGGGAACAGGGTAGAATTTTCAGGTTGCTATTTTGATTTCCGGCCAGAAAGTATATCTTTGCAGCCCTTAATCTAAATTTTATCATTCATGTACGCTATAGTAGCAATTGCCGGGCAGCAGTTCAAGGTTGAAGCAGGCAATGAGATCTTTGTTCACCGTTTGCAGGGTAATGCCGGCGACAAGGTTGAATTTGACAAGGTGCTTGTTCAGTTTTCTGAAGGTGGTATTGTAAAGAATGTAGCTGCGCCAAAAGTAACGGCCACCATTATTGATCATCTTAAAGGCGAAAAGGTAATTGCCTTCAAGAAGAAACGACGGAAGGGTTACAAGCGTAAAGTAGGTCACCGCCAGGCATTTACGAAGATTAAGATTGATGCAATTGCATAATTAAAAACTCAGATTAAAGATTCAATCCAGAAAACTGATTAATCATGGCACATAAGAAAGGTGAAGGCAGTTCTAAAAACGGTCGCGATTCACATGCGCAGCGACTTGGTGTTAAAATATTTGGTGGCCAGACAGCCATTCCCGGAAATATCATCGTACGTCAGCGTGGTACCAAATTCTGGCCGGGTAAAGGTGTTGATATGGGAAAAGACCATACCATTTTTGCCAAGGTGGAAGGTATTGTTGAATTCCGCAGGAAGCGCAATGAACGGAATTACATCAGTGTAATACCAGCAGCGGCAAATCCATCCAACTAACCATCAACACTACCCCTTTTGAAAGCTCCGCCATGGAGCTTTTTTTTTGCCCCTACCCGGTTGCAAAACCGGCCAGGTGATCTTCCAGCGACCAGTTTAACTTCCTGTGTTGCTGAAACTGCAGCACATATTTTCTCTCGCTCCCCTTTCCTTTCAAAGTGATCAATTGCCGGAAGTCCTTTTTATCCTTTTCATTCCAGCCATGCAATGAAGATGAAAGCATTAACAACAGCATGGAAAAATTCTTAAGACTTTCAGCCATAGAAGGAAGACTATAATCTGCGGTTTTAAGGTGCAGAAACTTTCGGCTGAACATCAATGCTTCTTGCTCTGCCTGCTGCCGGTTGCCGGCAAAACGGTCATGAATCATCCTGGTGATGGCCTCACTCACCAGCAAAACATCAATGCTGTTATTGTCCTTACCATCCAGTATCAATTCTTTGTTGGATCCGGAAAGCTTCTTCAGTACTGATAGCGGAGTGCGGTAATTTCTATCTGCTCTGATTTTTTCATATTCCGCATGTGCAGTTCCTTTCAATCCATCTTCCACCGGTACAAAGCCCATCCGGTAATAGAACCAGAATGCCCCTGATTTTAATCCTTCCATATTCCTGTATCCGATCTGATATGGTTCGATAACAAACCTGTTCACGCGATAATGCTGAGCATAAAGGCGCATAAGCTGCAAGAAAAGAAACGCTGATTCGCCACCGCGAAACGCTGATAAAACATTGATACCGATTTTACATTGGCGTTGAAAGATCCATCCACCGCCATAAGCAACCGGCAACCGGTTCTTAAACAGCATATACCCGATATAAGTATCGAAGGGAAGCCGCCTGTTGGCTGTCATGGGATACAACGCAATGGCAATCCCTTTCCCCATCTCAAAGTACGAGACTTCCGGTGTTTCCGCATAAGTGGAAGGATCTGTTTCGCGATGCAGCATGGCCAGTATCCCGCGCGACACAGTCACCAGGTGATCCTTTTCCGCTATTGAAATTGGTTTTGCGGCAGGAACAGGCATCCGGATAATTGCTGAAGCTGCATGTTCCTTCCGGAACTCCGACTTTTGAAAATAAATCTTCGCGGGCAATGAACGGGCATATGTCCGGGAAGGCGAATCATGATCGGTTTGCCAGGTAATGTATAGCTTCAAGCCATGAAAGAGATAGTCACGAAATGCAGGCTTGAGGTCATTTTGCTGAAATAATGTAACAAGCCAATGTAAATCAGTTTCCTGCTTTGCACCTTTTGCATACTGAATCAGCTTATTGAAAAGATATTCCTTCTTTTCCATCGACTCGCGTTCGGAAGCAGGTAACAGCAGCAATAATATCTCTCTGACCGTTTCCTTTTCACCTGCGAATTCAAAGATGCTTACCTGCGAAGGAAACCGATCGGCTAACCAGGCAGTCAGGTCAAGACTGAAGGCAACATGCACCGTTGAACAGGCAATGCCGGTTCCGCTCAGTTGCTTTTGCTTTCTCTGATTGGTACCATCAAAAATGCTTTGCACAATACCTGCAATCCTGTCCAGCTCATCAGCAGCCAAATGAAGCAATTGCCTGTTTTCAGGATATGCGAGCAGGAAGAGCATGCAATCATGATAAGCAATCAGGACATTCACATCTACAATATGCCTCGCAGCAAATTGATTCAACAACTCCAGTTTCCTTTCGGTCCATGATGCACCATAGCGGTTACTGCAAGTGCGCAATGCTTTCACTTCATCTATGCCCAGCGGCTCCGCTGACATTGCTTGTTTATTCATCGGCACTTTCGAGGTAATTAAAGGTCATTTTTCAAACACTGCAACTTACAAAATACAACCTTGCTAAATAAAATCCAGTCATTTGGATCATCATGATCGACGTGATCAGAATGGATGTATTCGCTATGATGCCTCATCAATCATACTATCTGACAAGCATTCATAACTATTGCGGTACTAAAGGAAAGAAAATGTTCCGATGGTAAAAAGACGGGCTCTCCCAATTATATCTTCAACTGCAACTGTGCAACAAACATGGTATTATTTTTCTGCAGGCCGGGAATTTCCACCGCGAATGAAGTGTGAATTACGTTCATCTGCAACCGAACATCATTATCGGGCATGAAAATAAAACCAATGCCACCGGTTATGGTATTAAACTGATCCTGATCATTGGAATCCAATGGATCGGTGTGTTCAAATTTGCCCCCGATCTCAAAAGTCTGCAGGCCGGGTTTATCAATACGATAGCGTAAGAGTGCCTGTCCGAAGTAACCATTCATCACAAAATCACTCATCTGCTTGTTGGAATCAGCATCGCTGCTGTACTTCAGGTTGTTATTGCCACTGATATATTCACCCTCGAGTATTAGCTTGATGTTGTCACCGAATGACTGCTGCAGGCTGACATCCGCTCCGGCCGCTCCGGCTGACACACCCTTTTCAATAGTATTCAACTGTGCATTTATGCCAAGCCGAAGACTGGGCACGGGGAAAAACTCCACACGGCCCACATAGTCTTTTCCATAATTGAGGTCGTAATTAACAGCGCGATCACTGCCATTAAAAATGCCAGCGTAATAATTAAGCGGTGTGGATTTCTTCAGGAAGGTTCCGAATACCATCAGGCCCGGATTGTAGGAGCTGTAATAGTTATTTACGAACAACCGGCTTGTTGGCCCACGGTCAATCATACGCAAATCTTCATGGCTGTTTAATTCATCCAGTTCAAACGGCTCCTTAAACTGCCCGCCACGAACCGAAAGCTGATCAGCATACCTGTATTCAAAATAAGCCAGCTCTATTACTTTGCCAAGGGTGGCACCGGTAGATTTCAGCTCGGGTAACTGCACACGCACCACACCTGACCATCGATCATTAATTTTAATGTCAGCACGCAACTCCACCCGTCTTAACCGGAAATTGGAGATAACAGGATCCGGTGTAATCTTGCCCTGAGCATCAACACTGTCGGTGAGCGATGCTTCGTATCTTGCCTGCACGAGCGCCTTCATCTTAATCGTCGGGTTAAATGAAGTTTGGGCAGTGCCGGGTGCTGATTGAGCAAAAGAGAGTGTTGTTACTGTGAGTGCAAGCAGGGTGAGGCAGCATTTTTTCATAGAAAATGTTTTAACAAATTATTAAGTCAGCACAAATGTATAGTTAAGGTTTGCGTCCTTATATTAACAAATGATTAATAGAATGTGAACAAAACATTAATCGTTTCGCTGCCAAACCGAAAAAGGTCATTGGATTGAATCAAAGCGACGTTTTTCAACTCAAAACTCTTAACAAAGGATTCAACTACAGTGGCAAAGATTGGTGATGCAGCTAGCCTAGCTGATTATTCCGTGTAAGTCTGTCTAATAAAAGCATATTTGAACTGCCTCATGCGTGCGTTCCAAATAATTTCATGAAGGCTGCCAATGTCAGCTATCAGACTTATCGGTCTATATGATAACCTGCGAAGGCAACATAACCATGGCATTTTACCTTGATTGTTAGTACCTTCGCCACTGTAAAATTCTACGATGCCAATCACCAGAGAACAGGTGCTGAAAGCCCTCAGTTACGTTGATGATCCCGATCTAGGAAAGGATTTGGTAACACTTCAGATGATCAGAGATATTGAGATAACGGGTAATAACGTATCCTTCACGGTGATGCTGACCACGCCAGCCTGCCCAATGAAGGATGCGATACAAAAAGCCTGTATCAACGCAATTCATCATCTTGTGGATAAGGAGGCAGCAGTGCAGGTTACGATGAAATCTGATGTAACATCGCATCGCAAAGACAATGGCACCATGTTGCCCGGTGTAAAAAACATCATTGCCGTAGCGTCCGGAAAAGGTGGTGTAGGCAAGTCGACTGTAGCTGTAAACCTGGCGATTGGGCTTGCAGAGAATGGCGCGGCAGTTGGGCTGATTGATGCCGATATCTACGGGCCTTCCATTCCGCTGATGCTCGATATAAAAGGACAGCGTCCGGATGTAAAAGAGATAGGCACAAAGCAGGTCATGATACCCATTGAAAAATATGGTATCAAAGCATTATCAATTGGCTTACTGGTTGATGAAAAACAAGCTGTGGTCTGGCGCGGGCCGATGGTTTCCTCTGCTTTAAGGCAATTTGTTACAGATTGTGATTGGGGTGAACTTGATTACCTCGTAATCGATCTTCCTCCCGGAACAGGTGACATTCATCTCACGCTGGTACAGACCGTACCGGTAACAGGAGCTATTATCGTTACCACGCCGCAGGACGTTTCGCTGGCAGATGCAAAGAAAGCGATGGGCATGTTCGCTATTCATCCCATCAATGTTCCCATCCTCGGCGTTGTGGAAAATATGTCCTACTTTGTACCTGAGGGTACAGATGCCGGCCTGCAGGAAAACAAACATTATATTTTCGGGAAAGGGGGTGGAAGCAGGTTGTCGGAAGAGTACAATGTTCCATTACTGGCTGAAATCCCAATTGTTCAGCGGATCAGGGAAGGCGGTGACGAGGGGAAGCCTGCGGTGCTGAGTAATGACAAAATATGTGTTCCGGTATTCCGTGAACTCGCACAAAAAGTGGCGCAGCAGGTGGCTATCAGGAATGCCAGTCTTGCTTCCACTAAGTTGGTGGAAGTAGTATCATAGAAAGCAAAGGAAAATTAATTCAAAATTTATTGCATCCTAAAAGCACACCAATGGCGGTAAAAAAGAAGCATATTCACTTGTTACGCCGTGTGGAAGAATCACTGAACACCATCCGTCCCTACCTGGTAACAGACGGTGGTAATATTGAAGTGGTTGAACTGACAGATGACATGGTATTAAAACTAAAGCTGTTGGGCAATTGTGAAGATTGCCCGATGAGCGAAATGACTATGACGGCAGGTGTGGAAGAAACCATTAAAAGGTCGGTTCCGGAGATTGTTCGTGTGGAAGCCATCTGAAGGTTGCAAATGCTATCACTTTTCATGGTGTCATCCGGCCGGCAGTAACAGATCGAATATAGCAAGGCGGGATTAGCAGATATGGAAATGGAATACTTAGTAATGTCCCGTTTTTTAAGAAACTTCCGGTAACGGTTTCTGTTCGGCAAACATCAATACTTTTAACATATCAAACCTGCACTTCTTTGACACGTAAAGATCTTGTTGAGCTTATCAGGAAAAAGCGATCCTTTCTATGCGTCGGCCTCGATACGGATATTGAAAAAATTCCTCCACACCTGCTGCACCTTCCTGATCCTGTTTTTGAATTCAACAGGAGAATTATTGATGCAACCAATGACTTATGCGTTGCTTATAAAATTAATACTGCCTTCTATGAGTCATCCGGCGTGAAAGGCTGGCAAAGCATGAAGAAAACATGGGAATATATTCCCAAAAACATTTTTACGATTGCTGATGCAAAAAGAGGTGATATTGGCAATACTTCGGCCATGTATGCGCGTGCATTCTTTGATAAAAATCATTCGGGGTTCGGCTATGATGCATTAACCGTATCACCTTACATGGGCGAAGATTCCGTTTTGCCCTTTCTTCAATATCAGCATAAATGGGTAATCGTACTGGCACTGACCTCCAACAAAGGCAGCAATGATTTCCAGCAACGGCAAACTGATGGCGAAAAACTGTATGAGGCGGTGATCAGGAAAACAAAGCAATGGGGCCATCCGGATAATACGATGCTTGTAGTCGGAGCAACACATCCTGATGTATTTGCACATATCCGCAAACTGGTACCGGATCATTTTCTACTTGTGCCGGGTGTTGGAGCGCAGGGCGGAGATCTGCAGCAGATTGCAGCGCACGGGATGAACAATGAATGCGGCCTGTTGGTAAACGTATCCAGAAATATCATTTATGCAGACACCACCGAAGACTTTGCGGGTGCGGCCAGGAATGAAGCGTTGCAATACCAGGCAACAATGTCAGCTTTGTTAAGCGTATAGCATGAAAATTATTTTTCAATGGCTGAGGATACCCGTTTAACAAACGATCTGCCTCGATCCACAGCTGAAGGACTTTCTGCCTGTATGACTATTTATTGCGATGTCAAACAAGCAAAGATTAATCGTTTCTGCTCAGTTGTCTTCCCTGTCGGCATCAACCGTTTAGCCTGAACTGCTGAAATAATTGGGGATTCGCCCGGTAATATTTAAGCGGATTTCAGTATACTTACAGTATATATTATAATCATATTCTTATGACTGAAAAGTTTCTTCATTATTTATGGAGAATGAAGCTCCTGCAACACAATTCCCTTCAAACCACCGATGGCGAAAAGATTTTCATCATCCATGCCGGCGAATACAATACCGATGCAGGGCCTGATTTTTTACAGGCTAAAATCAGGATCGGTGACACCCTCTGGGCAGGCAATGTTGAGATTCATGTACGCGCCTCCGACTGGAATTTACACAGGCATCAGCAAGACAAGGCATATGATAATATTGTGCTGCATGCAGTGTATGAACAGGATATGCCTATTGCCCGGGAAGATGGTTCCGTTATACCCTGCCTTGAACTAAAAGATCATGTAGATGTATCCATCTATTCGCAGTACCAGGCTTTGATGCTTAGCACCACAAGCATACCCTGCGCACAGCAACTGCATAATGTTCCACCCATTATTATCAGCCAATGGCTGCACCGTTTACTGATAGAAAGAATGGAAGAAAAAACACTGCCTGTTCTTCATGAATTGCAGGAGAACCAGCGAAACTGGGAAGAGACTTTTTACCGATTCCTGGCTATGGCCTTTGGCAACAGCGTAAATTCAGCGCCTTTTTACCTGCTTGCCCGTTCGCTTCCTGTTAAGGTATTGGCAAAACACAAGAATAATCTCTTTCAGCTGGAAGCGCTGTTGTTTGGCACAGCAGGCTTCCTCGGTGAAACATACGCTGATGACTATCCAAATGAATTGAAAAAGGAATTTAGCTTCCTGCGTATGAAATATGGCTTGCAACCATTAAAACATCATACCTGGAAATTCCTGAGACTCAGGCCGGCAAACTTCCCCTCCCTGCGCATTGCACAGTTTGCTCAACTCATTCATAAATCATCACATTTGTTTTCACAGCTGCTAACGATCACCGGTACAGATAACTTCATCGCCTGCTTTGAAACGGCTGCATCATCTTACTGGAACGATCATTACCGGTTTGATAAAAAATCAGTAATGCATAAAAAGGCGATGGGCAGGTCGTCTATTGAATCGCTTACTATCAACACAGTCGTTCCTTTCCTGTTTATCTATGGGAAATTCAGGGATGAGCATCAATACTGTGACCGCGCCCTGCTGCTCCTGGATGACCTCCGGCCGGAAAAGAATAAGGTATCAGCACACTGGGCAGCATTGGGTATCCATGCCCGGTCAGCCTATGAATCGCAGGCATTGCTTCAACTTCATACAAACTACTGCAGGCAATTCAGATGTCTTGAATGCAGCATTGGCCACCGGATATTGAATCATGGCCTGACAAGCCTTACATCTGCTGAAAACAAACTCCCAAAAACTTCTTGACAAGTATTATAAAAGAATCTATTTTTGCCACATGAACCGGATAAAATATTTTGTGGAAGGGCGAATTTTCGGTGTCTGCAGTTACCTCGGCGATAAACTGGGCATTGCCTCATCCTACATCAGGCTTTTCTTTATCTATACTTCATTTATCAGTATCAGCTCACCGGTCATCATCTACCTGATTCTTGCCTTCTGGATTAACCTGAAAAAATATATTTCAGGTAAGAAGAATCCTGTTTGGGAATAAGCGGTTTATGCTGCAGCATATTACACGTGTGATTTAATTCACCTGGCGTATTTTTCCGGATACACCGCCATTATACCGGCTTTTCAATTTCGCTGTTAATACTAGCACGCATCTCATACTTACAACCTGAACAAGAAGGATGTGCATCATCAGGAGCATGAAAGTCACCCTTCAATGCATTATAAATTCAATTTTACAGCCCGGCAATAAAAAGCCGCACCATCCTTTGATGATGCGGCTTTCATTGCACTCATTTGGACTTAAAACTGGTACTACTTAATAAGCAGCACTTTCTGTTCTGTTTTAAAGTCACCATTAATCAACCTTACAAAGTACATACCTGCTGACAACTGTTGCATGTTAAATGTTACCGTTTCATTATCACTCAGATCATCGCCATTCAGATTCACCACACTCATCACGCGTCCATACATATCGAGCAGTTGAACCGTTACGGCACCTTCCTGCACATTAAGGATTGAAACATTCAGGTTGTCGGAAGACGGATTAGGCCATGCATTGATGCTGATCACATTACTTACATCCATCTTATCCTCATCCTGCATTTTCTGACCAACCGAGATTTCCACCTTCTTCGATGTATGCATACATCCCGTAGAAAGATCCGTAACATGGACAGAGTATTCACCAGAAACAGTTGCACAATATGTGTTCTTGTCAGCAGCACCCGGAATTGCTACACCATTCAACCGCCATTCGTAAGAGTAGTTCGGATTGTTTTTGGTGAATAGTTTCACGTTAGGAGCCTGACAAGCCGGTGTGTTCGGTTTCACCACAATCTTTGCTTTCACAAGGTCATAAACGGTAACGGTCATTTCATCTGTGGCTTGGCATCCACCTGCACCTGTTACAGTTACAGTATATGTCGTTGACTCTTTCACATTCGTAGTCGGAGTGGCAATATTCGCATTGTCTAAACCGGTTACAGGCGACCAACTGTAAGTAGCATTCTGGTCGGAAGATGATGCATGCAACATCACCGGTTCATTATGACATTTAGAAACATCTGGGCCGGCATTTACCAATATATCGCAAACAATATCATGGATGATGAAGGACTGACCAACCTGGCATCCATGCGCATCAGTTACCGTTACTGTGTATGTGCCTGCAGGAAGGTTGGTACGGTCTTCCGTCGTTGCACCGTCATTCCACAGATAGCCATAAGGGCCTGTGCCGCCTGTTACCGTTACATCAATACTGCCATCATTACTACCAACAATTGTTATGTCATTTACTATACCATTCATGTCAAGTACAACCGGCTCACCCACTATGAAAGCCTTTGAGGCTGTGCAGCCGCCGGCATCCGTCGCCGTTACCGTGTAAGTTCCGCCACTCAATCCTGTGCGATCCTGTGTGGTGGCACCATCATTCCATAAATAGGTTACCTGTCCCTGTGCACCTGTTACCGATACATCAATTGATCCATCGGCATTGCCATGACACGTTACATCAATTTGTGTTCCGCTCATGCCCAGGCTGCAGGGTGGTTCATGTATGGTAAAGGTCTCGCCTTTGCTGCATCCATTCGCATCAGTTACCGTTACTGTGTAGGTTCCTGCCGGAAGGTTGGTACGGTCTTCCGTCGTCGCACCGTCATTCCACAGATAACCATAAGGGCCTGTGCCGCCTGTTACTGTTACATCAACACTGCCATCGCTGCCTGATGTGATCGTTACATCTTGCGTGGTTCCGCTCATTCCCAGTACAACAGGCTCATTCACTATGAATGCCTTTGAGGCTGTGCAGCCACCGGCATCCGTCGCCGTTACCGTGTAAGTTCCGCCACTCAATCCTGTGCGATCCTGTGTGGTGGCACCATCATTCCATAAATAGGTTACCTGTCCCTGTGCACCTGTTACCGATACATCAATTGATCCATCGGCATTGCCATGACACGTTACATCAATTTGTGTTCCGCTCATGCCCAGGCTGCAGGGTGGTTCATGTATGGTAAAGGTCTCGCCTTTGCTGCATCCATTCGCATCAGTTACCGTTACTGTGTAGGTTCCTGCAGGAAGGTTGGTACGGTCTTCCGTTGTTGCACCGTCATTCCACAGATAGCCATAAGGGCCTGTGCCGCCTGTTACCGTTACATCAACACTGCCATCGCTGCCTGATGTGATCGTTACATCTTGCGTGGTTCCGCTCATTCCCAGTACAACAGGCTCATTCACTATGAATGCCTTTGAGGCTGTGCAGCCACCAGCATCCGTCGCCGTTACCGTGTAAGTTCCGCCACTCAATCCTGTGCGATCCTGTGTGGTGGCGCCGTCATTCCATAAATAGGTTACCTGTCCCTGTGCACCTGTTACCGATACATCAATTGATCCATCGGCATTGCCATGACATGTTACATCAATTTGTGTTCCGCTCATGCCCAGGCTGCAGGGTGGTTCATGTATGGTAAAGGTCTCGCCTTTGCTGCATCCATTCGCATCAGTTACCGTTACTGTGTAGGTTCCTGCCGGAAGGTTGGTACGGTCTTCCGTCGTCGCACCGTCATTCCACAGATAACCATAAGGGCCTGTGCCGCCTGTTACTGTTACATCAACACTGCCATCGCTGCCTGATGTGATCGTTACATCTTGCGTGGTTCCGCTCATTCCCAGTACAACAGGCTCATTCACTATGAATGCCTTTGAGGCTGTGCAGCCACCGGCATCCGTCGCCGTTACCGTGTAAGTTCCGCCACTCAATCCTGTGCGATCCTGTGTGGTGGCACCATCATTCCATAAATAGGTTACCTGTCCCTGTGCACCTGTTACCGATACATCAATTGATCCATCGGCATTGCCATGACATGTTACATCAATTTGTGTTCCGCTCATGCCCAGGCTGCAGGGTGGCTGACTTAAAACAATGCTATTTGTTGCCGGGCAGTTATGCGCATCACTTACGGTTACCGTATACGTGCCTGCAATCAGGCCAGTGGCGGTTTGAGTAGTCTGACCATTACTCCAGACATAGGTATAGCCAGGTGTTCCTCCGCTTGGATTGGCGGTAGCCGTTCCATCATTACCACCTGTAATGGTCACATTTGTTTTAGACATTCCCACACTCACGGAAGTGGCAGGTTGATCTACGATTATGCTTGTGCTTGCAGTGCATCCATGCGAATCTGTTACGGTTACTGTGTATGTGCCTGCTGTAAGTGTATTGATAGATGAAGTAGTAGCGCCTGTATTCCACAAGTAGCCATAAGAAGGCGTTCCGCCGCTTACTGTCACAGATGCAGCACCATTATTACCATTTTTGCAAGAGACATCACTATGCGAAGGAGTCAGCCCAATCACCGGAGGTTCACCCACAGTAGTTGAAGCAGTGGCAGTACATGAAATACCATCGGTAACCGTAACGGTATATGTACCGGCAGGCAGGTTATTTACCGTTTGCGTAGTAGCGCCATTGCTCCATAAATAATTTACGTTACCCGAAGCATTGGTAACTGAAGCCGATACAGAACCTGTGCTTGTACCTTGACAATTTGCATCAGTATGTGATGCTGAAACGGATAAAGAACACGGAGGGCAAAAGCCAAAGTCAATGTTAAAATTGGTCTCACCGCTTTTACCGGTTGTGTAGTCAATAGTTGCAAGATTACTTACAACAGTGGCATCGTTGTCACTCCAGTCCGTTTTTCCATTACCGGTCACATTCGCTGAAGTCAGCGTGAGTCCTGCGAGTACTCCGCTTCCGCTGCCATTATATTGGGAACTAGAAATCTTGATAACATATGCGGTATTCGGCGTAAGGCCGGACGCTCCATTCATGTTAACATTAGCATTTGTAAAATAATAATTACCGGTTGAGCTGGTCGTTGCAGAACCCAGTTGCGTGGTGCCATTGGAAGCATACAACTGCACCACTACACCGCTTATACCTGATTCATTGGCATCCTGGATACCGTTGCGGTTTGCATCATTCCACACCAGGTTTCCTATTTCCAGTGGTGCAAGGTCACCTATCAGTTCTATATCACCCAAACCTACGCTTTTGGCGGACCGAACACCACGGTTTGTTTCATCGTAGATATTTGCACCATAATAAGTTGTACCATCATCATTCCGGTCACCGTCACTAGTGCCAAGTGTCATCACCCCTCCGCAATTTGCAGTAATGGCAGGGTCATAGGCAGTTACTGCTACACGATTGCTGCCATTAAGGAGCGCCATGGAGCCACCCGTTGATTCAGCATGTTTAAGAGAACCTGAAACGGTTCCTCCGGTATTATATATATCGCCATTAAAAAATTCTGTTCCCGATCCGGCAGCCTGGGCAATTGATTCAGGAGTGATGGTGCAGGGGCCATTGGTGCGGTCAACTTTCAAAATGTCGCAACTCGCCAAATCAGAACGTCCGTTATTACTTGAAGAACTTCCCAGCCCCGCATCATCCGGTGCTTCATCACTTGGAGAATAATTCCGATAGCCCACTTGCAATCCCATCCTGTCTAAGACTGCGACAAGAATGTTGCCTTTATCATCAAATTCAAAATCACTGATTATAGGCTGGGGAAAACAAAGTTTTTCATTCTCAACGTTATTATCCTGCAGGAAATCTTCATAGTTATTGTTCCATTTGTTGTACCGTGCAGCTGCCCGCCTGTTAACAGAGCCGCCTGCATCAGAAAGGGAATTTACGTCCGGCAATCCTTTTGGATAGTTAAAGTTAATAGTAGCTACCGGCGTGTTTGAATAGGACCCGGATGCAACATCGAATTCAAGAATGTATCCCTTCAAATCGCTATAGTAGGCGGTGGTTAGCCCGCCGATCTTAGTTGCAGATGAGGCATCGGCCACAACACCTACATAAACTTTTCCTTTATAATATTTTACACCCCAGGGCCTGAGTGTACCATTGGTCGCAGAAATAGAAACAGGCAAAGCATAAGAACTCACCGCGCCTGCCGAAGAAATAGTCGTAAGTGAAGCTGGATTTGAAATGGCTATTTTGTAAAGCTTTTTATCATACAAATTCATCACGAATACTGCCGTACCATCATCGGAGATATCCAAACCACCCAATGAAACACAACCTACCTGAGCCAGTGCCGCTGCATCATAACTGGCATATGGAACGGGCAGCCCGCTTCCCGGAAATGAAGTAGGCAATACGCCTGGCAACCCTCTTTCTGTATTGGTTCCGATAACAGAATTAAACGGAATATTATCTGTTAATGCCTGTCCCGGACTTCCACCATAACCCGTCTGTCCTGATTTATAAGGATAGGTTCCGGTGCCTCTGGTGGCGAATCCCAGGTTATCGAGATCAATTAACAGTGAAGCTCCTGTTGATGCAGGATCGACAATGTAGATGGCACCACTTCCGTTAGGGCCCAAGCCATCATGACGCCTCAAAGCTGCGGAATAAAGCAACTTTTTTGCCTGCTTTGAATAAGCTACGCCCCAGACTGAACCAACACTGCCGGAATTCGCCAGCGTGGTGTTAGAAGGATTATCCACTGTGCTGGCCGCAGCACTGTTGTATGTTATTTTTACTGCGTCTTCAAAAGTGCCAGCATTATTTGCACCACCAGTCGCAGTAACATTCCCTGCTGTGAAGATGCTGGTAGCGAGATAAGGATTTGTAGTGCTGACATACTGTGCCGGGTAATACAATGCAAAATTAATGTTTGTAGCTCCGCCACTAACAAAGCGAACGTTTGATCCGTACGTTGCTCCGGACAAGCCATTATAATCATAGCTCTCATTAAGGTTGCAATAATCAGAGCTGCCGGAAGGAATCACAAATTCCAATCTGACCTTGGTGGCAGCAGCTACTGATCCGGTATTACTTCCCTGTGTTCCATTATAGGTACTACCGCTGGAAGGAATTGAGTACGTTCCGGCTGAACCGGTCGTATAAGAAGCTACCAGAACATCAGCAGAGTTGTAGGCATTTACAATAATCCCTGCAACCGCCGGTTCGATATTTGGCGAGGTTGTTCCCTGCGATCCATTTCCATTGAAGTCACGGAATGCCGTTCCGCTGATTTGAGCACTTGCAAACTGAGGCAGCAAGGCAGCACATATAAACATAGGCAAGCACAATAGTGCCATTAGCCGCGCTTTACGCGGCAGTGTAAACAGGGATGTCATGGTGTTTGGTGTTTTGGTGTTAAAATGCGGCGCGAATATATATCTAAATGCTTTTCTGCACCATGATGAAAAAATACTTTTTATAATAATTATTAGGTTTCGAACAACAACATTTACAACCGAAGTATGAGAATATCAGCAAGTCATTGATCGCATATTACTTTGTAAATATCCACTGCAATGCAATTACAGCTTCACTGCCAAAGGCATAAGATGCATGCAGGATTTAATGTGCGCGGCAGCTAGTACTCAGGTAACCACCGATGCTGTTGTGAATCGTACACATAAGTGTATACCGCTTCCTGTTTCACGGTAGGGGCAATCAGGTTGTAATCAAATTCAACAGCATTGACATGTAACTTGCCATCCGTTGAGAATTTCAGCTTCCGTGCTTTATCATCACCTCGCGGTCCGAGCCCGGTAAGGTCAATGACAGGATTGGCCACTTCGTTGGTATCCTTGCTTAAAGAAAGGTTCATGGCATAAATTATACTTGATCTTGCGCTGGCATAAAATAATTGCTTTTGCCCCTTTATCGTATAAGTTGCAAGGCCAAGTGCATCAAAATGATCAAGGATCAGTTCAGCTTTTCCGTTTGATATATTTATACTGAAGATTTTACCGTTTTCATGGTTCTCATCCGATCCTTCAAGGGTTGAAACATACAATGATCTTGTATCACAATCATAGGCCATACCGACAATTCCAAAAGGATTCCGCGGGTCATAACGGCTTTCAACCGGAAGATCAAGAAATTTTTCCATCACGCCGCTGTTGTGATCTATTTTGAAAATTGTGTTTTTTTCTTCAGCAGGATTATGCAATGAGTTTACAACAGGCAAGGGTGCTACATAGATGTTTCCAGCTTCATCAAAAATAATTGATCCGAGAAAGCCTGCAGATTTCCACGACGGATGCTGATAAATACGGGTGTATTCGCCAGGATTTCGTGGATCTTTGAATTCCGCGAAAATGATTCCCATGTTCAGTCTGTCAGAAGTGCTGAAACCGCTTCTCGTAAGATCAAAATTCAATTGCTGAATAAATTCAGGCTGACGGGTGCAGGTGTTTTGGCTTACCACACGCCATGGCAGCAAAATAATTATTATGGTAATGAGGAGCAAATTGATTGTGCTTTTCATTTTCATTTTGAAATATCCAGTTGCCTGATGATGTTGCTTCACTTCATTTAATCGGCACAAACAACGGGCCGGCAAAACACGGGTAGATACGGGTTTTTATCAGTCCTTCTTCGACATAATTTTCAGCCCAGCAATATTCCTTTCCCGGCGTATCATCATTCTTCATTTGCGGCACATACCACAGCACCAATTTTTTTCCTTCAATATTTTCCGCGACAGGTTCCAGGTATTTGTCAGGCCCCTGATGATAGTTATCATTGCAGCAGGGCCCGATGGTGGGCATATCGGCATCACCCTCATCATTATTCCTGTGATAAAGCGTCACATAAGTATATGCATAGTCTCCCCGCCCGCTATCGGCAAACTGACCTAATCCGGGCTCCAGGTAATACCCGGCATTCTCTGCCGTGGAAATTTTAAAGAGGTACTTTTCATCGGTATATCTGGTGAGTTCGTTCTGGAGGTACCATTGCTCCGCTTTCCATTGCTTCCACTGATTGGTCCCGCTATACTGAAAAAAGTTCTGCTGTTCGCCGGCGAAAACAATCCGCAGTACAGGTCTGTACGTGCCATTGTTACCACAGCCGCGACCCAAACTTGCCACTGCAAACCTCCAGCTTCCGTCATTAAAAAATTCATACCGCTGTTCGTACTGGTAATTACAGGAAGCAGGCCAGCCGCGTGACCAATACTGCTGCCGCAGCCTGAATCCCGTTATTTTCTTTTGCTGATTGAACAAAGTATCAATGAAAGGAGCATTGACGGCAATAACCGCTGATTGAGAAAAAACCGGGCAACCCACGGCATCACTGTATCCAAATCCATCTGTATTGGAATAGCTAACATGCCAGTCCACAAGCTTTGCCTGATCTATGACCGGTATATTTTTGTAGGTCACATCAGAAATCCTCAAACCATCACTGCTGGTCAGCATAAAATTAATTTTCCAGTTACCGACAACGGCGAGTGTATCATGCTGGCAATAACACTCAGAAATATTCTTGTTCGCCATGCTCCTTTCGGTTACCAGCGGCTCATCCTTTCCCGTATAGGTCCAGCGAACCCCTGCTACTTTCAGGTCGGTAAGGTCAACGATAACCCAAAGTGCTTTGTCTTTATAAGTGAAAGTAGGAGCAACACACAAGTGCATACTTCTTTCACAATGCGTGTTGTTCAATGAAGTTTTCGTATCCGCCATCAGTGCATTTTCTTTCGTTGGTTTAAATCCGAGGGCATTTTCAACCTGGTAAGAATTCACGGCAAGATAAAGCCCCAGTTGCCTGAGCTTGTCGGGTATATCCGGCTGCACATCTTTATACAAGGCTCGTCTAATCACTTTTTTGTTTTTCAAATCAACAAATGCGACAGACGTAAGGTTAATGGCGAAATTATAGAGTTCCACTTTATAATACCGTTCGGGCACATAAGTAATTGCCGGAGGCAGGTCACTCTCACGGACAGGGTATACACCGAATATTTCATTCAGGAATGGCTGACCACTTTTCCGATCGATGGTGTTAGCAAGAAACCCGGAGTCCTGCAGGGCAATTGTCTGTGCCGCACTTTGCAACGCATTTAAACCAGCAAGCGGGATGATGGATGGCTTTTGCCTTAGAGCATTAGCAATCTCCGCTTTCCTTAATTGCACAAGATCTTCTGCAGAATTTTGAGCATATCCGGAGCTTGCAACAATCATAAATATAAACACGCTGAAAATGCATCTGCACTTCAAAGAGTTGTATCTGAGAAAGCTAAGACAACCGGTGTTGAAAAATAATGGAAGCTTCAATATGCTAATATCTGGTAATAAGCATGTGCTCTTTTCATGACTATCATTGTGATTATCGCTGCTAAAACCGGTAACAAGTCTGAATTTCATTGTTTGAAGGGATCGCTGAGTCTATCATTTGTAATCAAACTGCTGTCGCTCAAAGATAGCAAAAACGATATGAGGGCTTGCCGGTCCGCTTCCTGTAAAGCGACAGTTTTCAATCTTACAGAGCGGTTACGGCTTGTCTGATGCTGACCGATCTGAACATAATGTTCAATTACCTGACTCAACGTCCGCATGCTGCCATTGTGCATGTAAGGTGCAGTATAGGCCAGGTTGCGCAGTGTAGGTACCCTGAATTTTCCAATATCCGCAGGATCATGTGTGGCTTCAAACAATCCGCTGTCGGGCAATTCGAGTGCGGATGTGTTTTGAAATATTCCGGTATTGAAGTAAGCGGTATCATTTATTGTTGCATTGGTAAAAAAAATTCCCGCATGACAACTTCCGCAACCAACACTATCGCTGTAAAACAACCGCATGCCCTTCAGTTCCAGAGTGTCCAGTTTAGTTTCACCGGCTACATATTTATCGTATTCCGCATTGAGCGATTTAAACTGCAACATAAAATCCACGATACATTCTTGCACTTCATCTATTGTATAAGGATGCTCTCTCTCCGGAAAAGCCTGAGGGAGTTGTGATCCATAATAAGTATCGCCAAGCAGGAAATTCTTCAGTGCGGCAACATCTTTCATAAATCCCATCTCTACAGGATGTTCATTAAACAATGGCACCTGCATTTGTGACTGAAGGCTGATAATGCGGTTGTCAGCCCATGTATAATACCGGAGGCTTTCAAGATTAAAGAGCCCCGGTGAATTTCTTTTTAAGGGTACACCCTCTGCGCCCAGTGAAGTGCGGTAGCCGTCACTGAATGCATATCGCTGATCATGGCACGATGAACAGGATTTTATGCCATTTACTGACAACCGTTTATCATAAAACAAGTGCCGCCCTATTTCCCTGCGAAGTGAATCACTTTCGATACCTGAAGCCGAGGAATTAAAAATCCGTGCCGAGCAAAAAATGGAAGCCACTGCCAAGAGCCATGCATAAAGCAATACGCGAAAAATATGATTTATACTTATAGTCAATTTCCAATCAGAGAATTTACTGCAAAATAAAGCTATCTCGGTGGGGTGCTCAATTTCAATTATTAATTTTTGAATGGAAAACCGCAGTATCAAACGTCACAGCATAAGATTTTTTAACATTTGCATCCATGACCATTAAGTGAAAGATTCCCTTATCTCAGGTTTTCATCAAACTAAGACGAGCGTAAAAAAATGGTATAAAATTAAAAACCCGCACAACTGATAACAATTGTGCGGGTTTTGAATTGCTTAAAATTCAGGATATTTCTACTTAATCAGCATCACTTTCTGATCAGCTTTAAAGTTACCATTGATCATTCTTACGAAGTACATTCCTGCTGACAACTGCTGCATGTTGAATGTTACGGTCTCATTGTCGCTGAGGTCATTGCCATTCAGATTCACTACACTCATCACCCTTCCATACATATCGAGCAGTTGAACCGTTACGGCACCTTCTTTCACATTCAGGATTGAGACATTCAGATTATCGGAAGCCGGATTAGGCCATGCATTGATGCTGATCGTATTAGCGTCATCCATCTTATCTCCATCCTGCATTTTCGGGCTGATGGTGATTTCCATCTTCTTCGCCGTATGCATACAGCCACTGGAAAGATCAGTAACATGGACGGAGTATGCGCCAGAAACACTTGCACAATAAGTGTTCTTGTCAGCAGCACCCGGAATAGCCACACCGTCCAACCGCCACTCGTAAGAGTAGTTCGGATTGTTTTTCGTGAACAGTTTCACGTTAGGAGCCTGACAAGCCGGTGTGTTCGGTTTCACCACAATCTTCGCTTTCACAATCTTATACACCGTAACTGTCACTTCAGCCGTGGCAGTACAACCATCGGTGCCTGTTGCAGTAACAGTGTAAGTGGTTGTCTCTTTCACATTCGTAGTCGGAGTGGCAATAGCAGGGTCGTCTAAACCAGTTGCCGGAGACCAACTGTATGTAGCATCCTGGTCCGAAGATTCAGCATCTAACTTAACCGGTTCATTATGACATTTAGAAACATCAGGTCCTGCTTCTACGGTGATGGTACAAACATGCTCTCGCACATTGTATGGACCACCAGCTTTGAGACATCCATTTTCATCCTTTACTGTTACTGAATACTCACCAGCGATGAGGTTCGTGCGGTCCTTTGTTGTTACACCATCATTCCAGAGATAGGTAAATCCGGGTGTACCACCATTAACCGTCAAACTTATAGAGCCATCTGATCCGCCAACCGTTGAAACATCAACCGTTACATCGTCAATTACAATCTCATCAGGTTCGCCAACAGTGAAGCTTGTTGTAGACTTACAGCCCGTATTACCATCGGTTGCTGTTACCGTATAGGTGCCTGCTGATAAACCGCTGCGGTCTTCCGTCGTAGCGCCGTCATTCCACAGGAAGCTTACGTTGCCGCTCTGTGCGCCGCTCACCGTCAGGTCTATTGTTCCGTTGTTGTCGCCATGACACAGTGCATCCGTGCCGCTTACATCAAGGCTGATCGTGCAACCCGGCTCATTCACCGTGAAGGTCTGTTCTGCCGAACAGCCATTGGCATCTGTCACCGTTACTGTATAAGTGCCTGATGACAGGTTGCTGCGGTCTTCCGTCGTGGCACCGTCATTCCATTCATATGTATATCCGGGAGTGCCGCCACTTGGAGTTACATCGATTGATCCGTCGCTGCCATTGGTTACCGTTACATCATCCACCGTACCGTTCATACCAAGCACTGCTGGTTCATCTACCGTGAAGCTCGTCGTAGCCGTACAGCCCGTATTACCATCGGTTGCTGTTACCGTATAGGTGCCTGCTGATAAACCGCTGCGGTCTTCCGTCGTAGCGCCGTCATTCCACAGGAAGCTTACGTTGCCGCTCTGTGCGCCGCTCACCGTCAGGTCTATTGTTCCGTTGTTGTCGCCATGACACAGTGCATCCGTGCCGCTTACATCAAGGCTGATCGTGCAGGAAGGCTGATCAACGATGATACTATTGCTTGCCTGGCATCCATGCGCGTCGGTAACGGTAACGGTATAGGTTCCCGCAATCAGTCCTGTAGCTGTTTGGGTTGTCTGACCATTGCTCCAGAGATAAGTATAACCGGCAGTTCCTCCACTTGGAGTTGCAGTTGCCGTACCGTTATTTCCACCAGTAGTTGTAACATCTGTTTTTGACATGCCTACACTTAAGGCACTGGGTTCGGATATTGTAACTGTGGTAGTAGCAGAACAATTTCCCTGATCAGTAGCAGTAACGGTATATGTTCCGGCGGAGAGTCCGCTGCGGTCTTCTGTTGTGGCGCCGTCGTTCCAGGCATATGTTACACTGCCTTGAGGGCCGGTAACTGTAACATTAATACTACCATTGTTTCCGCTAAAGCAAGATACATCGCTGTGTGTGGCACTTACCTGAATCGTGCAGGAATGGAAACCAAAGTCCAACGTGTGATCATTCGCACCATCCAAACTTCCCGAAGTGAAGCTTACCTGCACGCGCCCGGAAGAAAGTACTCCATCATTATCACTCCAGTCTGAAACACCGCTTCCGGTTACATTGGCAGTTGTCGGATTCAATCCATTCAGCACACCTGAACCTGAGTTGTTAAATTGAGTTGATGAAATCTTCAATATATAATTTGTATTGGTTGCAATGCCTGTAGCACCGTTTTGATTTACATTGGCGCAATTGAGATAATAGTTACCGCTTGAATTGGTGGTGGCGGAACCCAAGAGTGTTGTTCCATTGGAAGCATATAATTCTACAATTACCCCTGAGATACCGCTTTCATCAGCATCCTGAATACCATCACCATCCGTATCATTCCATACGCGGTTTCCGATTTCTGTACAGGGAAGATCCTCGAAAAAGGCAACATCACCCAATCCACCGCCTTTCAGCCAGGTACCATCACTCGGCGGGTTGCCAGAAGAGGAAGCATAAATCTGGTATCCATTTTCACTGTCTCCGGAAGTATTATTAAATGATTTTACACCTGCACAATTAAAATCTGTCTGCGGATCAAAAACCGCACTCATCACCTGGTTGGTGCCAGCCAGCACGGCTACACCACCTAAAGCTGTTTCTTCATGATCCGTTTCTGTATCACCATTATTATCATTGTAAAAAAACTCACCGCCATCCGGACCTTCTCCGTCGTTCTGCGTACTGTTCCGGTCGGAAGAGGTTTCTATTTTCCAGTCGCAGCTGCTATTTCTAAATGCTTTTAATATATCACCACCATTGAAGTTTTCATATATCGCCGTTGATGAGGGATTCGGGCCATAATTTCTCGCACCAATCTGGTTACCGGACCTGTCAATAAAACCGAGAATCATATTTCCACTTACGTCAAAATCGATATTGCCAAGTATTGCCTGCGGATAGGTAAGTTTAGATGCGCCGCTTCCACCTCCCATAGATTCCATCGCATTTATCCATGAGAGCCAATTACTGCGTTCCGGACAATCTGAGAAGTTAGTTGTGATTCCTTTTGGGTAATTAAGCGGGAATTGAAGTACGGGAGTAGATGAAATGGAGTTACCGTCGAATGACCAAACATAGGCAAACAAGTCAGTGTATTCAGGATTGCCTGAGTTATTGTCCACCGTTGCTGTGCCACCATTTTCGCCGGTGGTTACTGCACCAATGTAAACTTTGCCTTTATAGTAGTGTACAGCGAAGGGCCTTTGAACTCCTTTTCCGCCATCATAGAATCCTGTTCCATTATTACCTCCGGTATAAGTGTTGGCTGTGCCGAATTTGCCGATTTCCCATGTGCTGCGCAAAGGAGGATTGGGTATAGAATAACTGTTAACTGCTGTTACAGAAGTTGGGTTAGCTGCATCGTTCAATGTCAGCACATATAATTTCCGATCAAAAAGATTTATGACATACAGATATTTTCCGTCTTCACTGACATCAATACCACCCAAACCCACCTTGCCAATCTGGCCAAAAGCGGCAGGATCATGTCCAGGTGATCCTAATCCTGAAGGTAAGCCGCGTTGTGTGTTATCGCCGATTACGCCAAGTCCGTTGCCAACATAAGAAACCGTGTTACTTCCGCTGCCAGACAATGAATAAGAAGTTCCTGATCCATAAGATACGCACCCGGAATTGCAACGTGTATAATAGCCGTGGGCATCCATATCATAGAACTGCACTACCTGGTCGTTTGCCGAAGGATCAATTTTATAAATACCTCCGCTGCCCAATGGTCCGTATCCGCAATGTCTTTTCAGGGAAGCGGCTGCAAAAAGACGATCTGCCTGCTTGCTGTAAGCAAGCCCCCAAACAGAACCGACAGCGCTTTGCTTAACAAGGTTATTAGGTGACGTGGTTCCTGTTGCCGTGTAGTTAAAAGAAACTATTGCCCCGCTGGTTCCTGTGGTACCACCTCCAAGCGGGTTACCATTTTTGGCTACCGGAACATACACTTTCGGATTTGTAGTGGACGCATAATTTTCTGGGTTGTTAAGGGCAAAATTTACGTTTGAAGCGCCACCGCTTACAAACTGCACCCCTGAACCATAAACACTGCCGGAATAGCCGCTGAAATCATACCCCTTGTCGAGGTTACAGTTAGGCGTTGCCGCTGATGGAATCACAAATTCTAACCTGACTTTAGTTCCTGAAGCTACCGAACCGGTATTGCTACCCGGTGTTCCATTATAGGTGCTGCCGCTGGCAGGAATACTATAGGTGCCAGAGGAGCCGGTGGTATAGGATGCAACAAGGGCATCAGTAGCATTGTAGGCATTCACAATGATACCCTGCACACCCGGTTCAAGATTAGGTGTGGCAGTTCCTTTCGTGCCGTTATTATTAAAATCGCGGAAGGCAGTTCCTGAAATCTGCGCAAGGATATTGCCTGTGTTCATGATTAACAAAACGCCTATCAACAATACGAAATGACCATATTGTTGCGCTTTGTACAAGTTGCTTTTGCGTCGGTTTAGAAATGTGTTCATCATTGATTTGATTTTAGATAAATTATTGAAGAAGCCCTGGATAATGGAGCATCCATTACCGTTCCATTGAAAACAAATATTCACGTAATGCAAAAAGAGCATTGTAGAATTTCGACTACATTCAGATTTTTTTGTACGCGTCTATCGTCTTTCAAATAGATCTCCCTATGAAGCGCAAAAATGAGGTAGTAAGATTTAATCATAAATTGGCATGAAATAAATACCCCACGACCATGCCTTTTACGGATTACAAATTGCCTGAATTCAATAATTATCTGAAACACCCACATTAATCTTGTGATTCAAGTAAAAGCGATAATGGCGTAAAATCTGTAAAGCATGAATTATTGTCTGGAGACCACTTTCGTTTTCCGGGTATCAGGCTAAAATGCTACAGTGGTGCATGAAGACGCTGTACTGGGCTATTTCGTTCGGTAACAAACGAATGAAGAATGCCGATCCGGATTTTGGGAATATGAGCACCTTAAATTGATACTGTGCATTTCAATTGATAATGGCAGTTTCCGTTTTGACTGCGAAACTGATTTAAAGAAACACCACTGCAGATGGAGACAAAAAACAGGTATCAGAAAATTTCAGAAATGCAATTCATTGAATATTCAAGATGGTGTGCGTTAGCAATACAAATGATCAGTTTTTTGTAATGTAACCATACTCATTATTCCGAAAAGGAAACGGTTGCAGGGCTGGATTCAAATCTCAACTGCACCCTTGTTCCTTTTCCTTCCTCACTTTGCACCGTAAAATTGCCATTGATCAACGGCAATAAATCCTTGATCAACAGGTAACCAAGACCGCTGCCGCCAAAATCATTTTCCGTATAACCGCTCCTGAGCAGCTGTTCGGCCGTTGGCTCATTGATTCGCTCAAGAATCTGTTGCGGAATGCCATTGCCATTGTCGGTTATCTCTATGAGAAAATGCGTTGTTTCATCCGTAGCAGTTACTTTGATTATGCCGTTCCGTGTATGTTTAATAGCATTAGAAAGAATGTTGTATAATATAATATTCAGCAATTGCGCATCCGTTCGGAAAATCAGGTCTTCGGAAACGGCATTGGTCATTTGATTTTGTCTCACCCGCGACAGTTCCTTCAGCCGTTCGAACAATTCATCAACCAGTGAAAACAGCGGCACATGCGAAATCTGCACCGAGATGCGCTGATTCTGCAGGTTGATCCATTCCAGTATATTGGAAGCATTGTCATGCAGTTTAAAGGTAGCATTCTGAATATCCCCTAACGTTTGAGTCAGCAATTGACCATCGTCGTTCTTTCGCTGCACTGCCATTTTAGCGGAAAGACCGATAAACCGGAGGGGTGTGATAATGTCGTGTGAAAGAATAGAGATCAGCTTGTTTTTAACTGTGATCGATTGCTGCAAACTTTTCTGTGATACTGCAAGATTTTCATTGGCATGCATCAACTCGCCTGTTCGTTGCTTGATTATCGATTCTAGACGGTTATTCCTGCTTATGATGTTACGGGCATAGATGTGTGTTGCCAGCCAGAACAGGCCGACCAATAAAAGTATAATCAGCACAATAAACCACCAGGTCTGATAATAATACGGAGCTACATAAATGGATAAATCCAGATATACCCAATCGCCGGCGTCGAAGCCGGATCGTTTCCGAAAACTGATCTTATGACTTCCAAAAGGAAGTTTTAACACAACTAAGCTGCGTTGGTTTTTATGCAACGGCATCCATTGTTCAGGGTTTCCGTCAATGCGATAATCCAGCCATATATTTTCTTCCGCCCCCCAATAAGGCGTTGAGAAAAAAATTTCGACCTGCCGGTAATAACAATCAAGCTCCAGGACTGATGTAGCCGGTATCCTCGTGCCATTCACCAAAATTGCATCTATAAAAATTGAGGCTGTTGAAAGCATGGCAGGTGTATTCTCCGGTTTAAAATAGACCAATCCTTCCATCGTGGGAAGTGTAACAGTACCATTGGCAAGTTTAGCATAGGAAGGTGAGCAGCCGCCGTTAAATTCATCCAGGGTAATCCCGTCTTTCACACTGTACCTATAGTAGTAAACCGGAAAAGTTGAATCAGCTAAGAATTGCTGAAAGCTGCTTAGTTTGGTTTTATATAGACCCCTATTGCTTGTCATCCAGACATATCCGAGACTGTCATCGAAAAAAGCGTGAACATCCTTTAATCCGCCATAGCGGTCAAGCGGTGCCTTAATAAGCTTGTTGTCCTTCCACAGATAAAAACCACCGTCATAGGTTCCGATAAAAACAATATCGCTGATCATTTCCAATGTTCGAACACAAACGCCATCGAGTGTATGCAAGGCATCCCTTTCAAAAGTAACCGGATTCAAAAAGTAAACGCCATGGCCGCTGCCTACCATCAGCCTTCCCGAAACACGGTGAAGGCTGTAGGTTGGATCTCCCGCATCCGGGTGCAACATCGTAACGGAATCATCTTTAATATAACCCAAGCCACTTTGTGAACCCACCCAAATCTTATCGCTGTCTTCATAGAATACATTGATTTCGGTTTTGACTTTTTTTGCGATCGCCTTCCTTACCTGACTCATTTCATCATAGCGGAAAATACTGTCCTGGTAAGCATACCAGATATAACCCTTCGAATCACGCATCATGGCAAAGCTTTCATACGGTCCAATAACACTATGGCCAATTTGACCTGTCCGCGCATCAAATATCCTGTTGTTGGTAGTCAGAACCCTGTAGCTATCCAGCGGAAACTGTACATAATAGACGTTACCCATGGAAGCGGGGGCTGAACCGGAGTTGACCTGAACGGTCTTCAGCAAATTCTTATGAAACAGGAATAACCCTTTTGAATCCGTACCTATTGCAATATTGGAGCCTGTGGCATCAACGGCTACCGCATTGATTACACAGCCTGAGGGCAGGCCGTCTGTAATAAGTTCATAGTTGAATTGACCGGCTTCATCACTTGCGGACAACCGGTACAATGAACTGCCACTGATGATGTAACTCTCGCGGAATGGAGAACTGCAAAAAAAAGTATATTCAAAATAAGGATTTACAGAAAGATGATCCCAGTCGCTGCCATTGACATGGCAACTGCTGATACTGCCGTTATTGACATCAATTTTGAATAATCGATGCTGATGGTCGACGAATAAAAATTGACCGTTAACCATAAGATAGCCGACAGGTTTATAAGAATCATTCGCGAATGATTTAACAAAGGTTGTATTATGAAACAGCATTGGTTCCTTCCATCCAATCAGGATAAAGCTACTGTCGCCAAGCGGAAACATGGTGACGAATTGCCGTTCAGGATTATTGATATATTGCTGTACCACCCTTTCATTGACAACATGATTAAACACCTTTGAATCGGGTATAGCACCTTTTATCCATGTACTTGGCCTGCTTTCTCCATTATCATTTTCAAGCTCACGCAGTTTTCCTCCTTCATAGGTAAAAAGGCCAGCTACTGAACTTTGTACAAATACATCTTCATCCAGTGTTTTAAGAATCCGGTTGCCACGATCCATTGACAGTTCAGGGTTACTGAGCACATCCATAACTTTCATGGCTGAGCCATCAAACCTCACAATGCCTCCTTCTGTCGACATCCATAGATATCCTGCCTTGTCAAACTCCATTGAGGTTATACTATTTTGGGGTAATCCGTTTTGAGAAGTATAATGATCAATATAGAAAGCCTGCTGCCCAAAAACGGGCAACAGGTAAATGCTGAAAAGCAGCGCCGTGAAGCAGGATTGTAACATTGGTGAGTCGTGCTTCAATATAAGCCGATTTCACAATAAATGCATTGGTTCAGCCCTGGAAATGATAGATGCGGGCTATATTCTGTAATTCAATTAAATTATTCACTCCGATCTTATCAAAGATCCTGGCTTTATACGTTGCCACGGTTGTTGATTTGATATTCAATTGCCCGGCAATCTCCTTCACGCCTTTGCCGATTAGCAGGTTATTCAGTACTACCATTTCCCTTTCTGAAAGATTATCGAAAGGATGCTGGCTGTCATTGCCTTTGGCAGATTCCTGTTGCAGCTGATCTTTCAGCTTATCACTGGTAAATGTTCGCCCGAGCAGGAAAAGATTAAGTGCTCTGATTACCTCGCTTTCACTGCTTTGCTTGCTCAGGAATCCGGCAGCACCCATCTGCAACAGGCGTTTGCCAAAAATCTCTTCCGGGCTCATAGAATAGATGAGAATCAGTAAATCCGGATACTGTGCTTTCAGGTTCGGAAAAATATTCATGACATTACAGTCCTGCAGCTGGAGGTCGAGGATCAGATGTGTATATGATTGCTGCCCGAGACGGAAATATAACTCCCTGCAGTTCTCCGCTTCATCAATGGTGAAATTGGTGAACTGTGATTCCAAAATGAATTTCATCCCGACGCGGATGATGGAATGGTCATCAGCAATAAGTATTTTCGGGTTATTCATTGGTCAAAGTATCTTAACGGAGCATGCAAACTTACATAGATGCCTTAATGATGAAGTAGAAGTTATACTACACAATTTGTCAATCAACTTCACGTCATCTGATACTCAGTAAAGGTTAACCAGTTTTGATTTTCCACTGATTTTCCGGATTCCTCCGGCATGCTTAATGCTATACGCATTATCTAAGTACCTGTTTCACCCTATTATCATAAATAATAAATACGGCATCCTGTGCAGAAGGCTGCACGATACTATGTCCGGTGAAACCGCCGAAGGCTGGGAGCACACCCGCAGCTTTACCGAAACAGAAGCAGGGAAAACGTGCCGACTGCAGCCCTTTTCCGTTTAAGCGCACGGCAGGATGAAGATGACCATGCAACTGGTAATGTTCATTGCCAGCCGTGTCAACAGGCTGATGGGTGAGTAAAAACGGCGGCACCAGCAATGATTCCTGGTGGAGGATAATGTTTCCATCCGTGATGAAATGATCATGCAACAGGTCGTGATTGCCCTTCACCAGGTGTATCTCCACTGTATCGTGCTGTTGGCGCCATTCCAGGAAGTGCTGCCATTCCTGGTTATGGAAGCTGTGAAACAAATCGCCCAGCAGATATACCGTGGCGGCATTACATTGCTTTATCATGGCAGATAACCTGTTCAGATCATCGTGATGCACCAGGGAAGAAACAGGAATGCCCGCTTTTCTGAAATGGCCGCTTTTACCCAGGTGAAGATCGGCCACCAGCAGGCAGCGCCGACGCTTCCAGAAAACAGCTTTTTCAGGCAGCAGCAGCAGTTCTTCACCTGCGACCGTGTTGAATACAGCACCGGCTGATTGTATGGTCATGATTGCCTGCGCAAAGCTGCCGTACTGCGCGACGGTTTAGGTTTAGGTTTTGTTTCTGATTCAAAATAAAGCTGCATTTTTCTCACCCTTGCTTCCAGTTTTTCGCTGCTAAGTTTTTCACGCATGCGATCCACCATAATGGGAAAAGCAAATGGCGTAGGCTTCGCCGTGTATCGTATCACGGCTTTTTGGGAATGGATGCGTTGCAGCGCCGAGCGCAACCTCACCTCTTCCAGTTGAAAATCCATCACTTCCTGGTAGCACTGGCGTAACAATAAATTCTTCGGATCATATTCGGAAAAAACTTTAAAGAGCAGGGATGTTGATGATTGCAGGTGCCGCTCCTTTTCCTGCCTGCCGGGAAAGCCGGAGAATATCAATCCTGCAATGCGTGCCACTTCCCGGAAACGGCGCATCGCCATTTCCGTTGCATTCACGCTTGCCTGCATGTAGGCCAGCAGGTTGTCTGTTGAAAACAAATCCTGTGCAATCGCTTCCTCCAGCGGAATGGGTTCATCAGACAGCAATTCAAATCCATAATCATTCATGGCAATGGAAAAAGAAATCGGTTTCAGCAAGGCAATACGATAAGCAAACAAAGCCGCCATTCCTTCATGCACCAGTCTTCCTTCAAAAGGAAAAAAGAAACAATGGTATCCTTCGTCGGTTTCCAGCTTCTCCAGCAAAAATTCGGTAAGCGAAGGCAGTAATGAACGTTCTTCCTGCAAATCCAGCAATGACTTCAAAACACGCACTTCTATTTCCTGTTCCGTATGATTTTTTGCTTCGCTGATTTTCTTCCGGATCATGGCAGAAAGCTGCGACGACAGCGGCATTCTGCCACCCTGCCAGGAAGGAATCTGACCTTTGGTGGCTTTCACTTTCCTGACGTAGGCGGTGCTGCCGCGCACCTGCACCAAAGACAAACATTTTCCGGCAAACCAAAACACATCGCCGGGATTGAGGCGCGAGATGAAGTACTCTTCTATTGTTCCGATGTTGCCGCCGGTAAGATACCGGATAGACATACTGGTATCCGACACAATAGTGCCAACTGAAAGGCGGTGGCGCAGCGCAACCTTTTTATCATACACTTTGAAGATGCCATCAGCTTCCACCACCTTTGAAAACTCCCGGTAATTTTCAAGGCTTGATCCGCCGGTGGTGATGAACTGCAGCATCCAGTCCCATTCGTCTTCTGTTACATCAGCAAAAGCAAAGGTGGTTTTTATCTCGCTGAATATTTCTTCCTGCCTGAATCCGTCGCCTGTCGCCAGCGTTACTAAATATTGAATCAGCACATCATATGGTTTGATATACGGGATCCTGTCTTCCACCATATTTTTTTCTACTGCTTCCTTTAGCGCGGCGCCTTCTATCAACTCGAGAGAATGAGTAGGCACAAAATAGATATTGCTCTCCGCATCCGGCTGATGGCCACTTCTGCCTGCGCGTTGTAAGAAGCGTGCCACACCTTTCGGGCTTCCGACCTGTATCACTGTTTCCACCGGCGTGAAATCCACACCAAGGTCGAGCGAGGAAGTACACACTACTACTTTCAGGCGGTCATTATGCAAAGCATTTTCCACCCAGGCCCTTACCTCCTTACTCAGTGATCCGTGATGAATTGCCATTGTCCCGGCAAGTTCCGGTGCATAATTCAGCAGCTGCTGATACCAAATTTCCGCCTGCCCTCTTGTGTTGGTGAACAGCAGGGTTGAACGGCTTTTGTTGATGATGTCAAGAATTTCCGGCAGCAGCCTGATACCTAAATGACCTGCCCATGGCAATCGTTCTATCTCGCCGGGAATAACCGACTTTATATTAATCCTCTTCCGGTTCTCCGCCACCACTTTACATTGCCTGCCCCCGGAACTATTGCCGAGCAACACCTCCATGGATTGCTGCAGGTTGCCGATGGTAGCCGAGATGCCCCAGATTCTTAATGCGGGCCTGATACTTTTTATTCTTGATAATGCCAGTTCCACCAGCACGCCACGCTTCGATCCGAATAACTCATGCCATTCATCGGCTATAATAACCTGAAGGCCGGAAAACAATTTCCCCGATTCACCCATTGTCAACAGCAGATGAAGGCTTTCAGGAGTAGTGATAAGTGCATGCGGTAATTTTTCAAGTTGCTTCTTCTTACGGGCAGCAGAGACATCGCCAGTCCTTAACTCTACCTTCCAGCTTACCCCCAGCTCTTTCGTGGCTTCCTGCACGGCAAGATGAATATCCTTGGCCAGCGCTTTCAATGGGGTGATCCAGAGCAGCTGCAATCCCTTTGGCCGGGATTCATTTTGCATATACTCCATAATGGCCGGCATCCATAGCGCAAAGGTCTTTCCGCTGCCGGTAGGTGCATTCAGCAATCCTGAATAGCCGGCTGCATATTTTTCCCAAACCTCATATTGAAAAGGAAACGGCTTCCATCCTTTTTGATGGAACCAGTCTTCCACTTTTTGAAGAGCAGACATTGCAGCCAAACTTACCTGATATCGTGCAAATTTTATCTCATTACTTTTAGGCAGAGGGAATACTGGTGAGATTTCTTTGAACAAATGGATTTGCTGATTGGCCGTTGAATAAATTCAACGGCTATGGATAACGGAGTAACGCAGATGGACTTATGTTGCATAAAGGGAGATTATTAAATTCTGAGAATCATATTTTTTACAACATTTATGCAATACATCAGATCAGCACAAATCAGGAAAAACAAGCTATAAGGTTATCCTTTGCCGCCGGTTTCAACCTGTGGCAGATTAGCCTGATTATTATTCTATCATTCTTTTCAGGTTATCCAGTTCATCGGCATCTTCAGCCTTCTTATCTTTTCTCCATCGATGAATACGCGGGAAGCGCACCGCTACGCCTGACTTATGCCGGGCTGAAAGTGCGATTCCTTCAAATGCCAGCTCAAAAACCAGGATAGGTTTTACGGTTCTGACAGGGCCAAACCTTTCCATTGTATTTTGTTTTACGAAACGATCTACTGCGCGTATCTCCTCGTTAGTGAGCCCTGAATATGCCTTTGCAAACGGAACAAGTTTGCCCTGATCCCATAGCGCGAATGTATAATCGGTGAATAATCCGGAGCGTATGCCGGATCCTGGTTGCGCATAGATTAATACGGCGTCGATGGTGTAAGGATCTATCTTCCATTTCCACCATGCTCCCTTTTTTCTGCCCATGAGATAGGGCGTATCCTTTTTCTTAAGCATAATGCCTTCACTCCTGTTTTCACGTGATAGCTTTCTTCTTTCGGCTAATTCCTGCCAGCTGTTAAACTGAATCAGCGGAGACACCATAAACAGACCGGGAAGAGCAGCGGCCTCCACCAGCTTTTCCAACTGAACACGCCTTACCTCCAGTTTTTTTTCGCGCCAGTCGTCGCCGTTGCATTCGAGCAGGTCATAAGCCATGAAAGCGACTGGTGCATCCTTCTGCACCTTGGGTGTGATATTTTTTCTCCCGATGCGCGTCTGCAAAACCTGGAATCCGAGTGGCTTGCCTTCATGATAAGGAAGAATTTCCCCGTCGAGCACAGTGCAGTCCGGTAATGCATTACCGATAATGGCGAGTTCCGGAAACTTCTCCGTCATCAGTTCTTCTCCTCTCGACCACAGGAAAAAACTGCCATTACGCTGAATCAGTTGCCCGCGTATTCCATCCCATTTCCATTCTGCCTGCCAGTCATCCATATTGCCTAATGCCTCAGGAAGTGTTTCCAGTGCATTCGCAAGACAAAAAGGATATGGTTTGGAAGCATCTTCTTCTTCATCATTTAAGCTGATCAGTTCTTCAAATGAATTCTTTGCAGGATCCCAGTTGCCCATCAGGCGGTGCATAAGAAACGGTTCCGGCAAAGCAGTATGCATGGCAAGCGCTTTGACCAGGTTGCCTTTCGACACACCCACACGGAATGACGCCGACATCAGCTTGTTAAAGACAAACTTCTCCTGCTGATCCATGGCATACCATGCTTCGGTGATAAATGCCTTCTTTTCTTCATCTGTAGCCTTTCGCAACCGGCTGAGGCGCAGCATCCATTCCGATAAAGGAATGTCGGCGGACTTATAATGCTGCGGAACAAGCAGCGAGACTGTTTCAGAAAAATCTCCTACCTGGCTATATGATTCTTCAAGGAGCCATGCAGGCAGGCCCGAACATTCAGCAGCCCATTGCCGTAGCTGGGTAATGCTGACGGGCCGTTTTGGACTTCTCCCTGTAAATAAGGCAATCGTCCATAACTTGTCTGCACCACCCACCGCATCAAAGTATCGTTTCATGAGCATGATCTTCTCAACGGTACTGTTGGTCTGATCGAGTTCAGATATTAGTTGCGTGAAATGCTGCATATGTTGTTAACCGCTTTTTGACCTATTGGTGCCGGAGGGGTGCACTGGTTTTGCGAATTCCGTTGTTGATGACAGCATCATCTGTTAGTGCTGATGCTCAGTTCATGGCAACATTGCGACAATAAAAGCATCATACAACTTATCCATCAGGCTTTGTAGCACTCATCCATCAGCCAACATCTTCCTCCACCCTGTCACCGCGATACGATGTAGCCGCTTCCCGTGCATCCAATCCCTGTTCACATAACCATCTCGCAAACTGATAAGTGAAACCATGTGTCACAAAAACACGCGTAGCGCCGGTCGCTTTAACAGCATCGTTTAGTCCGGGCCAGTCGGCATGATCACTCAATGCGAAGCCAATATCGGCGGCACCTCTTCTTTTGTTACCACGAATCTGCATCCAGCCGGAGGCTACACCAATTGCATACGGTGCCATCCCGGAGAGCCAGGATGTGTTTAGCACAGATGATGTAGCCAGTATTAAAGCATTACGAAAAGCATCCTTTTTATCCGTGGATGATACAAGGCGCACCTCAGGAACGGGTGCACCGCCTTTGCGCAACAGCTCATTCACATTTTCAATTGCTCCATGTGCATAGATTGGCCCGATTGTATTATCAATGCCACACAGTATTCGCTGCGCCTTTCCCAAGGCGTAACAAAGAAGGACGCTGGCAATGCCTTGCTCCTGATTTCTTTTCCACCAGTCTTCCATTTCACCAAAAATTTTTTCCTGCGTTTTCCAGCGATACACAGGTAGTGCGAAAGTGGATTCGGTGATAAAAGTGTTGCATCGTACCGGTTCAAAAGGAACAGAAATACCATCATCTGCAATTTTATAATCGCCGGCAGCCACCCACACCTCACCTTTCCATTCCACTCTAACCTGCGATGATCCGATGATATGCCCTGCAGGATGCAGTGAGACGGTTACTCCGTTATGTACCAGCTTTTCATCATATTCCATTGACTGCACCCGGATATCGGCTCCCAACCGCTGCCGCAACACCGGCACCGATTGCCGGTGTGCGAGATAAAGCGCATGTCCGCGATAGGCATGATCACTGTGCGCATGCGTTATTATGGCACGATGAACAGGCCTTACCGGATCGATATAAAAATCGCCAGCTTCGCAGTAAATGCCTTTATCGGTGAATTGCAATAATGCTGACATAGTTCGAAAACAAATTTAACGGGAAATTGATCATAGCTGTACAAGATTGCTATGCGCAAGGCAAATGTTTGCGACCTTAGCATTATTGAAAACGGAAGTTGAAAAATCTCAGCAACAGGAAAAGATTAGAAGCTATCTAAAAATCGGCAATCATTGCGGTCATGCCTAATTTATTTCGGCATCTGTAATTGAATTGAGGAGATCCTGATACCGATCAATGGGAACAGGATGACTCCACGTATTTTGAGACTGCTTCTAAAAAACAGATGACGCCATGCACGTCAGTTTTTTTCCGCAAACCTAAATGGGTATTCATCATTTAAATATCTGATCCATGTACAATCAACCAATGCTTAAAGAAAATTCGCTGGCAGGCATGGTGATCATCATTACCGGCGGCGGCACCGGTTTGGGAAAATCCATGGGACTTTATTGTTCGCAGCTGGGTGCACAGTTGGTGATTACATCCAGAAAACCAGATGTATTGCAACAAACGGCAGTTGCGATAGAAAAAGAAACCGGTAACAAGGTGTTGCCTGTTACCTGCGATGTGCGGAAGTATGATGAAGTGGAATTGATGCTGAAAGAAACTATCGCGCAGTTTGGCAAAGCCGATGCGCTGCTCAACAATGCTGCAGGAAATTTCGTGATGCCTACCGAACGCTTGTCGCACAAAGCATTTGATGTGGTGGTAGATATTGTATTGAAAGGAACATACAACTGTTCACTGTCTTTAGGCAAATACTGGATTGAAAACAAGCTGCCCGGCAATATCTTAAACATTGTAACCACCTATGCTTTTACCGGCTCAGGTTATGTGGCTCCATCGGCTGCCGCGAAAGGCGGTGTACTTGCCCTCACCCGTTCCCTTGCTGCCGAATGGGCCCGTAAAAAAATACGGTGCAATGCCATAGCGCCCGGACCCTTTCCCACCGAAGGTGCCTGGAGCCGGCTCTTTCCGCCGGTAGTGCAGCAGTATGTAGATCCGGAAAAAAGGTTACCACTGGGCAGATATGGCGAACATCAGGAACTTGCCAATCTTGCTGCTTACCTGCTGTCGGATTACTCCGCTTACGTGAATGGTGAGGTAGTGGTAATTGATGGCGGCGAATGGCTGCATGGCGCCGGTCAGTTTACCGGCCTTGAAAATATCCCCGATGAATTGTGGGATATGTGGGAGAAAATGAGAGGGAAAAAGGATAACGGGTAGAATGCGGCAGGCCTACACCTTGCATTTCACGCTTTCGTGCTAACGATACCGGCGGGAACAGCACTGATCAGTTTTTTTGTGTATTCGGAAGCAGGATGATGATAGATGGCATCGGCAGTTCCTGATTCTGCTATCCTGCCATTGTTCATCACGATAATGCGGTCGCTCATAAAACGGACTACAGCAAGATCATGTGAAATGAAGATGTAACTCAGCTGAAACTCTTCGCGCAGTTGCATGAGCAGGTTCAAGACCTGCGCCTGAACAGAAACATCAAGCGAGGATACACATTCATCGCAAACTATGAACTCAGGGTTTAACGATAATGCACGCGCAATGCAGATACGCTGACGCTGCCCTCCTGAAAACTGGTGCGGAAAACGGTTAAAGGATTCCTCCGGCATATTCACTTTTTTCAACAGCTCAACTGCTTTTTCTTTCCGCTCCGTATCACTGGCATAAAGCCGGTGTACCGTCATTGGCTCAATGATAGCCTGCCCGACTGTTAACCTTGGGTTGAGCGATGCATACGGATCCTGGAAGATGATTTGCAGCTGCCTGCGGATTGGTTGCAGTTCGGCATGTGAAAGCTTTGTCAGTTCATTGCCTTTATAGTTCACACTGCCGGCATCAGGCCTGATCAGTTGCAGTATACTTTTCCCCAGTGTTGTTTTACCACTGCCTGACTCACCAACCAAGCCGAGCGTTTCGCCGGGATATACCTGCAGTGAAACATCATCAACTGCCCTGACGAAAGTGTGCTTTCGTCCAAAAAAAAATTTCTTAACAGGAAATGTTACTGACAGGTTGCTCACGGTCAATACAGGCTGTTGCCGTTGCAGCAGCGCAAGCCGTTCTTCCGTGGCAGCGGCGGATATGATGTTATCCGCCAAACTTATGGCAGGCAGCTCTGATGAAGTTGCGAGGTCACCATTTGCCTCTTCCTTCATAAAATCGGCAATCACGGGCAAGCGGTACAATTTCTTGCTTAGCGGTGGCCGGCAGGCAAGCAACCCTTTGGTATACGGATGTTCCGGCGAACAGAAAATTTGTGATGTTGTTCCCGCCTCAACTATCTTTCCTTTATACATCACCATAATCCGGTCTGCCACCTCAGCAACCACTCCAAGATCGTGGGTGATGAAGAGCATGCTCATGTTGTTTTCAGCGCGCAACCGCTTCATCAGCGCAAGTATGCGCGACTGTACAGTAACATCCAGTGCTGTGGTAGGCTCATCGGCAATCAGCAGCACCGGATCACAACTCATGGCCATCGCAATCATCACACGCTGCTTCTGTCCACCCGATAACTGATGCGGATACGACCGGAAAATTCTTTCGGTATCGCTCAGTTCTACCTTCCTGAAGAGTGACATGGTTCGTTCCCTGGCTGCTGCTGCACCTGATTTGAGATGCAGCCTGATGGCTTCCATTACCTGAGCACCACAGGTAAAAACAGGATTGAGCGAAGTCATCGGCTCCTGGAATACCATAGCGATATCCCTGCCCCTGTATCTGCGCATCTCATTGCCGGAGAGCGAGTGCAGGTTTACGGCTGATAACCCTGGCCGGTTAAAGCAAACCGTGCCTGCGCGGATTTCTCCGGCAACAGGCAGCAGCCGCATCAATGACAATGCAGTGGCCGATTTACCGGAACCTGATTCACCCACCATGCCAACCGTCTCGCCCTGGCAGATATCAAAGCTGATATCATCAACAGCAGTAAGTGCCGTGCCGCCTGCCGTGAAGCAGGTGGTAAGATGGTTTACTTGTAAGACAGGTCCGCTTCGCAAAGTATTATCGTTGGGATAAAAATAAGCGTTCAGCCCCATGTAACAGCTTCCGGAAACAATCATTACCTGAAATGGTGCACTAAGGCAACCAGGACAATCGCTGATACAATGTCAAAGACCGTTCAATCATGTTTTTGCCGATATTAACAAGGGAAATAGTGCTTTATGTGTAATATAAAATTGAATTCTGACTTTTCGGTACTAATTTTGCCAAACGCGAGTTTTTCTTAACCAAAATCAACCATGTATGTCAGACGTAAGATTAAATCAACAGGAAAATCAACCGCCCAAGCAAAACAACCGCACCATTTTTTATATCATCCTCATCCTGCTGCTGGTGGGGATAAATATATACCTGTACGTGAAATACTACCAGACTAAAAATCATGCGCAGACGCTGACGGAAGAAGCGAATATGGACAGTATCCGTATTGCTGATCTGGACATGAAGTACCAGGAAGCTCTTGTAAACATTGAATCCTACAAGGGACAGAACTCCAAACTCGACAGTATCATTGCCGTTAAGGAGAAAGAACTTATGGGTTACAAGTCGAACCTTGACGCCATGAAGAAGAAGATGAAGATTTCGGAAGCTGATTATAAAAAACAGGTGGATGGTCTGCAGGCCACAGTCAACGACCTGATGGCACAGATCAAAGACTTGCAGGACAAGAATCAGATCCTGATCACCAAGAATGATTCACTCGGTCAGTCGCTGGCAAATGAGATGTACACCAATACCAAACTCAGCAATACCAACCAGGCGCTTTCTCAAAAAGTATCGGTGGCATCACTGCTGAAGCCAACAAGCCTTGTCTCAACAGGAGTAAGGGGGAAATCGAGTGGCAAGGAGACGGAGACGGACAATGCCAAAAAAGCGGAAAAGCTGAAAGTGTGTTTTGACTTGCCTGAAAACCAGGTAGCTGATCCGGGTGAAAAAACATTCCTGGTTCGAATCATCAGTCCTGAAGGAACAACCCTGTCCATTCAAAGCAGTGGTTCAGGCACCTTCATGGTGGCAGGCAGCGGTGAACAACGTCAATACACTACTTCCACAACAATTCAGTATGATCAGCAACCAAAGAATGTTTGCACCTACTGGCAGCAAAGCACACCTTACGCAAAGGGAGTTTATACGACGGAGGTTTACCAGGACGGATATCTTTTAAGTTCCAAAACATTTGAGCTGAAATAACTCTTTCGCTTAAAGTAATTGAAGAGGCCGTCGCGATAGTTAAGACGGCCTCTTTTTTTGAAATGCCTTCACGCGGATGCGGGCATGCTTTCTGGTTTCAATATTGCAAACTGACCTGCACGCTCAGTCCGGATTATTAAATCAGCCTGTCGCGACCAGTTATTTTTCCCCTCAATTATTAAACTGAATATTCACAATTACCGTTGATTCAGCAACGAAAATGACCAGCTTTTTCCTGCTGATAAAGCAAATGATACATTATACCCGTGCAATACTGTGCCGCCGTTAAAACAAAATGACGTTTAGAGAAGTAAAGAGTTGATTCACCGGAAACGAAGAAAGGCGGTCCGTGTACATCAATCATCAAAAAATGGCACGAACCTGAGCGCGGCCTGTATTTACCACTGTTGCACTGCCGGTTTTGCGGCCTTCATAGCTCAGCGACATCTCCACGAAGCTTGAAAGTTTCCTGTCGAAGGAGATATTCAATAAATAGTTCTGTCCCTTCTGCAGCCCTTCCAGCATGGCATATTGCACCGGTGAATTACTTACACCCGTGTAGTCAACATTGGCATAAACGAAGCCGGCATTCAACACACTTTTTGCCACCACATTGTATTTTAATTCCAGCGAAATCTTATTGCTGATGGCCTGCTCCCCTTCTCCGTCACTGATGGTATTCCTGTTGCTGCCATAGTCGTAACCAATCGTGATCCTGCAAATATTGGAAGGCTGATAGGAAAACTGTGGTGTGATGAAATAACCAAGGAGCAGGTAATTACTTTCCGGGTAATAGCCCGCGGCGTATCCCTTTTGACGCTGATTCAATTTCACCACTGATGAAAATTTGCGGGTGATATTCCATCGCCAACGAAGACCATAGTCGCGGATCTTCCGTGATTCAATGCCATTGGTCAGCAGTGTGGCTGACCTGTTTTGCTGATAAGAAAAATCTATTCCGTATTTCGGGTCACTCCTGTTGAAATAGATATAGCCCGAAACCAAAGAACTGTTTGAAATCAGCAGGCTGTCCGGCACACTCAGCAAAAACGGGTTGAACTGTGAGCCTGCATCGCCGGGCAAGGTTTTTTTATTGATCTGCAAAGTGGCCTGTGCAGAAAATCGGGCGGCCAATTCTTTCCATCCGTGTGGCGTGCGCCAGAGGTTACGCGGGTTGATGGAGAGCGATTCATTGAACAGAGATGAGTACGCTTTGACAAAGAGATTGGTCGGCAGCAGTATCCTGATATAATCTGCATCGCTTTGAAACGCAGCCACCTCGAACTCGTTGATCTGTTGTATCCCGTCTTCATTATAATCCAACCAGGTATAAAGTCCTGTTCCATCCGGCACAGCCGTATATGCATATTCCTTTTTTTGCTCCTGCACCGAACCGAGTTCATAGAGCGTATTGGAAACGATAAATCCTTTTTTCACCTGCAGATCATAGCCCAGTTTACCAAGCAACGACTCATCGGGCCGTTGTTGGGTGAGCAGGGTATCAGCGATGTTAAGTTTCCGGTAGATGATATTTGCGCGGAGGATGCTGCGTGGATTTCCCAGCAATTCGACACCGGCATTCATGGTATTGCCCACAGTAGCTTTGCTAAACTGGTTCGCATTGGGGCTGTAATCAATCCGTGACGCGTAGTCCATGACAAACCGGACTTTGGCAGTATCACTGCTCCGCAGATAAATTTTACCCTCATTCCAGTAAAAACTCGAGGCGGATAATGTATCAGCATCCTGCAAAGACAGCCGGTTATTTTCCTGCTCGCCATGAAACCCAAGCGTGACACCTTTCAAAAACCGGAATGATTGTGCGAGGTCCACGGCGGGCCTGAAAAATTTTGCAGACTGCGTTTCCGTTGATGAAACAAGATATGATGAAACCACAACAGCGCGGAAACCATTATGCTCATACGTTCCGTTCAATGCATTGTTGATTCCCGTATAAGTTCCGGTCCGGTTGTACAGTGCAAATACATACTCCACTTTGCCTGTTGCCAGCCGTTGCAATCCGAGGTTTACGGATGCGAGGTGTTCATTGGCGGCGGCTGCTCCGGGCGGCAGGTTCCAGTCTCTGTCAAACTCCACCGGGCGATAACGTTCCACAGGTTTGAATGTGCGGGAAGAAAATTCATATTGACTGTTTACCAAAAACGAACTGGCATGTTCCTTACTTTTATTCAGCGCAACCTGTTGCAGCCAGCCTACCTTAGCAGCAGCGCCTCCGTTATCGTTGTTGTCGAGGTCAGAAAATGTGTTCACATCCTGGTTGCTGAAAGCTCCTTCCCACAAAATTTTTGCATTACCTGTAAATGCATATTCACCGCCGATGGACAACAGCTGAATGCGTTGCGGGGCAATAAGCGGAATAACCGGTTCATACAAACCCTGCGGCACTCCGTTCACCGGTGCTACCCATGCATATACACGCCCGTTTACCAGGTTATCGGCAATCACATAATTGCCCCTTCCCGGACCCGTATAGGAAAAGCTGAGTGCATAATGCGCCACCTGCGGATCCGTTGAATAAACGTACACCACGTATCCGGAAGAATCCACCTTCCTGTAAAGAATGCGGTCGGCGGTGAATGGCACACTGTCAACACTCAGGTAATAGGCATTCTGCACGCTGTCACCTACTTCAGACAGCTTCACCTTCTGTGAATCGGAAAGCTCCTGCCGTACAGGCTGATTCTTCGCATCCTGCTCGGTATAAAAATTCACCCTGATGATTGACTTATCCTGCTGAAACTGCTGCCCTGCAAAAAAAGCTGTTCGCAGATAAGCCTGCTCACTGTACTGAAATTCCACACTGATACGCTTATCCTTTGTAATAATCCTGGTGGGTGAAAAGGTTATTTCCCCGGCATTATAATCAATCACATAATCGCGGTCGGCGCCACGCACCATGAGCTGATTGTCGATAAACACCCTTTCACTGCCGGCCAGCACGACGATAAAAGTTTCGCCATTGTTGCCGGTAAGGCGGTAAGGCCCCTGATTGCCTTCCTGCCCTGCTATTTTATTGCTGGCATATTTACCCTTTGCAACCGCCACGCCTGCCATGGTTTTCAGGTGCAGCCCGGGGCCTCCGTCGTAAGCTGTGCTGAAGTTAGCACCCTGCAGTTTCTTATAGTAATTCATAAAATAACCCTCGGGCTTAGATAACTCGTAATCACCAACAACAAGCGACGATTTGTTTTTCTTTAACTGGATAAACACCTTATCAAACTCCTGCAGTTGCTGCGTGTTTCCATCCGGCTGAATAGGAATATTGTTATCAGACAAGGCAGCCAGCACCTCTACATCTCCTGCCAGTTTACCCTGCAAATGCAGATTGAAGCCGGAATTCACCACCAAATCCTGGTTGTTGCCGAAGGTGATGCCACGTGTAAAACTCCCGTTGTAGTTCATGGTGCCCGCATCGAGTGTATTTCCCGGACTCAGTTCGCGCAACGAATAGATGATGGGCAGCCGGCTTAAGCTATCCTGTTTATTCAGTCTTGTATAGTCCTTGTGAAAAAGTTCCTTTGCAAAGGCGAAAGGCAATACACGATAGGTGATGATGACACTGTCGGGAATGTCAGCCACTTTCCAGGTAAGTGTCGACTTCATTTCATCCACTGAGTATTTTTCCGCACCAATGGCTTCTTTCGTGGCGGCATCCTGCAACAGGAGGGTTCCGGGTGCAAGACTGAATGTATCAATCCGCATTGCACTTGCCGTACATGGCATGGTCTTGCTGCGCAGGTTGGAAAGCTGCTGCGCCACGGCCTGCCTGGCGAAGAAAAAGACAAGCAGCGAAATACCGAAAAAAATATGACTTGCTGTTCTTTTCAATCGCTGCCTGTGTAAATGTGTGAAACCGCAGTTGCTTCCTGATGCCAATCCACCAACGTAAAACAATTTCACCAATTGCCGGTGTTGTGCTTAAAATGATGCAGGACGCCGATTCTCCTGCAACCTTTTTATGATTGGTTTCTTCCCGTTGCCGACTCTGCAACTGCCCAGATCATTAGGCTGATCGGTTCAGCAACCATGCAGGATTAAAATTAACCAATATTGTATTCTAACGGGAATCTCTGTAGCGCCGATCTTAGCAGAAAGAAAATGTGATGGCTTTCCTTTCAGTCTTGCAGGTAAACTTTACAGATCCTTATCAATGGTATCAGCTCCAATTGATCCCGGGCTGCAAAAGGAAATTTGAAAACGAATACAACAAAAAACCATTTTCAATATGCTATAGATAAAAGCAAACGAAAACGGGCAACGCATAGTACAACGATCAAACCGCAATCTGTCCGTCACATATTTCCACTATGCACGCCGGTTGCCATCAATAAGGCGATATCCGTTGCCGTGAATATTCACGATCTCCACCTTCGGATCATCCTTCAGGTATTTACGGAGCTTTACAATAAACACGTCCATACTGCGGCCGGTAAAAAAGTTATCCTCGCCCCATATCAGCCTCAGCGCTTCCTGCCGCGGTACGATGTCGTTCATGTTCGCGGCCAGCAGGCGAAGCAACTCGGCTTCCTTCGGCGACAGTTTCCATTCCTGCTTCTTAATGCTGAGTGCGCGCAGCCTGTAGTTAAACGAGAAGTCACCTATGACAAATTCACTGGGCAGCTCTACCTTTTCCGGAATTTCCCGCCCACGTTTCAAGATTGCCCTGATTTTATAAAGCAATACTTCAGAGTCGAATGGCTTGGTGATATAATCATCTGCCCCAATCCTGTAACCCTCCACCACATCAGCCTTCAGTGTTTTGGCAGTTAAAAAGATGAATGGAAGGGCCGGCATTTGCTTCCTGATTTCACGCGCAAGCGAAAAACCATCGAGCTCCGGCATCATCACATCCAGCACACATAAATCAAAGTCTTTTTTCTGTACCAGCTGCAGGGCCATTAATCCATTGCTGCCTAAAGTGACATCATAATTATTCAGCTCGAGGTAATCACGCAGTACTGCACCGAAATTCGGATCATCTTCTGCCAGTAAAATCTTTGCTTTCTTTTCCATTTAACTTGCTGATAAAACAGGAAATGCTATTACAATCTTGTGTGTATTGTTTTAGGAACTATGCAAAATCCATTTTCAGTTTTCCATCACCGGCAAATGACCGAAAGGAAGAAAAATGTCGAAACGGCTTCCTTTGCCCAATTCACTGACAACGCTGATGGTACCATTATGTTTTTTCACTACCGACTTAACATAGGCAAGCCCGAGTCCGAATCCTTTTACATTATGAATGTTACCACTCTGCTCACGGTAGAATTTATCAAAAATCCTGCGTTGCGTATCAGGACTCATGCCGATGCCTTTGTCAGCCACGCTGATAACAATCCCATTATTTTCATTCCTCGTACTGATGCTTATCTCCGGCGCCTGTGTTGAGTATTTGCTGGCATTGTCGAGCAGGTTGTGCACCACATTGGTCAGGTGGGTCTCATCGCCAACAACAAATGCATCCGCCGCGGCAAGATCGAGGTGCAGGGTGCCCTGCCGTTTTTCCACCTGCATCCGCACCGGATCAGATACATGATAAATGATATCGTGCACATTGAGCAGCTGCTCATTCAGGTTCAGATGCTCCTTATCCACCAATGCCATTTGCAGGATGTTTTCCACATGGGCATTCATCCTTTTGTTTTCATTGCCGATGATGGAAGAGTAATACCTCACACGATCCTGATCGGCCAGCACTTTTGGATTATTGATGGCATCGAGCGCTACGGATATGGTGGCAATCGGCGTCTTGAGTTCATGGGTCATGTTATTGATAAAATCCGTCTTGATATCCGATAGCTTTTTTTGCCGCAGAATGATATACACGGCGGAGGAAAAAGTAGCCACAATGAGTAAAAGAAATACCGCAGATAAGATGAGCATCCACCATAATGATTTAATGATGTAGTTGCGCCGGTCGCTGAAATGAAGCAGCAACTGGTAAGGGCTGCTGAAGATATCATTCGGGAAAAGATTCACCCGATACGCATTATCGGCCATATCCGGTGTAAAAGCGGCGGATTTCACAGTGCTGACTGAATCCTGCAGCCCGCGCACCACAGCGAACTGAAAAGGCAGCTCAATACCTTTATTGCTTAGTTCCTGCCTGATCATCTCCTGCAATTCGGCCGATGGAATGCGACGGTCAATAGGCAGTTTCAGGCTGCTCAGCTCCATCACCATCTGGTAAATCACATCATTCAGCTGACCGGCCTTCATGCTGATACGGTTATCGTCAGAAAAAGAGAGCGTGGAATCTTTTTTCAACTCGAAAACAATTCCGGGATGCGGTGCATTCATTTCATCTGACAGTCCATCGGATGCCACCACCTTGCTTCGCTTTATCTCTCTTGTGGTGTCGGTGCCCGGCGCAGTCATGGATATTTCTTCGCGCTGACTGAATAGCACATCACCTTCTTCAGAAAACCGGTAGCGCTGCCTAATAAAACTCACCACTTCCCTGCGCTCCAGCCTGTTTACCACATTATTCATAGCCGCGTTAACAGTTCTTTGGAAGTCTTCCTGCTTGGTATCCCAGGCACTGCGAATCCAAAGGCCTTGCAGTGTGATGATGCCAATAAGCGACAACGTAAGCAAAACAATATTGACGGTAATGAGTGAAATTTTCACACGGCGAATTTAACAGATTGCAACCTGCGGACTTTTACTTTAACGATTCCTTAACCGGATCATCAGGTGGTCAACTTTAGCCATTGCATTACGGCGGTAATGAAATATTCCGGCAAGCCGTCTTTACTGAACACAATGCAGCAGTTCAATGGCAGTCATCAACCGGAAAGCATGGCTTCCGCATTTTACATAAAGCATGCAGCCTACATAACAATAGTTATGGCAAATCAATAATTCAGCGATCGGTGAATTTATAACCAACGCCCCTGATGGAATGAAAGTAGACAGGATTACGGGAGTCCTTTTCAAAATATTTTCTGAAGGTGAGAATAAAATTATCTATTGTCCGCGTGGAAGGAAAAACATCATAACCCCAAACGGTCTGCAGGATCTGCTTCCTCGAAACCACTTCATTTTTTCGCTCAATAAGCAGCTTCAGCAAAGCGGCTTCCCGTTTGGTAAGCTGAATGGGTTTCTTGCTTTTTCCTTTAGCGGTAAAGGTGGTGAAATCAATTTCATTGTCGCCAAACCGGAAGATGTGCGTCTGCTTTTCATTCACCGTTCCTTTCATGCTGTGGCGGATCAGCCGTTTAGCTCTCAGCAGCAACTCTTCCAGGTTAAATGGCTTGGTGAGATAATCATCGGCACCCATTTTCAGTCCCATCACCTTGTCTTCACTGGTATCTTTAGCGGTGAGAAAAAGTATCGGTAATTCACTGTTGGTAACCCTGATGGTCTGGCATACCTGGTAGCCATCCAGTTCAGGCAACATGATGTCAAGTATCACGAGGTTAAAACGTTCCTCACTGAATTTCTTCAATGCCTGCGGGCCGGTTATCGCCACGGTTACTTCATATCCTTCCATCTCAAGATTCAGTTTGATGGCTTCGAGCAGGTTTTCTTCATCTTCTACCAGTAAAATTCTCGGCAGGGCAAGATTCTGAAATTCTGCAGCCGGAGCGGAAGGCGTGTTTGATGATGACATAATGCAAATAGTTTAAAAATCTGAAACAGTTATGAATCAAATATCCGGTCAGGTGAACTTTGGCAACTCCACAACAAAAACAGCACCTGCGGGTTTATTGTCCCGCACCGAAACCTTGCCTTTATGTAAAGCAAGAATGCGGTCCACAATGTAAAGTCCGAGTCCGGTTCCCTTGGTTTTACGGGTTTCTTCCTGTCCAACGCGGTAAAATTTGTCAAAAACTTTTTTCTTTTCCCTATCCGGAATACCGTAGCCTTGATCTGCAACGGAGATGCGTACTTGCTTATCATCCTCTGTTACTTCGGCACAGATGACAGTGCCGGCAGGAGAATATTTCATGGCATTCTCCAGCAGGTTGGTCACCACACTCGTGAGTCCCATCCGGTCGCCCATCACCATCACTCCTTGCTTTATTCCGGTCTCGAATGAATGTTGACCGGCAGCCACTTCTTTTGCCTTATCGACGGCCGTTTGCACGATCTCACTGATATCACATTCTGCTTTCCCGATCTGAAAGGTATGATCCTCAATTTTTGCAGCCAGTAAAATGTTTTCCACGAGGCCTTGCAGCCGGTCCATGTCATGTATCGAATTAGTCAGCAGCAGTTCTTCCTTTTCCCTCGGAAGGGATGCATGCTTCAGCATGGTTTGCAGTGCAATCCTGGAAGATGCAATGGGTGAACGCAATTCATGGGTGATGGACAACAGGAAATTCTTTTGCAACCGGTTCACCCTGTATTCGCGTTGCAGGCTTTGATTGGTTTTTATGGTCACCACGAGCAGGATGATGAGAAAAACGGATCCTTCTCCCAATATCATGATAATCTTACGCCGGTACTCACGATCAATACGGTTGAGCTCTTCCGTATTGTCGAGCTGGTCAGGCGATTTGTGCTGATAGATGAAATTGAGCTGAGTCAGTTCCTTCTTTTCATTGTATGCTTCTGCACTGATACGAAATAAAAAAAGTATCCACCAGGTGAAGGAGGCGAAAATATACAGTACCAGCAGGTAAAAGATGAGCAAGGGCCTACTACGCATTCAATAACGGATTAAGACAAGTGTGAATTTACGTTCAAATTATTGCGTTGCCTGAAACTTACCGATCAGTCAGCTGCATGCGGTGATTGAAACAAAGATAAGGCCTATGCGGTTCGTACTCTATTAAATTCAAAACTGCCCGTCGCTTTCGCTTATTGCTGATCCATCATTTCCATCGCCGGTGATTTCAAACTTTATTACTTTCAACCCACCAGCTGATATGAAAAAAGAACACCGGCAGAAAAACATCCCATCCAAAAAGCAAGCGGCTGCCCCTGCGGGTAACCGGCTTCCATTACTGATAACAGCGACGGTAATTGCCATCATCACTTATCTCAGCTACGCGCCATCACTGAATGCCTCCTTTACGAACTGGGATGATGACACTTATGTTACGGCGAACACTATTATTACGGCAAAATCTGTTGACTGGAAGGCCCTCTTCACACAACCGGTTGCATTGAACTATCATCCGGTCACCATGCTCTCGCTTGCTTTGAATTACCAGGCTGCCGGCATGAAACCAGGTCCTTATCATGCCACCAACCTGCTGCTGCACATCATCAACAGTATTTTATGGTTTCTGTTCTTTTATTACTTATCAGGAAAAAAATTAATCACCGCTGCACTGGCAGGACTTCTGTCCGCCCTGCATCCGATGCACGTGGAATCCGTTGCCTGGATAGCAGAACGGAAAGACGTGCTCTATGTTTGTTTCCTGCTCTTATCGTTGCTGGCGTATTTACGGTATCGAACACTGAATCAAAACAGCTGGCTCATCTCCTGTTTTCTCCTGTTCGTGCTCGCATGCCTGTCAAAGGCCATGGCCGTAGTGCTGCCCGTGCTGCTGATACTGGTTGATTATTTTCAGCAACGCAAGTTAGACCGCAGGGCCTGGATGGAAAAAATTCCGTTTCTGCTCGTTTCACTTTTGTTTGGTGTTATCGCTTTAAGTATACAGGCAGGATCAGCAAATGAAACGGTGGCTGCATACACGCTGCTACAACGGTTCGTATTCGGTTGTTATGGCTTACTGCTTTACCTTATCAAATTCATATTCCCGTTCAGCCTTTCCGCTTTTTACCCGTACCCGGAAGTAAGCGACTCGCTGTTGTCAGTTCCGCTACAATATTACCTCGCTCCTATCATGCTGGCAGCAGGCGGCTGGATGATGTACCGTTACTTACGGAAGCAGCCATTCATCATTTTCGGGTTACTTTTTTTTATGGTCTCCATTGCGCTGGTGCTGCAGTTTATCTCCGTCGGCAATGCCATGATGGCGGACCGCTACAGCTATCTCTCCTACGGCGGCTTATGTTTTATCACCAGTTATGGTTTTGAAAAATACTACCGTGGAAAACCAACTGCCCGGACAACCCTCAGCATCGTTGCCGCTGTTGTGCTGCTCGTTTTTGCATGGCTGACACATGAACGAACCAGGGTGTGGAACAATAGTGAAACGCTGTGGAGCGATGTGATCAGCAAATATCCACAGGCTGCTACCGCGCATAAAAACCGTGGCAATTATTATGGGGAGCGCGGAAATACTGCTGCTGCATTAAAAGATTACAAGGTGTTACTCGATATGAATACTACCGATCCGGAGGTTTATAATAATCTGGGAAATATCTATGCCGATCAAAACAAGCCCGGGGAATCACTGAGTGCTTACACGAAAGCCATTGCGCTTAAACCTGACTATGTGAATGCATACATCAACAGGGGCATCAGCTATAACAGTCTACAGCAACCGGAAAAAGCGATAGCAGATTTTTCATCGGCCCTTGCATTAGACACATCCAAGGCAACACTTTGGGCGCAGCGTGGCTACACTTATTTTACGATGGGAAAATACGAAGCTGCCATTCATGACTTTAACAAAACATTACAGCTGCAGCCCGGATTTGATGCCGCGCTCTATTGCCGCGGACTGTCCTATTACAAGACGGGAAATAAAACCGAAGGCGTCAAAGACCTGTTACAAGCCAAATCGCTTGGTTACCAGGGCGACTACTCATTGCTTGCTCCGGAATAGTTATAACTATACCCCCGTGATGGGAAATGCCACAAGCTATCTCTAAACAGGCAATCAATGCGTTAATGCCTAATATATATCGACATCCGTCGATGAATGGAAAAGATCCTGAAACAAGTTCAGGATGACTTCAGGTATTTTGATATAGCTTCTTAAAGGATCAGGAGTTCTGCGTCTCTTCGCGCTTGAGGCCGAACTTATCCATCTTGCTGTACAGATGGCTGCGCTGCAAATCAATTTCATCGGCTGTTTTCGAAACATTCCATGCATTCATCCGCAAACGGTATTCAATATATTGTTTCTCCATGTAGTCGCGGAAGTCCATGAACTTGTCGAAGCGGTTAAACAGCGACTCCATCGGATCCCTTGTCACGTTAGCAACTGCAAAGGCAAGCACTTCCTGCTCAGTGATTTTATTTTCACTCAGGATGACCAACCTTTCCATCACATTGTGCAATTCCCTGATGTTGCCGGTCCAGTTGATATTCTGCAACTCCAGTATTGCCTTGGGTGTGATAATCTTGCGCGGTATGCCATAATCTTCACAGATCTCCGTCACAAATTTTTCCGCCAGGATGGGTATGTCTTCCTTGCGATCGTTCAGTGATGGCACATGAATGATGATCACGCTGAGGCGATGATACAGATCCATGCGGAAATTGCCCTTATCAATTTCACGACTGAGATCCTTGTTGGTAGCAGCAACAACCCGAACATCCACCGTAATCTCTTTGTCGCCGCCAACACGCGTAATCTTGTTTTCCTGCAAAGCACGCAGCACTTTAGCCTGTGCACTCAGGCTCATATCGCCGATCTCATCTAAAAACAAGGTGCCGCCGGTGGCAGATTCAAACTTACCGATCCTCTGTTTGATGGCAGAGGTAAAGGCACCTTTTTCATGTCCGAATAATTCACTCTCGATGAGTTCGGAAGGTATGGCAGCGCAATTGACTTCCACGAGTGGCCCGGTTGCCCGGTTGCTCTTTTCATGAATCCATCTTGCCACGAGTTCCTTTCCCGTACCGTTGTCGCCGGTAATCAGCACACGCGCATCGGTAGGAGCCACTTTATCAATCTTTTCTTTGATCTTCTCTACAGCAGGCGACTGCCCTAATATCTCCCTGGTTTTTGAAACACGGCGCTTTAAAACTTTCGTTTCCGTAACCAGTGATACTTTCTCGAGTGCATTGCGCAATGAAATCAGGAGCCGGTTGAGATCCATCGGCTTGGCGACAAAATCATATGCACCTTTCCTTACTGCTTCAACGGCAGTATCAATGGTACCGTGGCCGGAAACCATGATCACCGGCGTGTCGGCATTGGTCTGCATGATTTTATCCAGCACTTCAAGGCCATCCATCTTCGGCATCTTGATATCGAGCAGGATGGCGTCGAATGTCTTTTCCTTCAGCATGTTTAACCCTTCAAGCCCGTCAACAGCTTCTTCCACCTTGTATCCTTCATACTCCAGGATTTCCCGCAAGGTGCGGCGGATGCTTTTTTCGTCGTCAATAATCAGAATGGTTGGCATGTGGTGCGCTTACCTTTGTAAATAATGTAAAAGTAGAAATTCCATCCCATAACCTGTTCAAATGAAACAGCTCATGCGCATTTTTCTTCAGCATATATGCTGCCGGACACTTACCGCATCAGCAGCGTACTGAATGCCATTTTGCTGCCATCGGTTTGATGAGGTCTTTCATTCAATTTTTCAGCTATACTCGACGACATCTCAAGCGATGCTGCCATGTAAGGTTCATTGATAAAGAAACTACCGTTACATGGCCGGTAAAAAACCATGCTGTCTTCAACTATCATGCCTGCTATCAGCCAGACAACTTTCTGCTGCCATATAAAACTCCATCAAGATATGTGGAGCAGAGGCTGAATAAACAAATGCATAGTGCAGGGAACCATTAATGCTGCACCACGCAGGTAAGATGCTGCACGGTATCTTCATATTGCACTTCCAGAAAGTATATTCCGTTTTTCCAGCCAGACACCTGGATCACTGCTGCCGGCTGATTCATATCAAACCTTTGCACCACGGCACCGGAAATATCTGTTACCGTAATTGTTGCCGGATGCCGGAAAGAATTGTTACTGCAAATCTGCACCACATCACCTGCGGGATTTGGATACACTGAAAACGACTGATGCAATGCAGCAGCTATTACCGGCACACCGGTCTGCAATGCCGTGTCCTGATAAGTTATTTGTGTGATGACAGGCACACCCAGCACATCCTGCGCATTGATCTGCAAAACAGGAATGCCGCCGGCCTGTGTAAGCCATTTATATTCATACGACTTCAGCGTAACATTGGTGCCAAAACCCAGTGTGTCGAGATAAACGCTGTCCACATCTGTGATGACAGATGCAACACGCAGCGCGTTGAAATTGCCGATGGGCGTTTGCACCGTGCCCCATCCATCAACGGTGTTCACTCTTTTCCGTTGTTGCGAAACATATCCCAGGCCTGTCAATCCAATGGAAAATCCTGACGAGGATGAGTCCACGCCGTTGAACTGCAGGGGAAATTTATAGATCACATCTTTATCACCGTAGAGCACCGGAACAGGAATACCATCAATAGTGCCGGCAAACCCATATTGTTTCAATGCATTGGAATTATTCTCATAGATCAGATACACGTCGTCCAGTGCGATCTGATCAACTGAAATGCTGTAAGGTGTTTTGTCTACGAGGTTGGCACCGGCATATAAAATCTGGTAAAGGAACGACAGCTCAGAAAGGCCATAGAAAGTATCTGTCGCTGAAGACAAAGGGGTGAGTTGGTGAAAATCCCATGTTGTGTTGGCGCCGGTTTGCGAAGGATCAATTGTAAAATCAATCACGGCAGTGGTGTTGAAATAGGACGCGCCGGCATGCGGCATATCAGCCTGTGTAATCGTGATCTGCGCAACAGCGCGAAACGATGCCATGAGCAGCCATAAGCCAATGAGGTAATATTTCATAAGGTTCAACTTTAACTGCTGCGACAGGGATCAGACGTTTTTTATTCACTATTTTTTTGCAGGCGCTTCCTTCAACATCACTCCATTATCCCATGTTTGTGTCTTCAGCAGTTTCCCCGCTTCATCATACATTTTCCAGGTACCGGTTTTCTTTCCAGCCTTGTACATGCCTTCTGCGCTTACTGTTCCTGACTCATAAAAATCTTTCCAGGGTCCGTTTTCAATGTTGTTGCTGTATTCGCCCTGCGACTTTATTTTTCCGTTTTCATAAAACTGCCTGGAAACACCGCTGATCACTCCGTTATCATAGGTGTATTCCACATAAGGATTTCCTTCCGCATAATACCAACGGTTGATACTGTCGCGGCGGCCTGCACGCCACATGCCTTCTTCCTGCAACGCCCCTTCCGGTGTATAAACACGCCGCCAGCCGTCGAGCAACCCTTTCACATAATTTTCTTCGCTCTTAAGGTTGCCGCCCAGGTAGAAGTCATGCATAAGTCCTTCCAGCGCACCGTTGCGGATGTATTGTTCTTTCGACACGGTACCCGTTTCATCAAATATCAGGATCATGCCATCATAAAAATCAAGGTTGTACTCTTCTACCCTTTCGAGCAGGCCGAATTCATTGTACGTGCGCCAGATGCCCTGCTTCTTTCCGTTCAGCAACTTGCCGGCGCGGTACAACCGCTGCGAAGGCATATAATAAATTTTCATATCCACGATGTTATAAGCATCCGGATCATGAACGGCCACGGTATCGTAACCGGTTACCGTATTACCTTCATCTTCCTGTGCGAAAAGGAAGGAAGGAAAGAAAACAACAATTGCAAGAAGCAGCTTTCTCATTTTACCTGTATCGTTTTTTTTATTGAATCAGAATTGCCAGGAGGCCTGCAAAAATAAGGAAGTTGATGTAGTTTGAGAAGGCATTACCAGGCCCGGCACATTCTGTGATGCAACGGATAACCTGAAGGAACCGTTTACCTGAATGATAGCTGTAAGCCCCAGCCCAAAGGCAGCACTGCCTCCATACGCGAATGAACAGCCGGCAGTCAGCCAGTCAGTTATCACATATTGTGGCTGAATAAAAATGAGCGGCATCAGGTCCGGCATCGGGCGGTACGTGACACCGGCCACCGTCATGCAGCGATCACTCCACTTTTGAAAATAAACCAGTGAGAAGCGCATCTTGAATGCTGTAGTAAACGTTCCATTGTTGACCGTTGCGCCGGTCTTGTCAAGCAACGTATCGCCACTGAACTGAAACAGCGATGAATCAGCCTGCACCAACAAATCATTCACCTCCAGGCCTTCAAAATGCAAGGCGCTGTCGGCAGTATAAAGCAGTGAGTGTTTATTCCAGGCAATCAGCCCCGCATCATTCGCACTGAGTGTTAACCTCGACTTACCATCATGAAACAGGCACGACAGCAACAGGTCGGCCGCAGCGCCACGGCCATCAGTTTGCCAGGTTCCATGATTTGAAGTATCCGCTTCATGGTATTCTATGTTATAAACCGCGTCAAGGTATTCACCATTTTCTTCCGTATAGAGCGTGGCATGGTGCAGGAGAATTTCATGACCCTTTTTTGCAGAGATGTAGGAAATGCCGATACCTGTCTCCCACTGCACTTCCTTGTTTAGCAACTGTTTTTGCAAACCCAGGCGCAGCTGACGGTAACTGTATTGCAGATCGTATGAACCGCTGAAATCGGCAGTTTTTCCCGCATAACCGGCATTGCCAAAGAAGATCACCTTGAAAAGATCTTCCGTGAATGTGGATTGCTGTACCGTTCCTATACGCATGCTGCAAGAAATCAACGACGGGCTGTGTAAGATGAATGAAGGTGCAAGAAACCGGTAACCGGCTTCCATATCAACTGTATATTCAAATGCATTGGTGGCTGAAAGATCTTTTGCAACGGACTGTTTCATTTCCTCATCAATAAACTTATTGCGCAATGCCGCGGAACTGAATGCAAGGTTTACTGCATTTGAACCAATCATGCCCAGTCCTTTTACCTCGACCTCGTGACGGACCGAATCGGTAAAATTCGTCAGGGCAATGTCAGTGTATGTATTAAATGACAGGTCCTGCCAGCCATTCAGGGAAACCGTATGAATCATTGATTGTTGCAGCTGCCCGTTTGCCGGCTCCTGTGCAACGGCATGTGTTGCAAAACATAGAAACAATATCATTGAGAGGAGACAGCGACTGTGCATACTTTTAATAGCCGGTATAAAAAATAAATGAACCGGTCAGCTTGATGTCGAGCCGGTAATCATCATAAATCTTCAGGTAAGTACTGCAGGAAGAAGAGGTGGTGGTAGTGAATGACGTTTTTACCACCACTGATTTTGCTGCACGTATCCTGTTCATTTTCGATTCATCCACCGGTATCGTCAATACTGATTTAGCGGATGATTGCACAAGGCATTGATCATTCAGTGTTCCTGCAATAATTTCCGCCTGCGAAGTGAAGAGGGAATCAACTACGTTAAACGCTTCATCGAGGAAATACAATTGTGGTGTTGCCATGAACGGAAATCCATTGTATGCGATAAGTGAAAAGGTTCCTTCCTTAATCGCCGGATCGCCTTCTTCCGAAGAGCCCAATGCAAAGTCAAAAGTATCCTGCAACACGAGCTTATCCGTTATCAGCGATAAAGGAATGGTGAGGTTCAGTCCCACATCAAGCCCGCTGGTGTCATAAGCAAAATCGTGGAAGAACGAACTGTTTCCCGACGGGTTCACGAAGAAATCCATCGCATACTTAAATTTATCAGGAAGATTCTCCAGCAGTGCCTTTACATTGGAATTGGCATTGTTCAGTGAAAACACCGTGACGGAAGGCAAGAATGGTGAAAACGATGCTGCTGCAACCGCCAATGGCTTGTTCAGTTCATCCCATTGGAGCGAAACATTTTTTCCCGTATTCGAATTGATGGAAGTAAGCTCATATAGGTTCACCCTGCCGCTTACACCAATGCCATTCTTCACCGACAGGTCCACGGCAGCACTCTCCAAGCCAATGGAACCGCTCTTTATATTTTTCAATCCATCAAATAAGGTTTCCGACGGCCCGATGGTAATGATTTGCTGTCCGAGATAACCGCTGACAAATTCGGGCACAATATCCTGCAGCGTGTAGCTGATCAGCACACTGTCATTTTTCGAGATGGTTACGAGTTCACCGGTGGAATCAATGCTGGCTACAAGGAGGGTATAGTAAGTGTTGTAGGTATCTCCGTTTACGCCGGTGAGGTTAAAGGTGAAACCTGAAAGGTCAAATGATTTCACAAGATTGCTTGCAGTGCCTTGCATCGCCGGCGGCAGATCTTCATCGAGATAGATGGTATTGCCAAAGGCATCCGTTGCAGAAGGAAGAGCGAATTCAAAATGCGATTGCTGCTGAATGGTGCTCTGCAGCTTGATGATGAGCATGCCTGACCTGACCTTCAGCTGATTCAGCAGTGCGCCGCCACTGAGGTTGTATGCGGTCTCTTTATTTTCATCAATGAGGTTTTGCGCCGGAAATATGGCGGTGGCCGAACTGACTACAAGGTCATGCGCCACCATGGTAATCGTAAGTGCATCGGAAGTGTCAATGGGTGCCACTCCGCCCGGACTGTCGAGGTCAATGATGGATGCCACGAGTGTTCCTTCCACATGCTTACCTGCCAGGTCTATCACCTTGGTCTGCAGCTGACCGGGCAACAGGTTGAGAAAGGTATCCTGTGTGAGCAACTGCTGATCCATCTTATTCCTTACCTGGAAAACAATGTTGGAAATAGTAATTGGCAAACCATTCTCCAGCATCATATCAATGGCACCCGACTCCAGGTCGGCCGTTTCAAAAAACTGTGTGGCGTCTATATCATTATCACCCGTCGTAATGTTTTCAATAGCCGGTATCGGAAACACGCCGCCATTGGCTGCAATAATAAACTGTCCGAGCAGGCCAAGCTGCTGACACATCTGCCCAAGCGTCAACGGGTAAACAATGGTCTGATTGGCAAGATTGAGATTCTGCAGCGAGAAACCTGCTTTTATCGTCGTATCCGGAATTTCCAGCGTGGCATCGGCAAAAGAAAAATGATACAGCGAATCGCTGAACACCAGCGAAATGGAATGATCATCATTCAGCTGCATCAGCGAATCGGCCAGCAAATCACCGATCGTCAGCGATGCCTGCATCAACGGTGCCAGCATATTCGTTTCCCATGCCGGATGCGACTCCACTCCTTTTTTACAAGACGTGAAGGTTATTCCCGCCGGCAACAGCAACAGTAAAAGATACCTGGTGAACCGTCCGGCCATACAGAATAATAATATTGTTTTAATGAAGCTGGTGAAGTTACTTTTTTGATTACAATTACTCAAAATCATATACCTGTCGCCGGCAACACGTGCTTCACGTCCGCTGTTTCAAGTCAAAAAATCTACCGGCTGTTTTCACAACACACTTATGCCTTCATTCAACAAACAATCTGCTTCGTGGTACTATTTTTTAAAAGCTATCTCACAATAGGTTATTAATGCGGTCATGCCGAATTTATTTCGGCATCTGTCAATGAATGGTGGAGATCCTTAAACAAGCACAGGATTATTCCAGGTATTTTGAGATAGCTTACAGATTTACAACCTTTACATCATCATGCATAGTCACAATTGATTCCTTTGAATAAAGACAGTCTTCAGCATAAAGTAGTGGTGATTACCGGCGCTTCTTCCGGCATCGGAAAGGCCTGCGCATTTGCCTTCGCCACTGCCGGCGCAAAGGTGATGCTCGCTGCACGCAATGAAGAGAAGCTGCGCAGTGTTGCAACGGAACTAACACAACATGGCCATACTGCCGTTTATTGTGTTACCGATGTGAGTGTTGAAAATGATTGCCGTAAGCTGATGGAACAGACCGTGCGGGAATTCGGCACCATTCATATCCTCATCAACAATGCCGGTATTTCCATGCGCGCGGTTTTTCGCGATGTTGAACTGAAGGTGATCCGTCAGCTGATGGATATCAATTTCTGGGGAACGGTGTACTGCACCAAATATGCGATCAGTGAAATTCTGAAGAACAAAGGCAGCATTGCCGGCGTATCTTCCATTGCCGGATATAAAGGCTTGCCCGGCCGCACCGGTTATTCAGCTTCCAAATTCGCGATGAAAGGATTTCTTGATGCCTTACGGGTGGAGAACATAAAAACAGGCATACATATCATGGTCGTTTGTCCGGGTTACACTTCCTCCAATATCAGGAACACGGCACTCAATCAAATTGGTCAGCAACAGGGCGACAGTCCATTGGATGAAAACAACCTGATGAGCGCGGAAGCAGTGGCTGCACACATCGTGAACGGCATCATTCTCCGCAGGAGAACGGTAATACTGACATTGCAGGGCAAACTCACAGTACTGCTGAATAAGTTTTTTCCCTCGATGATGGACAGGATGGTGTATAATGTGGTGTCGAAAGAAAAAGACTCACCGTTCACCTAGCAGCTATCTAAAACAGGCAATCAATGCTGTCATGCCGTATTTATTTCGGCATCTGTCAATGAATGAAAGAGTTCCTGATCCTGATCAATCGGACAGGATGACTCCTGGTATTTTGAGATAGGTTCGATTCAGAAAAGCAATTTCCCATCTGATACTGCATCACATACTATCAAAGTTTTCTTCGCTGATCATCTTGCCTTCTTCATCATAAGATTTCCAGCTGCCGGATTTAATGCCATGGGAATAGGCACCGGCAGCTTTCACCTTTCCCGATTTATAAAATGACTGGTATTCACCGTTTTCTTCATTATTCGCAAATGTCACCACCTCCTTCAACTCGCCGGTGTCATAGTAATATTTCCATTTTCCGTCCATCACATTGTTCACATACATACCTTCTTCCTTTTGCTGACCGTTTTCATAAAAAGATGCATACGGCCCTTCGAATTGATCTTCAGCATAATGCTCAACAATCATCAAAGCACCGCTTTCAAAGTAAACGCGCCGCTCACCGTTTTGCTGTCCATTCACGAACAAAGTTTTCTCACTCACCTTTCCCGAAGGATAGTATTTAATCAATGTATCCTGTATCTGATTGTGGCGGTAGTTACGTTTCTCCACCGGCTTCCCGTCTTTGCCATACAACATGTACACTCCTTCGCGAATGGCGGGACTGTCCGGCCTAACCGTAAAACTTTCACGCAGTTCCTTATTCTCAAGGTCATAGTAGGTATTCACTTGCTGCAATTCATGCTTGCAGGAAACCAGGAAAATGGCAGGCAACAAAAAACATATCAGGCTTTTCATCTCACAAAAAATTTTGGCGAATTTAGGATGAAAGATTCCCGGAACAGAGGCTTCATTTGTTAACGATTTGAAAAACCGGTCTGCAGCAATGAAGTTGTTCTTTGCGTCATTTCCAGCGTGGCCAAATGTTCAGCAAACCGTGCCTGAACCATTGTTAATACCATAAACTTGCCGGTTATCATTGCCGTAGTATCTTCGCCATAGCATGAAAAAGATCCTGATAAAAAACGCGCAGATCGTAAATGAAGGAAAAACGCTATCCGGCGATCTGCTGATGAAAAACGGGCGGATTGAACGGATTGACCCTGTCATTCAGGGTACCGGCGCCGAAACGGAAATTGATGCAGAGGGATCATACCTTCTTCCCGGTATCATCGACGATCAGGTACATTTCCGGGAACCCGGACTCACGCATAAAGCCAACATCTATTCCGAATCAAAGGCGGGCATTGCCGGTGGTGTTACCTCCTTCATGGAGATGCCGAATACTATTCCTCCGGCCGACACGCATGCAATTCTTGAACAGAAATACAGAACTGCGCAGGTAACCTCGCTGGCCAACTTTTCATTTTACTTAGGCACTTCCAACACCAACCTCGAGGAAATCAAGAAAACGGATCCTGCCCGAATCTGCGGCATTAAGATTTTCATGGGCTCTTCCACCGGTAAGTTGGTGGTAGATGACAGCACCGCGCTTGAAAACATCTTCCGGCATGCTCCCACCCTGATCGCCACACACTGCGAAACCGATCCGCTCATCAAAGAGCAAGAGAACAACTACCGTGAAAAATACGGCGATGCGATTCCTGTTTCATTCCATCCCGTCATTCGCAACGAGGAGCAATGCCTCGCATCATCGCAGCTTGCCATTTCACTGGCGAAAAAACATGATGCCCGGTTGCACATTCTCCATATCTCCACGGCGGAAGAAACGGCACTTTTTCAAAATACCGTGCCGCTGAAGGAGAAAAAGATAACGGCCGAAGTATGCGTTCATCACCTCTGGTTTGACAGCAATGACTATGAGCGATTGGGCCCGATGATAAAATGCAATCCCGCCATAAAAGCAGCACGCCACAAAGCGGCGTTGCTGCAAGCCCTGCTCGACGACAGGCTGGATGTGATTGCCACCGATCATGCACCGCATCTGTGGGAAGAAAAATTTACGCTGACGGCCGATGGAAAAATCAATTATTTCAAATCGCCTTCTGGACTTCCCTTGCTGCAGCATTCGTTTTACATAATGCTGGAATTTCACCGGCAGGGCAAAATTTCCATAGAGAAAATCGCGGAGAAAATGAGTCATGCACCTGCAACACTCTTCGGCATAAAACAGCGCGGTTTCCTGCGCGAGGGCTATGCCGCTGATCTTTTCCTGGTGGATCCGAAAAAGCCGTTCACGGTTAACAAAAACAACATCCTGTATCAATGCGGATGGTCGCCGCTGGAAGGACAGGCGTTTCCCGGCACCATCACCCATACATTCGTGAACGGCAGGCTTGTGTATGCCAACGGCATTTTCGATGAAAGCGTGAATGGCATGCGGCTGGAGTTTGAACGCTAATCGCCTGCAGGATAAAGGATGCCGTGCTCACCGGTAATAACTATAAGCTATCTCAGAACAGGCAATCCATGCGGTGATGCCGAATTTATTTCGGCATCTGTCAATGAATGGAAGAGATCCTGAAACAAGTTCAGGATGACTACAAGTATTTTGCGATAGCTGCTAATAATTTAGAACTATCAACCGCCGTAAAGTGCCTGCTGCCCAAGTCAGTTTTCATTTCAACCCTGAATCTTTGCCCTGCGCCCATATTCATGCCCCGTTTCACTTTGTGTATCGTTGCATGCCTGTAAAAAATGAGCTCAGCGGATCGCTTTTATTTTGATACATTCAACCAAAATTAAATCAACATGCGACTGTTCACCCTCCTTGCCATAGTGATTTTCACCCTGCTGCATTCAGTTGCTTGCTGTCAGAAAACAGATGCGATGATCGATCAGCAGGCTGCGGCCATACTGCCTAAAGTGGTTGAATGGCGCCGTTACCTGCACGAACATCCGGAGTTGTCGAACCGCGAATATGAGACGTCGAAGTTTGTAGCGGATTATCTTCGGTCACTTGGCCTCGAAGTGCAAACCGGCATTGCCAAAACAGGCGTGGTAGCGCTGCTAAAAGGCGGACGCCCCGGGCCGGTGGTGGCACTGCGCGCCGATATGGATGCACTGCCGGTGGAAGAACGAACCAATGTGCCGTTTGCTTCTAAAGTAAAGGGCGAATACATGGGCAGTGAAGTGCCGGTGATGCATGCCTGCGGACACGACTCACACATGGCTATCCTGCTGGGCACGGCACAGGTGCTTGCCTCCATGAAAAAAGACGTGCCCGGCACTGTCAAATTCATTTTTCAGCCGGCTGAAGAAGGTGCTCCCGGCAATGAAGAAGGCGGTGCGGCACTGATGATTAAAGAAGGGGTAATGAAAGATCCGAAGGTGGATGCCATCTTCGGGCTGCACATCAATTCGCAGACACCAACCGGCATCATCAAATACAAAAGCGGCGCGGAGATGGCAGCTGCAGACATACTCATCATAAAAGTAAAAGGGAAAGGATCACATGGTTCACAACCCTGGAGCGGAATTGATCCGGTGATGGTATCCGCACAGATTATTGAAGGGTTGCAAACCATAGTGAGCAGGCAGTCAAACCTCACCACAGCGCCGGTGGTGATCACGATCGGAAAAATCAATGGCGGGGTGCGCAATAATATTATTTCGGAAGAGGTGATCATGGAAGGCACCATCAGAACCCTCGACAGCGCCATGCAGGTAGATGTGCATGATAAAATCAGGCGCACCGTCACCAACATTGCCGAAGCTTCCGGTGCCACCGCTGAGGTAACCATCATCACCAAAACAAGAGTTACCTATAATAATCTGAGGCTTACGGAAATGATGGCACCAAGCCTGGAGAAAGCGGCAGGCAAAGAAAATGTTCAACTTGCTGACTGGACTACCGGTGCTGAAGATTTCAGCTATTACGGCTCGCAAGCGCCGGCCTTCTTTTTTTTCCTCGGCGGCATGCCTGCAGGACAAGACCCTTCAACGGCTGCACCGCACCACACGCCTGACTTCTTTATTGATGACAGCCGGCTCGATGTGGGCGTGAAGGCATTCTGCCATCTGGTATTCGACTATGCTGCATTGTCTAAGCAATAGCCGTTGCCACTACTTTGATAAAGGCATAGCAGGTTCATGACGCCTGCATGCATCAGAAAAAACCGCACAACCATTTGCGAGGTCGCACATCGGTGAAAACAGTCAGCCGCCGGGCAGCTTACCGTTCATCACCTCCCGCATCGGAACCATTACAATCGGCGCTTCGTCTTCCACCGGCATATGCATACTGCTACCAGAGCAGCGTTTGATGCCGCGTAAACTGAAAAAACTCCATCATGTTTATTATCTTCAACCAAAGCAGGAACTGCTCCCGTTTACCCGGCCAATTGTTAAGGCAATGCCCGTGTATTCTTCAAACGGCAACCGCATAATCCATGTACAACAAAGTCAACTAACCGCACGCGTATGAAACATCTGCAACTAGCACTAATGCTGATAACAGGGCTGTCACTAATAACAGCCTGCAACAACTCCCAAACAAAAAATCAGACCATAACCATGACAGACCATCAAGACAGTATTAAGCAATGGTTTCATCAATACATTGATGATGTTTGGAACAAGGGCGACTTTTCTCATGCCGACAAGTATTGGGGCAAGGATTTCAGAAACGCCTTCGCACCACCGTTTGCACCCGGGCCCGAATCCATGAAAAACCAGGTAGCATACTTTCTCAACGCATTCAGTTCCTTCCATTTCGAAATCAAAGACATCATGATTGACGGCGATAAAATTTCAGTATGGGCGGAAATCACCGGCAGGCATACCGGCGAGTTGTTTGGTATTAAGCCAACAAACAAATCAGTGAAATTCAGAGAATCCGCCTGGTACAGCATGAAGGACGGTAAACTTGATGAAGTATATCCTTTTGTTGACTGGAATAGCTTGTTTGAACAACTGGGAGCATACCCGAAGCCTGACACGCACAGCGGTAACTGAACTACCCTAAAAATGATCAGGTAAACATTTTATCTTCAAACATTCTTAACCAGCAATAGTCTGATTCAGACCTATCCTAAAAATGGGGCGCTTACCAATGAAGCAATAAAGTTCAAAGCCATTTACAATCCTGCATTGAACAATTGATTATTTTTTGGTACAGTCATTTGATGGACTCAACAAACTTCCGAATCCTAAAAAACCGAGTTTTCAGATGATGGTTGACTTTAATTTTATTCTCAAACAAATTCCCGGACAATACAAAGCTGCCGTTGTTCCGATTTTTATGCTCACATTTTTAGCAGCAATCGGCATATTTTTAACTAACCCGAAAGTTCAATCATTGACTGATTATACAAAATCACTTTAACTAATCTAATACAATTATGAAAAGACAACATTCACAAGAGCAACAAAAACTTATACATGTTACATGGGTTTCAGGATATTCATTCATTGGTTCAATTTTAACTTTCATTGCCGCTCTCATATTTATTCCGTTACCGGATTTTTCGCAAGACCCGCCTGTTATTCCGGCATTGCTCATGACTTTCGGACAAATCGGAACTTCATTGCTGATAATAGGCTGTGTTGCTTATGCCACTAAATTAACAGAAGAAAGAAAAACGATGAGTTCCATTGGTTTTACTCTTATGTCAGTTGCCCAAGGAATTATTTTTGTGCTTTACATCATCTCCTTTAATGGAGAAGAAAAAATTGCAGAGGCTTACAGATTATTTTCAGCAAGTTTATATTTACTCATCGCAGCAATACTGCTGATTTCATTCTTCAGCGAGTTTCCAAAGTGGCTCAAGATAGTCGGAGTAATTTCCTGTTTGCCTTATGTCGTTGAGAACATCCTGTATTCCATTGAAGGAAAACTTTCTCCAAAACTCATGTATCTTGACGCAGCAGGAAATTTTCTTTTCAATTTCACGGTTGCATGCTGGGGGGTATTTGTTCTTCGCAGCTTAAAATCTGAACTGAACAAATTAAAGTCCCATGAGAAATGATCACTTGCACCAACACGATAATTACAACGTTTCTTTGATACATTCGTGCAAATCGGCATCGTCATCGCCTGAGCACAGAGTAGAGCGGCAGCCAGCATAGATTTAAACGAATTGGCGGGTGAAGTGCTTAGTCAAACAGTTGTGCCTTCTATAAATATTTGTGGTAGGTTGACAGTTATCCGCCACTTCGTTAAGCCCCGAAACGTCAGGCTGTGAAATAACGCAAAGCTCAAAACAATTTCATAAAACAGATCCCGGGAATATGATTGCGGGTGCATTAGAAGCCATTTACCGGCATCGGTCTTTTATGCATCCAACTTTGGTTGAAAAATTTGCATGCGTTTATAATCACTGTAACTTGGTGTTTCAAGTACACTTCTTCTCTAATCTCCGGCTGGAGCGGATGCCATTGAGGTAGCTATAAAAATATTTTTTAATAATACTTCTGACACATAAGCCGGTCGTCCTTCGTTCTTCAATTCCGGTACCTTAAACCTGAGCTGCGCTAAGTCCAAATGCTCCACAAAGGCATCATTGAACCGGACCGGACTCTGTGCATCTACGCTGTCTTCAAGACTGCTAAAGGTTACCTGTGCTCAGATTTGGGGTTGCATGTACTGCATATGTTAAAGATCTTTGTTCACCTGATCTTGGCACCATCTATTTCAATATCTTTATCAACGTAATTTGTAACATGATTGCTAATTGATTTTTTACAGACTGACGTTATCTGCAATTTTAACGCACAGAACAAACAATAACGCTAACTCATAAATTATAAATATTAATTATGAAAACAGTTAGAAGACACTGGTACAACATAGGAGGTATTGCAGGTTTAATATCAATTGGTACATTAATATATGCTTGGAATGACATGGTCGTTTTGCAACGACTACTGTTTATGAACTTCATTGCATTGCTAATTCATCAATATGAAGAGTATGGATTTCCGGGTGGTGAACCTGCAATTATGAATATGGTTATTCAACCGAGTGACACACCAGACCGTTATCCCCTAAATCAAAACTCCGCAATGATTATAAATGTTTTGGCTGCTTACTTTTTTTATTTAATACCTGTATTCTTTCCCGACATGATATGGCTAGGAATAGCTCCGACACTCTTTGGCTTTGGACAATTTATAATTCACGGCATCGTGACGCCAAAAAAACTTGGACAATTTTACAATCCTGGGCTTGGAGCAGTTATTCTATTACATTTTCCAATAGGGGGATTAATAATCTACCAAATAATTTCAAACCATCTCTCAACATCGGTTGACTGGATAGTGGGAGTTGTTTATATGTTTGCGTTTACGTTTATCACGCTAATGAAAATGACATACACATGGTTATCTGATAAAAATTCACCGTACATATTTCCAGCAGAAGAAATGAGACGCTTTAATGTTGAGGAAAAAATTATGAAACTTAAAAACAGAAAAGCAAATTAAATATGTTGGCAAAGAAAAACTGCCGATAACAAAAAGATGTAATGTAATCCCCTCAGCAAGGCCATTACGATGTTAACCGTTTTTCTATTTCGTTTTCTTCAATTCATCTTTGTCGTTAGTAAGAGTGTTCAAATGTAGGAAACGACGGCTGCCTTTCCGGTTCTGCCCGATTTCCATATTTGAACACCATTTTCTTTTTAGGATCCTCGCTCAAGCTGCTATTTGTAGAACCCGGCGCGGTGGCCGCGATTACCAGTACCGGTGTAGGGTTGATGCCTTAAAAATGCAGCTGCCTGCTTAAACGGTGTGCTTATAGGGGCATAGCCGGTAATACGATTAGTAGTGCTTCTAACAAACAGTAGCGGTAATAAAAACAGTCGTGCTTCTAAACCGACATTTTTTAAACATTGTTATGTCATTCTTCGTTTAGCGGATATGCTAAGAATTGACAAACAGCAAATCGTGAACCGGAAAGATTTATTTATAAATCAAAAGCAACAAAAATGATAAGATTTTATCTATTCATTGCTGCCACATTGCTATTTTCTATAGCTGGAAAGCCGCAATCTATTCAAAGTTCAAAAACATTGACATCCACAGAACTTATTAAAGATTTTGAAGTTTTGAAAGGTGTTTTGCTAAATTATCACCCTGGGCTTTACAGGTTTCAGGACAGTTTAGCTGTAGGAAAGCTTTTTAATAATCTTGAACAACAATTAAAAAGTGATTTATCTCTTGCCGAGGCCTATTTATTGTTTTCCCGGTTTACTGCAAGCCTAAAATGCGGACATACTTACTGCAACTTTTATAATCAAAGTAGTTTAACAAAAGACAGTCTTTTTAACAAAAAAGATAAAGTCCCATTTACATTTTTCTTGTTTGATAAAAAGATGTTCGTTGAAAAAAATGTTTCAGACAACGATGAACTAAACCAAGGAACTGAAGTTTTAGAAATCAATAATGTCCCGGTTGATATTATTATCGATACCTTAATACAATATGTAAAGGGAGATGGAAACAATAATTTAAAAAGGCTAAATGACCTGAGCCTTTCCGGGCTGGGTAAATTTGAAGTATTTGATATCTTTTATCCTTTATTATTTCCACTAGTCAGTAATTCCTATTCCCTTAAAGTTAAACAACCCGGCCAAAACGACATATTTTCAATTAAGGTTAATCCGGTTAGTCGTACTGAACGATTTAGCTTGATTGAAAGTAAATATGGTAGACAGCCTTCAAACTCAGATGATTTATGGAGTTTCAAAATAATAAATAATGAAACAGGCTATTTAAAGATCGGGACATTTGTAACTAATAAATTAACCATTGACTGGAAGAAATTTTTAAATAATGCTTTTGATGAACTAGTTGAAAAAAATATTCCAAATCTAATCATTGATATACGTGGAAATGAAGGTGGTGATGATGAAGTAAATCTTGTACTTGGAAAAAAGCTTGCTAAAAAGCAAATTGAGTTTCCGGCTTTTCAGGAATTGCTTCGATATGAAACTGTATCTGACGAATTCCGCCCCTACCTTAGTACATGGGATAAAAGTTTCTATAACAGAAGTGGACGATTGATTAAACTCGAAAATGGTTTTTACACCTGGAAAAAAGATAGAGAAAAATCAGGCATTAAGCAAAACAGCAAAGCATTTCAAGGAAATACCTTTTTACTTGTTGATGCAGCAAATAGTTCTGCAACATTCTTTCTTACGGCAGGTTTACAAGAGAACAAGATTGCAACTGTTGTAGGTTCTGAAACCGGCGGTAACCTGAAAGGAACAAATGGTGGACAACTTTTCTTTCTTTGGCTACCCAATTCAAAAATAGAAATTGACATTCCGTTGATAGGTTATTACCCTTTTGCAGAACAACCTGACAAGGGAATAAGTCCTGATATTGAAATTCCATTAACTGTTTCAGACATTCTATCTAATAAAGACTCTGTTTTAGAAATGACATTGGAATTAATAAATAAGAAGTAAAGAGCACATCAGCTAACACGGATTTGGCAAAAGTGGCGGTTGATTGCTTTGCAGAAACATTTGTGGCTGGTCAAATATTGGTTCTCCGCATTAACGTTTGTGATGAAAATCGCACCTTCGCCAAGCCCGGGAACGGCATGCATAACCCGTTTGGCGACCTGCATACATGAAACGGTGGTGCTTACAACCTGACATAGGTTTACACTTAAATCAGTAATATCAACAAAACCAGTAAACTTTTTTCAGGACAGGTTACTCATATAATTTGCAATTTCGCCCCACTTACAACTCCATCAACCGGTAACCGGCATAAATAGCGGATGAAAAATCTTACAATACTTTTATGTTTGCTGTTCCCGCTAACTGCATACGGACAGCAGGATAATGACCGTTTGAATAATAATCTGGATGCGTATTTTTCCGCATTAACCGCTCTTGAAAATTTTAATGGCAACGTAATTGTTTCCATACATGGAAAAATACTGCTTGACAAAACGTATAACTTGGCAGGAGCTTCAGACAGTTTAAAAGTTACAAGAAACAGCAGGTTTATTATTGCTTCCGTCTCTAAGATTTTTATCAAGGTTGGCATCTTAAAACTGGTCGAACAGCATAAAATTCAGCTGACGGACCATCTAAGCCGGTTCATCCCCGATTTTCCAAACGGGGAAAAAATTACGGTGGAACAGTTAATGCTTCACCAATCCGGCTTGCCGAGAGAACTCACAAATTTCCAGGACTACGATAGCTTATCCCTTACACAAATCGTTGCATTGGCAAAACTGGAGAAGCTGCAATTTGAACCCGGAACGGAGACACTCTATTCCAATGTTGGCTACTTCCTGTTGCACTACATCATTGATCAGACTTCAGGCATCGGCTATTTTGCCTTTATGCAACAGGAAGTTTTCAATAGAATGAAATTGAAACACACCTCGGAGTTCAACGCAACAAAGCGGATTCCCGGATTTGCCTTCGGATTTGATCATGAGGATGGAAGAATCATTGCTGCGCCTTTCAAGTCCATCAACCAGTTTGAAACAGGCAATTACCTTTCCACCATTGGTGATTTGTATAGTTTTAGCCGGCAAATGGTCTCCGGCAAAGTCCTGCCAGCTCCACTCATGACTGAACTATTCGGGCAAGACAGCACGCTTATTCAGGCAGGCGGCAGGCCCGGATACAGGGCCTATTTTTACATGAATCTGAAAACAGGCGTAACCTTCATCTTTCTGTCAAACTATACCGACATTCCCATTCAGGAAGCGACCGCTGACGTCCTCAACATACTTGCCGATAAACCATACGAGGTTCCCCATAAAATCAATCGGACCGCCATTCAACTGTCCGCTGAAACACTAAAAAACTATACCGGCAGATTTGCGCTGGAGGCCGATATAACGCAAATAATAACGATTCAGTTAATCGGCGATAAATTATTTGATGTTGATGCAAGTGGTGAAAAAACGGAACTCTTTCCCGAAAGTGAAACCACCTTCTTTATCAGCCCGGAGTCAAAAGACGGCTATGTATTTACACTGAATCCGCAAACGCACCGATATGACCTGACCATCATTTCTTCAGGGTTGCAACTTAAAACCAACCGCATTGAATAATAATTGCAGGGTTGCCGATACCGAACGTGTTTCAGGCCATTTTGCCGTACACAAAACAAATACCGGATAAGCGCCCATTCATAACACGCTTTGTTATTCATGCGCGCTGTCAGTATTTCTCAAACCACTCAAACTTATCTCTGATAATATGCTGCTTTTCCTTTTTAAGATGACTTAAATAAGCAGCTGCTGCGGTTGACAGCTTCTTCCCTTTCCTCCAAATCAAAGACCAGGTAGATTTTATCGGAAATCCTCTGACCGGAATTATCTGCAACTGATGATTCTCCAATTCGTTCTTAATGCCAATCAGCGGCATGATGCTGTAACCGAGTCCTGCAATGACAGCCTGCTTGACCGCTTCGTTACTCGTCAGCTCCATTTTCTTTTGCACCGGCAGATTATTCTTATAAATGCATTTTTCCATCACATGCCTTGTGCCGGAACCTTGCTCCCGGTATATTAACGGTATGGTTTCAAAAATTGTTTTGTCGTATTGTTTACGATCAAACCTCCTGTCGTTGTTGCCGACCACAAAGAGTTTATTTTGCATAAGTTCTACCTTATCAATCCGCAAATGTTCCGGTAATACGCTTACCAGGGAGAAATCCACTTCATTCCTTTCCAAACTGTCTATTACCTTATTCTTATTGGTCACATCCATCTGCAGCTCCACTCCGCCATTCTGTTTAATAAAATCAGCCAGGAAATACGGCGCCACATACTTTCCGGTGGACACGACAGATATTTTCAGCTTGCCCGTTACATTTCCCCGGTGCGCTTGCATTTTATAATTAATGGCATGTACTTCCGAAAGGATGATTTCAGCCGCCTGCGCTATTTCTTTTCCGAATTCAGTCACAAAAATCCGCTTGTTGATCACTTCGATCAGCGGAATGTCAAACTGTTGCTGAAAGTTTTTCAACTGAATGGATACGGCAGGTTGGGTAAGATGCAATGCTTCTGCAGCTTTGGTAACGCTATTTGCCTGTACCACTTTCAGATAAATACGCAATTGATTGAGCGTGTAGTTCATAAATATAATTTATGCTTTCCATTGTAAAGTTAAATAAATACTTATCTGCGAGCTTGTTACTTTTGCGTTCATAAATAAAAACAAACCCTTAAAATGAACTTAAAAGTCATTGTAACTGCCCTTGCGTTAACGATTGTATTGAGCACTTCGGTTTTCGCGCAAACTCAACCCCACAGTAAAAAAGGAGGTGTAAAAAATGAACCTGAACTGCTGATGACAAAAGAACTGCAGCAGGATATGACTCCCCTCCAGGTGCTGCAGAAACTGAAAGACGGGAATAAACGATTTGCAGCGGGAAAAAGCCTTCAGCATAACTACCGCGACGCCATGCATCAAACCTCAGGCGGGCAATATCCCGCGGCGATTATACTGAGCTGCATTGATTCCCGCACTCCATCTGAAATAATATTTGATCAGAACATCGGCGATGTTTTTAATGCCCGGATTGCCGGCAACTTTGTAAATACCGATATACTGGGCAGTATGGAATTTGCCTGCAAAGTGGCAGGGGCCAAATTAATTCTGGTGGTAGGCCATAGCAAATGCGGCGCGGTTAAAGGTGCCTGCGACCATGTGCAACTGGGTAATCTTTCCAGCGTAATCAATGAAATCACCCCTGCCGTTGATGCAGTAAAGAATATTGAAGGTGAACGCAACTCGAAAAACGATGCCTTCGTGGAGGCCGTGGCCAGGGAAAATGTGCTGCTCGCCATCAAAGAAATAAGAGATAAAAGCGACATTCTCAGCGAGATGGAAGCTAAAGGTGAAATAGTAATCGCCGGAGCCATGTATGATTTGAAAACAGGAGTCGTAGAATTTTATTAACCAACCGAAACATTGAAAAAAGTCGCTCAAAAAAAGAACATGGAATGCCTCATTGGCAACAGTGATTTGTGCATGACTGTCAGCGTAAAGGTGGAAATTGGTTATTGCGAAAAACGCCTCGCTATCTGATTTGATCCCGGTACGCCGTATGAAACAATGGAAAATTCATAGGGTTGGGTCCGTTTTTCAATGTGCTTTCAGTCATGATACACTTTTTCGCGGTTTATAGTGCGGGCCTTCCGCTGTTAGGGTTGTTGTTGCTTTCAGATGCTGCGGGCTGATTTCTGCAGAATACCGGTGACTTATTCCCTAAAAATCATCACTATCATTTTGGCCATACGCATTTTGTTTTCAGTCTTGATAAAAAACCCAATCGCTAACCCTGTAAAGTAGCTGCACGCATGGAATTTCAGATTTTACTCAGCAACTTAACCAATCCTACCCTATTGTTTTTTGTGTTGGGTATTGCAGCCGCCAGATTAAAAAGTGATCTGGAAATACCGGCCAGCAGCAGCAAATTCATTTCCCTTTACTTATTATTTTCTATCGGTTTCAAGGGCGGGCAGGAACTTGCACACAGCGGTTTTACCGATGAAATACTCTACTCACTTGCGTTCGGACTGGCCATTGCATCACTCATCCCGCTGTACACGTTTTCCATCCTAAAAAGAAAACTCAGCATCAGCGACGCCGGCGCGGTGGCTGCTGCGTATGGCTCTGTGAGTGCTGTAACCTTTGTGGCAGCCATAGCTTTCTTGGAAGGACAAAATATTGTATCCGGCGGGCACATGGTCGCAGTGATGGCATTAATGGAATCACCCGCCATTATTGTGGGCGTTATTCTGATGCTGCAGTTTGACAAGGAAAGAACAGCAGGCGAGAAAATAGATATGAAATCCATTATACATCATTCCTTTACCAATGGAAGTGTGCTGATGATTCTTGGCAGCCTGATTATTGGCTTAATCGCTGACACAAAGCAAGCTGAAGGCATCAAACCATTTACCACAGACATCTTTAAGGGCTTCCTGGCCATATTCCTGTTAGAGATGGGCATGGTAACAGCCAAACGGTTTTCTGCATTCGTACAATACGGCTGGTTTGTTTCCATCTTCGCCATACTTGTTCCCGCCATCAACGGTTGCGTGGTGGCATTCATCAGCCAATACATTACAGCCGATGCCGGCAACCGTTTTATCTTCGCCATACTGGCTGCAAGCGCATCATATATCGCAGTGCCTGCCGCCATGCGACTGGCTGCGCCCAAAGCTGATCCTGGCTTGTATGTGCCGATGGCATTGGGTGTTACCTTTCCCTTCAACATAACTATCGGAATGCCGCTGTATTTCCTCATAGTAAATGCAACAACCTGATCCATGCGGGCAATTTTTCTGTTCTTATTTTCTGCATTTTTGCTGATCAATTCAATAAAAATGAATGCGCAGGCCCTTCAAACAGTACTGTACGTTGACCTGGATAAATATGCCGGCAAATGGTACGAGATTGCATCGTATCCACAGCGGTTTCAGAAAGGTTGTTATTGCACAACGGCAGTCTATACGTTGAGCAGCAAGGGATATGTAATAGTGGAAAATCGCTGCAATCTCAATAGCATCAACGGAAAGCAATCCTATATTAAGGGGAAAGCTTTCGTTGAGAAAAATTCAGGCAATGCAAAACTGAAAGTGCAGTTCTTCTGGCCCTTCACTGCCAAGTACTGGATCATTGAACTGGCTGAGGACTACAGTTATGCGGTGGTCAGCCACCCAAACCAGAAGTATCTGTGGATACTATCACGAACACCGGCAATGGATGAAGCTCTCTACGCGCAAATCCTGAATCGCCTGCACGAAAAGAATTTTGATGTTACCAAACTTCAGCGAACCATTCAACAACAAAACTGAAATAAACGATCGCGTAAATATGCAGGTTGCTGCTACTGTTACTGCTGTCTTTATACCCGATTTCCAATCAAATAAAAACAGACTGATTTAATATGAGAAATACAATCATTGCCTGTTTGCTGCTGTTTTTTCCGTGTCTGGCCATGACGCAAACACCGCTTTACGATTTTCAGCACCTGATGAATGCGCTTCAATCCGGAAAGGAAGTCAGTGCTGTTATTTATTACGGCAAGTGTGATTTGTATTCCAAAGGAGTGAAAGAGGAAAAATCACCCAATGCAATAGGCGGGCTGAAACTCAATACCTACGAATATTTTGACAGCAGCATGTTCCACGGCAAAGTTCCGTCATTCGTAACCACCTCAGAAACGGTATTGATTAATCATCCCCGCTATGGGTATGTTTTCAACTACGTTAAAATAAAAATCAAGATGGATGGTTCTGTAGAAATAACAGCAAGGTATCTGAGGGAGAAAAAATTATCATCGAAGTATAAAGTGCTGATGGATGAAACTTTTAAAGGAAAGATGAATGACGGCATGAATGATGGTGCCATTTTTCTATATGCAGAATAACTTTTTAAAACGTCTTTTTTATGAAAATTGCAATCATCGGCAGTGGAAATGTAGGCAGTGCGTTGGCGCAATCGCTCATCAAAGCTAAGCACACCGTTTTAATTGGAGCAAAGCTTCCGTTCAGTGAAAGATCAGTTAAACTTGCCACTATCATTGGCGAAGACCGCTTTTCTTCCGTTACCAATGCCGCGAAACAATGTGAAGTGATCATCATCACCACTCCGCCTGACAGCGTGCCCAGCATCATTCCCCTGCTAGGTGATACCACCGGAAAAATAATTGTGGATGCCACCAATTCCATACGCAGCAAACCGGAAGGTTATGCTACCGTTTTCCATGCGATCAGGGCGATGACCAATTCATCTGCTGTCGTAAAATGTTTTAACACTACCGGTTTTGAAAACATGCTTAATCCCATTTATCATGGTGAAGGCATTGATATGTTTTGTGCCGGCAACGATAAAAACGCCAAGCAGGCAGTTCAACAGCTTTGCACCGATATGGGCTTTGCAAACTGCTACGACTTTGGCGGAGATGATAAGGTGGAACTGCTTGAAAAACTGGCACTCAGCTGGATAAATCTCGCTATCATGCAAGGGCATGGCAGAAATCTGGCCATTAAGATACTTAAGCGGTAAAGTAAAGCTGCCAGCTTATTGATATAATCAATGTACTTATTGTTTCAGTGCTCATGCTCGTTGCTGACTTTAGATGACCGCTTTCATTGTTTACTGCTCTTATTTATCAAGGTATGTTACTTTGCCATAACGGCATCCATGATTAGTGGCACAGTAGCCTTAGACTTCTCATGGTAGAACAATCTCCTGCATATCCATACAGTAGTCCCTTATTTTAAAGAGTTGCCGCTAATCGCTTATATGAATACTGAATGAAAAAATCCATTCATGATATAGATCATTTTATATCAGGCAATTAAGGGTTCAAATTTGTATTATGAAAACCATCATTGTTATGAAAACGAATTTCCATATAAACAAACCTTACACTTTGCTTTGCCAGCGTGAGAAGTTGCTTTCCATTTTAGCAGTAATGCTACTGTTCCTGCTTACGGCATTAAGTCAAAATGCAAAAGCGCAGATCACCAATTGGACCGGTAAAAATATTTGCGGAACTGTTCAGCCTGCTCCAGTTCCAGTCATAAACCCGGATACTATTTTAAATGGTGATTCGGTCGTTATCATACCTGTCGTGTTTCACATACTCACCCAGGGAGGAGCAGAAAACATTTCAAATAGTCAGGTTCTTCGTGCATTGCAATTCCTCAATAATGACTTTAACCGGCTAAACCCTGACACCTCCGGTATACCGGAACCATTCCATTTACTGCGTGGCAATCCAAAAATTGAATTCCGGCTGGCGCGTTTGGACCCGCAAGGCAACTGCACGGAAGGTATTGAAAGAATCTATACCCCATTAACAGGTGCCTTCAATAATTTTCTTCAAATGCAACCGAGTTTCTCCTGGGATCATACCCGGTATATCAACATCTATATCGCGAAGTGGATTGACTATCAAAGCAGCCCCTTATACTCCGGTATAAGTTACCAGGCACCGGTTGACAGTGATCAGAATCTTCCGGAACAATATGATGCAACAATGGTTCTTTACGAGCGTTTCGGCGCCTGGATGAATGGAGCGCCTACCGGCATGCCGGATCATTTGCTCGCTCATGAAATAGGGCATGATTTAGGATTAAAACATACATGGGGCTTAGCTTCCGGCTGTGGTGATGATGACGATGTTGAAGATACTCCGTTACAGGACGATGCCAGTGATGGTTGCGCGGTTTTTCCGCAAATCAGCTGCAACAATGGTCCCAACGGGGATATGTTCAATAATCTCATGGATTATGGGTGCAGAAATATGCTTTCGCAAGGTCAGTCTGATCGCATGCGCATCTGCCTGGAAAATAATGAATGGCGTACATCACTGTGGAAACCGTCGAATCTTGCAGCAACAGGCGTTGATGCAGTTTATCCCTCTTGTACCCATCCTCCGATAGCTGACTTTGGTTATGGTAATGATGCGGCATGGTTATGCGCGGGAACGCCTGTCTATTTTAATGAAGCGGCATCCTGGAGCCCAACAAATTTTCAGTGGCAATTCACAGGGGGCATACCGGCAACTTCCACCGATAGTTTTCCCACCATTATATTTCCCGAAAGCGGATCGCATCTCGTAAGACTGATTGTGACGAATACTCTTGGATCTGATACCATGGAGAAACCGGTGTGGATAGCTCCTGCAGAAGTGACTTACGCTTTCAGTAATAATTCCATGACTGAATCCTTTGAAGAACCGGTTTTCAATCAACAGATTCCGCAATGGCAGCTGGCCGGTAAAAAATGGTCGGTAACCAATCTCGCTGCCTATTCAGGAAATAACTCCATACGGTTAGACAGCAGCTTACGGTACTTCAGTACATTTTTCACACATTCATTTGATCTGAACCAGATTACAGGAACAGGGCGGAAACTTGAGTTCAAGGTAGCCTGTGGTTTAAGCTCGTCAGGAATAATTGCCGGTGGATTACGTGTTACCTGGAAGCGACCATGCGCATATAGCAAAGGTGATGTAGTTGGAGATCCAACTAATGCTGATTGCGGACCACTGCAACCCGGCGATGCCATCTTGCCTGATTCTTTACGAACAGCTTTTATTAATACCCCTTTTATTCCGGACAGCAGTCAATGGAAAACAATAACCATGGATATCCCGGATAGTCTTGCTGGTTTAATTCAGATCGGTTTTGATTGGGGAAGTTTTACGGTGACTAACAAACTTAAAGGTATTTACCTGGATGATATCAAAATATATTCAGTTTCATCAGGCATTGCAGATAATATGACCGGGTCATGCTGGAACTTATATCCCAATCCGGCCAATGATTTATTATTCATCAGCTGCCCGCAATTTCACGGCCACACAATTACCGTCACCATAACCGGCATAACCGGTAACCAGGTTTATGTTGTCAAGAACATCAATGCGCAACAGTTAACGATCAATACCCGTGATTTTGCAGATGGCATGTATATGGTAAGCGTACAAACAGAGAATTTTAAGGATACAAAGAGAGTTCTGATACAAAAATGATTTACCTATCCGAAATACTGCATTCCAATACACGAAATAAAATATCCGGGCCATGCAACATGCAACCGACATCAGGTGGATGGTGACAGGCATCATCATCTTGCTTGCCGGCCTTTCCACCGGCAGCAATTATGCACAGGAGGCAGGTACTATAGACTCCACATTCGGTACAAACGGAGTGGTGTATTGCACGACAAATTTTGCTCCGTTCAATGATACATATTGTGCATTTGATGACCAGGAAAACATTATTTCTGTTTCAAATTTTAATGACAATTCCGGTTTTTTACTGATGCGACATACTATTGACGGTCTCATTGATTCCTCGTTCGGGCTGCAGGGCAGTACTGCTTATTGCTCACCGGTTAACTGTGGTGTTAATTGCATGAAATTGGATGGTAATAATCGCATACTGGTTGGCGGTTATATTAAACATATCCCTGACACATTACCACTCAACTATTACGATTTTTGCATTACCCGTTTCCTTCCCAACGGTAATCTTGATTCATCTTTCGGATTGCACGGGCAAACTGCCATAGATTTGGGAGAAACGGAAATGGTGAATGACCTGGCACTGCAAAACGACAGCCTGATTCTGATATCCGGAAATTCAGGATTTAATGCATTCGGATATGGCAATACTGATGTTGTTTTAATACGGTTACAGGAAAACGGAACTCCGGATTCCTCCTTTGGAACAAACAGTGTAGTAATTACTGATCTTATACACAGAGGTTTTGACCAGGACTACGGCAGCTCGCTCCTGGTTCAGCCTGATGGAAAAATCCTGCAAATTGCTCTCAATGGTCCGGGAATAAACGTTGTCGGCCAAATGTGCCTGCTCAGGTATCAGCACAACGGAATGATGGACTCCACCTTTGCGAAGCATGGAAAATTCATTGAATCCCATAGCAACAGCTATAATGCTCATGGCAATTATATTGGTCTAAAAACCGATGGTACTATTGTTGTTGCCTGTAATGATGGCGACGTCTTTGGAGGAGGCTACTTTTATACCATCAGGCAGTTGACTCCATCAGGTTTTGCAGACAGTTCCTTTGCGGATAACGGCATTATAGAGTCTATGCACGGATATGCAGGGCCGGGTATCTATGCGATGCAATTACAGCCTGACAACAAGATTGTTGCATTCACCAGGGAATATGATATGTCAACGCAGGAATATTTTACCACGCTTACCCGGTTCACGGCGCAGGGATTCCCTGATCCTGGTTTCGGCTCCATGGGAAGAACATTGGTTGACGTCAATTGCCTGTATGCAAATACTTTGTATGATATCTGTATGAAACCTGCTGACAAGATTACTTTACTTGCGCTGACCGGCGACTTCCCCGGCAAAGAGCTCATTTTTATCGCCAGGTACAATAACGATAATACCAGTGACATACATAATGAAGCGTCAGTGTACCCGGAAGAATGGTTTGTATATCCAAATCCTTCATCCGGTTTTTTGATCATTGCATGGTACGGAAAAGTAAAAAATGTTGATGTCACCATCACCGGCATTACCGGAAAAATCATGTATAGATCATCAGCTCTTTATTCAGCTGAAATGATATTGAACATCTCTGATTTTCCGGATGGTTTATATATGGTGCAGCTGAGCGCAGGTGATTTTATACAAACAAAAAAGATACTAGTTGAAAATTAACCTGCTCTGATTTACCATGGATATTACGGCAACAGACGTCCGTTATGTCAGTCAAAAGATCACAGGTCAATCTCACCATTAAACCTATTGGCTGGTGAATTCATGGCGAAATTGATTTTCCCTTCCAAATCTTCAGGAAACAATATCTTGGAAATCGAATCCGCAGTGAATGAACATCCTTCTTTACATCGGGCTGGCATGGCTGGCAGTATGTGTCATCATCTATCTTGTACAGGAGCGTTTTATTTTTCATCCTGAAAAGCTTCCGCAGGATTTCCGGTTTCAATATGACCGGCCTTTCACGGAACTGTTTTTTGATGTTGAACGCAATGTCCGGATCAATGCGCTGCACTTTGCAGTGGAAAACCCGAAAGGTATCATCCTCTATTTCCATGGCAACACCAGGAGCATCAAAGGCTGGGCTAAATATTCAAAAGACTTTACGAGGTATCAGTATGATCTGATCATGATCGACTATCGCGGCTTCGGAAAAAGCACCGGAAAACGATCAGAGGATGTGATGCTTAAAGATGCGCAATTTGTGTATGAGGAAATGAAGAAAAAATACCGGGAAGATCAGATTATCGTGTATGGAAGAAGCATCGGCAGCGGTTTTGCCGTACGTGTTGCCAGCCTGAATATGCCCCGTTTCTGTATCCTTGATGCGCCATATTACAGCTTTCAGCATATCTCCAGCCGTTACCTGCCTTTCCTGCCGATGCCCTTCCTGCTGAAATATCCGATCAGGGCGGACCTGTGGATGGAATATGTGAAGTGCCATACTTACATCCTGCATGGTACAAAAGACAAACTGATTCCCATCAGCAGCAGCGAGAAGCTGGCAGCCATTGCACCAAAACGAATCACGCTTATCAGGATTGAAGGAGGCAAGCATAACAACCTGCCTTCATTTCCGCAATATCATGCATTTTTGCGCGACATCTTATTGTACTAAATAACCGTGCGCATGATTTGGATAATCGTAAGCTGCATTGCTCTCTATATTTTATATTGCCTTGCATTCATCGTGTTTCAACGCTACTTTATTTTCCGGCCGCAAAAGCTAACGGATTCCTATGTATTTAATGCTGCAACCGCTTTCCGAGAAATTAATATCGAAGCAAATGACCATACACGCCTGAACGGCGTTTTACTGCAGCCACAAGCAACAAAGGGCATCGTCATCTACTTTCACGGCAACTGGAAAAACCTTGACAACTATCTCCCGTTCACAAAAAAATTTACCGACCTCGGTTTCAGCGTACTGTTGCCGGATTACAGGAGCTTCGGTAAGAGTGGCGGCAGGCTGACTGAACAAAATTTTTATGCCGATACGGAACTGTGGTTTGCTGTTGCAAGGCAATATTTTGATGAAAACAAGATATTGATCTATGGCCGGTCACTCGGCACAACAGCCGCCGCCTGCCTTGCTGCCCGTCAGCAATGCCATCAGCTCATTCTGGAAACACCGTTTGCCAACATGTATGACATCGGCAGGCGGTTTGGCATGTTGCTCCCTGATGGAAATTATCTCTCCTTTGGCTTCCGGACCGATCTTTTTTTGCAGTCAGTGAAGGTTCCCATTCTTATCCTGCATGGTAATAAAGATGAAACAGTTTCTATCCATTCAGGAAAAAAACTGAAGCAATACCTGAAACCCGGTGACCGTTTTGTGGAGATTGAAAATGGAAAGCATAAGAATCTGCATCAGTTTGAAACGTATCATGATGCATTGAATGATTTCCTGGCAGCAGGAGGATGATTGCCGGTGATGGTGTATTTAATTCCGCTGTCTTTTGACTATTGACCGGCGACCTGCATATTTCTTTTAAGCGAGAAATTGATAGCAGCATGCACACCAAGCAGGAAGTTGTGCGGATCATCAAACTCCAGATTTTCCGGCGTGTCTTTTACGAACAGGTTAGAACCAATGGAAGTGCGGATACCAACGGTAACAAAGGATGACTTCCGGCTGATAAAATCATAATCCAGCGCCGCCACCAATGCATATTCATTCTTGCGGAAAAGCTGCTGATTCGATACTCTCTCTTTGCTTTCATCAACACTGTAGGAAACAAGCCTGCCATACTGAACACCCAATGAATAATTGACAAAGAAGGGTGATTCCGTTATGCCTGACCAGCCTTGCAGCTTGTGGCGAAACAGCAATGGGAATTGCATGTAGTTGAATGAAATATGTTTCTGTATATATTCCAGGCTTGTGGTCCGGTTATTAGTGGGAAGGTATTTATAACGCTGCCCTTCCTGCGAATGAATGATCCACGCACCTTCCAGTCCCCACTTATTATTGAAATTGTATCCGCCCTGAATCATCAGTGCAATGCCGAACGTAGGTGAGAATCGCAGATTTTCATCATGATATGCTTTGCTGTCTGCAATAAATGTGGTGTTGAATGTTTGTCCGAATCCGGCATAGAATCCTTTTGCATCAGCTATATAAAAATCAGGATTTTTCGCTGCAGCCGGATAAACCTGCTGATTATCATTGATTCCTTTTGCAAAGACAGCAGACGGTCTTGAAATCTCCGCAAATTGTAAATGCAGCGGCTCCATCTGTTCATTTTCCGCCTGCCAGCCAAAGGGTACCTGTGAATCATTGCTGAGTGCAGGGAAAGAAGCAGTCTGCATACCGTATGATTCATCAGTTAAATTATCTGGATCATTCGTGAAACTAAATGCCTCACTATGCAATGGCAGATTGACTGTTCCAGATCCCAAATCAGCAACATTTTTATTTTGCAGAATAGTTGCAGCTGCCAATGTATGTTTTGAAGAAAGAGATTTTTCAGGTAATGCACCTTTAGTTACCTTCAGCTGTTTTCCGGCCTTGTCATTATTACCCGGCTGCAGCGTAGAGGTAAGCCAGTAGGTACCGAAACCAAGCAGTAACAACAATGCAAACAGCAAGCCGCGCCTGGCCGCAGGATTGACATGCCTTTCGAGTTGAAGGCTGCCGGAAAGCCGGTTCCATACCCTGCCCGACGGCTGTGCCTTAAAATGACGCAACTTCCTGCTGAACTGTTCATCAACAATATGTCTATCAGAAGACAGCGGCATATTTTTGTATTCTTTGAGAATTTAAAACCATTTTTTGCAGAAGATATCTTGCCCTGGCCAGTTGCGATTTGGAGGTTCCGATATTAATGGAAAGCATCTCGGCAATCTCCTGGTGTGAATAACCTTCAATGGCGTAGAGGTTGAAAACAGTACGGTAACCCGGTGACAGCCGTTGTACCATGTTGATCAGATCATTGGCCGACAAATGATGAAAATCATCCTGCTGCACAAGATCGTTCTTCATATCTTCCACTTCCATCATGTTTCTCACAGATTGATTTTTCCGGTATCCCTCAATAGCCGTATTCACGAAAATCCGTTTCATCCAGCCTTCGAATGATCCTTCATTCCTGAATTTATGCAGATTGGAATAGGCCCTGATAAAACCTTCCTGCAGCATATCCTCAGCCTGGTAATAGTCACCGGCATACCGAAGGCAGATCGGAAACATGCGGGGAGCAAATACTTTGTAAAATACCTCCTGCATTTTTCGGTCTCCCCTGACACAACCATCAATCAGTTGCTGCTCGCTGACTTTATGTTTACCCCAGAGTCGCATCAATGGTTATTTATTGACTTAAAAATAGAAAGAATAGTTGCATTACGGAAAAAACATTAT